>JAHISQ010000020.1 GCA_018818125.1 Candidatus Rifleibacteriota bacterium
CGAAAGAGAGGTTGAATGAGTAAGAGCAGGCGGATCAACGAGAATTATACATTTATTCAGGCTTATAATCTGTATTGCAAAGCGCAGAAAGCCGAAAAAGATGATTACATACGGGCGTTAAATCTTTATAGACAAGCTATTTCGCTCATCGATTCGATCTTGGAACGCTTCCCCTCTTCAGCTCTCGCCCTGAAGATCGCCCAGAGAAAGTTTCGGCTCGGCCTGAGTACTTATGCAAAGATAAACAAAAAAATTGATAAGCTACGGCAAAGTGCATGGCGCCAGGAAATGCTGGAGATTTTGCATGACTGCGCCCGTAACATAAAGCAGATCGAGATTTGCTGCGAAAAACTTGCAGATCTCGCGAAGTTGTTTATGCTCAATAACCAGAAGGAACGGGCGCTCGTAATTGTTAGCGAAGCTGCTGATCTTGCAGATCGCATTGAGAACCCGGAAATGCGCAGCCGCATTCTTAGCTCTATTGCGCTGAAGTATGCAGACATTGGCGAATTCGAACGAGCTCTGACTTTATCGGCATATTTCCCCGAAAGAATGGATCAGATAAGATTGTTTACTGGCCTTGGTCAGGTTTACTACGAAACAAAGTTGCGTGATAGGGCACGGCAGCTTTTTATCAGCGCTATCGATCTGCTTGAGCAAACTGTTGAGCCAGAGATACGCATGACTGGAATTGCCTGGACGGCTTATAAGCTTGCCGAGAGCTGCGAATACCACTGGGCGTTTGAGGTTGCTGAATCAATTCAGGATCCTGAGACCAGGTTGGCGATTATGCATCAGATTGTTGAGCATTTGGTTGTTTCCGGCAAGTATGTAAACATTGTTGAAATCTCAAAGAAAATAGAAAATCCGGAAATAAGAGCCGAACTGGCGGTAAGTCTGGTAATGAAGCACGCTTCAGAAGGCTTTTTCTCGCAGGCCCGTGAGGCTGCCGACAGCATCTTCATGCCAATTCTCAAAGCCCGCGCGTTTCTTGCCATTGCCTCTGAATATAAAGACAGGTCGGTATGGCAAATCGCATGTGATCTTGTTGATGACGCCATCAAGCTGGTCGATGCGATTCCCGCAGTCCCGGAAAAAATTCTGGTTTTGACGCAGTCGGCTACTGTTCTTTTAAAATTCAATCAGGAATCCAGGATTAAAGAATTATTGCAAAGGGCTCTAAATCTGGTGATTACTTTCAAAACTGTGCAGCACAGTTCTGAATTTGTTAGTTTTCTGCTCAAGAAATGTCTGGAACTTGGTCAGGTAGAACTGGCAAACGACCTGCTCGAGCAGATTACTGATGTTTCTGTCAGGAACCTGGCTGTTGTAGAGATAGCTGCCCGGCATGCGCTGGTCGATAACTTTGTTCTGGCGCGAAAGGGGATTGCCTCGATAAAAGATACCATCTGCAGGCTCAGGGGCTATTTACGTATTGTTGCGGTTAACCCCGAAAACCGTAATTATCGCGACAAACTTCAGCTGCTTAACGAAGTGGCTGCGGGTATTCCGCCAGAATGCTCGCCAGATGAGTCTGATCAGATTCTTGCCGAATGTGCTTTTTTGCTTTTAAAGGCCGAGAGATTTCACGCTGCTTTACAGTTACAGGAAAAAATTGTCTCAGATGCAAATCGTGATGAACTGCTCTGGAAGCTCGCAGATCTTAAATTCAGCAGCGATCATCTCGAAGAAGGCGTAGAGGTGATCAGGTTAATCAAAAATCAGGACAGAAGAATTGGCAGAATGATTGAACTTGGTGTCAGAATTTTTAACGGCGATTATCCTACCGCTACCTTTACTGCCAGCGATTTTTTGCCTGTAGCATTTTCTTTCTGGCTCGACGAAAAAGAGAAGTTTGAAGCAGATCCACAAAGATAGCGGTTTTCGGTCAGTATTCTGTGGTCAGGGTGCCGCAACCGCTAACGGCAGGTAATCGTTGATTATGCTGCGGTTTTCGGGCAGGCTGTCGAGATATACAAAACGCCTGAAACCATGCTCCTCTGATTGTTCCGGTGTGCTGACCTTGAGATCTATTATCATGCCTGCCGCATTTTGTGTGCCAACCTTCACCCGCTTAAATCCAAGCTTAAACAGGCGGTCTGGGTAAAGGCGATGTTCGCGACCCTCTGTCTGCCTTATCAGGCCTCGCTTGTCTTCGGGTATGCGATAGGATACTCCTGCGAAAGCTGGATTGGCGCTAGTGTTCTGCCAGGTCAGCCGCTCGACGGAGAGCTCACCGGTCGCCAGCTGTGTTTCATCTGAAGTTATCGTCCGCGCCTGTTTGAGATCCTGCAACAGCTGTTGCAATACTATATCTGCTGCCAGCATGTTAGTAAGATGGCTGCTGCCGGCGCGTGACATCTGCAGAGTGCTGACCATCATGCGGCTGACTGCAACAAAAATCAGCGCACCGATTGCCGCCGATACAACGGCTTCAATCAGCGTTATTCCAGCGTTTTTATGGCTATTTTGGCGCATAAATGATTCCTGTCAATCTTAAGGTGCGTTGCTGTTGCTCGGCCAGCCAGTTCACCTCTACCGCCAGAGTGCGATAGAGCAGAGGCCATTCGGTGTTGTGCGTGGGCGCGAGATCTTCAATAATCAGGCGCCGCTTAAAATGGTCATCGATGCTGAGTGTTTCGCCGTCTATAGTGATAGAAGGGATCTCAATGCCGGCCTCGTCGGTTGGTGCAAATGCATCGTAGCCGCTCGCAATAACAAAATCATACAGTTCTGCTGCATATTGCTGGGCGACAATTTCGTCTCTGGTTTTTACAGTGCCGGCATTGCTGCGTGAGAAGAACCACATGATTGGCAAAAGCCCGATGGACAATACGGTAATCGCAGTTACCAGCTCGATAAAGGAAAACCCACGGATTCTGCTGATTTTATGCATTATCTGATCTCCTGCGGCTGCTGACCAAAACTGAAGGTGAGCAGGGAGTCGTCATTTGACAGCCCGTCGCTGCCGGCTGGTGTGGCTGCCAGTGCCGGAAAATAGATCAGGTTGGTGCCCTGAAAGGTTTCGGCCTCGGTGCTGTTACGCAAAAGTCTTTTCATGGCCAGAGCGCCTTTAATTTCGGCTGGTGGCGCCTCAAAAATCACGCGGCCATGTTCAGCTGTGTTGGATGACGCAATAACAGCGGCCTGAACTTTGGCGTCCGGTTGTGTTTTGAAGATAACGTTACCATTGAGCGCCACCAGGTAGAGAAGGCAGTTGTCGCGCCAACCACCGGGCACCACTGGTGCTTCGACAATGAGGTCGCCATTTTCTACAACTATGCCGCCAGACGACATATATTCAAGTCGTCGATTTATCGTGATTCCAGAAGAAAAGCTCAGCCAGCCATCAAGTAGCAGACGATCCTGGCTGAGCAGTCCCTGCTGTTTCAAGAGCTTGAAAATATCAGGCTCAGCGCTGTTGTCGACACGATATGAAGCCTTTGCTGCATCTGCAAAACCGGTGGCGAATGGCGACATGCTTTTAAGGTCGGCAACTTCCGGGTATATTTCGGCAAAAACTCCTGGTATCTTGTGGGTTCCATCATGCGCTGAACTTCTGACAAAACGACTGAGCGGGTCAGAGTCAGGAAAAAGCATTGCCGCATCAGCGTTCGTTTGCGAAAGCATGAACCCGAGTCCCTGATTATATGGGCGATGATTAACACGTGACGAATAGTGGTTTACATACTTTTTGTAGGAATCAAGGCTGTTATCGAGAGCGAATGCCGACTGCAGATCGGCATACTCCGGCAGACTGATACAATCGAAATAGTAAGCATCAGGCATCATTGGGGCTGTATAAGAGAGATTGGTGAGAAATGGCGGGCGAAGTTTCTTGCCGCCTTCGCCCCAGGTTAAAGCGATGGTAAGATACTGGCTTAAGACATTGCCCTGTACCAGCGTCGGCGACAGGTCTCTTTGCACTCCGAACAGGCGAAAGATCGAGCTGAATCTCATGCGACCTTCCTGAACCTGTTTGACCCCAAAATAGCCAGATTCGATCAGGCTATAAAACGAAAGGTTGCGTTGATCGGTGTCATCCGACACTCCTTGGTCGAGATAGACGATCAGCACTTTTCCGTTTTCGGCTGAATTGCCGGCATAAACCGGATAGGTGCCATCGTAATTAAGTCTTCGAAAGAATTGAAACCCTTCGCCGGAGTCAGAGTTAGGCGCAACAGCATCCGAACGGGCGAGATTTAGAAAAATCGAGCTATTGCCGCCAAGATAAACCAACCCGCGCTCGTCTTCGACGAAGTTGCGAAAATCAGTTTTGACCGGCAATTTTTGATTTCCATCATTATTCAACACAAGCGGCCTGGCTTTACTGCGTGTTTCGGCAAAATTGCCAAAGCCATCGACGCTGACCTGATTATACCCGGCGTCGTAGTCACCCGAGTTAAGGCGGGCATTTTCGATGTAAAGGTTATACTTTGACAATACCGGAACGTGGGCCGTCGCGACCCGGATCGGGCATGAATAGTTAAAATCAAGTGTCGTCGAGAGATGTTCGCTGTGAATAATTCTTAAATTTACTGTTATGCGCAAATTCCCGCTTTTGTTGCGCGTATATGCGCTAGAAGTTGCCCCGGTGTCAACAAAATCATCGCGCATAACTCCGACGGTTATTGATTCTTCAAGCTCGTCACCATAACCTGCGGTTTGCCAGAGTTGCTCAAGCAGAAGAGAAAAGTGTCCGGTAGCATCTTCGTCGAGCGGCATCACAAACGATTTCTGTGAATCAAACTTGCTCAGTGGCAGTGAGAGATAATCATATAGAGCTGCCAGAGCCGAGCCTGATTCAGGGTAAGCACGTAGTTTTGTGGTGTTTTGCATGAGCTGTGCCGAATATTTCAGCTTGTGCATTGTCAGTGTGGCGAGTGCCGTGGCGAGTTCGCTCAATTTTTGTTTTTTACCGATTTTGTCGGCAGAATTGGCCTGTTGACTTAAAAAACGTGAATAGCCTATGGCAAACAAAAACATGCAGAAGAGTATGGCCGTTGTCACCAGCAGAATTGAGCCGGTGCGTGCCATTTTACTGCAGTATTTGTGGCCTGAGGTCAAGGTTGGATCTCCTGATCAATGTTAATCTCGATGACCCGGTTGTCTTCAAGAAGCTGTTGTCGGGCGGGCAGATTCTGTTCGCGGGCCAATGGGTCAGCGTTGTTTACTATGGTTTCTAGATCGAGCGGTTTGGTCATATTGGCTGTGTCAACCGTTTGGCTGTCGGTTACGGCAATGTAGCTTGACCAGATGTAACCGGCAATAGGTGCCGAGATACGATACCAACTGCCCGAGGCTCCTTCGATGGTTACTGTGTCACCATTGACGACATGCCCCTTAACCGGGTATTCCATGCCAGGACCCTCACGCACAATCAGACAGCCGTTGTATGGCTGCTGAACTGGCACGTTTTTAACTTCTCCCTGACGCGCGACGTTCAGTTCAACGGCGCTGCTCTGTATCGTGATCAGCAGCAGGACTGGCATAAGTAAGGTCAGAGCTGCTTTACAAAGAAAAGGCAATGAGTTTTTGCGCATTTATCTGTTCTCCCGATTTTCAATTAATGTCGATTCAATTCTGTCCACACCGACCATATCAATTTTTACTTTTCCGTTAAAATGCTGGTTTTTGCGCAAAGGCAGCACCCCTTTGCCGTGTCTGATCAACAACTGTTTATGTAGTGCCGGGCTCTGAATCAGCAGGCTGTCTGAGTAGTTCTCTTCGATACGCCCGAAAACTACTCTTACTTGACCGGCTTCTGCTGGCTGGTGCCAGTGCTCAAATCTATGTGTTGTAATATCGCTTTTGCCTGCGGTAGTTGGGGCCTTTGCAACAGCTTCTCTCTGAGACAGTGTTTCTTCTTGTCTGGTGAAAATCAGGCATAGAGCCAGAAATACAATTATGCCTGCCGATATTGCCGTCTGGGTAAGCAATGTGAGATTCTGCCAGCCGTTGACCAGGCCTGCGACAAACTGAAACAATTTGCCTGATAAACTGCCGAGTGAACGCTGCGGATGTGCCTGAATCTGTCGTGTTGCGTTTCTGGCGAGTTCCGCCACTTCGCCGTCTTCGTCGTTGTGCAGCTCAGGTAGATGCTCTGGTAGTTCTCCGGGGTTGATGGCAAGGAGACACGAAAGCGCAAAGTATCTGATCTCAGGTCGGCTGTGGTGCAGGAGTTTGCTGACTTGCGCCGAAAACTGGGGCCGGGCTGTTTTGCCAATAAAATGCAGCATAAATGGAAATGTTGTTTCGGGCCAGCTGCTCCAGCGGCGTTGCTGCAGTATGGGGGCTGACAGCTTGACTGATTGATCAGACATCATCACCAGCGCTGTGGCAATATCTACCCAGACTGGTATTCTTTGTGCAAGATTTTGCTTTAGCAACTGAGCTGGCGAACAGCTTTTCTGTTTTTTCAGCTCACCTGCTCTGATCGCGACTTGAATAGCAAATGACTGCACTACGCCTGTTTCTTCGTGCAGCAGACTTATCAGGTCTTCTGAGGCAAAAATCTGCTGCTGGAGAATATTGAGGATCAGAGTTATTCTGGCGACTGGCCGGCTTCTTTGATAGTTTCTAACCAGCTCAGACTCTTTCTTGTCGGCCTCAGGCGAGCGGCTTTCAATTTTCCCGGTTTCCGGCTGTTCGACTGATTGACCAGCGGTTATCTGTTTTTCGGCGCGTCCAAGCATGATTTCTTCATTGCTGAAGCCGGAGTTTGTGTTGCAGGCCAGATTTATTTCTGTGAATTTCTGGTTTGCTTTTTCGCAAAGCCGTGTGATCAGAGCCAGTCGTCCGGAGTTTTCCTCGGCCTGCTTTGCAGAACCCAGAAGCGAAACTAAAGTGTCGCGCGGTAAAGGATCTGAAAGGAGAGTTTCGATAAGTTCCAGTAACTCTTGTTCAGTCTCTTGCGCCAATGTCCGCAACAGAAGCGGTTGGGCGAATGTTTTGTCGAGCCGCGCCAGTACATTTATGCCGGTTCTACGTCTGGCTGGCGTGGCGGAGCAAAGATACTGCTCGATCAGTTTTTCTGCCTGGACTGGTGCCGCTATGGCCATAGCGGAGAGAGCAGCCATCTGCACTTTTATATCTTGAATTTGCAGTAGTTCAGACATGTGTGGCAGCAGAAAGACGGGTTCAATTACTGCAAGACCTTCGACCACCGGCAAAAGAGTTTGTATGGGTAGAGCCACCGAAAACCGGTTTTTAAGCCAGGCGGCAGCTTGCGGCAGGTTTTCGATGTATTGATTCTGAAGGATGCCAGCTTGAATGGCCTGGGTCAGACTGGCCATTCTTTTCTGTTCGTTGGCTGTCTGGGCTTCTTTGATCAAATGTGCTGCCTGCTCACAGGGTTCTAGCTCAATAAGGTTAAGTCTTGCCAGAAACTCGCATTGCTGGGCCAATATGTTGCTGATAATCGGAGCCTTTTCAGCAGAGGTTTCGGCAGCTACAGATGCCATTGCCTTTGCGACTTCAATGTCGGGATTTATTATCAGCAGCTGCCCGGCTTGAATTAGTAAAGCCGGCATCTCTTCTTTTCTCATGAAGCGCAATAGATCGTCTTTTATGCGGTCAAAGGGGAGAAAAAAAGCGTGAGCCAGCGCCGCACGACGCTCATCGACAACATCAGAGTCCAGCATGTTGGACATTTGACTGAGGGCTTCCTGTGGGTGCCAGCGGTATAGCAGCCTGATGGCGCGAGATCTTATTCCGGCAGACTCGCTGGTCAGAAGTGGGTATAGAAAATCTTTGAGTTTGTCTGGCTGTATGCGGCTCAAGCCTTCTACTGCCAGAATGGTTGCTGCCGGGTTAGGGTGTGAACACCAGGATTCAAGCCGGGATATATCCTGATTGTCGCCAAATCGGCTGTAAAAACCTACCAGAACTGGAAGCAGACTGGGCGGCAAACTGTTCAGGCTGGCTTCGCGAAGAATTTCGAGCACTGGTGCTGCTGACTGCCTGTTCGCCTGCAGTAACAGGCGCAGTATCTGTGGCCAGTCAGGAGACTTCTCTTTCAGCAACTCGCTCAGCGAAGCAAGATCTGCATCTTTGCCCGCAATCTCGGGATAAGCCAGCCAGTTTAAGTAAAGTTTTAGAGCCGGGTCTGTTTCTGACTCCGCCGCCTGTTTCAGTTTTTCTGGTATTACCTGCTTGCCGGTGAGTTCCTGTAGTCGTAGGATTGTGAACAGTCTGACTGCAAGATCGTTGGCATCAAGATTATTAAGTATTGGTGATAGTTTGGACAATGTGCGTGGCCGTTGTGCCAATCACCAGAAGAATGGTCGAAAAGCGATGCGAATCTGTTCGAGGATCTGTTGGACCAGTTTTGCCATAGCGGCATCTTCAGCTGACTGGGTTGGGGTGGGGGGCTTTGTTCCCTGGCCGGCGCCGGGCTGAGCTGGGAATGTCGGAGTCGGTGCTGGTGTGGAAGTGCCAGTGCCGGGTTTGGGTTTTACAACAGTGCCAGTTCCTGGTTGGGCAGGTGTTGCTGGTGTCGGAACTGGTGCCACGCCCAGAGCATCGGCGACAGAATAGTAAATCGAAATGGTACTGACTTTGCGATTTCTGATTTGAATCGAATCCACACCCTGATTTCCATCGATAGTAACCATGTTGTCACCGTCTATAGACTTGATAATACAGTGGTGGTTCAATTTTTTCTTAGGATCTTTGTCTTTGATGATTAACAAGTCGCCGATACCTATGTTGGACATGTCGCCGCGATATTTGCAGCCAACCAGATGGGTGTTCCAATACACAGGAAGCCCAGCTCTGATCCATGCCCATGTGCCAAAAATTCCGCACCACTCATTGACTTTCTTGCCGACAGTCTGTAAGCTGCGCAGCCAGTCAGGATGAGTTTTCTGCAGGTCTTCAACTCTATATGCTGCCTCATAAAACTGTTTCATGTGTTCCCAGCCGACTCGGCAGCCATCATCGCCTTTGCGTTCATAGACAGTGTTTACCTTGCTTTCGGCCAATTCCACGATGCGCTGGCGCATGGCGTCTAAATCGTTGGCCGGCTGGATTGCAGAAGGCTCGTCTGCAGTTTGTTCTGGCTCTGTCGGTTGCTGAACCAGGGGTTGGTCTTCGGGATTCATATTGATGAGCATCTCATCGAGAGATTGCCCGATGGCTGGAACAGAAAACATCGCCAGAACGAAAACCATAAGCAGACAGAAGTTCTTCATAGTGCCTCCATACAATCATACATCTATATGTTTTAGTCTGACCATGATAACATATCTGGTGACTGCCACATAGTTTTAGGTGTTGGCAATTGAATGAATGGAGAATGATAAATGAAACGAATTCTGGCTGTGGTCATCGTCATGTTGTTTTTTTGTCTAGCTGTCGGTTATTCGCAAAGCCTTGAAGAAATGGTCGAAAATGCGCGACCGGATGATTTGAACATTATTGAAGTTAACCAGGAAAATGGCGGCAACAAAAGTCGCATATCGTCAGGGTTTGCTGAGACCATAATTCCTTCCCCTTCGGGAACGTTGTCATTTGAGCGTTTGTTTGGCTTTATCAAAGTGCTTATAGCCGAGCTGTTTGGCGAAATCGAAGAAGAAAAACCTGACGAAACAGTTGCGGGTGGAAAAGAATCAGCTGACTTTGGCAGCGAATCAGGGACAGCTGATAAGCCAGATGAAACAGGCTCTACTTCATCTGGATCAAAGCCAGAAGGCACCTTGAGCGGTTATGATCCAATTCCGATCAGGCCGGGCGCCGCTGGTTCTGGCAGCGAATTCATGAAGCGCACCGAGAGTATGACACCAGCTCAGCGCGAGCAGGCGATACTCAATGAAATTCTGGCCGGAAACATTCCGTCGTTTTTGCGTGAATTTAAAGAGATCGAAGTCAGTCGTAAACTCCAGGATGGCAAGGTTCATGTGATTAAGTACAAAGTAATGCCTGACGTTCTGGCTATAGGTAGCGACAGTGATTTTGTCCGCATGCCGATGAGTCCACTTGCAGCACAGGTTATAGCAGAAAAATTCGGTTGCATACTTCCCACCACACAGATGTCTGATGATATCTACAAAAATGCTCAGACCAAGCTTTTGCCAGAGCCGATGTCAGGCGGAAAATACAAGAACTGGCAGCAGCGGATGACAAAGAACGAGTTTTACACTGAACATCAGAGTCTGGTCGAAGCACAATGCCGCAAAGTCGGCCATCAGAATGGAATGCTGATTGCCGGGCACAAGAAAGATGTTATAATCAGCAATTTTCTGGACAGCCACAAGAAAAATGTGATTATATATGGCTGGCACGATGGCCGCAATGGTGGCAAGCCAATTCAGGGCTACGGCTGGGGTCACGAAAACACCTATGCCGATTACAGTCACGGCATCAGGCTGATTGAAAGCGAAGTAGAGGTTGATGGCGAAAAGATGGATATCAAAGATGTTCTCGCCGATAGAACTCTCTCAAAACTGCTCAGCAAAGAAGGGTCAGTTAAGAATACGAGTGCCTGTCGATAACGCCCTTTAGTTTCCCAGAATCTGATCCGCACTTGTCACAATGGCAAGTGCGGTTTGATTTTTAGAGTCAAACAGCATTCGCAATTGAACGTCACCATTTTCGCTATTCTCTCTTCTTACCATGCGGATTCTAGAAATCTTGATATGGCTCAATAACAAAATAGTTATCGGAAGTCGGCCTGGTTAATCTGCGCGAAGCCTCGAAGGCATAATAAGATTGAAAAAGGATCTGTGCTAACTTCTATTTGGCTCCTGAACTGGAATCTTGGTTAAACAAGCTGATTCAGTTTTTTTGCCCACGATCTTTTATTCATGCAAAAAAGCTAGTCGAGTGAAGGAACGCCGGTTTGGGGGCTGAACTGATCAATCATTTTTTTTGCATCTTCAATCTGCTCAACGGTCATCACTCTTTCAAGTCTGTTAATTCTTTCAACTATGCCTTCTGCTTGTTCTCTTCGGTTCCACGGCCGGAAAAAAGCAGTCGCCCGATTTCAAAGAATCCTTCCCCATGTTTGAGTTTTGCTGCTTTAATAAAATACTGCATTGCCTGCTTATAATTTTCTTTCTTTGCCGAAGCATCTTTTGCGGTCAAACCTTTTCTAGCAAAATCTGATCCGATAAGACTTTCAGGCAATTTCCGGAGTATGTGAGATTTGTGGCAGGAGTGGACGACTAAAATCTCTATGCTATTTGCTGTTGCCGTCTAGTTTAAAGCGTTTCTTCGGTGTGCTGTTGTAAGGGCTGGATAATTTTGTAACAAATGCCGATGTATATAGTAAGAGTTCAAATAGGAGGGCGTATCTAGTATGGAACATTACCTGAACTTCTCACAATCACAGTTTAATCATTCGTTCGTGCGCTGGGTCAAAGATGGCTCAAGATCAAAGAAAGAGGGAAAAGCTGCCGATAAGATTTTCAATCCAGCCGCGTTAGATGACGACTGCATGGATAAAGATCTTATGTTAACAGCGTTTTCTGCCTGAAAACATGGAAGAGATCCGTGCAGGAGGCGTTATACTACATAACGACAAGCTCCTGGAATACGACCCCCTGACTGAAAAACAGGAAGGGGGCCGTCTGTCGTTGATTATCGATCAACTGCAGAAAAACGGCCTGTGGGAAGGAATCGTGCGCTCGGCCGATATTGCGCCGATGAAGCGCTTACGCGAAATTCACGATCCCGACTTTCTGAATGATCTGCATAGGCGCAGTTACAGCGGTGTTGAACAGCTTGATGCTCATACTCCTCTGATTAGAGAGTCCCTCGAAATTGCTAGGTTTGGCGCAGGATGCGTGCTTGACGCAGTTGATATGGTCATGAGTGGTCAGGCTGAGCGGGCCTTCTGTCTGACCGCAATGCCTGGGCATCATGCTGCGCGTGCCTCGTTTGGCTTTGGCAGTCTGGTAAATCCGATTGCTGCCGGGGCTCATTACCTAACAAAAAAGTATGCGCTCAAACGCGTTGCGATAATTGACATTGACGCAGAGCATGGCAGTGGCACTCAAGAAATTTTTTATCATCGCAAAGATGTGATGACTTTTTCCCTGCATGAATACCCGGGTGTGACCGGCACCGGTCACTATGAAGAGCTTGGTCAGAAGGGTGCTCTTGGTTATAACATAAACATTCCTTTTGTTTCAGGCTACGGCGATCGCGAATATCGTGTGTGCATCAAGGAGTTGGTCGAAAAGCTGCTGGAACAGTATCAGCCTGAATTTATCCTGCTAGGGTTTGGCACTAACCTGCTGGTTGAAGACCCTGGCTCGCATCTGCGAGTGACAGAAGAAGGGTTGCTCAATACCGTAACGCTGATTAAGGGTTTTGCTGACCGGTTTTGTGGCGGCAAAATCATCTCGGTTCTTGAGGGCGGCACGCCTGGTAACCTGATGGCAAAAGCAACGGCACAACATGTAAGTTTATTGCTCAACAATTTAACTATGTCGGTCGATAAGGTTAACAAAGATGAACTTATATCCTACGCGGACTGGTATAGCTATGCAAAATTGCTTAAAGCACAGTTTAAAAAATTCTGGAAACTATAATTCATCCAAATTTTCGGATAGACCTGGAGGTCAGAGATGATGAGGTTTACTACATTCCGGGCCAAAGATCCTGTTCTTGCAGTCATCTTGTCGATGGGGCTGGTATTTGCAGCACCTGCAATAACAAGAGCCCAGTCGAATGACTGGGAAGAAGTTGGTCCAGCCGGGCAAAGTGCCCAGCAGCAATTGATGTCGGCGCCGCCACGCGTGGTGGCAACTGCTCTGGGACAGACGAGCTATCGGCCTCCGGTTGAGCCGCCAGCAAATGTTTCCAGAAATGCAGCTGCCAGCAATACAAATGTTGCGACTGCCGCTCAGAGTAATTATGTTGTCCAGGCCGGTGACACCCTGCCTAAAATTGCCATGAAAGTTTATGGCGACGCAAATCGTTGGCAGGATCTGATGGTGTTGAACAACATCGATAATGGCAATCGTATTTTTGTTGGGCAAAAGCTGCTTACAGTTGCTTCGAACTCAAGCGCACCTCGCCCTGCCGCGCAGTATGCTCAGCAGCAGGTTCCGCAGCAGGTTCCGCAGCAGGTTCCACAGCAGGCTCAGCAGCAAGTTCAGCAGCAGGCCAATTCTCGTGTTGGTAATGCTGTTGCAAATCAGACAAAGCATTCAAACGAAGTAGTCTATGAAGTTCCTGCCAATGTTATCGAAGAAACTGTTGTGTCTTCTGTCTCTGCCGATGCTGACGCTGATGCCAGTTTCTATGGACAGACCGGTGGCAGTTATGTAATTAAGCGCGGAGACACGCTTGGAACAGTTGCCAAAAGGCTGTTAGGCTCTTCGCAGAAATGGCGCGAAATTGCCAGAGCTAATCCTTCAATTAATCCTAATCGGCTCAATGTGGGTGATACCATCATGATCCCAGGTGCCGCCCCGACTCAATATCAGATGTCGGCTCCGACTGTCGAAGCCAGACCTCTATCTTCAGAGCCATGGCAGAGCGCAATGGCAACTCCCCAGGCAAATCAGCAGTATAATCAGGCTCCACCAGCGGTAAGTGATCCGTCATTTGATCCGCCACCGTTGATGGCACCGCCTCCGCCCCCTTCAGCGTATTCACCATACAGCTCTGCTCCAACGGCAATGAACAGTTATGCGCCCCCCGCCGCACCTCCTGTTTACAGTGGTGGTGGCATGGCACCCCCGCCGCCCCCAATTGGCGTGCCGAATATGATGCAGCCCCCTGCTGCGCCATATATGGGCGCTCCAGTGCCAGGCCCGGCGCAGGCTCCTGGCATGCCAGTAGCAGTAAGCAGTCGCGAACTTTATCGCGAAGAACGCTTCAGAATTCCCGACGAACTTAAGCCCACAGATTTTACTCCATATTTTGTTAACCTCAACGGTTACCATGGTCTGTTTGAAACCGAATCTGCGCTGTTGCCCTATATTTCGACCTGGAACTTTGGCGTGCAGATGAAATACGAAAATTATCGCTACATTAACGGCAATGAAGCTGCCATAAAAGAAGGACATGAGACGCTTGTGCCAATCCACCTCACCTATGCTGGCAAAAAGTTCTTTGTCGGTATGACCATTCCTTATCAGAGCTGGGAAGTGAAGCATGACAATGTCTTAGGCGGCGTTGACTCGGCTAATCTATCCGGACTGCACGATCCGACGTTGAAGTTGGGTTATCAGGTCTGGAAAAACCTTGATGGTACCCATGCCGTAACTGTGCACACAGAAGGAAGATTTCCTGGCGGTAATTATCATAGACCACAGTCAGAAACTGTCATCGCTGATGGAAAAACTGAAGTTGCTTCGATAATTGGCCCAGCCGGTGCCAGTCGTGGTGCTGAAGTGCAGGTTGGTGCAGCATATTCAGGTATACTCAACGATAAATGGTCAAGCCATATCAATATGGCTCTCGCCAGTAATCCCGAAGACAGTCTGACCAAGTTCATTCTGCGTGGCGGCATGGATTACCGTGTGAACAGACACTTTTCTCTTGTCGGTGAACTCAATAGCACTTCATACGATATCGATAATGTTGCTCAGGATATCTATAATCCAGCACTTGGCGGAAACAACAGTGGTACTAATGTTGATATGCTTGTTGGTTTCATGCTCTTCAATGACGACTGGCAGGGCAACCTTGGTTTCCCGATTTCGTTGCAGAAAGAATTTGGCTACGGCCACGATTTCGGAGTTGTGTTCGGCGTAAATCATCGCTGGGACTAATTTCCAAAGCAATCACTGATCGAGTTTAAAACCGCCCCGGGTTATTGCCCGGGGCGGTTTGCTGTAAATCAGCTGGAAGATGGTTTGTTGATATAGCGATTCAACATGGTCGCAAGCTCTTCTTTTCGGTAAGGCTTGCGCAGACTATCAGTAAACCCGAAGTTTTTCGGCTGTGCGATAACAGGATCTTCTGAATAGCCGCTTGAGGCTATGACAGGCAGGTCAGGGAACTTTTTTCGCACATGAACTATTGCATCTTTGCCACCCATGCCACCCGGAATGGTCAAGTCGAAAATGGCGGCATCGATTGTTGGCTTCTCCGGCCCGGCATCGATGATGAGTTTCACTGCTTCTTCGCCATCCTTCGCTTCTACAACGCTGTAGCCCATGCTTTTTAGAAGCTTGCTGACGATATCCCTTACGAATGGTTCGTCATCCATTATCAGTATCTGACCATGTCCCTGAGGTGTTTTGGGTAATGTTGTTTTCGAGTCTGTTAGAGCTTTTTGCGAAGCAGGAATGAAAATATGAAAGGTCGATCCTTTACCCATTACAGATTCAACATCAATTGTGCCGGCGTGTTTCTGAATAGTCGCGTAGCAGGTCGTCAACCCAAGGCCATTACCTTTTTGCTTGGTGGTAAAGAAAGGGTCAAAGACTCTTTTAAGAATATCAGCAGGCATGCCAATCCCGGCATCTTCAATAGATATTTTGATGTAATTTCCTGGCTTGAGCAGGCTATTGTCACCATCTTTGAGGGTGATGTTCTGCGCACTGATTGTAATTCTGCCGCCACTCGGCATTGCTTGCTGGGCATTGATGACGAGGTTGTCAATAGTCTGCTCGATCTGACTCTTGTCGAAATCCGCATTCCATAGATTTTCCGCGATTTTGAAATCGCAGGTAACTGCTGAGCCGGAAAGCGCAAATATCGCTGATTCCCTGACGACCGGTCCCAGGTCTCCGGTTTTGCGCAATGGCGCACCACCTTTGGCAAATGCGAGAAGCTGCTGAGTCAGGTTTTTAGCTCGTCCAAATACAACCATTGCCTGTTCAAGATATGTTGCTGCTTTTTTTGTATCTGTTGTCGAGCGGGCTAGTTCAATATAGCCGAAAATCCCGGTTAGCAGATTATTGAAGTCATGTGCAATGCCACCCGCCAGGACACCTATTGCCTCAAGTTTATCAGTTCTTTGCAGCGAATCAAGAAGCTTCTGCTTGTCGGTCATGTCTCTAAAGACCAATACGACACCAATAGTTGTACTGTTCATGTCTTTAATCGGGGCGCCACTGTCGGCAATAACCCGCTCAGTGCCGTTTCGTGAAATGAGTAATGTGTGGTTAGCCTGTTCGATTATGTTGCCAGTGGAAATAACTTTTTCTACCGGGTTTTCGCAAGGCTTACGACTATTTTCGTGAACGATTTTAAATATCTTTTCCAGAGGCTGCCCTTGAGCCTCTAACTGTAGCCAACCGGTAAGATCCTCGGCAATCTTGTTCATCAGAATGACGTTGCCCTTAGTGTCGGTGGTAATAACACCATCGCCAATGCTTCGCAATGTTACTGCAAGCCGTTCTTTTTCAGCGGCGAGAATTGCTTCGGCCTGCTTCTGTTCAGTGATATCTCTGAATTCAACTGTTCTTGCCTGTTTGCCGCGGTAAGGAATTTCACGGGCTTCCAGGCGTAATGGAAACTCTTCGCCATTTTTTCGCCGACCGATTGCTTCATAAGGCTTTTCATATCCAGACATGATTTTACTCATCACCATATCTCTTGTTTTTTCAGAGATTAATAGCAGGCAGTCCATGCCAACAAGCTCTTCAAAAGAGTAGCCTGTTATTCCTGATAATCCTTGATTGCAATCTAGAATTTTACCTTTATCGTGAATTGCTATGCCGCCGAAAGAAGCATTGTGAAGCGCTTTAAAGCGAATCTCGCTCTCTTCGGCAATTTCTTTTGCTTTGCGCAATTCTTCTTCCGCACTCTTAAGCCTGGTGATGTCAATGGTAAAACCGGCCAGATGGTTGGGTTTTCCCGCAATTGAGATCGGAAATTTCACGGTAGAATAGTAATTGCCGTTGAAATGCTCTTCAATGGCAATAGGCTTGCCTTCTCGCAAAATTTTCTGATCAGCGGCGATCATTGGCTCGGCAAGTTCGGTCGGGAACAACTCATCCATAGTTTTGCCCAGGATTTCAGAGAGCGGCCGGCCCAACATCTGTTCATAATTTCTGCTTAACTTGAGGGCGCGTAGTTGCTCATCCTTGAAGAAAACATAAGCCGGGTTGTGCTCCAGGAATGTGGTGAAAATCTCTTCGCTTTCCCGCAGTTCATCTGCGGTTTGCCGATGTCGGATCACTTCTTCCTGCAACTGCTTGTTAGTTTCGCGTAATTCGTCATTCTTCTGACGCATTTGCGCTGTCTGCTCTTCAACCAGACTTTTTAGTCTATCTCGGTCGGCACTCAGAAGTCGCTTGTGCTCATTGCATTCAATGATCATTGCAAGCATCTGAACAGCGTTTCGGATCAAACCATGCTGTTTTTCGGTTAGCGAAGAATCATCGGAAACAACCATCCAGCCGTAATTCTGGTGGATCGTTTGCGCTGGAATTCCTCCTGCAGGCTCAGCTGCATCGGTTTTTCTGAACTCGAAATGAGCCGGAACGAATAATCTTTCCAGAGCTTCGACAAATAGTGCGGTGATTCTATCGGGGTTGTCTATCTGAGCGAGGCTTATCACCAGAAGAATAAGTTCGTGACTACTGGAATCGATGCTCATTGATATGGCTGAAAAAACTTTGTGGCGTTGTTTCTTAATACGTGCATGTGTGTGCTCCCGCTCTCACTGAAATTGTTTGCTCATAAATTGTTCTTCATCTATCTATGCTGGTAGATAAAATTATACCCTGCAGACTTTAGCCAAGTCAAATTCAATAGTGCTCAAATTTCCTGTATATCGTTAAGAGAAACAGAGCGATTTGTTCAAGGTTGGGATTGTAAAGAGTTCGCGGTGTGTGGCGCACCTGGATAATACCATTCGTGCTCAAAAAGTCAGCTCTGAGCACCTGTCAGCAAGAAATATATACGTTAATTTTGCAAGAGCCTTTACTATCGCTTCTTGCAAGTTTATTCTGGGTGCAAAGTGCGTGTGTTCTTCGTGTGTTCTTTGAGAGTCGGGGCGTGGCGTGCAATTTTTTTATGTAGTATAATGCCGGCTTAGGGATACCAGAATAATTAAACGGGAGGCAAAATGTTCACCAGATTTATTACGGGATTATTCATTGTGTTGCTTTGTTGTTTCTGCATGCCAGTTTCTGCGGCAACTCTGGCTGACTCTGAGTCAGCTTCGCATTCGGAGGCGGCGGCTCAATACCAGATCGAGAGCAGCTATTTTGGCACAGATTACAAAATTGTTCAGCTCAAACTTGGGGTGCTATCACACTATTCTTATCTCGTTGTCAGTGATGGCAAGATTCTTGTCGTTGATCCAGGCCGTGATGTGCAGGCCTATCTCGACTATGCTGCCAAAGAAAAGCTTGAGTGGGTTGGCACCTTTTTAACTCATTCGCATGCCGATTTTGTCGCTGGTCATCGCGAAATGGAATTTTCGACCGGCACCCCGATATTTGCCAGCCACAATAGTGGCGCGTTGTATCCGCATCGTGCAATCAAGAACGGCGATACAATTGCCGTTGGCAAGGCACTGATAACGATCATGGAAACGCCGGGTCACACACCAGACGGTCTTTGCGGACTAGTCAGCCCGGCTGCTGATCCGATGCGGCAGGAGTTTCTGTTTTCAGGCGACACTCTCTTTGTTGGCAGTCTTGGCCGCCCGGATCTTATGGGTGGCAGCTATTCAGCCGCCGAGCTTGCTTCGATGATGTTTGACACCTGGAACAACAAACTTAGCAAACTATCTGATAATACCGTCGTTTTACCCGCTCACGGTGCCGGTTCTCTTTGTGGAGCCAATCTTAGAGACGAGCCTTCATCAACTATCGGGCAGGAAAAAACGTCTAATGCTTATCTTAAATACGTCAACGACCGTAGTGCATTTATAGCGAAGATTTTGACCGGTCTCGAACCTGCTCCGCAATATTTTGGCGAGAATGCCCGCATGAATCGGGTCGGTCCTGAAAAGGTGGACTGGGAAAATCCCCTTGAGCAGAGATTAACCAGCCTTGATGGTCTGGTTGAACAGAAAGATATCTACATTATAGATTTGCGTGATGCCGCGGCATATTCAGAGAAACATATTCCCAGGTCGGTAAATATTGCTCTCAATGGCCGTCTTGAATCCTGGACGGGCACGGTGGTGCCATTTAGAAGTCGGCTAATTCTTACCGGCAGCATGCCTGAGATCTTTTTGGCGGGAAAAAGACTCAAGAGAGTGGGCTACAACGCTGATTACATCGTTTTTGACGAATACGTGGCTGCTGGTGGTGTCACCGAGGCCGTAAAAATGGTCACAGCGGGCGATTTGTATAAACTGATGCGCGCCGGAAAAGCGCCTGTGATCGTCGATGTGCGCAAACCCTCAGAATGGATGGGTATGAAGATCGGCGAAGTGCTCAATCTGCCGCTCGATACTCTCGAAGCCAAGGCAGCTCAGAGCCTGAATAAAAACGAACCGGTTGTTGCGGTCTGCAACTCTTCCTTTAGATCAAATCTGGCTGTTGGTCTTCTTAATCGCGCCGGATTCAAAAATTCGACGAGCATGCAGGGTGGGGCAGAGGCCTGGATCGAAGCAGGTTTTCCGGTGGTGCGTGTTGCCGATGCGCATCCGGCTGCGACTGTCGAAACTGCGGCGCCACAGGAATACAGAAATCTTGGCCTGCCTGAGCGAATTGCGCCCTCTCAGCTGCAGCAGATGATCAAAGATCTGCCCGGCACTTTTGAGATCATAGATGTCAGACCTGCAGACCAGGTGCGCGATTACAATCCAACAGGTGCCAAAGCCGTTGATATTGGTGATCTGATCGAAAATCAGACATGGCTTGCAGGGGATGTGCCGTTGATCATTGTTGATCGTGACGGTACGCTTGCCATGATCGTTGCTGGCATTCTTTCACGCAAAACCCGGCGTCCGATCAAGGCTCTGAAGGGTGGAATTGAGGCCTATTGGAACGAAGTCGAAACCGGCTTTATACGTGATCGCATTCTGCCGGTCGCGCCGACCAGCAGTAAAGATCAGCCGCAGCCAGTTCTGACGGCGCCGGTTGTGACTCCTGGTTCCACGCCTCCGGCTCAAACCCCTGCTGCTCCAAAACCGGTGCGAAAGGGGGCTGGTTGCTGATATGACAACTCAGACAGGCAACAGCTATCTTAATCCGTATCTTGCAGGGTTTTTGCTGGGAATCACATTGCTTGCTTCGTTCATGATTCTTGGCACTGGCCTGGGCGCCTCGGGAGGCCTGGCCAGACTGTCGGCCTGGTGTGGTCTCTGCATCAATCCAGAACAGATTCTCAACTCTGAGTATTTTGGTAAGTGGGGCGCACACCCGCTTAAATACTATCTTGTTTTCATGTTTGCCGGCACTTTAATCGGTGGCTTTGTTTCGGCACTTCTCAACCGCCGCATCAGTGTTCAGGTTGAACGCGGCACGCAATATTCAGCCTGGAAGCGACTTATACTTGCTCTGCTTGGCGGAGTTATCGCTGGCTTTGCTACACGCCTGGCAAGAGGTTGTACCTCAGGGATGGCGTTGACTGGTACCGCACTTTTGACAACCGGTGGTGTTGCATTTCTACTGTCGACTTTTGCAGGTGGCTACCTGATGGCTTACTTTTTCAGGAGGCAGTGGCATGATTGAAACAATTTTCAGCAGTGGCAGTCTGACCACTGTTAATGCATTTCTGGTATCTCTGGTTATCGGTGTTGCTTTTGGCTGGTGTCTTGAACAGGCTGGTTTTGGCAGTTCACGTCGTCTGGCAGGCATCTTCTACTTTCGCGACATGGCTGTTCTCAAAGTCATGTTTAGTGCTGTCATTACCGCAATGCTTGGGCTCGGCTTTGCCCTCGCGTTCGGAATAATCAGGCTTGAGGCAATCTACATCCCGGAAACAATTCTGGGTGCTCAGATTATTGGTGGCTTTCTTTTTGGCATTGGCTTCATGATCAGCGGTTGGTGCCCGGGAACAGCCGCAGTCGGCGCTGTCAGCGGCAAGCTTGATGCGATTGTATTTCTGATTGGTGCTCTGCTTGGCAGCTATGTATTCAATTCGTCGTATTCCTGGATAGAACCTTGGTATAACTGGGGCGACATGGGCGTCAGTTACATTTATAGTGAGCTTGGCTTCGAATTCGCTGGTTTTGCTCTATTGGTAACAATTGTGGCGATTCTGGCTTTCTGGGTTGCCGAATTGATCGAAGTAAGATTTAATTTTGCACTGGTTGCAGCCAAAAGTTCAAACCTTTGGGCATTTTCGGTTGTGATTCTAAGCGGCGCTATCATGCTGGTGGCACTGGGTCGTGTTACAATTCCCAGATACAGAATCATTGAGACCGGGGTCTACGCGAGCGGAGTTCTGAGTCAGATTGAAAAGGCTCTTGAACATATCGAACCAGAGGATCTTGCCCGTGAGCTTCTGGTAGGTCAGAAGCGCATTGTCGTCGCTGATCTGCGCAGTCGCGAAGAGTTTGATGAGTGGCATATTCCCGGTTCGGTGCACACGCCGATGAGCAGTATCATGCAGGCGCTTGAACGGTACCGTGCATTCGATCGCATCGTTCTGGTGTCAAATGGTGCTACACACCCGGGTCAGGCTTGGGTCGTTCTGCAGGGACTTGGTTTCACAAATGTCTACACAATGTCAGACGGCTTGCGTGGCTTTTTTGAGCGCGTATTAAAACCTGTGTCGTTGCGTATGGTAACTTTGACCAATTCTGAGCAGGCTGAAATCAACCTGTGGCGTACCATGTTTCTTGGTTCTGGAATGGCTGTAGGTAGTGCTAGTCAGCCGTCTTCTGGCTCTGAATAATCGTTGAGATTATTTTACAAGCCCCCCGACAAAATAAAACTTTGTCGGGGGGCTTGTGCTTTTGTCGTTTGTTTGTTAAACTCATCGAGTAACAAGTAATAAGTAATGTTCAGTATCCAGTATTAATTTCCCTCTGTTTTTGGCTCGTAAAAGTATATCAGTATCTAGTAAGGAGCTTCAATGCGACGTATTTCTATTTTAGTTTTTTCGCTGTTAGTTTTTTCTTCTGCATTTTTGGGCGCAGATCAGGCGCGACTGAGTCAGTTCAATGAACAACTTGGCGCTATTACTGACAGTTCGCTCAGGCAGACTTTGCAAAACAGTATAATTGCAGGTCTTATCGAAAGCCAGCATGATTTTGATCTGGCTGTGTCACAGGCAGAAGCCGCGGCCAACCATAACAATCTCTACTATTATTCAGCATATGGCTCAGATCGCAATAGAAGCGATGTTGTTAACGAGATATCCAAGCTCGCCGCACCTATTACCGGTCTTGACCGTGATGCCGTAAAGATCGTTAAGAATCCAGGCTATAAACAAGGCGAGAGTTTGCTTTTCAAAGACCTTGGATCGGCATTTCCGCCGAGTTACGCCGCTGCTGCAGAGCTCTGCTATAAGTTTAACCCGAAAAAGGGTACTAACGATGCTTCACGTCTCGATGAAGATATAGACAATTTTCTCGAAACGATCAAGAATGATCCGGTTATTAAACACGCATTAAGCTGTACTAACAGCACGATGCAAGATCTCAAAAAGAACTGGTTCGGTTCTGGTCTGGGCTTTGAGCATGTTGTTGCTGGCGAACTCAGTGGTAGTAAAGTAGGTGGATATCACTGGTGGTACAAGTTCTACAACGACGAACGCCTCGGCAACACTGAAATCAAAGCTTCCTCTGGCGACATTGGCGATCCAAAAGCTTTTACCGGTTCTTTCTACTGGGATCCCGACGACTCCGGCCCGTTGCCACGTGCTTATAAGCCTGTTGGCGGCTTTTTGATCGGCAATTCGGTTCAGGCTATGCTCGCCCTGGGTCATATCGCTATGGAAACCTGTCGCAAATCAGGTAGCATTCCCTCTGCATTGAAGTTCAACGCCAGTATCAACGGCGAAGAATTCAGCTGGCAGATGTACACCATGAATGGCAGCCTGAGAAGCCTTTATCCTCTCAAAGGCAGTAGAACATCGGTTAACCCCGATAGAGCAGGGGAAGACTATTACGAACACGAAAAATCCCTCATCGATTCTGATTGTTCAGGTGAAATCCTGCACTGATTCGCAGTTGTTCCGATAACTCCGTTATGAATGGCTCTAATGGCCTTTGGCCATTAGAGCCATTTAAATATCATCAAAAATAGGAACGCAGGTTCGCATTTTATGCGAGCCTGCTTCGCTTTCCAGTATTTTGATGTCGGCATTATAGAGTTTTTTAAGCATCTCTGAATTTATAATGTCTACCGAATTACCCGCAGCAATAATTTTACCTTCACGTAAAAAAATGGCTCGGTCAGAGGTCCACAGCGCGTGCTCAGGGTAATGGGTAGTCTTTATGCAGGTTATACCACTCCGAGCCAGTCTTCGCAACTGCTTGAGCAACAGTAACTGATTGCCATAGTCGAGACCAGAAACAGGTTCGTCCATGATCAGAATCTCTGCCTGCTGCACCAGCGCTCGGGCTATGAGAGCCAGTTGCTGTTCACCACCGCTGATCTCTGTATACGGGCGCTCGGCCAGATGCTCGATTCCCAACTGATTCAGACAGTTGCCAGCCAGGCTGTAGTCGTGATTGGTGATCTTGCAAAATACATTCGAATAGGGTATTCGCCCCAGCGCTACAACATCGAGAACCCGGTATGAAAAAACGGCAGAGTGTCGTTGCGGCACGTAAGCCATCTTTTTTGCCCGTAAGCTGAGATCAAGAGATTTCAGGTCATCATTGCCAAGCAGAATGTGCCCGGAAAGTGGAGTGTAAAAACCCATCAATAACTTGAGCAGAGTGGTTTTGCCGCTGCCGTTTGGGCCGAGAATAGAAGTGACCGTGCCAGTTTCGATGTTAAAAGAAACACTGTCGAGCACTTTGTGTTTGCCCCAGGCGAAGCTGAGATTTTCAACGCTGATCGGGTACATCAGTTCCATCTGCTTTCGGTGCGGCTTAGAACCAGAATGAAGAAGGGCACGCCCATCAATGAGGTCATTATGCCAATAGGAATTTCTCCGGCAAATGCTGTGCGACAGATGTTATCGACAAACAGCAGATATATGGCGCCGATCAGAGCCGATAATGGAACCAGCTGCCTATTGTCGGGGCCGCAGATCATGCGGGCGATATGAGGTATCATCAAGCCGACCCAGCCGATCATGCCGCCAAGTGCTACAGTCAATGAACATATCAATGTTGTCACAACTATCAGTGCGGCGCGGCTGTTCTTAACATTGATGCCAAGACTGGCAGCTTCCTCATCACCCATGCTCAGAACGTTTAAATAACCGGACATGGTTATGATGATAATGATGCCAACCATCATGAATGGCAGAACCACATAGGCCGCAGAGCTGGATACCGCAGAAAACCCGCCCATCAGCCAATAAACTATTGCTGGCAGCTCATTTTTCGCGTCGGCAGCAAATGTTATTGCCGAAAGTAGCGAGGTAAACAGTGAAGAACTGATAACACCGCCCATGATCAACATGATCAGACGGTTTCCCGGAAAAAAACGGGCTAGAAACACTGCAGCACCAACGGCTATAATACCAAATACAAATGCGCTAAGTTGAGCAACAAACATGCTTTTGCTCAGGAGCATGCCGAGAGCTGCTCCAAACGCAGATCCAGAAAGCACTCCCAGCAGGGCCGGCGAGACCAGAGGGTTCATGAACATGCTTTGGTAAGCTGCTCCAGAAACAGCAAGTGCCGCACCACAAAGTAGTGCTGTGAGAACTCTCGGCAGGCGAATCTCGCTGATGACTGTTTTAAATGTTAGCGCCGATTCATGGCTTATGCCAAGCGTTTGCGCATCAAAACCGCTTATGACAGCTGCCATGGGGATTTTTATGGTTCCAATGTGCAGCGAAACATAAGTGATGATGACCAGTATGGCAATCAACAGAACCAGGGTAAGTCTGAATTTTGTGTGTGTCATAATAGGGTAATATCAACAAGAAGCTGATAACGCCGAATGATAAGCTGAATATCACAATCAGTAAAGCAAAAATATGAATCTGATGTAACAATTCAGTTATGAGTAGAGATGGAATCCTTACAATCAGATGTTAACGCGCCAGCAATTTTTGAAGCTGTGCCAGCGGGAAAGTGCTATACTGAATGAAATGCTAGAATTTGGTCTGGCAAAGGGAATTATCATGAAAAGAATGCTTTTTATTTCCATAATGTTGGTCATGTCGTCATTGTTGCTTCATGCTGCCCCTAAGCAGGATACTGATTTATTTGAAGAGGGTGATAAGCTTAGCTATGAAGGGCAACTGAAGAGAGCAACGGATCTTCTGAATGCAGCGGCTGAAACACCAGAAAAACCGGAAAAAGCAGCGACTGATGACGGAATGGATGGAACCTCGCTGATGCTTGGCATTCTCTGGGGAGCAATTGGAACAGGATTTTTTATCTATGGGAAGAAACAGTCTAAGGCGGGTTATCTAATTTGCGGCATTGGACTGTGTTTGTTTCCTATTTTTGTTACCAATCTCCTATATAACACCATACTTGGGATAATTTTGACTATTGCCCCGTTCAAAATAGAGATCTAAATTACAATCAGCAGGGCTCATAAGGTCAAAGATTGGTGTATTTGGTCGATTTGCCTCGACATTTGTCGACCGGGTAGCGTTCGGCATTCTTTTTCATCTTTTTCTCAATAGAAGCATACATGTCTATGCCAAGATCGTTGGCCAGCAACATCAGATAGACAACCGTGTCGGCAATCTCGTCGGCAAATCTTTCCTTATCTTTACTGACCTGAACTAATATTTCGTCGTCTGTTTTCCAGAGAAATTCCTGCATGAGTTCGGCCGCTTCAATGGCTGCCGCCATTGCCAGGTCCTTGGGTTTGTGAAACTCCTCCCATTGGCGCTCCTGACGGAAAATTATAAGTTTTTTGAGAAGATCTTGATAGGTTTTCATTACTCGCCTCTATTTCTGAATGTGTGTGGTTTTACGTTAACTGGCAATTCTGCCGGGATTTTCGCATCAGACAGAGGTTCATAGCGACTGTCCTCTGTTTCTGCCAAAATCGGCACGCTAAATGGCGATGTTCCTGATTCCTGCCAACGCTTAAGAAATACAGCAATATTGTCTTCTTTTGGCGTTTTCAGAAAGCTGCACTCAGCTCCAGATGCTGCCAACTGAATTATTGCCTTTTTTGCATTCATCTCTATTGCGTAATCGAGTGGTGACAGGCCTGCAGAGTCCTTTCCGTTCAGGCTTTGCTCAAGTTCGGCAATTTTGGCAAGCAACTGGTCGAAGTTGTTTCTCGCAGCCAGATGAACACAGGTTACTCCGGCTGCATTGGCCATAGTGGCGTCTGCGCCAGACTCCAGCAACATCATTGCCAGCTTGGCGTGCCCATGTTCTACGGCAAGTAGCAGAGCTGTTGTACCGCTGTATACCGAGATATTTGGGCTCGATCCATTTGCCAGAAGATAATGCAATGCCTCTTCCAGGCCGTATCTGGCGGCATAGGCCAGCGGAGTCATGGCAAAGTTGTCGAGCCGATCTGGTTTGAGCTGATCTTTGGGTATACCTGCCAGTATGGCCATGCTATTTCTGATAACCGCATTGTGAGCAGGATACCTGAGTTTGTGCAGCAAATCGTAAAAAGGCAGACTGCTATCTCCAACTATTTTTGTTGATGCTCGCCACATGCTGTAACGGCGATAACAGGAATCGCTTGTCATTATTTGCCAGATCGCGGGGGAAGTGCACAGCAAAATCCATAAAATTACCATCATGTTTCTGATGATAACAAACATGAACGGTACCTGGTTTTTACGGCTTTTTGCCATTCTGTCTCAACCTTTAAAATAAGACTGAGTCAATTATAGCACTATTTAGTGTCGCAATGTCTATTGTGATTTTGATTGATAGAGCTGTATCGAGCCTATGGTCTCCGGATTCCCGGGCAATGGATAGATAGAAATCCCGCGTGCCGGAAAATGCAGCCCGGCTGAGCCCTCTTTGGTTTGCGGAATCCCGAGTCTTGCTTTTGCTTCACGCACCAGCTTGCCGACACTAAGTCCTTCGCTGGTAGCAAGAGTTCCAAATAACTTGCTCTGGTTGCTGGTAAGGTTTACTTGCGTGACTTTATCGCCTGTTGAATCAGTTAACAGAGTAATTCCGGAGTAGATAAGCTGCTGTCCATTAGTTGATGTGACACGTGCCAGGGGCTGTCCAAGCGAATTAAGCGCTTCTTTGACAGACTGACCAATGTAATCGGTTACCAATGTTCCGGGTTTTAGGCTGGTGGTCGCTGGAATACTGCTCAGGGCAACGTGCGGGGGTTTCAGTTTGGCATGTTTTTTCACGCTTTGAACAGGCTGGTTTGGTGCTTTGGGTTGCGCTGGAACAATTACTTTAACAGGTTGCATGACTTCTTTGTTTTCATCAGCTATTGCTGCTAATACCGCGGTTTCGTTAAATGATGGAATGCGACTCGGAAGCGGCATAAGAACGGGCATGTTGATGACGGCCATTGCGGGCACAGGATTGGGCTCGGGTTTGGACTCAGGCTTGAATTGACGTTTAGGCTCTGGTTTGGGTTCTGATATAGTTTTGGGCTCGGGTTTTGGCTCAGGCTCAGGTATGCTGTTTTCTGTCTGAACTGGCACGCTATTCTCATCTTGTGTAACAACAGTATTAGTAAAGTCAGGACTCGGTTCGACCACTGCCGAAACTTCACAACTGGCTTCTTGGGTGGTCTGTTCGGTGACAGTAGAACTGGTTATCACTGTCACAGACATTGGGTCGTCAAGCACTGGTGGCAAGGTTTCCGGTGTTGTTGCCGTTGCAGGAACAGTGACCGCTAAATTTGATATTTGATCGCTGGTGTCTGGCGCTTGTTTTTCACTGGGGTTGTGCGCGAGAGATTCTTTTCTGATTGGCAGCACTGGCGGAGGTCCGTCTGGGGGTGTCAAAATCGATATGTCAGGATCAGGCCTGCCCATTGCCAGTAGGATCTGAAAAATAGGCTGATTGGCAATCTTCAAATTTGTGTTGAACAGCTTGTCTGATAAAGAATCTCCGGTTATGGCAATCAGGGAGATAAAAATTGCGACGAGAAGAACGCCACTCATAGCTTCAAATGCTGGAATAAATGCCGCGTCAATTAGTGTCAGAGCCGATCTGTGACAAGGTTGAGCAACCAAAGAATCTGTTCCCTGCGGATCAAGACATAACTCCATGTTTTCGGAGCCATACACAATACCTGCCTGTCGCAGCGAGCTCTCGTGAAGATTTTTTGCAATCTGGTTGGCTTCTTCGAGGCTCAGATTAAAGTCGGTCAGACGAAAAAATTTGTTGTTCTCTGTGAGTATCACTAGTGAGTAGCGCTTGATTGATTCCGAAAACATGCTTTTCAGAATCGGTGCTGGGCGTGCTGAGACGCCAACTGTCTTTATATCACCAAATGTCGCCAGAACTTCAACCTTTGTATGAAAGTAGCGGTAATAAATTTTAACTACCATCATTTTCTGCAGATCTATGACGCAGTGGTCTTTGATAGCCTCTATTGGAATTGCAAAAATTTCAAAAGCGGCACAGGCCAACAGAAAAAACAAAAGTTGATAAAATGGTTGCGGCGGGGCAATGGCAAATGGGCTTACCAGATTTATTACAATTGCCAGAAGCTGCAAAAGAAGAAACCCAAAGCATAGGAATCTTGTCCAGTTGGCAATTCGTTCGAGAAACCCTGTGCAGACAAAATCATGACTAAGAGGTATCTCGTTCTCATAATTATGTGCTGGTATGCTTTTCATGACTTACCCTTTTGGCAATACATCATTTTATAATATGCAGGCCACGTCGCAATTTTTCTGAGACAGGTGCGACTCTCTCTGTGATCAGAAGCAGTGCTCCTTTTTGATAACTTACCGTGGCGCTATCGCTTATTATAACATTGCTTAATGTTAGTGTCGAACCAGACTTAATAACGCAATTTTTCAGGTTGTATTGGAAGCCTGTGAGTGTTAAACCCGTAACACTGCCACTTAATGGTATAAGTGATGCGCGGCATCCCGTTTTATCGCTGATGCAGCTGGATTTTTCAAGAAAGCTTATTTCTTCATTGCGTGTAATGATCCGGGCCTGGGCAAATTTCTGCAGCAGCTGCAGATTGAATATCGTCTGATCAAGCCTGCCACCTGTTGCTGCAAAAATATGTATTTCGCTGTAACCCTGACTGTTGAGCAGATCCAAAAGAGCCTCGGCATCGCTGATATCTTTGTCTGCAGGCAATTCAATGAACTGGCTCCGCTTTTCGAGTTTTCGGCGGGTCTGGATACTTATTGAATCCATGTCCCCAATTACCAACTGTGGAATAATGCCAAGCTTCACTGCCAGATTTGCACCGCCATCAGCGCAGAAAAAATCAAAAATGTCGTAATCTTTTGTCACTTTAAAATAATCAGAAGGCAGATCAAATTCGCCATTGAGGAAGACAACAGCCTTTAGGTTGCAGACATGCGGACGCGGAATCATCTGTTCTGGATCAATAACCATTCCAGCTCCTGAAATACAAGCCCGTGAGGTTTAAATGAAAAAAAAATGGCAATATTGACAATATGGTAATAGAATAGCCAAGGTTTATCCACAGACAAATTTTTTTCGGGTTAATTTTTATGGCTTCAGACAACAGAAAGACTGATGGTCGACGAGAATCTGAGAGCGAAAGCGATCGGCGTCGAAGAAACGAACGACGAGACGCTGATCGTAGGGGGAAGGCCGAACGCAAACCGGCAAAGGCGAAGGCGCCGGCACCGGCCAAAAGTCGATTCAATCTTAAAAGTTTCTTTAAAGTGGTTGCCGCCCTTTTTATGGCCACTCTTGCAGCTTTTAGCTTGATTTTTATCGTTTTTTTCGGAAATCTCGATTACTTTATGGGTAAAGCTGGTGAACGCCTTTTGATCAGCGTTGATCGCGTAGTAATTGACCCTGCCCATCTTACCGAACGCAGTAGCAAGGCGCATATTAATCTGAGGATCCAAAACACGCTGCCTCTGGATGTAGTGTTACAGAGCATTAATTTTTCCATGTTGCTGAGCAACTACACCATTGCCAAAGATGCCGCGTTTATGCCTAAAGCCTTTGTTAAAGGTAATTCTGTCCTAACGGTGCCGATCTGGTGCGAAGTTGACTCAATCATGATGCGCCGTGGTCTGCAAAAGGGCCTCCAGAAAGGCTCTGCTGATAACGATCGCCCAGCTGTGCCGACCCTGTCCAGTCGTAACAACTCGATTGCCAGTGATATCAAGAATATGACCAGAATCGAAGGTAATGCAGAATTCAGACTATCAGCCGGGGGCACCGAAATCCCTTTTTTGCGCCGTTTCGTGACAGGCAAACGCTGATCGTTTGTCGCAAATATTTTTTTTAGAACCACAATAACAATCCCGTTTGAAACGAACCTGCTCATACGAATCCGCGAAGCCACGAAGAAATTGTTTTTGTATGTTTTGCGGCTGCGTGTTTTACATTTGCCTGCCAATCCTGACACAAACTGTAGAAGTGCTTTCTGCACAAATAGTGTTAACTCTCATCATTCCCTTGAGGGGATAATGATCGCTTTGTTTGTGTGTCTAGTATCCAGGATTAGATATGCTACTGGTGCTGAAAACTATGACAATCGACTGTAAATAAGTTCCGCCTGCTGCTATTGATGTGCAGCAGGCGGAATATTCTTTTTTGTCTGGTCGTCTCTGCGCGAGTTCTCTAGAAGAAACTGGCGATGTCTTTGTAGGTTACGAATACCAGCAGACCCAACAGTGCAATCATGCCGACAAAGTGCACTGTCTCTTCAACCTTAGAGGTAATAGCCAGCTTAAGCCCGGAAATGCGGTTGATTATGCCAAATAAAACTTCGAGCAGAATAAAGACAACGCGTCCACCATCAAGAACCGGTAGCGGGAGAAGGTTGATCAGGCCGATGTTAACCGACAGTATGGCGGTTAGATAAAGCAGATCAAAAATACCCTTTGAAGCCTGGTCTTTGATCATTTTCATGATTTTGACCGGGCCGGCAACGTCAGCCTGGGTCTGGCGAGTAAACATTTTATACAGACCGCCTATGGTCTGTTCGATTACGTTGAGGCCATCAAAAACTCCTTTTTGGACAGCCTTCGAAAAGGGCAGAACCTGAAAGTCAAAGTTATTCGGCTGCAGGCTGATGCCAATCCGCGCAGAACCGAGCTCTCCTTCGGGAGAAACTACAAATTCCAGCGTTTCTTGATCATGAATTTCGTAAGAGCGATCAGTTACTGCTATATCTTCCCGCATAATTGCGCCACCAGCCGCTGACTTGCGAATCGGATGATTACGCTGAACGCTCAGAGTTACCTGTTTGTGGGCAGCATTGCTGATCATGCTGATGCCATCGCCCCAGTCTTTCAGCTTGACGCCGTCAATCGCTGTGATGATATCGCCAGAGCGAATGCCGGCTTCATAAGCTGGTTTCCCTTGAGCTGCTTCGATAACAGTTATGTTGGTCAGTGGTCCGCCAGATATTGTGTAAATAGCAATAAAAAGGACTATTGCCCAGACTAGATTCATTATTGAACCGGCAGAGAGCACAATGATGCGAGCCCAGGCCGGTCTGGTCATGTAACTTCGTGGATGATCAGCTGGCACAACCGGCAGATCTTCGTCTACTTCGGGCTCTTCGCCTTCCGGAGTTTCTTCTTCAGTATTGTCCATTCCGGCGAGTCTGACAAAGCCGCCAAGTGGGAAGGGTCTGAATGAATACAGAGTTTCACCCCATTGTTTCTTGAACAGACGGTTTCCAAAACCTATTGCAAATTCAAGAACCCAGATACCACAGAGTTTGGCAGTGATATAGTGACCAAGTTCATGCACCAGTGCGATGCTGACCAGTACAAAACATATTGAGATTATTGTTTTAACAGCGATATAAAGAAAAGCTAACATCCAACGACCTTTCCAGACGTATTTATAAAGTTACCAGAGCATAACACAGCGGCCCGAGAAATAAAACACTGTCGATACGATCAAGAACGCCACCATGTGCGCCGAGCAGGGCACCAGAGTCTTTGACCTCTGATTCACGTTTAAGTACAGATTCAAATAGATCGGCAATCTGGCCGATTGTGGCAATCATTATTGCCATTATTATCAGACGAGGCTGAGAAAGTGTAAGCAGTTGAAAGTTTCCGGCCACAATTATAAAGACAGCACTGCTTAGAGCGCCGCCAACGGCACCAGAGATAGTTTTGTTCGGACTGATGGCTGGTGCCAGTTTCGGGCCACGAAGACTCCTGCCAAAGGCATATGCACCCATATCAAGGGCCCAGACTGAAGCCAGAATTATAAAAAGAGTCAGGCCGCTGTCTGCACGTGCCAGCATCAGATAAAAAGCAAGGCAGAACGGCAGGTAGGCCAGACTGAACAGGCCGCGCATGAAGCGCAGGCAGTTATTGCCGCCTAAACCGCGCAGAACAGTAAAAGCCATCAAAATAATCAAAGAAAGGGCAAAGCCCAGCAGTAAGCCCTGGGAAGCATAAAAATGGGCGGCTGACAGCATTATCAGAGTGCCCAGCCATTCAATCAGCGGCTTTTCAGACTTTTCGCGGCTCAACATCTGGTTAAGCTCAAATTGTCCCAGGATGCAGATAATTGCCAGAAAAACCATTCTGACTTCATCGCCTGCGGCGACCAGCAGGCCATACACCGCCGGTATGCCAAACAGAATTACCGGTATTCTAGCTAACATATCTTTCCTTTCCCGACGAGCGCCAGGGATACACGGTTCTTATGACCAAGTCTATAAAAAGCCATCTTAGAGTTGTTCACTGGTTTTTCCGAAGCGTCTTTCACGATTCTGGTAGGCCAGTATTGCTTTGAGCAGTTCTGCGTTATCGAAATCTGGCCACAGCACCGGTGTGAAATATAGCTCTGCATAAGCGCCGCGCCAGAGATGGAAGTTACTGGTGCGCATTTCACCACTGGTTCTGACCATCAGGTCTACATCTGGCAGTTCCGGCCAGTAGAGATGCTGACTGACCAGCTGTTCGCTGATTTCTCCGGGTTTATAGCCTTCGGTAATGATTCGTTTAATCGCATCAACAATTTCGGCGCGGCCCCCGTAATTGATACACAGGTTGAGCGAAAGGCCCGGGTTATTTTTCATCAGTTCAGTCGAAATATTCGCCTGTCTGATTATTTCTGGTGCAAGCTCTTCCATGCGGCCAAGCAGTCTGAATTGTACGCCCTCTGCATGCAGATCGTTACGTTCTCTGATTATATATGCCCGGATCAGTCGCATCAGAGCAGATACTTCAAAGCTGGGGCGCGCCCAGTTCTCGACCGAGAATGCATATAAGCTTATATGCCGAACCCCAAGATCATTGGCAAATCGAACCACGGTTTTGACGCGGCGTGCACCTTCCTGGTGACCATGAATGCGGGTTTTGCCACGGGCTTTTGCCCAGCGCCCATTACCGTCCATGATTATGCCAATATGTGCAGGTATATTGTCTTTGTCGATCTGCTCAAGAAGCTCGGTCTTCAGCTGTTCTCTATCGCCACTCATACCTTGTACCTGAGCTGGGTTGGCTTGTTCAATTCTTATTCCTGATCACCTGGGATTATTGCATCCACAGGACAGACCTCGGCGCATTTGCCGCAGTCATTACATTTTGCCGTGATTACGTAGGGAAAACCTATTTTTATGGCTTTTACCGGGCATATTGGCTGACAGGTTCCACATGATACGCATTCTTCAGTGATTTTGTACATGTCTTACTTTCCGAGAATCTCGTTCTCTTTGGCAGTGAATACTTTGCCAATCAGATCTATATGTTCGTCAGTCAGCTTCTGAATGCGGTCAAGGCTCTTTTTGCACTCGTCTTCGGTGATGTCACTCTTTTTTTCCATGGCTTTAAGCACGTCGTTGGCATCTCGTCTGACATTACGCAGAGCTACTTTGAAATCTTCAGCTTTTTTCTTGGCATTTTTAACCAGGTCATTGCGGCGCTCTTCGGTCAGCGGTGGAATCGGCAGTCGAATCAGATTGCCGTCGTTTTGCGGGTTAAGCCCTAGGTCTGATTTCTGAATAGCCTTTTCGATGTCGCCTAGAACAGTTTTGTCCCAAGGCTGAATGACCAGGGATTTAGGATCGGGAGCTGAGACTGATGCAACATGCTGCAGTGGGACTTCCTGGCCGTATTGAGAAACTGTAATGCGGCTGAGCAAAGCAGGTGTTGCTCTAGATGTGCGCATTGTTGAGTATTCTTTTTTAAGAACTTCTAATGACTGAGTCATTTTGGTTTTAGCTTCGTTTATGATTGTTTCCAGAGACATAAATTCCTCCTGATGTTTTAGCTTTCGATAACGTCGGTGCCGATAATGGCACCGGAGCACGCTTTTAAGAGGTTCCCGGACTCGGAAAGAGAGAGAACCTTTAATGGCATGCGATTATCGCGACATAAGGTAATGGCTACCAGATCCATTACACCGAGGTTTCTACTTAAGACTTCTTCATAAGTTATTTTCATAAATTTCGTGGCAGCAGGGTTCTTAACCGGGTCAGAATCATAGACGCCGTCAACCTTGGTGCCCTTTATCAACACATCGCAGCCGGTTTCGATTGCTCGCAAAGCGGCCGCTGAATCTGTGGTGAAGTATGGATTGCCGGTTCCGCCAGAGTAGAGGCAAACGATGCCGGCGTTAAGATTTGTGACCACATCATCTATATCGTAAGCTGCTACCAGCGGGTGCAATGGGACAGCTGAATAAACTTTTGCTTTTAAACCCGCTGCTTCGAGATGTTCAGCGAAGCAGATGGCATTCATTACCGTGGCAAGCATGCCGATGGCGTCGGCACGGTGTCTTTTAAGAGCGGGCAGAGTCGTTCTGGCGCCACGGAAAAAATTACCGCCGCCCAGGACTATGCCGGGAGTAATGCCAGCCTTGGTGAGCATTCTGATTTCTATGGCGAACTTGTCGAGGACTGCGCGGTCAAAGCCAAACCCATCAGGCCCACCCAGCATTTCACCGCTGAGTTTAAGCAGTGGCCGCTTAAATCGAATCGCAGTTCCGTCGTTAGCGGATGTCATGTTCTGGTTCCTTTTTCAACTGTGGAACAGAGGTAGAGACGCCCGAACCGATCAGGCGTCTCTACGAGGTTACCTTAACTTTCTGGAAATCAGTTTCAACAAGAACTCTTACCCGGCCGCTTCTGAAGCGTTTTCTTCCGGGGTGGCGTCGCCAGCTGCGACTTCACCACGGGCCCATCTGCGATAGGCGATCAGCTCTATTTTGGCGCCGATTGCTTTGGATACTTCATTGGTAAGATCAGAGATCGTTTTTTTGTCATCTTTAACATAGGCCTGATTAAGGAGACAGCTTTCCATGAAATATTTGTTCAATCTGCCTTCTGCAATTGAGTGAATCATTTTATCGTTCATGGTAGCGGCAGCCTCAGCAGAAGCTGTTTTAATGATTTCTCGTGCTTTGTCTACAGTTTCCTGGGTAATCCAGCCTTTTTCCATGTTAGATTTCATGTGGTCTTCGCTGTCAACATGAGCGGGATTGATTTCTTCTTTTACAAGAGCTTTGTTAACGGCTTTTCCAATCAGTTCAGCTTTTGTTTTTTCGATGGCAATATTAAGTTCTCTGGCTTTTACTTCCTGGGGGATGTTATCGGAAGACAAAGCAATTGGATTCATGGCAGCAACCTGAAGGGCTACTTCATGGGCGTAACTATCCAATTCCGGGTTTTTCGCGGCGGCTTCGGTTTCGGCTTTGACCTGAATGAGAACGCCGATGCTGCCTTCGCCGTGGACGTAGGTATCAAAGATACCATTCTGGCCGGCGGGCAAAGTGAGGTGTTCAGCGCGGCTTACCGAGATGTTTTCGCCTGTGGTGGCGATTTTTGACTTAATGAATTCTTCGAATGGGTGGCCGTCGACAGTCAGCTTGTTGAGGTCTTCTGCAGTTTTAACAGATGGGGTTTTGAGAACCAGATCTGCGATCTTGTTGGCAAAAGCCGCGAAGTCTTCGTTTCTGGCGACAAAGTCAGTCTCACAGTTGACTTCGACAATGGCAGCGGTGCGCTTGTCGGCGGTGGCCAAAGAAATTACCAGACCCTGTGATGTTGCGCGACCAGAGCGTTTGTCGGCCGACGCCAGACCTTTTTTGCGGAGAAAATCTATAGCTACTTCGAGGTCGCCGTTACATTCGGCAAGCGCTTCTTTGCATTTCATCATGCCGGCGCCAGTTTTGTCACGAAGTTCTTTAACGAGTTGAGCAGTAATCTGCATAGCTTTTACCTTTCGATTTGATTTGTAATCAGTCGATTACAAGTTTGTCATCAGCGTTATCGGCGCCTTCTACAGTGCTGACAGCAGCGGCTACATTGATTTCGCCTCCGGCCATTTCAGCTACAACTTCTGCTGTTTCGCTGGCGACGTCTAATGATTTGCCTTCAAGCGCTTCGAGAACTGAATCAGCGATGAGGCTGGTAACCAGTTTGACGGCCCTGATAGCGTCGTCGTTGCCTGGTATTACAAAGTCGATATTGTCAGGATCACAGTTCGTGTCTACCACTGAAACTATCGGGATACCCAATTTTTTTGCTTCAGCGACTGCGATTGCTTCTTTATGAGGATCAATAATGAACAGTGCGCCGGGCATGCCCTTCATATCTTTGATGCCGCCGAGAGCGCGATCAAGTTTTTCGCGTTCTTTTTTCATCTTGGAGGCTTCTTTTTTTGGATATGATTCGATTTTGCCGCTGTCGATCAGATCATTAAGTTCTTTAAGTCTGTTGATGCGCTTTTCGATGGTCACATAGTTGGTCAGCATGCCGCCGAGCCAACGATAATTGACAAAATACATTCCGCAGCGTTCTGCTTCCTGTTTGATGATGTCTTGTGCCTGGCGCTTGGTGCTGACGAACAGCAGGGGCTTACCTTCACGTGCTACGCTCTTGATGAAGTCGCATGCTTCGTCAAGCAGTTTGGTAGTTTTCTGAAGATCGATAATGTAAATGCCGTTGCGGGCGGTGAAGATGTACTTAGCCATCTTGGGATTCCATCTTCGGGTCTGATGACCAAAATGCACGCCGGCTTCGAGCAAGCTTTTCATTGATACCATGGACATTGAAACTGTACCTCCGGGAATTTTCCAAAAAGTTAAATTGGTTGAGATATGTTAGCTTATATGTATGGATAGGTCAAGTTATTTGCAGGCAATAAACTCATTGTTAATCGCACTTATACGACATTTGTGACGCGTCAGGCAGGTTTGGAGGGAAGTTGGTCGCCACCGCCTACACCAGACACTGTTTGATAAAGGTTTAAGGATTTTGTCGGAGTCAGTTCAAACCAGCCTGTACAGCAGCTTCTCTTACGTATTGCAATAACTTGTAAAACATTGTAACATATTGAGTATGATATGGTTGAGATAAGTTTTAGTAAATAATTCTGTTTTGGCGAACTGACATATTGAATTGGTTATCCCGAAAAAAGTGCGCCTGATTCAATCTGATCTGGATTCGCGAGATTAACTGGAGATGCAGATTTGGCTGACCGATATATAACATTGAGCGAGGCTGCCGGTTTATTACGGGTGTCACGTCATACTGTGCAGGCATGGATTTCGCCGAGCTCTCCAAATCATCGGCCTGAATTTGCAATTCTGGCGCGTCATGCCGGTCGTAAAACAGTTTTTATTGAGTCTGAAGTGACTGCGTGGCTGAATCAAAGGCGTGGCGCTGTATATTCAGATAATCCGGCCGAGCGCACAACTTATTGGCGGGAAAGGTTTGTTGCAGGGCGAGGTTTACTGAAGGGTGTTATTAAACCACCAGAACGCGTGACTTCGGGTCGGCCTGCCGGCTTTGCGGGAAGCTTGCTGGCTTTTGATGTCGAGCCACTGTTAACCTGGCTTGCTGATGGCGATGGCGCCGCCGGGTTGCTTGCTATGGTGTCCCGTGCAGATGGGCTGGTTTTGTCTGTTCCTCTGGGATTATGGATGCTGAGGCGAGCTTTGCGCATACATGGACGTTACGCTGCTGTTCATGATTTCGTGCTGGCGCAGAATATTTTCGAACTCGCACCCATGAACGAAGGAGCTCTGAGGCGTGCAATTGAGCTTCCGGCAGCAATAGGTGACATTTCGTTGCAGGGTTATTGCTGTTGTCTTGAGGCTGGCGCTTCAACTTTTGTTACTGGTAATAAAGTTCTGTTGAAAACTCCTGGTCTGCCAGTTTCTGGTTTCTAGGGCCAACATTTTCCGCATAGCTCAAAGAACGTGAGTCATGCCGTCCGCCGCATGATTGATGTTGATAGTGCAATGAACTCCATGGTGTGGCGGGTTGGCCTGTATAGAATGTGAAGTCTTGAGGCTAATTTGCTGCAAGGATTAGATGGATATTGCCCAGCAATCTGGTTTTTCTTGTTTTTGTAGATTTTTGTTAGGCTTGTGGCGTTTTTATTGGTATAATTCAAGCTGGCGTAATTAACTCTCTAATCCCACTGACCACTATGGGATAGGCCAGAGGCCATATAGCCAGCTAACATAACAAGGGAACAGTCACAATATGATAGAGGAAATCCTCTTAAGTCTACAGGATAAGCTGAGAAGTCGCGATTTTCTTGATAACGAGCAGGCTTTAGATAAGCTTTCTTCGCTACTGCAATCGCAGAACTCTGAGAAACAGAAGAAAGTTATTTCGACAACACTGCCTATTGCCCTGGCCAGCAAATTTGAAAGTATTCAGAAAAAAGCTGTTCAGATTGTTATCAACTATCCTACGATCTTAAAAGATGTTTTGCCTGCTCTTCGCCTGTCTTCAGATATGACCGTCAGGTTCTGGGCTTATTTCATTCTCATAGAACTTGGTTTTGTCAGTCAGGATGAACTTCTCGATCTTCTTAACAGCCGTGAAAACGATGAGATTAGAAAAATCGTCGTGGAGGCGCTGAGCAAGAATCCAGACAAAAAGGTCATAGTGGCATTTCTTGGTAAGATTTCCGACCCAAGCTGGATTGTTCGCAAACAGGCCAAACGTGCTCTGATCGAACAGGGTGACTCGATTTATCAGATTATTCAGGAATATTTTCAGAGCTGCTCGAGCCAGCAAAAATATGAATGTATCAAAATCATACCACTGATCCTCAGGGAAAAAGCGTTCATGCTGTTTCAGCGCATGCTGGAAGCTGACCGCACCGGCGTGTACAAACCTTACATTTGTGCCGGTCTGGGCGAAATTAAAAATGAAAACTCGATGAAGAC
>JAHISQ010000021.1 GCA_018818125.1 Candidatus Rifleibacteriota bacterium
GATTCAGCGAAGTCGATTCGGCTTATGACTCAAAAGCTTCTTCTAGCGGCGGCGGTTACGATGGTTATCCTTACCCAGGCGACGGCTACCCTGGCTCTTTTCCTGGCATGCCGGGCATGGGTCACCCGCATTTTCCGATGCAACCGATGCCTTTCTCAGTTGACGCCGATCGTGAATCTGCGAGCCGAACTTCCCTTAAGGATAAAGTTTCCGCCACAGTTAATCGCGGGGTTTCTCTGATAAACTACATGGGACATGGCTCAACTACCGCCTGGTCAACCACTGGCTTCAGCTCTACCGATTGTGAAACCCTGCAGAATGCTCTCCGATTGCCAGTAATCATCAGTGTGGCCTGTGTTAATGGCAATTTTGTCGGTAAGGACAGCTTTTGCGAAGCCTGGATGAATGCCGGCAATATCGAAAACCCGCGTGGTGCCGTGGCGATTTTTGGTTCGACAACCAACCAGTCGTGGGTCCCTCCGATCAAGGTTCAGGCTGCAATTGTCAGCGATTTCATCGTTAATGACAGTTATAAGACAGTTGGTGGGCTGATGACAAATGGCATTATCAAGGGCCTCGAAATTTATGGCGTCGAGCCAAACAGCGAGGGAGTAAAAATGATGGAACAGTGGCATCTGTTCGGCGATGGCACCACCATGATCAGAACCCGAAAACCCGAAAAAATTACTCTTAAAATCAGCAGCGAGTCGATAGCCGGCGAAAGTCAGGCGATTGTAAGCATTACCGACAGCAATGACAAACCGGTCGAAAACGCCAGAGTAAGCTGCTATACAAAAGATCTTGGCCAGATGTCATCTGCCAGATCTAATTCACAGGGTATTGCCCGTGTTAACATCGGCGTGGAAAAGGGTGACGAAGCCTGGCTGACAGTTGTTGGTGCCGACCTGATCCCGATTGTCGATCAACATATCAAATTCTAAGGCGCTGACGTTAAATAGATCAACCGTTTCGGTTAAATGTGTCGGGGTTCAACATGTTGAACCCCGACATTTTATAATATTATGTGATCATGCATTGTCAGGGACATCTGGCCCTTTATATACCAGCATTATCAGAGTGAGATCGTCCTGAGTATCACAGCCGGCAAGCCATTGCAGGTATTCATCATAAACAGCGTTGTAATAAGCGTCGGCATCGCTGCTGTAATGTTTTAGCAGCCATTCTTTGAATCGATCATAGCCAATTTCGGCGCCGGCAGGGTTTTTGGTTTCGATAATGCCATCAGTGTATAGCACCAGTGCCTGGCCTGACTGCATCAGCAGTTCCACTTCAGAGAATTTTGATTTTTTAAAACCTCCCAGAACCGGACCGGCCAAGGTTACTTCGCTGGTCGAAGCTGTTTTGGGGCAGACAAGAATGGGTGAGCAACCGCCGGCGTTGGCATATTTCCCGCTGCCACTGGTTTTATCGAAGCAAAGATACTGAAAAGTCATGATTTTGCGTTGCGTCTTGCTGCGGGTTGTGCAGATCAGGCGATGCAGGGCGTCAAGTACTTTGAGTGGCTGATTATGCCAAGGTTCACAGCAGACAATTGCGGTTTTGGCCATGGCCATGATCAGTGATGCGCCAACTCCGTGTCCGGCGACATCACCGAGCAATACCGCAAAGCGCTGCTCATCAATGCTGAAATAGTCGTAGTAATCGCCGCCAAGATCGGCCATTGGAACGCTGCGTCCGAAGACATCAAAGTGCCCGGATTCGATGGTTTTAACCGGCATGAGCCGGCTCTGCACTATGCTGGCAATCGAGAGTTCTTCAAGCTCGGCAATACTCTGATTAAAGATGCGACCCATTTCGCCGAATTCGTCACGACCAAGACTGGGCAGTCGAAAACCAAACTCGCGCTTTTCTACCGCTTCGGCGGCCGTCTGCAACTGAGTCAGCGGCACTGTAAAGCTGTGACCAAACAGCAGAGTCAGGCTGACCAGTATAATCAGCGCTGTCATCCCGGAATAGACGATAAACTGGCGCTCTCTTTTGATCGCCTCATTGATTCCAGACATTGGGTACATTGCCAGAATCTTGTAATTGTCGAGCAGCCTGCCCTTAAACCCGGCGAGAATCCAGTTTTCTTTATCATAACTGCAGAATTGTGGTTCAAGCGCCGGGTGGGTGCCTATTCTGGCAAATATATCGTTTAACTCGCCATCATTAATAATTTTCTGACCACCAGGGAACACAATGTGGTCATCAGAAAAAAACACATTGAGCCCAAATTCGTTGCGGCGGATATTGTTGGCCTGTCGCAAGATAAAGGCGCTGTTAATCTGATGCGGATTGTATGCCGCCATAAAATAGAAATCAAAAATTTGCGGATCATGCAGCGCCAAAACTGTTGAATAAACTGGAAAGTCTATTGAACCCCAGCCCATTGCTGCAATACAGCCTCTGAGCAATAGCAGGTCATGAACTATTTCTGGCAGATCTTTCTGGTAGAACATTTCAGTAAGCAGCTCAATCTCTGCATAATGATCGGGGTTTATCTGAACTCGATTCAAAAAGTTCAAAAAGTATGAGCCAACATCGTTGATCATCTTGATTTCAGCTGGTGTTTTTTTAAAACGACTGGCGCCTTGCCAGTATTCTTTGAAAAGGCCATCTTTATAAATGCCATTCTGAGCAATTATGTATTGCGAAGAGCTTGCCACCGCTCGAAATACGTTCCTGCTTGTATGCATCCGTGCAAATGTATTTTCAGAAATTTCCTGTTCATTTTTTTCCTCTTTAATCAGCTCTTCGAATGTTGCCACGGCATCATAGGATTTTTGCATAACCAGCGAAAGTTCACTATGGCTGCGTCTATCGATTTCCTGAATATATTCAATGCAGGTCTGGTATGCAGATCTGATAAGGTATTCGCGGTGCTGATTGAGATGCTCGAATGCGCCCAGCGCGAGTGAGATCAGTGGCAGGCCTGAGCAGATAAAAAGCAGTATTAACAACTGAAGTTTGATTGAAATATTGTTTGACTGCAGGAAATCAGGTTTTGAGCGTAGAATAATGATCAGTGCAAAGAATGATATAAGTGTAACCAGCTGGGTGTTACGGCCACTTTGCTCAGAATAATCGCGAATTTCTCTTATGTTGGCGATAAATTCTGTCTGACCAGTACGAACTATGCCAACCAGTTTATTGCCAAACTGAGTGATCTCGCGACCAGTATCTATGTAGTTGTTGCGGGCCGTTTTAAGAAAAGTTGCCTGTTTACCGGCAAGCCGGTGAACATTATTTAAATCAAGATATACCAGTTGATTATCTGTGTTTTGCCACTGACTGAAAAATAGCTTGAGCCTGTGATCCCTGATGAGACTGTCAGATTTGAACAGAACAACCGCACTGAGCGACTTTTTACAATTGAGCCAGATCAGCGGGAACCGACCGGCGCTGTCTGCCCTTATAAATCGAGGCGCGCTGTTATTTTTTGCTATGGTGAAATGCTCGCCAAAGTAATGCGGGCCAAGCAGTTTTTTGACTCTATCCAGGGCCCTCCGCCTGTTTTTATCATCGTTTGAAATCTGAGCTTCTCTGGCGTCTTTTATGAGATTATCCCATTGTTTAAACTGATCACTGGTAAGAAAATTAGAAACCTCGACTTTTTTGTCCTGATGCCATATCGCAAAATTGAGCTGTTCACCAGTAATTTTAGCCAGTTGCTCTATACTTTTTACCAGTTCGCTTGAATCTCTGCTTTCTGTAAATTCTCTGTTGAGAGTCGCGCAAAAGAAAGTTTCACTGTCTTTGTAATGTTTCAGCTGATTTAGCGGTTCCATCAACTTCTGACGAGCAACTTCGATTAATTTCGTATTTTTCTGTGTTTCAAAATAGCCAAGTGCGAAATATAGCATTATGGCTGGGGCGAGCAACAGGCTGATGATTAAAAAAAGATATTCTGTGCTCGTCAGTTTGCCTGATTCAACTTTCATGATTGTCACCAAATTTGGCCAGCAGCAGAGTCATGTCATCCTGACGCTCTGCTTCCCATCTGGAAATAGTCGCAAACATGCTCTGAGCGAATAATTCGAGATTACTGTCGCGACAGTTCAATAATGCCTGTTCAAATCTGCCAAATCCAAATGCCAGGCCCGTTCTTGATGTGCTCTCGACCCAACTGTCAGTATAAAGAGCTATGAAATCACCGTTTTCGAGTCTGCCGTTCACAGGTTCTTCCGAATACTTCTCTTTAAAGCCAAAATACAACCCCTTGCAAAGCAGTTGTTCTACTTTCCCGGTAGCGCCCCTGATAATAATGGGCGGACAGTGTCCAGCATTGAATACGCTGAATTCCCCGGTGTTGCTGTTTATGAATAGCGAAAGACCTGACATATACTCTTTAGCACCAGATTTGCGCATTTTGTAGATAACATTGTTGACAGTCTGCATCAGATGTATCTGTTCCGGCTCAGCAAAATTCTCAAAAATAATGGCGGAGCGTGCCATGGCCATAAACAATGCCGACGAAATGCCGTGACCTGAAACATCTCCGATAAAGATTCCGCTGAAATCCTGATTTATCGCAAAGAAGTCGTAGTAGTCACCGCCGATATGCGACATCTGGGTCAGACTGGCCAGCAGTTCGAGTTTGTTTTGTCTGTACTCACGGCCGGGCAGAAGGTTTTCCTGAACTATTCTGGCAACTTCAAGCTCGCTGAGATTTTCGAGAGTATGATTTAAAGCTCTGCTCAGCTTACCGAATTCATTGTTTCCGGAAAATCCAGATCGGTAACGGAAATTTCGTTGCCCAATCGCTTCAATAGCCTCTTTAAATTGGTGCAAAGGCGCCAATAAGCGGTGCCTCATCATTAGAATTCCGCCCGTACAAAAGAACAGAAACAGTATTGCTATCACTGCAAAATTAATGTATATAGCCTGCATTCGGGTATCGATTCTGGAAAACGGAACAGTCACAGCCAAGCAGGATTTATCGAGATTATTACCACGCATTGCTGCGGCCAACTGCATTTCACCATGGTTCATGATTTCGGCCTCTCTGACGACCAGCAGTGACTCGGTTTTTTGCAGCATTCTGCCAAGTTGTCCACCTGGTCTTACATTTTTCCCCAGAAAGCGGTCAGTCTCTGAAAAATAGGCAGAAAGAGAGGGAGTATCTCGCACAACCTGTTCAAGATACCTCCTTTGCAGGTCTTCCTGGCGCCAGAACATATAAAAAAAGCCATTTGATGCATACTTTTCGCGTTGACCGATATAATCATAGAATGAATAAGTTTTATGATCTCCCAGCGAAAAATTCGAAATTTTGCCAGCTCTGAAAATTATCTCGACAGCCATTGGTTTGGCAATAGCTGTCAGTTCAAATTTTTCAGTTGATGCATGATTTATGAATTCGAGCACCTCTTGACTGATCTGACCGATCACAGTTACGTCAGGAAAAGGCATATTCTCTTCTTCACCGACCAGATTACGGCCCTGCGAATCGAATAACATTATGCTGCCAGGCTGATATTCGGCAACAAATTGCCGACGCATGACTTTGATCTGCGCCCGGTCAGTCAGAGCGTTCTGGTTTTGAGTCTGCTGCCGCAGCTGTCGACTGATTTTCTTTGCGCTCATGGCAAGAAAATCCATGAAACCATCGTCGATATGCCGCAGAATTTCGAGTCCTTGTGACTGTTCAGCGTAGATCAGCTCAGTGCGCTTCTGTTGCAGGTAATCGGCTCCTATAATAAATATGATAAGCACTGGAATGCCACCAGCATAAAGAAAAAGAGCAGATAGCTTGAGCCTCGCCGGAATAAAGCTCAGTTGATACTTTTTAACCGCTACAAATGCTAGAAAAATCAGCACAATCAGCCATTTAACCGTTTTTCCCATTATCAGACGCTTATTGTGACTTACCGGAAACAGCGCATTTTCAGCAATATGACAAAACGCTCTGATCGTCGGGCTTATATAGCGATATGAAAACACGCGATTTTCGTAATGCAGCATGGAAGTTGGATGCATGTTATCAAACCTGCTGATTGCGAGGGCAATGACGACAGGACTGGTTTCGCTACCATACTGATAAACATTTTTCGGTTCTATGGGAAATTGACTGTATCCGGCTTTTATTTTGGGGTTGATAGCCTGCAATCTTTTTATCGCAAACTCCAAACCTGATTGGCCAGCAAAGAAATCACTGTGGATGAAGGCCAGCATGCTGATTCGCTTGTCGACGCTATACCAGACATGGCTTTTCGCGCCATCAGGCTCGGCAATAATAGCGCTGGAAAGTTTGCCGGTCTGCAATGGTCTTTGAATCCATTGGTTAGAGATAACCCGACCAATATAGTGGCGTACCATTTTAAGACGTCGCGAGAGTCCTGGTATTTTCTCGGGAGCGCCCGGATAATAGCGCTGGCAGTTCTCAGCAAGATCATGCAGCAGTTTAAATGTTTCGCGAAGAATGTAGGCAAACGAAGTCTCGTCGGTCAATTCCTGGATTATGCGCCCTTTATCATCCCAGACCACGAAAAAAAAGACACCGGGATACCTGTTTTTGAGTCCGCTGAGATTCTGTTTCAGACTCAGCGCAGGGTTGTCGTTTTTGAGCGCTGACTTGAATGCGTGACTCAGCAAAAGATGGGCAAAATGTCGATTATCACTGCAGCTCTCAAGAATATCCAGAGTATTTTCGAGCTCTTGTCGGGTTTTATTGAGACTGCCATCGTGTTTTATCTGCAAAACCCGGTTGGCAGCGGCATTTATCAGAAAAAGAGGAAACAGAACAAAGCAAATGATAACTGCCAGACCGGTAAATACCGGAAAGCGTTTTTGCAGAGTCTGCTGTTCTACCCGCTCTGGCATAAAACTTCACATACTCTAATCTTTGCGCACAGTTGCAACATTTTACGACAATAAAACTGCAATTGATCGGAACCTTTCTGCCTAAAATAAAAATGGCTGCTTCATAAGCATATGTCTTACGAAACAGCCACCTTAAAAATCACAGATTTTTTATATCGAGAGCTTAAAACCTATTATAGCCAGCGGCGGGACATCAATCAAAATCGACTGATCACGATAATGCCAGCCATATTTTTCGGTCCAGCGACCACCGTAGTTGCCGACATTCGAGCCAAAATACATTTCTGAATCTGAATTGAGAATTTCTTTGTAATAGCCTTCTTTTGGCACTCCGAGGCGGTAGTCGGTGTGCGGTACAGGTGTAAAGTTGGCTACAAATACCATCATGTCGTCAGGGTTGTCACCTTTGCGCACCCAGCTGATCAAACTGTTGCCACTGTCGTCGAAATTGATCCATTCAAAGCCGGTATGGTCGCAATCTTTCAGATGCAGACATGTCTCAGTGCGATAAAGGTGGTTGAGGTGGGTAAGAAGCCTCTGCAAGCCCTTGTGCGAATCGTATTCGAGCAGGTGCCAATCGAGGCTCTGGTTGCTGTTCCATTCGTTCCACTGCCCGAAGTCACTGCCCTGAAAGAGCAGCTTTTTGCCAGGCATTGCCCACATCATGCTGAATAGCAGGCGCATATTGGCAAATTTCTGCCAGAAGTCGCCGGGCATTTTGTTGATCAGGTTTCCCTTGCCGTGCACCACTTCGTCATGCGAAAGCACGTAGACGAATTTCTCGTGGAAGGCGTAAATAAGGGGAAAAGTCAGGTTATTATGATGAAATTTGCGATAAATTGGGTCTTTCTGAAAGTAGGTCAGCGTGTCGTTCATCCAACCCATGTTCCATTTGAAGGTGAATCCCAGACCGTCTTCGCTGCAGGGGGCGGTTACGCCCGGCCAGGATGTTGATTCCTCGGCGACATTCATGATACCAGGGTGTTTGATCTGGCAGATACTGTTGAGATATTTAACAAATTCGACTGCTTCTAAATTTTCGCGACCACCATAACGGTTAGGAACCCATTCGTCGGCTTTGCGCGAGTAATCAAGATAGAGGATCGAAGCGACAGCGTCAACACGTAGGCCGTCGATGTGATATTTTTCCATCCAGAACAGGGCGCTGCTGATCAGGAAGTTCTTAACTTCGTTGCGGCCAAAGTTGAATATCAAGGTTGACCAGTCTTTGTGCTCGCCCTGACGTGGGTCAGAATGCTCGTAAAGAGCAGTGCCGTCAAACTTAGCCAGACCATGTGCATCTTTGGGGAAGTGCGCCGGAACCCAGTCAAGCAGGACGCCGATGCCTTCCTGATGCATGTAGTCAACAAAATACATGAAGTCTTTCGGACTGCCAAAACGGCTTGTAGGCGCAAAATAGCCGGTAACCTGATAACCCCATGACATATCAAGCGGGTGCTCGGTAATCGGCATAAGTTCTATATGCGTGTAACCCACGCTTTTAACGTAATCAGCAATCAGCGGCGCCAGTTCGCGATAGGTAAGAAAACGGTTGCCTTCTTCGAGATTGCGGATAAACGAACCGAGATGACATTCATAAAACGATACCGGCTCTCGCTTCCAATCGCGGTTAGGGCGGCTCTCCATCCAGTCTTTGTCTTGCCACTCATAGCCAGAAATATCATAGATCTTGCTGGCAGTTTTTGGTCGAACTTCGCCATAAAATGCAAATGGGTCGCTCTTTTCGAGCAGTTCCCCGGCTTTGGTTTTAACTTCAAATTTGTAGTTCTGGCCAACACCGAGACCAGGCACAAATATTTCCCAGACACCGGAGGTGCCGAGAGAGCGCATAACGTGCCTTCGGCCGTCCCAGCAGTTGAAGTCACCGACCACACTTACTCGTTTTGCGTTTGGTGCCCAGACGCAAAAAGAAATGCCACCCAGCTTGTCTCCGAAGTAATCCATGTAGCGAATATGCGCACCCATCTTCTCATAAAGCTCATGATGGTTGCCTTCGTTAAAGAGATACTGGTCAGTTTCGCCAATACTGGGCATGAACGCATAAGAATCATAAAATTCGGCACTGGCACCATTGGCGTAGTATGTTTTCAAGCGATAAGCAAAAACTTCAGTGCGATCAATGACTGCTTCAAAAAAGCCGGCATCGTGCAGCTTGTTTGCTTCAAAAGCCTGCCCATTACTAATATCGACGATCTCGACCTTTACCGCATCTGGCAGAAAAGCTCTGACGACAACGCACTTTTTCCCCTTCTGCTCGGCGACATGTGCGCCAAGAGCCTGAAAAGGATCATGACTGTCAGTTCTTACAATGGCTTCTACAGCATCGTTATTGATGATTCGGTTCATGCACTGCTCCTGTTGAGTAGTAGGCTCTGTGATCAGAGCAGGTTGGCTTTGATCTGATTTTCGAGTTCTGCTTCTGGAACGACGCCGATAGAAGTATGTACCGCCTTACCATCCTTGAAAAAAATCAGGGTAGGAATGGTAGAGACATTGAATTTTGCCGCAATATCCGGGCTTTCGTCGACGTTCAACTTGGTGATTTTAACCTTGCCGGCCATCTTTGTGGACAGGCTTTCTAGAATCGGAGTCATCATGCGACACGGGCCACACCATGGCGCCCAAAAATCGACCAGAGCGGCCCCTTTAAAATCAATAATCTCAGCCTGAAAAGTCTTGCTATTGAGTTCCATTGCCATATTACAAGCGCTCCTGTTTTGGTTTAATAATCACCAAGAATACACCCTTTGCCATAATATTACAACTTGTACAATCTCTCCTATCTGGACTGCTGTACCAGAATTTTGGAATCTGCGACAGCATGGCTGTACGGCACAAGATCGTCGGGTTGCTGCATCGGTTCAAACACCAGCGGTGCATTGATACAGGTTGCCGCACGCCTGACCCGGCTGCGCAACCATTGCCATGAAAGGTTTTCTGGAGCATAAAGACAGATCTCGGCTTCGCCTTGTCGTGGATAGCTGATCAATATAAGCAGGTTGGTATCCCTATATTGGCTTCCCACAACCGGCTGCTCGATGAAAAAACAGCGATTATCGACATCATAACCAGCGTCAAGTTCGTCTAGATAATTGCCGTTCTGCTCGATTATCCGATTGAGGTCGAGCCCGGCAAAGCTTTCGAGCAGCAGCTGCCTGGCTTTAAATAGTTTGGCGCTCTGAAACTGCTGCGCTTTAAGCTGGCTCCAGAATGATGTCATAACTATCATGCCAACCAAAATAGCAAACCCCACTAAATTTTTCATACCGACCTCCTGATTTTTTTTGCATTCATAAGAAGATCAAATGAAAAACCCTTTGGGGAAAATTTTTTATCAATGCGTTTGCCCTGAAAGCAGGTAAATTGTCGGGTAGCATTTTGTTTTTCTGTGGTAAAATTAGTTTAGAAACGAATCCGCTTGGCTGGAGAAACAGCCTTACCGAGAAAGGGTACCGGCAGAGCAGAACCTTTTCTTTGTCTGATGTTCTGGATTTTAAGAGGCCGAAGGTGTTCAATGAATAAATTTTGGCAGATTGTTTCGCCAGTAATGCTATTCGTCTGTTTTTTGTTTTGTACGGTTTCCCTATCAGCCGAAGAAATTTCGCCTTTCCGGGTTGGTGTTCTTTACTGGTCTATGAATATTCCCGGTCAGGTTGCAATGAGAGCTGGTCTTGAGGCAAGAGCTGAGCAGCTTAATGAAAATGCTTCCGCCTCAGAAAGCAGAGGCCTTGATCTTATCTGGCGTGTTGCCGGCGACGGTGAAGAAGGCATTCTCAATCAGATCAGACAGATGAACGAATTGATTGATCTGAAAGTAGACCTGCTGATTGTTCAGCCAACCGACAATGTAGCTCTTTCTGAGGCGCTCCAGCGGGCAAACCAGGCAAACATTCCCGTGGTAACCTATGACCAATACATAAGTTCCGGCAAGCTTGCTGCTTATCGAACCTCTGACAATTATCAGGCCGGCTGGTTGAACGGCGAATTTATTGCCTCGCTTTATGCGGCCAGCAGGATAGTTCGACTGATCCTTGTCGATTACCCGCATGTTTCCTCAACGGTAGAAAGGCTGAATGGTTTTCTCGACGCCCTGTCGAAGGCGGGCGTGAATTATCAGATTCTGCAAACCTATCAGGCTGTTGAACCCATTTCCGGCAAACTGGTAGCTACAAGAATCCTTAATGATTTTCCTCAGCCGGGCAGTGTTGATGTTGTTTTCACAGTTAATGACGGTGGGGGCGTAATAATTGCAGAAGAGCTTTTTAAGGCAGGTCGCACCGAGATTCTGCATGCAACCATTGATGGCGACCCGAAATCAGTAAACAATATAAAAGAAGGAAGGATCACGGTAATCGATTCAGCCCAATTCTGCGGCCCACTTGGTGAAGAGGCCATACAGGCCAGCTACGACATTCTGTGTGGAAAAAAAGTACCGTATCATGCGCTGATTCCAGTGTTCCCGATTACCCGTGAAACTTTGTCGCAATATCCTGGCTGGGCTGGTCCGATTCCCAAAACCATTACAAAAAGCTGGGAATCTCTGAATGGAGAGTGGTCAGGGAACCTGAGCGTTGTAAAAGAGTGATTGTAAAAAAGAACAGGTGGCAATAAATCGGCTTCTACAGGCAAAACGGAGGATCCTGGGCTTGAAAAAACACAAAAGTTACCAACTTGAGAGAGTAGATCAGAAGCTGGCCGTCTTCATGGGTCTTATGCTTCTTGTGTTGATGATTATCGTCCTTGCAGCATCCAATCACCTGTTTAATCGCCTTCAGAAAGAATACAATGACCGTCTGTCTATTGCCATAGCTGTAACCATCAGCGAGTCAATCAGTCGGGTAAGTTTTTCGGGCAAGTTTCACACAAGAAAACTGGCAGCAGAACTGACCACAAAGGTAAAGGAACTTGCCTATATTTCTGTTGAAAGCCTTGATAACAAAGTGTTTGCGCATAGTGACCAGGCTCGAAACGACACTCCGGTGTTGTCAGCAGACCAGAAGGAAAATAGTCGCTGCCTGACTTTAAAACAGCCGATCGTAGCAGAGAAAAACCTGAACAATCTAATGGTGAATGAAGTTATCATTCCCTATCGCGGCGGTATTGATGATGAGGTAATGGGGGTTGTCAAAATTGGAATTGATTTTACCGATCTGCGCAAAAGTCAGACTGAGAATTTTTCGAAGCTGTTGTTTTTGATTGCAGTTTTGACGATTTTCTCGATTTTTCTTGCTCACCGACTGAGCAGGTATTTTGGGCGCAGCGTCAGATATCTCGCCAGTCAGCTACAGGGAATCCTTGACCATGCTCCCATGGGACTGGTTATCAGCAAGTCAGATGGCAGTATAGCCTTGGCCAGCAGAGAAACTGCAACCCTTTTCCCATCAACCGGGCTGGCTGAGACAGTAGCAGAATTGAATCAGTCTCTTGACAGCCCAATAGTGGCTGAAAAACTCAATGAGCTCGAAAAGAGCGCTTTTTCCGGTCATGGCTATGTAGAAGCAGAGTTTGAAGTGCCAAAAAATGCTGAAAGAAAGGCATACTGGCAGATCAGCAAGTTTCCTATTGCCTTAAATGAAAAGGGAGAAAGCGCTTTAATCTGCTCATTTTTCAGGGATACCACCGAAAAACGTCTTGCAGCCGAGCGGTTGCAGGAGAGTGAAGAAACTTTTCGCCGTCTGTTTGAAAATTCTTCTGATGCCATAATGCTTTTAAAAGAAGGGCGTTTTGTTGAATGCAACCAGGCAACACTTGATCTCGCCGGAATGGCGACAAGAGATCAGTTCCTCGGGCTGACTCCTGCCGAAATTTCACCCGAAAGTCAGCCTGACGGCCTGCCGACGTCAGAGGCCATTACCCGGAAATATGAAGAGGCAACCGGGCAAGGCTATAATCGTTTTGAATGGCTCTTTAAGAAAACTGACGACACGACTTTTTTCGTAGACGTTGCTCTGATGCCAATTGTCATCAGGGGTAAAGAAATGATTCACATGACCTGGCGCGATATTACTGGTTATAAGCAGGCCGAGCAGGAGAGGGAAAAGCTGCAGAAACAGTTTTTGCAGGCACAGAGAATGGATGCGGTAGTGCAGCTGGCTGGTGGGGTTGCGCACGACTTCAATAATCTTCTAGCTGGCATCATGGGAGCGGCAGAGCTTTTAAAGAAACCTGAACTGACCGTTCAGAAGCATGAAACATATCTGGAAATGATTCTAACTACCACAGTCAGAGCAGCTGATCTGACCAAAAAACTTCTTACCTTTGCCCGCAAACGTGAAAGAGAAAACAAGCCAGTTGATCTGCATAGAACAATTGCTGATTCTATCGAAATTCTCACGCGCACTTTGAACAAGAATGTCATCATCAATTTTGAGCACAAAGCCGAGTCCTGTGCCATTGTTGGCGACGAAACCATGTTACAGAATGTCTTCTTGAATCTCGGGATTAACGCGAGTCATGCGATGCCAGATGGTGGCACCTTAAGCTTCCTGGTGCGAAACGTTTCTCTTGATAGCGATTATTGCAGCATAAGTCCGTTTGATTTGACTCCAGGAACCTTTGTTGAAGTTGAAATCAGGGATAATGGTTGCGGCATGACCATGGATGTTCAGAAGAAAATTTTTGAGCCGTTTTTCACGACAAAAGACCGCGATAAGGGCACTGGCCTGGGCTTATCCATGGCCTATGGCGTCGTTAAAAGCCACGCGGGCGCCATAAATGTATACAGCGAAGTCGGCGTTGGCACCGTTTTTCATGTTTACCTTCCGCTTGCGCCACATGCCGACATCAAATCAATCGAAGATATGCCTGTCATTCGCGGCTCAGGGAAAATCCTGCTCGTTGATGACGAAGAAATGCTGCGGTCTCTCGGGCAAACAATTCTTGAGTCCCTGGGCTATGAAGTAATTGTTGCGGCAGATGGTCGAGAAGCTGTAGAAGTTTTCGAAAAGGCGGCCGACGAAATTGAGCTGGTGATTCTTGATATGATCATGCCGACAATGGGCGGAAAAGAGACATTAGTTCGTCTCAAAGAACTGAAGCCAGACTGCAAGGTTATTGTATCATCAGGTTTTGCAAAAGAAGATGAGCTGTCAGAAATGGAAAAAATCGGGATTTGCAGCTTTCTGCGCAAGCCTTTCCGGATTGCAGAGATGAGCCAGATGATTGCAAAGGTTATTGGCAACGTAGCTGATTGATTGCCTGTATATCCAGGTCTCTCTGTTTTTTTATACTGATTCCGGTCGACTCGGTAACCGGCGGAGCGTAGCCGAATTCAGAGTTAAAAGCATTTGCCCACAGAACAAATTGTTGTATCCTGAAGGAGTAACAATTGATCAGGCGGTGTAAAAATGAGAACAGTAATCATGGTCGTTCTGCTAAGCTTTATTGGGGCCGGGGTTTTGAGCGCCCAAAACGTTCAGGAAGCAAGGGTGTTTCCACTTTTCCGAGAAAAATTGCTGTTCATTGAAGGGCGGGTAGATAATCTCAAATCCCGAGAAGGATTTTCCACCAGAGATCGGCTCAGAGGATTACTGTCCAAATTCGTGGCTTCCATGCCCCTGGATATCTATTTCAACGATGGCTTTCATCTTCCGGCGCAGGTTTCAGAAAATGGATATTTCCGTGCTACGACTCCTATAAGGACTGGAGTAAATTCCTTAAAAATTAGGTCTGGAGATACGGTCTTGTTCACCCACGACTTTCAGATCCCATCCAAAGTTGATTTTATCATGGTAAGCGATATTGATGACACCGTAATGCTAAGCGAGGTTACCAATAAAGCCAAACTTGTATGGAATTCTCTTTGGAAGAACTTTGACAAGAGATCGGCGATTCCCGGCACTCCTGAATTGTATCGCCGCCTGGCAACGGGAGAGTCTATTTTGGGAAATCCGGTAATAATTTACCTTACCGGTTCACCGGCATTCATGTCAAAATACCTTCAAGGCTTCTTCAAGAAATGTGAGTTTCCAATGGGTACCATCATCACCAAGTCTTCGATCAAGAGTAGCAAGCAGCACGACCATAAGGGTGAGTGGTTGAAACATCTAACGGCAATCTATCCTGGCAAACCATTTCTACTGTTCGGTGACAGCGGCGAGCATGATCCGGAAATCTACACCACCTTTGCGGAAAGTTGCAAAGCACCTGTCCTGGGAGTGATAATCAACCACGTCAAACCGACAAAAGAGAACAACCAAAAGCTTGAACGCTGTCGAACCCGCCTGAATGCTTTGAAAATACCGTTCCTGATTTGGGATAAGGAAAAGGATCTTAAAGCCGCCACCGAAAAAGCCTGGTTTACCAACTAACAAGGTTTTTTGGACTTCGCTTTAGAACGCAGAAGTTTCACCCGGTCGCGAACAGCCTCGAAATACCCTTTGATTTATGACTATTGGAACCAGCAATCCTGATTATTCGTAAATTAGGTTTCCGAAGTTATTGCATCAGGGCTTTGAATTTTCTGGCTGTGATTCGTTCAAAAGTGGCTGCATAATGTAATCAGTGCGATCATCAGGTTTGAGAGGCTCAAGCCATGTCTTATCGTGCATCATCCGGTTCAGCTTCCGACCAAAAATGGCACCATAGCGATTGATAAAATCTTCTTGTTTATCAAAGCCTTCGAGAACTATAGAGCCAAGACTCTCGATTTCTGCTACAGCTCGACTGATCATTGGTGCACGTACTAACCCATACATGGCGATTCCATAAAAATGGTACCAGGCACCGTAGTTATCGCCGAATTGTGCAGAATCATTGCGGATATAGGAAAGTTTTTTCTGCAGGGGATCTTTTTGTCGATCAGCACGGTAGACATTGCCGGCCAGAATGTTTTCAGCTGCCAATAATGTCAGATACAGATCACCACGGTTCAGAACATAGCTTTCCATGAAAACGTGATGAATCTTGACCTTATGGTCAGGGTAAAGCATCAGACGATCAATAAGGGCCTTTTCTGTGCCAGTAACGGCATAACGGGAAGTCCAGCCGCATCCAAGGAGAAGGAATAGTTTTGACCGAAAAAACAATGGCAGAGGAACTTGTTTCTGACGGCCAATTGCCAGGCGCCCAAGTCTATGCCAGAATCCATACATGAGGTAGCGGCTAGCCTCAGGTGACCATTCATGCTCAGCCCCGATATGTGGGGTAATCATTGGGTAGTAGCGTTGAATAATCTGTCTAACAACGTTTATCAATCTATCGGGATGAACAGAGGGGGTTTTTCCTGTTTTATATGGAGTTGCCCCTGTCTTCAATTGCTCTTCAAGAGCCTCTAACTCTTTTTCTGCTTCAATTTCCGCTTGTGGATAAGAACCTTCAAACAACACCTTAAGGAATTTCGTCGGCATGTGGTCAAGCTTTCGCATCAACCACGCGTCACCTTTCGGGTCGACAAGCATTTTGTCAGTCTGCTGATATTCTGTTTTGTCATAGGCGTCAATCCAATTGCGGAATTCCCGGTTCTCTTCCTTGCGGATTTGTCGTTTTGCCATCCATTCCTTGAATGTTCCTGCTTCAGCCTGTGCCCATGAGGACAACAGGATTACCACAAGGAAAAAAAAGCATCTTATACGATACATATTGCCGCCTCCTGACCTATACATTTCTTATCAATACTGAATACTCACTATCTCTTTAAGAATACCCCAATTCAATATTAAAATTCAATCTTTCGACTTCTTGAGTCCCTTGGGGTATGAAGTAATTGTTGCGACAGATGGTCGAGAAGCTTTAGAAAATTTCGAAAAGGCAGCCGACTCGGTAACAGGTTTTATATCGGTTTTATATCGCTGAGATTCTCAGTTGTTGGAAGAGCGGAAAACGAATATAATGCTTTCTCTTAATTTCGCGCAAAATTGCCATACAACCAATTATGAAAAGAGTTTTTTATGAAATTTCTGCAAAGAATTCTACCTGCATGCCTTATTTTTGCCTCGCTGAGCATACCGTCTTTGATATTCGCGCAGCAGGCAACTACTATTCCCGGTCAGTTCTCAGGCAACATTGGTCGTGGACTTAAAATTGAGCTGAATGCATCAAAGGCCGGAAAATACCTTTTTAAGCATAAGGTTATCGATGCCGAAAGAAAGGGCAATATTTCGATCAGCCCGAAATTTCAGAACAATATTAAAATTATCCTGCTGAACGAGGGCAACAGCGAAATTGCCTCTAACTATTATCCTGAAGACAGAGACAACAACCGCAAACCACACTACAGTGATTACTTTGTTGTGAACCTGAAAGCGACAGGAACATACTTTCTGCAGTTGTCACCCCTATCAGAAGCGGCAAATGACAAGAATTTTCAAGTAGTTACCGAGTTTACTGCGCCACCAACCACGATTATGGGCATGGAGCTGTATAACCTTCTGTCGATGATAGGTACCGTTGTATTGCTGAGCTTCATGCTGGTCTTTTACAAGTTTGTTATCAAGCCATTCAAAAACATGAATGTCGAAGAAATCATGAAAAAAAGCGAAGAGCTGCGACAGCTTCGCAAATAGACAAAGGGCAAAATGCTATAATGACATGGCAGATTTGTGTAATTAAGTGAGGCAGGGCCCGGGTGGTCAAAATCGATACTGGCATGGCAAGCAGGTCGCCGCGCGAAAGCGTAGCGATGATTACTCATACAACTTATCTGGGACATTCACAGATGCTGGGAGCAGCAGTTTTTCTAGATCGCGTCATGCCGCCGCAGATACTGTTCAGGTTTAACGGCTGCCGCCCGCAAAAAATACCCTGGCAGCATTATGACGAACTGGTCGCCAAACTCAAAGATTTCGACGAAAAAATCAGCGAAGCGCTCATAGGCCATTCAGCCGCTTTGACAACGCCAGAGCTACCCTGCGACGTGTCTGTGGTTTTTCTCGAAAGCCGGCGCATCAGACTGCGCTGGCAACAGCAAAACCTGGTTTTGACGCCGGCTGAATTCACGCAGGCGGTGCAGGTGCTGGAGGCAACGCACACCAAAGCCCGGCCAATTGTTCGGCGTATGGTCGAAAAAGCTGAACTGCTGAAGGAATCTGGATTTTTCACGGCACTCACCAACTGGGGCGGCTTTGCGCTGTTTATGCTGTTAGCCGCCTTTGACATGTTACTTTTGGTCAGCATGCTGTTTCAGCCCGCGCTGTATCTGCCATGGACAGCTTTGAGCATTTTTCTGGCGCTCTGGCTGTTGCTGTTGCGCCCGGACTGGAGTCACAAAGTGCTGCCGGCATTGCTCGACTATGTCAACGAGCAGTTCCTCGCCGATCTCGCCAACTTGCGCCTGCCACGCAAAAGCATTGAGTTTTTCCTGATTATTTTTATGGGAATCGTCTATATGCTTTGCTTTGGCGGCGAAGCCGCCAAATACATTTTTGAATTCTACAAGGGTGTCTACATGCCATAGACAGGCCAGTGCGCGCACTTAATCGTGGTGGCCCTATTCTTACGACTTCACTGGAGAAAAACGTGCTGCCATACAGAGCCCACTACGGGGCCCTATGCCAGCTTCGTTTCGCCAATCCCTATAAAATCAGTCTGGTTGCAAGACTCCGAACAACTCAGGAAATGCCGGATTCAACAAACAAGGACGCTCTGGAAAATTCAAATCCCCTTTGAATTCTCAAAATGCGAGGAAGACTGCCGCCTGAGGCCGCAGACAGTGTACATCAACATTCCATTCCTCGCGCCTCACCACTATCATCTGACGCGATCATCTACGAGGATTTGGAAAAACAATATCCTTTGAAGGCATAATGCAAGCCGGGAAAGGATCATGTCATTGAGGCTTGAAAGATTGCCTCAATGGATTTATCCAATGTTGCATTAAATACATCTTCTGACTGCTGCGCGAAGAGCCCCTCAGATAAAGCCCGTGAAAAGCTGGCAACCAATCGATTGTTTTTTGCCAACCTGGCATTGGCTTCTTTACGGCTATAACCGCCAGATAATGCGACAACTTTCAATACATTCGGGTGATCAATGCAATCTGCGTAAAAATTATTCTCTTCAGGCAATGTGATCTTCAACATCACCAACTGCCCTTTCGCCAGTTTATTCAATTCATTCAGAATTTCCTTCTTCAGAAGAATTTCTGCCTTTGCTTTGTCTGGACAGTGAATATCAACTTCCGGTTCAATTATTGGCACCAGACCGGCTTTAACTATTTGCAGACCAATCTCAAATTGCTGTTTGACTATCGCGGAAATCCCTGCTGAATTTGCCTGCTTGATGACAGAGCGCATCTTCGTGCCAAAAACCCCTTTCGACTTCGCTTTATTCAGCAATTGCTCCAATCCTGGGATCGGCTTCATAATTTGAACACCGTTTTTCTCATCAGCCAAACCTCTATCGATCTTTAAAATGGGTACGACGTTTTTCACTTCCCATAAGTAAGTCGCGGACCCTTTGCCCTCAATGTCCCGATCCATGGTGTTTTCAAATAAAATCGCAGCAAGGATTTTTTCACCAGTAAAGCTCGGGCTGGTTATTATTCGCGTTCGCATTTGATGGACGATGGTGAACATTTCTTCGTCATTAGACCAGGCATCCTCATTAATGCCATACAGGCCCAATGCCTTGGGAGTGCTCCCGCCACTTTGGTCGAGTGCCGCAATAAAACCGGGTTTCGTTTTAATTTTGTCCAGTTGTTGTCCAAAAATGCTCATGATTTACCTCTCCGTTTAAGCTATTTTATGATTTACCCTAAATTAAGAATAGAAGAAATTCAAGTTTACATCAATCTCGTTCTGAAAAACCAAAAAACAGCAATTTTGCCCAAACTCTCTTTTGTTAATCAAGCCCCCCCTATTTTTTTGATTATCCTGAATTTACCAAGGGCCGGGCAAATGCCATAAGCGATCAAGGCAAACCCTTGTTCAAAAGAAGGGGAATATGATAATTTGGTTTATCAAATATGCCGCTTGAAATTTTGATCAGTGTAAACCTCTTATTGGCGGAAAGAGAAATCCCTATCCAGGCCTCGAGTGGTACTTTATTATAGATGAGTTCTGGCTTCAGAAAAAAACGAGGTAATTATGCTTCACATCGCTGACATTATTGAAACCATCGGTGATCCCGTCTTCGTTAAAGATTCTCATTTCCGGTTTGTCCTCGTCAATGCTGCTTTGTGTGAGATGCTTGGAATGAAACGTGAGGACATTCTCGGGAAAACCCTTGGCGAGTCCTTGCCAAAAGACCAGATGGACCATTTTCTGGAACTCGATCGGAGTGTCCTCGAATCAGGACAAGAGACCTTATGCGAGGAGCATCTTACAGGTCGTGGTGGGGTGATTCTGACCATCCAGACAAAAAAGACACGTCATCGTGATGAGCAAGGCAATCTGTTTTTGGTGGGTGTAATCCGTGACATCACTGAGCAGAAAAAAGCTGAGGTTGCACTTCAAGAGAGTGAAAAACGATTGAGCGATATAATGTTCAGCGTGGTCGATTGGGTGTGGGAGGTTGACGAGAAAGGCGTTTACTCTTTCAGTTCACAGAAGGGCTTTGACTATTTTGGTCCAAATATCATCGGAAGACGTTTTTAGATTTCATGCCACCCGAGGAAGTAGAGAGAGTCTCAACGAAATTCTCTGAACTCATGGAAATAAAAGCACCCATCAAGGATCTTGAGAATTGGAACATCCGGGAGAATGGCGAAAAAGTTTGTTTCCACACCAATGGTTTGCCTGTTTTTGACAGTCAGGGGAATTTCAAAGGGTATCGCGGCGTGAACAAAGATATCACGGAATGGAAGCAGTCAGAAAAAGCCCTCCTGGATAGCGAGACCAGATTGCGAGCAATTTTTGAGCAAGCAGGAGTTTCAATTGCCCTGGTGAACACAAAAACAGGCCAGTTTATTCGTGTGAATCAGAGGTATTGCGATTTTGTCGGCTATTCCATGGACGAGTTCTTGTCAAAAACATTCATGGACATTACTCACCCTGATGATGTTCAAGCCAATGTCGATATCAATGAGCTGTTGATGCATGGCAAAGGAAGGATATTCTCAAGTGAAAAGCGATACATTCACAAGAACGGATCCACCGTCTGGGGAAATCTCACAATTTCGCCCTTGTGGAAAATGGGAGAGACGCCTCAGGAGTTTTTTCATATTGCAATAGTTGAAGATATTTCTGTGCGCAAAAGCGCAGAAGAATTATTGAGAGCAAGCGAGGCTCGATTCAAAACCATATTCAATGAGTCCCCCATAGGCATTGCCTTGATTGACTCGCTTTCCGGCAAAATCTGTTCCGTGAATCCCATGTTCTGCAAAATCGCGGGAAGACCTGAAAATGAAATGTTACAGCTAGACGGAATGAGCATTACGCACCCGGAGGATGCGCAAAAAGATCTGGAAAACATGGCATTGTTGAACGCCGGAAAGATCAAGGGATTCCAGATGGATAAGCGCTATCTTCGGCCCGACGGCTCCTATTGCTGGATTTTTATGACCGTCGCTCCCTTGCTTATTGAAGATGAAGATAAGCCCCGTCATCTCTGTATGATATCGGACATTACCGAGCGAAAAGGCATGGAAGTACAACTCCTGGAGAGGGAAAGGTTGAGTGCGGTCGGCGAACTTTCCGCCGGTGTTGCGCATGATTTCAACAATTCGATGCAGATCATTCTGGGCAACATCGAGTTGGCGTTTCTTGCCGAGGGAGTCAGCGACGATTTGGTGGAGCATCTTGAGACCATCAGGTCTGCCACCATTGGGGCCGCCGCACGCGTCAAGCATCTTCAAAACTTCGCGCAAAAAGAGACTGTTGCCGGAAAAGCATCTGGAGTGGATCTTGGAGCCCTATTGGATGAAACCATCCTGCAGACACAGCCTAAATGGAAGGATGAAGCCCAGAAGCGTGGGATAGTCATTAACATTGAGAAACACTATCACGCTGTAAATTTTATTGATTGCAATATCGGTGAGATCAGGAGTGCATTTTACAACATTATCAAAAATGCCCTGGAAGCAATGCCGCAGGGCGGAACGCTGGTTTTTGAGACCTGCGATTCAGAGAAGGGTGTGTGGGCCCGTATCAAAGATACCGGGAGCGGAATGACTGAAGAAACGCGCAAGAAGGTTTTCCAGCCATTCTTCACGACGAAAGGCTTTGAACAGGGCAAAGGCCTTGGAATGACCGGGGTTTATTCCACTATCAGGAACCATGGGGGAGAGATCAATGTAGAATCGACCCCTGGTAAAGGGACGACCGTTGCGCTGCTGTTTCCGGTTGGAACGAATTCCCGGAAAAACTTACCGACGGAGGACTCAAACGGCCATGATCGCCATGCGAGAGTGCTCTGGGTGGATGATGAAGCCCAGATCAGGAGGCTTGCTAATAAGTTTCTGGAGAAACTTGGCCACGAGATTGATGTGGCGGAAAGCGGCACGGAGGCTCTGACGATTTTAGAGAGGAAGCAATTCGACCTTTTGATTACAGATGTTGGAATGCCCGGAATGAGCGGATGGGAACTCGCGAAACAGGTGAAGAACAAATTTCCTTGCTTAAAGATCGTCATAGCGAGCGGTTGGGCCGGGGATGTAACGGATTCTCAAAAAAAGGAATCCGGGGTAAGCTATTTGCTCCAAAAACCAGTGAGTCTGAACTCGATCAAAGACGTCATTCGAGAAGTCATGCAATCACGAATCCCTTCTGACAACTGAAAACGACGGTGTCCATCCTGCCAGGTCCGGACCTGCCGGCTGGATAAATCTTTCAGCCAGCGGACCTTCGAGAATGCTAGTATTGCCGGCATTTGCATACAAGACTAATACGAGAAATCGGTTTGAAGGATCTCTGAATTCAGCATAAACCGGCATTTCTTTGATGTAAAAACACCATTGACACCCGTTTTAGCGTTTTTTGAGAAAAATGCGAAGCTGACCGGCGTTTTTTTGCAGATACCAGCCACTGCCGGTCGGAGGACGCAGACGGCGCAGCTTTTCTGCCGGCAGGTAACCGCGCATGGCGAGTTCGTCGAGGCTGATGAAACCCTCGGCCAGATCAATGGCATTAGCCTTGATCAGTTCGCGCAATTCTTCGGCCAGCGGGTCTGAGCTTTCTGTTTCAGCAAACATCTCATCGCTGAGTTCAAACTTTTTGCCTTTGCCTTCTGAAGCTACCTGTGAGGCAGACATGCGGGCACGGATACTGCTGACCGGCGGTGGCGGGGCAAATCTGGCCGGAGACGCAGGAGCGACTGATTTAGTCATTTCACGGTTTTCTGAGGGGGCCATGGCCAGCTGCATATCAGGTTCAGATGCTGCCGGCTGGTCAGCGAAGGTTGCTCCGCCTGCGCTGCTTTCAGGAACAAAAGAATCTTCACTGCTGTCGAGCGCAAAGGTCATGGCACCGGGTATCCGCTCTTCGTTCAAAGACTCAGCATCGCTGTCTTCTTCAGTTGCTGGCAGACGAGATGCCGATTCGGCCAACGGCATAAGTTTGTCAGCCTTTTCAGGCTGATCACTTTTCTTGAGCATTGCCAGTTGCATTGATTTGTCAGCCATTTCTGCCTGTTTCTCTTCTGGTTTCATTGCCAACTGTCCGATCTTGTCTTCGACCACGGCTGGCGCAGTCTGTTCACGGCGCGTGGCAATTTCGGCCGGCTTTTGTACTGTTGCAAGCTGTGGCTGGTGCAGTATCAGAATGGCGGCAAAGAAGCCTGTCAGTCCTGCAGCGAAAGCGATCTTAAACGGAAAGCCCTGCAAAGAACGCAACAGCAGGTCGAACCAGTCCGGTTCGGCCGCAGCCTGCGTAAGACCGGTTTCTTTAAGCTGTTCAGCCTGAATTGCCATAATTCTGGCGGCCAGGTCTGGTGGCGGCGCTTCCGTTGCGATACTGGCAAAACCCTGACGCAGCTTTTCTTCGTAGCCGAGTGCTGCCCGACAGCCGGCGCAACTCTTAATATGCGCAGCAGCATCTGGCATCTGGCTGAGATCGGCCAGATTTTTGCATTCGCTGAGCAAGTTTTTGATTTCGTCGCAGTTCATAAGCCCTGTTCAACCCTTTTAATCTGCATTTTTTCGCATAGCATGGCATCGAGTTTAAGCCGCGCCGAGCGCACCCGTGTTTTGGCAGTGCCCAGCGGCGTTTCCATCACTTCTGCCAGCTCCGGGATACTCAAGTCGGCCAGATATACCAGGCAGACCGTCATTCGACTGTCTTCGTCGAGAAGCTGCAGGCACTCATCGATCAAAGCTTTCATCTGCGCGTGCTCGATCGCGTTGATTACTTCTTCTTCGACCTGTATCGAAGGATCCGCGACTTCTGGCAGGTGCTCCGAAAGCACTTCACGATGTCCTGAGCGCCGCCATTCATCGATCAGTAGATTGCGGGCAATGCGAAAAATCCAGCTTTTCAGTGAACCTCCGCTGAACGCTTCGCGACTCTTGAATATGCGCAGAAAGACTTCCTGGGTCTTATCTCCCGCCATCTCGACGTTTCTGGTATTTCTGAGAAAGAACTGATAAACCGGACCACCGAATAACTCATAGAGTTTTTGCCACGCCAGCTGATCGCCGCGTATGGCCAGTTTCCAGAGTTCTTCAGGTGTCATCTTCATAGTTTAAAACGAGACAGCGTAAACCAGGATTTAGTTATTTTTTGAAAGCTTTAAGAACTTCTTTGCGCAGTGACCCGGCGCCACTCTTGTGAATTTTGAAAAAATGTTGATGCGGCTGTATGCATGGTCGAACCTGATACAACAGCAGGTGCCCGGCATAGCTGGTCACAACGACGACGAGGTCGCAGCGCCCGACTATCTCGGCGGTGCGGGCCTGACTGATGGTATGATAGCCCTCATACCATTCATAATCTTCGTTGTCAACGCCAGCTTCTTTAAGAATCGGCCAATAATGATCGCGACCTACGCCACCGAAAATTGCGACATGTTTGCCAACCATGAGATTTTCAACCGAATAGGCGCTTTCGTCCGGTATGGCGTGCAGCTGTTGCAGTTGGCGCGTGAGTTCCTGGTTCTCTTCATCTAGCTTGCGCATATCACTGCGCAGTTCGGCCTCTTCTTCGAGAGTTTCCTGCAGTTCTTTTTTGGCAGCGTTAATCTTGGCTTCAGCTGCCAGCATCTGTTTTTGCACCTCAGCCGGATCAAAGCGCTCAAGCTTCTGCTTGAGCTCGTCATTGCTGTTCTTGAGAGTGCGTGCCTCAGACTGTGCCCGATCTTTTTCGACGTTTAAGTTGTGCGCGCTCCGACGCAGTTTGTCACTTTCTTCGCGCAATTCCTCAATTTTTTCCTGCAGTTCTTCTGTGGTCAGCTCGAAATCCTTGAGTGAAATCGCCGGGCGCGTCTGATGATAACGTTTGAGCACGAAATGGTGATAAGTGTACACTTCAAGAATGTCTTTAAGATAGTCTTCATAGGCATCCTGTTTTTCTTCGCTAGGCGGGAATTCTTCCTGCACATCCTGAAGAACAAGTTTAAGCAGCTTTTTTGCGTCACGATAAGCCTTGTCGAGATCTTCATAAAAATCTGGCCTGACCAGATGCAAATCTTTGGTCTGCCCGAAAAACCATTCGAGATGTTTGAATGTATCAGCTTCGAGCAGAACCCAGGCTCTGACTACATCATGTTGATGTATCTCGTAACGCAGTTCGCCTACTATTTTTTCGAGCGCGGCGCGACGTTCATCATCGCTGGATGGAACCGGTTCGCCACCGCTTTCGCGGCAAACGATTTCGATCTGCTTGATCAACTTTTTATAGGACTGGAACTCTTCGCTGTCGAGAAACAGCGCAGCTAAAAAGGCTTTGCGCTTTAAAAAATGCTTGGAAAAAATACGCTTTTCGCCGCCAATACTGACATCATATTTTGAACTGCGCTTGGCCTGCACCTTTATCTTCTGGGTCGAAGGCTCGGCTGCGGCTTCTTTAGCCTTGCGCATGCGATTAATCTTGTCTTCGATCATCTCATTAACAAGTCTTGTCTGCACCGGGCCACTCAGCATAATATCGAGCAGGTCGCCAACAAAAAGAGCGAAAGAGCGCCCGGACTTATCATAATTGCGCGCAAACTCTTTATGAATCTGCCAATGATTGTCTTCGCTACCGTCTTTTGTCTGATCCGAAGCCTGGTCGGCTTTTTTAACAACTTTTCCAGCTACCTCGCTGAATTTGTTAGAACCACTTTTGCCCGGCGAGAAACCGGCCAGTTTTTCGAGTTCATCAAGGCTTTTCTGGTTGCGTGAAGTAATTAGATCGTCGATCGGATTAATCATAAGTTATTTCCTGTGTTCATGCTGATTGCAGTTCTGAATCAGGCGACCTGATTGCCGCCACGTTTGCGCGCCTGTTTAAGCGCCTTTTCGGCTAATTTGAGCAAATCGCCAGGCTTGGTAGTAGTTTTAGAGCTACTCGAAATACCAAAGCTACCGCTCACCTGGATGCTGCGATTGCCTGCCCTTATCTTGGTGGTACTCAGCGTGCTGCGCAGCTTGGCGGCGGCCGTTTGTGCTCCAGCAAAACCGGTTTCCGGCAACAGCATGGCAAAAGAATCTGGGCCAATACGTGCTACCAGATCGTTTATACGCATCGCATTTTTAAATATTCTGCCAACCTCTTTGAGCACGCGGTCGCCGTTATTTTCGCCGTGCGTTTCGTTAATAGTAGCAAAATGATCTATATCCATCAAAATCAGCGAAATGTCTTTCTGGTGCCGCTGCGCCCGGCAGAATTCTTCGGTAAGTCTGCGCAAAAAAAGGTTCTGGTTAGCAATACCGGTAGTCGGATCACTTGTCGCGGCATGGAACATTCGCGTGCGGTTGATCGCCACCGCGGCCTGGGCGGCAAAAACTTTGAGAAGCTGATCAGTGCGCGAGGTAAGCACGTTGCCGGTATGCTTGGTGTCGATGTAAAGCACGCCGGTATTGGCTGTGCCCTCTTTTAAGGGAACTACGGCAATCGAAACTATGCCGGCATCTTCGGGATTCTTGCCTCGTCGGCCAGGCTGTTTGAATTTAGGCGTTGGACCTATCAGGGATTCGCCATTTTCGAAGCACCTGCTGACCACCCCGGCGGCAGCCTGCATATCGTTGGTAATCTCGGCCTGAACAAAACCATGCATGGCAACGGTCTCAAGACGACTGAGTTCTTCGTTAAACAACATGATCATCGCGCGCTCGCCACCGGTTACAGCCAGCGCCATTTCGAGCGTAAAGTCCAGCAATCTCGGAAAGTTGCTGATCGAATTAAGCGCATAAGTTACTTCGAGCACAGCCGCCAGCTCTTTTATTCGGCTGACCAGCTCACCTTCGGCGGAGCTAAGAGCTGCATAGTGCTGTCTGGGTATTTTGCTGCGCATTGTCGAAAAGCACTGACGCACAAAGCTTTCATTACTGTTCAGAAAAAACGGAAAAAGCTTCTCGCTGCTCACCGGCTGAATAGCCTCACCAGCCTCGATCTGCAGATGGATAAACACGTCATCAGTCAGTTCAATGAAAGTTCCCGGTTTAACCGTAGTAATGAGACCGGGCTGCAGTCTGGTCTTGTTTACCAGAATGCCAAATGGGCTCTGAAGATCCTGCAGCGTCAGATGGCCATCACTGTTATAACGCAGCTGCAGATGATTGTGCGCGATGCCCATTTTATTGAGTTGTATATCACAGTCGTTGCCGGTACCGATTCTAATCCCGTTACCATGCAAGCTCGGACTGCCCTCGTAAAGTATTTTACCGCTCTTGTCGGTTATTACAATTTTCATTTACAGGTCCTGATAATATTAATCTGTTCCAGACGCATCAGTATACTGTAAATCACAAGATTTTGCAGCCCGACGCTTAAAAAATCAAGAATCTCTGCTATAGCAGATCACTACAAGAGTGAGATCATCCTGCGCTTCCTGCCCGGCAATATGGCGATAATATCCGACACAAATGCGGTTATATACTTCTTCTGGATCGCTGCCAGCGCTTTCCTGAACCAGTCTGGCAAAATTAGTGTAACCAAGTTCAACACCCTCACGATTGCGCGTCTCGATTATGCCGTCTGTATATAACACCAGCATGTCACCTGGCTTAAAAACAATCTCGCGCTCCTGAAAATTGGCCTTCTTAAAAGCGCCCAAAGCAGCACCTGCCAGTGTTATTTCTTCGACCCGTCCGTTACTGCAGAAAATTGGCGAACAGCCACCGGCGTTAGCATAAATTGCTGTACCGGTAAGACAATCGGCCATCAGATACTGAAAAGTCATGATTTTTTTCTGTTTTCGCGTTTTTGAACCATAAATCAGCTCGTGCAGGCGTTCGAGCAATTTAACCGGCGATTTCAGCTGTTCACGGCTTTTAACAATCCCGGCTTTCGCCATTGCCATAATCAGAGCCGCACCAACCCCGTGTCCGGCCACATCTCCGAGCAAGGCAGCCATACTGTTGTCATCGACGGCAAAGTAATCAAAATAATCACCGCCAAGTTCGGCCATGGCAAGACTTTTGCCGTAGACGCGAAAGCCGCCTTTGTGCAGAGCGCTTTGCGGGAAAAGGCTCTCCTGAACCACTTTAGCAACTTCAAGCTCTTCGAGGCCGCCCATCACTTCGTCAAAAATGGCTGCTGCTTCGCCAAATTCGTCTTTGCCCATGTCACCGATCCGATGCCTGAAATTCCGCTTTTCAACGGCAAGAGCGGCGGACTGAAGACTGTTGAGCGGATTCAAGAAGCTCCGCGAAAGAATCTGCGCAAGCCATGCCGCAAGAATCAGGCAAAACAGTGCAAACAGGAACAGATCGACTCTCTGGCCTGCAATCATTCTGTCCAGGCGCTCAAGCGGGTAAAGACCAAGAATTCTGTAACGCGACAGATGCTTTCCGTTGAACCCAAGGACCATATATTCCTGGCCATCCATCTGTAGAATTTCTATTTCTTCGGTAGGCTGGTCAGTCAGTCGACTAAAATAGCTCTGGAGCGCTTCTGGAACTTCGTAATAATGCGGATAGAACTTCTTATCGAGCTGGTTACAGACTATCACCCGAAGCCCCATAGGATTGCGATTGATCTCATCAATAGTTTTCTGCAAATATTCGAGCTGAACAGACTGACTGTTCCAGATCATCAATGCCATGAAATCTATTTGTTCGTCACGATTGGCCGACATAAAATTAAGCAGAGCCAGATTCAGGTTCTGCCCAAATCCCCATGGAGTCAGGCCACCCATTGCCTTGATAAAGCCATGGGTAATTTCGGCAAAAGATTTTTGCATCAGAGATTCAAAAAGCAGTTCGAGACGATCGGCCTCTTTGTTGCTACGGGCTACACCATTTAACTCACTCATTATTCGCTTGCCAATAATATTGGCAACCTGGGCATTCTGCGAGTCATTGCTTTTGTCGGCAGGATTTTCTCGGTGCCGCTGCTCCAGACTCTCATTTATACGCTCGATTCCATTGTAAGAACCAGCTATTATCGACGAACTTGCAATCAGGTAATAACTATCGACCAGAAGTCCGCGGCAGGCTCTAATCATCTGTTGATTGCCGGTTTCGTCAATTTCACGACCGCGCATTGTCTTTACCCATTCTTCGAGATATTTTTTGGTGTTGTACTCAACTTTGCTCCAGAAAGATTGCAGGCGCTCATCATAATTTTGCAGAAGCACAAGTGAGCGGCGGTGGGTTTCTTTGAGAATAGCATCGTGTTTCTGTGCATAGTGTTCGCGCGCAAAAATTGATATAGCCATGAATGGAATAGCACTGGCAAAGAAAAATATAAAGGCTATGCGCGGCCTTATTGAAATTGAGCCAGGCTGACCTGCGATGGTAATGCGCCACGAATAAACTAAAAATGGCAACATCAGCACCGCGAACAAAAAAGCACCTAATAGAGGGTAACCTCTGCGCTCGCGGGCACTGTAGTATTTGTCTGCTTGAGCAAAAACCCTTATTTCAGGCGTTAAAAAGGCAGTCGCCAGAAACTGGCTCTCTGTTTCAAGAGTTGTTGCATTACTTTGTTCAAGCTGTTTTAGCTGGATCAGCAGACTGTCAGGGCTGCCAACGGACCGGGGCGACCAGAAGCCTGAAATATCAGCACCGGGCCTGAAAATGCCGAAAACCTGCTGCCGGTTGTGGGCGAAGTTTTTGAGCTGCATTTTTATCCCCATATCTGATTTAATGATCGCCGGATCGAACAAAATCAGATAAACCCGCTCAGCGTAGGAATTAGACCAGACCAGAGGGCGGTGCAATGCACTGTCTGTCCAACAGAGTGTGTAGCGTCTGGGTTTAGCGTTATCTTCGAGCATGCGTCTCACATACTGTGGCCCCAGAATCAGTCGCACCTTGGCAAGATCTGTTTTTACGATTGCTCGCTTTCGCTGCCTGCATACGTTGCCATGGCAAGCCTGTGCAAGCTCGACAAAAACCTCACGCCATTCCGGACTCGCAAAGTATTCGGGTATATTGTGCGTGATGACTCTGCCATCTGAATCCCAGATAAGGTAAGAAAAAAGGTTGTCAAAAACCTTTCTTTCATTTTCGAGCCATTCAATAATCAGGCTGTCTGTCGCCAAATTGTTGGAAAAAAGCATAAACTGCTCGTCAAAATGCCGAGCCAGGTAATTTTCGATGCCGACACCACGATTAGCTTCGTTGAGTGCCTGTTGCAGGCTCATCTTCAGTTCTTCGCCACGTTCCTGCTCAACAAGCTGGCAATATCGATCTACAGCCGTAAAAATCAGCATTGCCGGCACACCGACAAAACATGCAGCCATAAGCAGCCAGGCCACGACTCTTTTGCCCGTAGCTGCCCATCCTACACTGCCTGCTGCCTTCATCACTGCCTCCGCCTCAATGCTCAGGATAGCCGATGATTACCATCGTACAATCGTCGTCACTGCTTTTGCCTGACCAGTCGAGATATTCCTGATACATACACCTGTAGTAATACTCTGAATTTCCCTTGTAATTATGCAGAGCCATCTGCGCAAAGCGCTCATAACCAAGGAATTCGCCGGCGACGCCCCGTGCCTCGGCAATACCGTCTGTGTGCAAAATCAATGCCTGGCCGGGGCTCAGCTTTAAAGCAACACTTTTATGATGCGGCGATTTGCTTATTCCCAGCGGCAGACCGGTAAGTTCGACATATCTTGCTTCACTGCGTCTGCTGTCAACCAGCAACGGGTAGCAATGTCCGGCATTGGTAAGCTGAATATTCGCAGAAACTTTGTCGAGAACCAGATATTGAAAGGTCATCATGCTTTTGAGCTGACCTGCCCTGAGGCTATAGATTATTTTATGCAGCTCTCCGATAAATCTGGCACCATCCAGCATCTCTTCGCGGGTCGCCATTTTAACGCCAGCTTTGGCCATAGCCATGATCAACGCTGCCGAAATTCCGTGCCCGGCTACGTCGCCAATCATTACACCCAGTCTGTCATCGTCGATCTCGATATAATCGTAATAGTCGCCGGCCAGAGTTGTCATTGCCACGCTCTGCCCGTAAATATCGAAAGGCTTGAACCTCGGCTGTTTCTCAGGCAAAAGGCTCTCCTGAACGATCCTGGCAATTTCAAGCTCACCAAGTCCCTCGATCATACGGTTCATGACCTGTCCAAGATGCCCAAATTCATCTTTGTCTCTGATCTCTATGCGATGTCGATAATCATGGTGACTGATCGCGGTTGCCGCAGCACTCAGTGCCTTCACCGGCGCAAGAAACTGGCGTGCTACTGCTAGCGCGATGATAATTGTCAGAATAATACTCATTGCCGCACCAGCAAGCAGGCGCATGGTTATATCGGTGATTTCTGCCTCAATCATGGAGGTCGGATAAACAACTGCAAAACAAGTGCTATTCATATTTTTGCCAAGCCAGCCAGTTGCCAGATGCGGTTGCCCGGCAAATTGCAAACTGCCATAAGTGTTGCCGCTTGAATGTGCAGCAGCAGCAAGAAAAGACGACAATTCGTCACCAGCTGAGCCAATATCTGGAACAATCTGACGACTGTTTAGAGTTTTAGCGAAAGCTCCGGACATCAGACTGTTGCGTGGTATTTTGCTGAAATATTGATCGAGAAAAATTTTCTGAAATTTTTCTTCATCCCACAGCAGCAACAGAAAATAATTGTTGATATAGGAATCAGGGTCACCCAACATGCTCCAGTAGCTCATTTTCATTCTGTCGCCAATAGTCATCGGCCATATTTTGCGACTATCTCGAATCGAGTCGCGTACAAAATCTGATTCCTCTGGATCAGCGATCTTTGATAAAACATCAGATTTATCAGCGGTCACAATAATGCGGTTTTGAAACTTGAGAATCGCATCAGCAAGATTTTTCACATAAGAGTTAGAATGATTTACGTCTTGCCCATCGGCACCGAGCGCGAAGTTCATTTTACCATCCCGCCCAATGAGAAATGCCTCTGAAGGACTATACTCCATGATTGTGGCTCTGATACGTTTGAGCTGAGCGGCAGTCAGTATTTGTGCCCCGTTCTCTTTGTTTATACGCTCAACCATCAAGTTCAGCTGTCGCGTATATTTTTCGCTCTGAATTACAAATCTGTTATCCAGGTCACGCAATAATCTCGCAGATTCAAGCTGAATCTCGTTGCGCAGCGATACTTTTCTATTCTGAAGATAATCATAAGCTATGGCACCAAGCACCGTCAGCGGCGCGATGTTCGCGTAAAGAAACAGCAGCAGCAGCTTCCATCTAATAGAGAAAAACGCGCGACGAACCTCAAAGTTAAAATAAAGTAGCAACCCGACCAGAAAATACACCACTACTGACCGGGTAATTATGCGCACGCGAATAGTCTCTGGTGAATAAATTTCTTTGTCTTTAAGGGTCAGCGCAAATATGCGGGTATGCGGATTGAGCATCTGGACAACGATTTGAGCATTGGCAGTCTCAATCGTCTGTTCTGATGAATTTTCGTATTTTGCCAGAGCCAGAACAACTTCGTTTGAAATATGAGCATTTTTGCACATATATGGCTCAGTAAGGGCATGTAAAGAGGCAAAACCGACACAGATCTCTTTGTTGCTCTGGTTTACCGATCTTACAATGCTTTTAATGCCATGATTGTCTTTTATAACATCCCAGCTCATGAAGCAGAGCATGCTGACTTTGCTGTCGGTGTGATACCAGAAATACGGGCGGTCTTTGCCATAATCGGCAAGAATTACCGAAGATCTGTCATCATCGAGATATGGCAATTCAAGGGTGTCTGGCACGAAAACCCGGCCAAGAAAATGTTTGATCAGATTAAAATTGCTTTTAACAACTTCGAGACTCTTGATTTCTTCCGTGCTGTCGGCGGCGAGATGCGCCGTAACACCACGCAGAACGTCATATAGACGGCGCACAACAAAACGAAAGCGCTTTTCATCGGTGAGCTTTTCGACCACTGCCCCGGATTTGTCCCAGACGATAAATTCGAAGCAGCCCGGGTGATTTTTTTTCAATCTTGCGATGGCTTTTTCGAGATATACGACAGGATCTGCCTGCTGCACAGCTATGTCAAATGATGTCTGGAGCATAAGGTGGTAATAGCGACGTTCATCGTTATAAGGCATCAGAATTTTGAGGCGTTCAGACAGCTCTTGATACACCTGATGCCGATGATTATCGAGTTTCAGCTCTAAAAGGCTTGCCAGACTGGAATTAAAGACAAAAAATGGAAACACAAAAAAACAAAACACCAGCCCGGTGTATTGCAGCCATGATGCAACTCGGCTTTTTTTTGATTCCTGCAAGCACTCTCCCGATCAGACCCAACCTCATTACCATGATAATTGGTTATCTGCTCAAACGGCAAGATTTTGATTATTGAGGTGCGCGCGTTCGCAGGTTTATCAGCTCATATATCGGGTATCTGCGACTCTTGCCTTTAATCGGGATTCTATCGATAAAACTTACTCTTGCCTGGCCTTTTGCTTTTCTTATAGTCGAAGGAGCGATAATAATGCCGGTATTTAACGCCTTATCAGCCTGACCCTTAAGTCGAGCGGCCATGTTTACCGCATCTCCTATTACTGTGTAGTCAAGTTTTCCTTTGCGAGAACCAATTCGGCCGGAAAGAACAATGCCGCTGGAAATTCCGATGTGAGTGTTGATTCCAGCTGCCAGCAACTCCTGCCTGAGCATTAAAGCGGCGGCACAGGCAGAAACTGCGTGATTACCGCCGGTAGATTTCGAGCGATAAACTATCATCAATGTGCCTTCAATTACCTTGTCAAGACTTCCGCCCGCCGCTCGGCTGACTGTGTCGCCAACATAAATCAATCGATCGAGCAGCTCCATTACGTGATTTCCCTGCATCGTTGCGATATTCTCAGTAAAATCCGCCACTGACGCGAACAGAATCGTTGCCTCCAGTCGTTCTCCTCCTGGCTGCAAACTTGCTTCGTCTTCCGATTTAACCGCATTTATTACTTCTTCAGAAACGAACTGAAAAAGCCGTTCTTTCTCGACGACTCCGATCAACATAGAGTCAAAAGCAACCTTCAGCTCTTCAAATTCGTCGCCGGATCTGATAACTGCAGTTGCATCAAAATTTCCCTGACTGACGCAGTCTGCAAGACCAGCAAGCTTTAGAATCGGCTCAATATAGATTTTACCAAAAAGATTGAATATGAAAACAAGCAATGAAAGAGTGTAGAACAGCAACAGCGCCAAACTCCAGTCAGTGCTGAAAAGATTTTTTCTATTTGCAGTAACTGCGATCAACAAAGGGAATCTAGGCACATAGTCAATATATGTTGTCAAATTTTTCTGATTTACAATGCACGAAGAGTTGGTGCGACTGACCACCGCAAGCTGTTTTTTGATATTCTCAACATCAAAACTGGAAATGAGAGATTTAATCGAGAATATGCCATTGTCTTGATCATAACTCAAAATAGCGGCAGCTATTGAAAAACCGCTGAATTCTGAACGAAGATCAGATTGATTAAGCTTGGAAGCAAATTCATGCGCCAGTTCTTTTCGATCAAAGCGTAAGGTCAAATACCCTGTTATATCACGTTGAAGCGATGAAAAAATCGGTGCGACCGAGTAGGAATTATGACTTTTAAACGTATCAAAATCTGTGAGACTGCCATAGCTGTTTAATATCGAGTTTACAAATTCAGATTCCAGATAAGATGATTCTTTTGATTGAACTACTGACTGTGCAATGTGTTCTGTTTGTTTTCTGGGCGACCCGGATACTTCTACGATTATCGAAGCAAGTATGCCTCTCTGAAAGTTCTCTTCGCGATTTTCAACGATATTTTCAGAGTACCGACTATTGGTCAGTCGAAGCGTTTCCTTCTCCTGACGGTCAAAAAACATGGCGCTTGCCGAACTCTGTTGCAGATTGTTTTCAAGAAATGCCAGAGTTAAGTCATCAGATTTGTCTGCAAAATTTTCCAGTCGGCCGGCCAGATCTACGGTCGTTTTCTTTATATCCAGCAGATAAGAAACAAGCTGTTGCTGAATCTCATTTGACTTGATCTTGAGCGTCTGCTCTATTTCAGCCTGAGTGAATCGTTCGTTAAATTCGCGCCAGGTAAGATAAGATGCAGTAAGCAAAGACATTGGCAAAAAAGAGACTATTGCGATACCAACAGTTACTTTTAGCCTGACACCTGCTTGAAATTTGAATCCATAGAGAAAGATATGTAGAATAAAAATCAGACCTGCCATGCATAACAGTTTACTGAAAAATGAAATTGCACTGGCATACTTACGAAGCGGATGAGCAAGCAATTCAACCGGATAAGACACTTTCATCAAAGGCATTTTTGCTTTGAATTTTTCCAGGTTTTCGGGATAAAAGGCGCCATTCTGTATGTAATGAACAATCAGGGGCTGTGGTAGAGTCGTCTGTAGATGCACTCCGCCAATATCCTGGCTGAAAAGTGTTATGGATTCCGGATCTACAGAATTTGAATCTGAGATGCCGTGTGAATGTCTGACAAAGGTTCTCTGTAAAGTTTTATCAGCCGAAGAAATGCTATGTTTCAAAACATGTGAAGTAGATATGGCGTTGCCCATTATTATGAGCATTGCTCCGCCAGATATTCGTTTTGCCTGATTATGTTCGCTGTAAAATGGAATATAGTGGAAATAGACAGTTCCGCCGAGTTTTGATGAAACTGAACGGGTTGTAATATCTGCTGCAAGGGGAATTATAGAAATCAGGCCAAATTGTCTTTGCCAGAAACTGTCGGAATCACTACGCAGTTTTTCCCAGTTGTTCTCATCTTTTAAGGTCGTTGATTTTGCTGCATTTTGCCGGTCAATATAATCCATAAAGGGCTGGTTGTTGCGAGACATAAAGTATTTCAGTGTAAGACTTCTAGGTATCGTTTTTATGATTTTGTTGTAATTGGAATCACAATAGATATCAGTGATTTTCTCGGTATCCGGTCCATGAATAATCACTCCGGCAAGCTTTATGCGACTATGAACAAAAAATTGTGCTGCAAATGATTCTGCATTGAGTGAGGAAACATTCTGCTCATTTTTGCTTACAAATCCCGTGATTTGCCGATCCAGATAGTTGCAGACGTCTACATCCTCTCGAAACATTTCCATCTCAATCATCAGTCTGGACTTGTTAATTCTGGCATTCATCTGTTCGGTAATGCTGAAAAGCTTTTCAAGAGAGAAGTTCAGGACAAGCGCCGGAAAAGCCAGCAGGAAAAGCCATGAACAGATCAGAACAGTGCCGCTTATTCTGCGGTTTATGATTACAGCACTGCTTTTTGTTGTATTCATTTCTTACCCACTGGCGTAAATGCTTTTTGCTGCTGCGTCAGCTGAATAAATGAAAATTCTGAGCAAATTTCTGCTGTTTTTTCACAGACAGCTATTTTTTCTCCGGATAAACTTGCGGTCAAAGCCTCCAGTTCATTGGCGCGGGGAATAATTGAACCAATGACCATAAAAACCTGTCTACCAGATCTGGCTCCAGTTACTCCTGCCATTGCCTGATCCGTAACGATACCGATTCCGTTTTCTACAGTAAATTGCCCATTTTTTTGCCGAACACTGTTCAATTTTTTTAACCGCCGTCTCATTTCAAAAGCGCTATTTAAGGCTCTTTTCGCATGATTTTCCGCTGTCGTATCAGGATAGAAAACAGCAACGACAGCATCTCCGATAAAACGTTCGACGCTACCGCCATATTCTTTTACAGCGGTCTCCATCTCAGAAAAATAGTCGTTTAACAGAGTTACAATCTCTTCTGGCGGATGTTTTTCACTCAGGCTGGTAAAACCTCGAATATCAGAAGAAAGAACTGACAATTCAATGTTTTCTGCCCGGCCTTGTTCCTGAATAGTCTCATTTGCTACACGTTCTATAAGCCTTTCGGGAACGAATCTGCGCATTTTCTCTCTTTGCTGCAGGCCTTGCGCCATAGAATTGTAAGATTGTGCCAACATACCCAGTTCATCAGTTTTTTCTATGATTATTCTGGTCCGGTACTCACCTGTGCTTATCTTCTGGAGAGCAGGAATGAATTCTTTTACTGGCCTGGCAAACAGCTCCCACAGGAAGTCGGCAAGCAATATCAGACTCAAGATTGAAAAGGCTGCACAGGCAAATGGCAGCAGCTGGAGCAGGAAAATCAGCCACAGGTCAGGCGAAGACTCAACAATTCCAGCAAATACATAAGGATTCTCAGCAGAGTATTTCCAGCTGGCGGCACGAATTATGTTGTCTTTCTGCTTTACTTCACTGCCAGAATAACTTTTGAGCGAAGCATACTCAAGAAGTTGCTTCTCAGGATCGATTCCGGTCAGGGTTGCAGGCCACCATTGTTCGAGGTTTCTCTCGGCATTTCTTTGGCCAATAGCGAAATTTGCGCTGGAAAAAGCGCTGTTATCGCGAAATGTCTTATTTGAGCCCTGGCTTATTGAGTCAAAAGCGCCACCAAATTTGCTCAGGTCAAAATTCAGTATAAAGCTTATTCCAGCAACTTGCTGAATTGAACCCATCGCAGCTGGCAGCAGAAAGTAAGTCATTCTGGAAAGAGGAGATATTCTGATCAGATTCTTAACTTCGCATCCTTCATAACTCAGGATTTTTCCATTCTCATATTCATGCCTAAAACCTGATAGAAAGCCAGAGGCCAGATTAGCCACCTCTAGCTCTCTCTTAATCTCATTGCTTTTGTTTTGCAGCACGCCTAAATTGTCGAGAAACCTGTAACCTGAATAGCGAACCAGTCTCATTGGCATTTTTGCGTTGGAATTAGCTGGACTCAGAACTTTAATTCGGCCATCATCAAGAAACACCGAAATTTCTTCCCGACTGGTAGCTGGCAACAACAGTTGCGCCGCTGTGGGCGGGAAAAGGCCCTCCCTGGCCTTCATAAGCTGGTCAGCAATATGCTTCTTGGCAGTCAGCGCTATCAGCTGTCTCTTCAATGACAGATCTCTCACAAACTGTGTTGCCTCATACATTTTGCTTTCGGCAATTGCCTGTATTTCAATTTTGCGGATTTTTTCTGTCTGATCAATTATCAGAGCGGCAAAACTGGCAATGAGAATGTAAGGCAGCAATATAATCAGACCAGAAATAAGCAGTATTTTGCGCCTGAGTTTGCCAGCAATTGTTAAGCCATGAATCCATAGATAAACGCCTGCCAGAAATAGAAAAAGGATCAGAGCTTTTTGTGCAAAGCTGATAGCTGGGCGATAAAACAACAGGTTTTTATTTAATTTGGAATTGGAAGAAAAGACACGGAGGAAACAGTTATCCAGATTGGCAGAACTGATCTTGCTTGATCGATTTGCAAGGTGCATTTGAAGGGGTTCTGGTAGTCTCCGCAACAATGACAGACCATCTTTTTCCTCTATAAGTGTGGTTTTCGGCTGGAGTTTGCAGCGAACAATTCTTCTGGCAAAATCACCACTGCCTTTGCAAGCTTCTTTTAGAATAGCGTTATAAGAAATGTCTCTACTGGCAAATACTGTAAAATAGCCGCCCAGGGTATGATTTCCCTGCTGTGTGGCGTTGAAATAGAAGTAAAGCTTTTGTGAGCCAAAGCTGGTGGTAAAAATTTCACGGCAAGTTCCTGATACTCTAACTATATATGCGACTGGCGAAAAAAAGTTGCAGACAAGAGCCTCTAAATACTCCTCGCGATGACCTGCCAATTTGTTACCATATATTTCAAATGAATTCATCCGTTCCTTCAAAATCGGGTTCGACCAGAATTTATTTTTAAGAACTTCTATAATCGTTGTAAAAATCAGAGCATGCTCAAGTGTTTTTTTATCAAGAGGTGTTCGAGCGGCAAAGTCTTTACTGTAAAATGAATAGCTCTTTTTAGCGTCATACTCGAATGAAAGCAGAAAAATTGGCTTGATGCCAAAATTCCCGGCAAGATAGCTGAGTATTTTTGAATTAGTGTCAGAATTGTATATGCCGGGATCATTACCCTCTTCGGCCATCAGATGCGTTCTCAGCGTAAGATCTATTTCCATCTTATGCAGCGCGCGCTCAATAAAATTTCTCGGAATAAGAGCCTCAGAGAAGTCGTTGATCTCTGTCTCAAAAGAACTTCGTCTGAGGTTATCTGCTCTCAACAGCAGGTCTGAAGTGTTCTGACTCAGGTGATTCAGAGCAAAAAATGCTGGCAAAAACACGATAACAATAAGTGTTAATGAGTTAAAAAATCCTATTCCTGCTGCTGTTTTGCTCGTATTCAAAAAGACCTGTTCGCTGCGCCGCTTCATAAACATTCAAAAAGTCTGGAAAAATATTTAGTGGCCGCTTCAATATTAAATCAGGTTCTGCGACTTTGGTCAAGATTACAGGTTTGATCGGGCGAGGACAGACTAAGACACCGGATCCCGGGGCGGCGCCCTTTTATCATTGATACAATCTGGCTATTTTCAGGCGGCGCGGCAGAGCATCTCAGTCTGGTTCAGTTCGAATTTAAGGTGCTGCAGACAGGTCAATTTTTCGTGCAACGCTGGCAGGCTCAGCTCGCCGATGGATAAATGCCTGAATGTATTCTGAACAAGTAGTTTTTGCAGCGGCTCAATGTGGAGAACCAGCTCGTTTTCGAGCCGGTCAATCTGCATCTGCAGCAACTGGTGATTCAACTGTGCAGTCTCAGAGAGCAACCGGCTAAGTGTAAGGAGGTTTTCGGTGTCAGTCATATCTGCGCCCCCTTATTGTCGAGCGTGATCGCAAAATAGAGCTGAAGCCATATTTTGCCCTGATTATCTGAAGAACATCGGGCAGAGCGCGACGATATTCAGGGAGAAGCGAATCAAAAAGGTCGTGGGTAAAGACACCGGGTCGCAAATCGCTGAGATGAACACCGACGAGGCGAATCTTGATGCCGGGTTTGAAAGTACGATTGAACAGGGCAACTGCCGCCTGATAAATGTCGCGGTCATCATTTGTTCGGCTTATTTTCACCGAATGCCCGTCACTGGCAAAATTGGAAAACCGCAGCCTGACACTGACACAACCACAGATCAGCTGCTCACGGCGAAGCTTATGCACGGTTTTCTCGACGAGATGCGAAAGATAGTTCAGCAATAAAGAGCGTGAACCGGTATTTTCCGGCAAGGTAACACAGTGCGATATGCTTTTTCGAAGCGGCTTGTTTTCGGCAGCGATAACTCTTACATCGCCGATCCCATGGGCGCAGTTAAAAATATACTCGCCGGACTTACCCATCGCTGCCTGCCAGGCATCGAGCGGAATGCGCAAGATATCTTTTACTTCGTAAACCCCCATTGAATTAAGTAAAGGCACGGTTTTGCGGCCGATGCCAGGGATCTCGTCAAGAGGCAGATGCGAGACAAATGCCTTCTCTTCGCCGGGCAGTATCTCTAAAATACCAGCCGGCTTGCCGAGGCTCGAAGCAATCTTACTGATAAGTTTATTGGTGCCAAATCCTATGGTTGTGGGCAGGCCAGGGCTTCTGCCTATTTCGCGCACTATATGTTCGGCAATGGCCAGATTAGTCGGATATATACGGTCGCAGCCAGTAAAATCAAGATAAAACTCGTCGATCGAAGCGGGTTCGACCAACGGGCAAAACTCTTTGAGCCTTTCGTGAACAGCATTTGACAGTGACATTATGTTGTCTGGCGTCGGCAAACAGGTGAGTTCTGGGCACTTCTGGCGGGCTATCCACAATGCCATGCCTGCCTTTACGCCAAATTTGCGGGCTTCGTAAGAGGCCGAGCAGACAACGCCACGACTGCCGGTTCCGCCTACTGCCAACGGCTTGCCACGGAACTCCGGGTGCACCTGCAGCGCCGCTTCAACGAAAAAGGCATCGAGATCTATACAGGCAATGCGCTTTCGCATGGTAATAACCTCAGTGACGGCGATACTTGCGTAAAACTCCGATTACGATGCCCTTGATCGTTACATCCTGATTTTCGATAATAATCGGTGACATGGCAGGATTTGAGGGCTGTAGTCGAACACGGTTGCCTTCTCGATAAATGCGTTTGAGAGTAACCTCTTCGTTCTCAATACAGGCGATGACCATCTCGCCATTGTTGGCAGTGCTGCGCTTTTCGACAATCACCAGATCGCCATCTTTTATCGCCTCATCGATCATCGACTCACCACGAACCTCCAGAACAAAAGTCTCGCCTTTGCCGATCATTGACTCAGGCAGGTTAATGGTCTCAGGTATCTCGTTGATCTGAATCGGCTGGCCGGCAGTTACCCGGCCCAGCATGGGCACCTCAACACTGCGCCCGACACTGATCACCTGCGGCTTTACTGAAAGACCACGCGAGCGCCGCGGCAAAGCGTCGAGATGACCCTTATCGACGAGAATCTTGAGATGTTTGTGTACAGTAGCGGTAGATGACAGCCCAAGGCCATCGCAAATTTCGGCGATGGTGGGAGCATAACCCCACTTGGCGAAAAAATGACGAACGAAATCAAGTACGCTTCTCTGCTTGGGAGTTAATGGATCAGGGGTCATAATTCGCCTCCGTTCAGCTTTTCTACACCATAATTATAGGCGAATAAAAGGCGAATGTCAAGCGAAAAAAGCACGAAAACACAACAGCCGGGGCGACGCCGCCAGGTGCTTAATCAGATGGTTTGCATACCGTGATAATGAGAGTAAGGTCGTCCTGTGCCTCACTGCTACCTATGTGACGGCTGTAGGCCGCAAAAACATTCTGATAGAAGACTTCCGGATCAGGGTTATAGTTAGCCTGCAACAGCTCCTTAAACCCGTCGTAACCGATTTCGCTGCCATCTGGCGCGCGTGCTTCGATAATCCCGTCGGTATAGAACACTATTGCATCGCCAGCACCAAACTCTATGGCCGCCTCACTATATTGCGCCTTGTTAAAAGCACCCAGAGCCGAACCAGTCAGAGTAAATTCCTCAACCGACATGGTCGCAGCTCTTATCAGCATCGGCGAACAGCCGCCGGCGTTGGAGTATGAACCCACGCCACTCATGGAATCGAGATAAAGATATTGAAAAGTCATAATCTTCTTCTGCTGCTTGCTCTTAGAGGCAAGAATCATCTTATGCAGCTCCAGCAATAAATTGCCAGGAGTGCTCAGAAGATATGGTGAGCTGAGAATTCCCGCCTTGGCCATTGCCATGATCAGCGCAGCACCGACGCCATGCCCGGCAACATCTCCGGCTAGAACGGCAAAATGCTGATCATCAACCACAAAGAAGTCAAAATAGTCGCCGCCAAGCTCGCTCATACTCACGCTTTTTCCAAATATTGCGAAGTTCCCATGCTCAAAGCGCGGCGGCGGGAAAAGACTATCCTGAACAATTCTGGCCACTTCCAGCTCTTCAAAGCCCACCATAACTTCGTTAAAAATAGTCGCAACCTCGCCGAATTCATCTCTACCGACTCCAGCAACCCGATGAGTGAATTCGCGGTTTTCTATCGCCAGCGCTCCGTCGCGCAAAGCATGTAGTGGTTCGACAAAGCTCTTAGCCAATATTTGAGCCAGGCTGGCTGCAAGGACAATGCTGAAAAGTACAAATAACAACAGTTCGCTTTTCTGCTGACCAATAACGCGATCGATATTGCGCATCGGGTAAAGGACAATCAGCTGGAAAAAGCTGAGATTATGACCATTGAATCCGACAGCTATGTATTCTTCGTCGGCAAGATTTATCAATTCTATTTCTTCGGTTGGCTTCGGGCCAAGCCTGCTGGCAAATTCACGCAAATCCAGGGCTCGGCTGGCCAATTCCGGAAGATATTTACTATCCAGTCGACTCCGCGTAATCAGGCGCGAACCAATGGCATTGCGATTAGCCAACGCCACGGCCTTTTGCAGGAACCTTGTCTGAGCCATAACCGGCCGCCACGAAATGATGGTCACATAATCGGTTAAGCCAGGTTCGACAACCGTAAGCAGCTTAAAAAAGGACAACTCTGCAACCCTGCCAAAGCCCCAGTTATTAACATGTCCAAGGTTACCGATCACCGAATTGGTCATTTCGAGAAATGTCTGCTGCAAAAGCGATTCTGCGATCAGTTCCAGCTTACTGAGGACCTGCGCCTCGATTTCAACACGATTGAGATCACTCATAACCTTTTTAGCAATCAGGTTGGCCGCAATTACGTCAGATTCTACCATGCCTGAAATTTTTCTATTTGGCTGCGAGGCCTCGCGATCAATACTGGCATTATCCAGGCTTCCTTTGAGAACATAAAGCCCGTTGCGATTAATTAACTTGTTGCTGGAGCTGGCAACTACAAAATAGTTCCCAGGCTGAAAGGCAGCCAACCTCTTTTCCAGATCAACCGTCAAATCAATATCCAGATTTTTGCCTCTCGATTGCAACGCCCATTCGTTAAGGAGTTTATCCAGAGAGACAGCATCATTATTCATAAAAGATAAGAAACGCCGATCGAAGCTCAAAAGCTTATCAACTGAGCTTTGATGAGCATCTGCCATTAAAATGCGGCGTTTTTGCGAATAGTGTTCGTGTGAAATCAAAACCATGGCCAGCAAGGGAATGCCGCAGGCAAAAATGAAAAGGAAAGCAAGCCTGGTTTTTATGGTAGCTCGTCCTGGCCTGCCGGCAACAACAGTCTGCCAGGTATAAATTAAAAACGGCAGCATGAACAGGAGACACACCATAGCACCTGCCAAAGCTCTCCAGATAATGACAATCTCGTCATGGCCCCTTGGAATTAAAGCAAAAATTCGAAGTGCAGGCGCAAGAAAAGAATAACCAAGATATGCGTGCTGCATTTCTACAAAGCTCAAAGATTCATTCTCGCAACGTGCAAATGTTTCGCCTGGGATTTCAATATTTCTGGCATCACCTGTATACCAGATACTGTCGGTGTAACTGGAATTCGTGTTGATAAGTCCGAGGGATATGCCGCTGCGATCGGCAAATTTTTCCAGAGAATTCTTCAGACCATTTTTTTGCGCGAGTTTGTCCTGGTTAAAACGCAGTAAAAGTGCGATTTTCGAGACAAAATACATGGCAATCGGAGGACGCACCAGCGAGCTATCCAGCCATGCAAGTGAAAACCTATCCGGATCAATGTGGCTGCCTACCATTGCCTGCATCAACTGAGGTCCAATAATTTTGCGGGCAACCTCAATGTCACCGCCGACTTTCCCGTATAATCCAGGATCGCCCATAACCGGATAATTGCTGAGAACTTTAAAAACTTCCAACCATTCTTCAGGACTATTTTCATCAGAAAATGTCTTCTTAATTTCTACGCCAGCGGGTGTCCAGGCAATAAAGTCGAATTCATCAGGAAACAGTCGCTGCTGCTCTTCAATCCAGGCCAGTATAAGTCCAGTCTCGGTGCCTTCTTCTTCAAAACTTCGAAATTTCTCATAGAAAAGGCGACACCAGAAAACCTCCTGTTCAAGGTTGCCAACAGCCTCATTGGTAGCTCTCTGCAGCTGAGTTTTCAGTTTAAATTTAATCTCGTCCTCAGCAACATTATAAAACCTGAAAACAGCAAAGGATACCAGCGCAGCCGGAATACCAGTCAGGCATAATACCATCAGCAGCCAGCGGAAAAGCCGGCGCGATCGTGAAGCTATAGAGTTATTTTCAGCTGTTTGCGTCATGATTATGATTGATAATGATCAGAGTAAAGTCGTCGTCAGCCGATTTTGCCCACTCCTGGTAAGCTGCATAAACGCGCTTGTAGTAGACTTCGGGATCAGGGTCATAGACTTCGAGAAGAAGTTTTCTCAGCCTTTCGTAGCCAAATTCTTCGCCATTTGCATTATTAGCTTCAGCGATACCGTCGGTATAAAGAATCAGCGCTTCACCTCTGGCAATTTTGAATTCATAATTGCTGTATCTCGGCCTTCTGCCAATTCCCAGCGGAGTGGCAACATGCTCAATATACTCGGCAGATTGAGTTTGAGGTCTTACAATCAGCGGAAAGCAGTGACCGGCATTGGAAAAATTGAAATCGCCAGTCTTTGGATTAAAAACAAAGTATTGTAAGGTCATCATTCTCTTGAGTTTTTCGTTTTTGATCGCAAAAAAGATCTTGTGCAAACGCATCAACAACGATGCGGGATCAAGCTTTTCAGCATTTGACGACATCAGGACTCCAGACTTGGCCATTGCCATCATCAGCCCGGCGGGTACGCCATGCCCGGCAACATCACCAATAACCACGCCCCAGTTGTTATCATCAATTTCGAGGCAATCATAGTAATCGCCGCCAAGTGTGGTCATGACAACAGTATCACCAAAAATTGCAAAATTACCGGCCTGAAAACGATTTCCCGGCAAAAGGCTTTCCTGGACTATTCTTGCAACCTCCAACTCGCCGAGTCCCTCTATTACGCGGTTGAATACAGAACTCAAATGGCCAAATTCATCCTCGTCCCCAGGTGGAATACGATGCCGAAAATTCTGCGCTCCAATTGCCAGGGCACCCTCACCCAGACGATGGATGGGAACCAGAAACTGCGAAGACAATGCATGACCGATAATAAAAGTCAGCAACAAACTTATAATGGCGCCAACTACAATATTATTGCGAATCTTGTCGACACGGATTTTTATCTTCGATTCCGGATAGGTAAAGGCCAGAATCAGATGATTGAGATTGCGCCCGCGAGCGCAGGCAAAGATGCTTGATTGCTCATCAATAATCAGATTTCCGCTCTGACTGTCACGAAAACCTGCAGCTCTTTCGAATTCCGGCAACAGCGCAGGAGGTATCGCAGAATTCTCAGGCCAAACACGACTGCCGGCAGCATTTCTAGCAACAAAGTTTGCCTTGAGCGAGTTTTTTTGAGCGGACACACAATATTGATCAATATATTGCTCCTGAAGATCATCGCTGTCCCAGATCAGTATTAAAATGTGAGTGTTGTTGTAATTACGCCGATCACCAAAAATGTACCAGTAACCGATTTTTGTAATGTTACCAAGATTAATCAAGGTAATTTTGCGGGCAAGCCGATATGAATCTCTTATAATATCTGCGTTTTCTGGAGAAAGCATTGAGCTGAAAATATCTTTACTTGCCTGTTTTGCGAATATTCCGTTATTAAACTTAAGAATCGCCTCACCAAGCTGCACTATAAAGGTCGAATTTTGCCGACTGCCGCCTGTAATATCCTGCTGTTTACAAATCAGCCGGGCATCTTTAGAGACAAAATAGGTTTCGGCCGCCTTGAACTGTCGCGTAAAAGTCTTTATCTGTTCAGCTGTATTTTTTTCGAAATCCTCAGAATCAGTATTCTGATTCAGCTGATCAAAAAAGCTGTTCAGCTTTCCAGCTACATCAACCTTTATCTGCGCATAGCGCATGTCGAAATCACGGATCTGCCTCAGCAGATCGGACTTAACTTCATTCCGCAAAGAAACTTTTTTATTATTGAGATAATCATGCGCAATGAAAGCGAGTATTGCCAGAGGAGCAAGATTGGCCAACAGAAAAAGCCCGGTCAACTTCCATCTGATAGATATAAAAGACATGCGGTAATTTATATGAAAATACAGAAGCAGATGCAAAAGCAACAAAAACAGGGTTATCTGAGTGAATCTCAAATCGAGCTGTATCGCTTTAGACCAGATCTGCGGCTGTTTTTCGAGCAGAGAGAAGCTGCGGATACCTGGCTGCGCAACATCCAGCATTATTAAAAGTTTATCAGTTTCAAAAATTTGTTCAGAAAGGTTTTCAAATTCGGCGAGAGATCTGACTAGAACCGGCAAAAATGTCTGCGGAACAGGAGTTGCCGGATTTGTAATATCGGGACTTGCTGAAAACCCGTTAATTATACCGGCGTTCTGCTTATTAAGCACCTCCACAATCTTGTTAAGCCCAATGTGATTATGCAGAAGACGGTCACTTAAAAAGCATAGGAAGCTGACTTTACTGCCAACGTGGTACCATACCGAATTTAAATTGTTGTTAAAATCTGTCAGCAGTGGACCAGCATTTTGCCCAGCCAGATAGGGCCGGTCGAGATGGTTTGGCAGAAAAATCCTGCCCAGATATTTTCTGACAAGATTCAGATTGCTTTTTATCAGCGGCAGCTCTTTTATATTGCACTGACTGTCGATAGCCATGTTTTCGGCCACTTCTTTGAGAACCTGATACAAACGTGACAAGATATAGTTATAACCCTTGCGGTCGGTTAAATCCTGGACAATTTTGCCCTTTGCATCCCATACAATAAACTCAAAATCGCCGGGATACTGCTTTTTAAGATTTTCGATATTGCTCTGCATGTATGAAAGTGGTCTGGCATGTGCCTGTGCATTATCAAATATTTTTTTGAGCAATAAATGCAGGTATCTCGGCCGACTGCTGTATTTTTCTATCTGCTCAAGATTTTTCCGCATAACCTCAATGGCTTCAGACCTTAGCGTAGAGGTTTTTAGCGAATGCAGATGTTCGAGCCCGGAATAAATTATATAGAGCGGAAAAATCAAAAAACAAAAAGCGTAGATCAGCAGCGGGAAAAAATTTCCAGCTAAACCGCTTTTATGTGCGACTGTAGATTCAGGCGTCTTCATTATTCAACATAGCTCCCTGATTTTCCTTGCCCGTGTAAACAAGTATGACCACGGTAAGGTCGTCCTGCGCACTCTCGTCGCCAATGTGATTCATGTAAGCCTGAAAAACGCTATTGTAGAAAACTTCGGCATCTTCGTTCCAGCAGTTTTTGAGAAGCGTTTTAATATCATCGTATCCCAGCTCTTCACCGCTGCTGTTTCGCGCCTCTACGATGCCATCCGTATAAAAAACAATTGCGTCGCCCGGCTCAAAAGAGATCTCAATCTCTGAAAAATTGGCCTTTTTAAAGGCGCCCAGAGCGCCACCAGCTAGAGTAAGTTCCTCGACAAGCCCGCTGGCTTTTCTGATAATCATCGGCGAACAGGCTCCGGCGTTCGAATATCTGCACTTACCAGTATTAGAATCAACACATAGGTATTGAAAAGTCATAACTTTTTTCTGTTTTTTAGTTTTGGAAGCATGAATCAGAGCGTGCAGACGATTGAGCAGAGCGAGAGGCTGATCAAGCAGATCATCCGACTGAATAATACCAGCCTTTGCCATGGCCATGATAAGCGCAGCACCAACGCCGTGACCGGCAACATCGCCAAGTAAAACGCTGAATCTGTTGTTATCGACCTGAATATAATCATAGTAATCGCCGCCGAGTTCGCCCATCGCAATACTGCGCCCAAACAGGCTAAACTTTCCGGTTGCGATCTGCTGCTGCGGCAAAAGTTGTTCCTGAATAGCACCGGCGACCGACAACTCTTCAAGCTCGACCATTACACTATTAAAGATCCCACCCATGGAACCAAATTCATCACGACCAAGGTCCGGCAGACGATGTTTAAAATTCTTGTTCTCTATCGCATGCGCCCCAGCGGTTAAAAACCTGAGCGGCAACAGAAAACCATGCGTCAGCACCTGAGACAATGCAAAGGTAACCAACAGACTCAACAATGCAAATATTGTCAACTGCTGGCGCTGATTATTGATTATCTTGTCGATTCTGGAAACAGGAAACAGGCCAATGAGCTTGTAATCTTTGAGATACTTACCTTCGAAGCCCATTGCCAGACACTCCTCACCCTCGTAGTTGACGTATTTAATTTCGTCGCCAGGGTAAGAAGTCAAAGAATTGGCAAATTCCTTTATTTGCAAGCTATCGTAAGCCTCCAGCGGCACTGTAAACCTCTTGTCGTAAATTGCGAGAATCTTTATGCCAAGACTATTGCGATTCGCCTGGGGGATGTAGGTTTTGAGAAAAGCTGTCTGAAAATCAAGACGGCGCAGAGTGGCGATAAAGAAAAAATCAGCTTTATTGCTGTTTTCCAAAGAAAACGTGTCGATTATGGCAGGATGAATATTACGGCCAAACCCCCAGTCGATAAAGTTTCCACGGTTTCGCAACATATCAAAGATAAAATTAACCAGAGGTCTCTGAGTAACGGACTCTATCAGCAACTCGATCTCGGTAGCAGTCTTTTCAGAAATCTTGGTGCCATTAATCTTGTTCAAAAAGAATTGCCCGATTTTTCTGGTGTAATCACGATTCTTCTTGCCATTATCCTCACCATCAATAAATTCCTTGGGAATAATGCCACGCTTATCGTCAACTATGCCATACTCCGTACCCAACATGTCACTGCCATCTACAACAAGTATAACTCGCCAGTTCGGCTTATTTCCAAGTGTATCTACAAATTCACCCATATTTTTGTTATTCAGCTCTTCATGGGATAGTTTCTGCATCAGTTCTTTTTGGGCCCTTTTTTTGGAAGTCAGAAGCTTGGCATATTCTATTTCGATTTTTTCGTCGAAATCCTGCACAAAGCTCAGACCTTTACCATGCATCTCACGCAGGAGATTATCGCGTTTCTGATTAAGAAAATCAGTGCCGATAAAAAACAGCACGATCAGCGGCAGACCATTTGCGAAGAAAAACAAAAAGCGTAGTTTCCAGCGGAGTGAAAGCTCATCAGGTAAAGCCAGAACAATCAAGTTGTACGAGTATAGCCCGGCAAAAAACGCGCAGATTAAAAAGATAAAAGCTGCCAGCATTGCTGTTTTCAGTGGCAGATCTACGTTCAGTCGGTTTCTTTCGATATAGCCTATTATTGTTAAATTAGCATTTAGAAATCTCGGAAAAACTACCAGATCATCCGTAACAACCTGTGATAATTTTTCATTTTCGTTCTGCAGATATGCTTTCTCTAACTGTCTCTGCAAGGCTGGATTTGCCGAAGAATGTCTGAATGCGCCGTTCTTTTCAGCAAGAGAAAATCTGTAAACTCCATCTGATTTACCGCTGAATTCCCCCAGAAAACTCCAGATCCCATCGTTTGAACTCAGTTCAGCTGGATCAATGAAAATAAGGATTTGATTGCCATGAACATAGTTTGTCCATAGCAACGGCTTCTGATAAGTGCTGTCTGTCCAGCATAGGTGGGGATCTTCCACATCAACACTGTTATCAAAATGCATCCAATTTAGCTGCGGGCCTAATAACCGACCTGTCACCAGAAAAGCCTCTTCACCTGGATCATAGCGACCAAACTGATAACCCTTGCTAATAGTGTCCATAGCCAGTTTCCATTCTGCTGGATTTTCTAGCTTAAAACTTGAGGTGGCGATTCCATTTTTTAAAGAATAGACAATGTAGTTGAAACGCAGTTTTTTTCGAGTTTCAACAAGCCTTGCAAAAATTTCGCCTATAGAGTTGTCCGGCTTGATCACTTCTCTATTGAATGTCACCCGCAAAAGACTGCACCAGAAACTCTCATTGTCTGCGAATGCCTGCAGACTCTGATATAAACCTCTGATTTCCTTGCTATGCTTTTCCAGCTGGTTCTGCCGACTCTGTTCGCTGAAATACAAGAAACCATAGACGATAAGTAATCCCGGTATAGTAACAAAGCAAAACATGAACAAAATCCAGTAGAACCATCTCTGTACAAGATTGTTCACATTCATGACTGCTTCTCCGACAACCCAAACCTGATCAAAACCATGGTAATATCATCATCTGCTTCGGGAGACCAGGCGTAGTAAGCATCAAATATCCGCTGATAATAGGTTTCAAGATCGGATGAAAATTCATTGCGCAAAATGTCCAGAAACCTGTCAAAGCCCATTTCAAGGCCAGCTTTGTTCTGCGCTTCGATAATACCATCTGTATAAAGCAGCAAGATATCGCCCTCGGCAAGATTGAGTTCCAGGTCCTCGTAGCGAGGCTTTTTGGTAATACCCAGCGGTGAACCGATTGCCTGGATCAATGACACATCTTTGCCACCTGCCCTGATAAGTGCTGGAAAGCAATGTCCTGCATTAGAAAACAGATAATTGCCGGTCACCGAATCAACGCAAAAATACTGACAGGTCATCATGCGCTTGATTTTGCTGCTCTTTACACGATAAATAACTTTATGCAAAGCTGCCAGCAGCAATGCCGGGCGCATTTTTTCCTGTTCGGCGATAAGAACCGAAGCCTTGGCCATTGCCATCAGAAGCGCCGCCGGAACGCCGTGACCGGCGACATCACCCATGAGAATACCGGCTCTGTTTTTATCTATCTCAAAATAATCATAATAGTCCCCGCCGAGTCGACTCATTGAAACGCTTTTACCATAAACTTCAAGTCGATTCATTTTCAGGTTTTCGAGAGGAAACAGGTTTTCCTGAACAATTTTGGCCACTTCAAGATCTTCAAGACTCTCAATTGCGCGATTAAACACCGAACCAAGATGGCCAAACTCATCGTGCGAGTCAATTTTCAGGCGATAGCGAAAATCCTGGCGACCAATAGCCTGAACCCCTTTTTCCAGCTCTTTTACAGGCTCCATAAACTGAGCCGAAAGCAGGCGGCCAATCCCGAGTGTCAGACTCAAACTCAACAGGGCGAATATTATCAGTCTTGATTGTAAACCGCCGATCTGACTATCAATCTTTTCAAGCGGATAAAGCCCAACCAGTGCAACTTTATCAAGTTTTCTGCCGATTGTTCCGAAAGCTGCATAATCTTTACCATCAATTTTTAACAGGTCATTTTTTGCTATCTTGAGATTAAAGGTTTGTCTAAAAAGGTTTAACACTTCTCGATCTGCCACTTGTCCAGTTGGGAAAGCAACACCATTACTCTCAACTATTGCAAAACATTTAATCTGACCAGAGTTTGTGTTGAGATCCTCAATTTTCATCTTCAAATAGGCTTCCTGGAGGGCGTCATGAGTCCAGGAAACAACAAGAAGATTTGTAAAATTACGGCTCTTGAAATCTCCCAACAAGTGCCAGAAATACTGACGACCTTCTGAACCCATCTGTTCAGAACCTATTTTTCCAACCTTTCTAATAAACTGATGAAATATCACCTTGTCAGTAGCAAGAAAGGACTGGGCACTAACCTCGCTATTTCGATTCAGTGTTTTATTACCTCGAAACAACTCCGGCGGAGAATAAGTCTTGAGATTCATGTAATAAAGCAGCGTTCTACTCATGTTAGCAAAAAAAGCACCGGAACCGCCGCTGATAGTCGGACCCGACTGATATTTGCCACGCAGGTCAGATAAAATAAAATCGTAAGGTCTGGTGCTCATTACCAGGTCACTAAATTCTTTCAGATCATTAAGCTTTTTGGTTTCTTCAGGATGATACTGATTTACTTTATCAACAGCTTTATTAAGCTTTTCAGCATAATCCGCCTTTATCAGTTCATAGCGTGTATCGAACTCTCTGAGTAGATCCGCAGTCTGCTTATGAGCCTGATCAAGCAGAATCTGTCTGGTCTGCTGAAGATACTCAAAGCCAAGAAAACCCAGAATCATCAACGGCAGACCATTTGCGTAGATAAACAGTATTGCCAGCTTAAATCTGATTGAGATCAAACCAGACTTCTTAAAAAAGACAAATAAAGCAAAAAACAATACAAACAAAGCAACTATTGAACCGATCAGAATCAATCTTCGGACTGTTTTGGCAGCAATCATGTGATTGCGTTTTTCTACCAGACTAAAACCGAGTGTGGACTGGTTAATCATACGCGCCAGAATAAGATAATGCTCTGTTTCGAGTCGGGGCTCAGCAAAGTGTTGAAACTTTTTGAGTTCAATTAAAACTTCTTCGGACCTTGGCAGAGAGCCACCCGTGAACATGACATTTTCGCCAGCAAGATCAACGATTCCGATTCTGAAACCGGTTTCATTACCACGATTTATTGCGACGACCAGTTTTTCCAGATATTTTTGCGACTCAATCGCATCATGATGAATCTGCGCAAATATGCCAAAGTTTTCGCCAATCCGATACCAGAAATTGGATTTTTCCCGGTCGGAAGAGGCAATAATACATTCCCCGAGACTCGATCGCAACAGAGGCAGGTTCATGTGTTCAGGCACCAGAAAAGCACCGAGATAACTGCGCAAAAGGTTTATGCGTTGTGCAACAACCGGCAGAAGTTCGGGATTACCAGGATAATTTGCTTCGTTATCATCCTTGATTTTGCTGAAAACTTCATACAGAGTTTTTACAATATAACGGTAACTCTTTTCGTCGGTCAGTTTTTCGATGATCTTGCCTTTATCGTCCCATACGATAAATCTGAAAACATCAGGATTTCTCTCTTTCAGATTTGCCAGAGCACGGTTCAGATAGCTGGCAGGCTGATTCTGCGCCTCAGCAATGTCAAAGATCTTTTTGAAAAGAGCATGGTGATAATGTCGGCTGTTGCGGTACTGCAGCAGTTTTTCGAGATTCTGTTCGAGCTTGTGATATAACTCCTGTTTTTGCAGGTTCTGACGTGTCTCGAGCATGCTGTCGAGGCCGACGTCAAGCAAAAACAACGGGAAAACTACAAAGCACAATATTGCTCCGCTCCAGAAGGCGATAGGCCATCTGTGATTCAGCGGCAGCTGTGCATTAGAACTCATTTGATCCGACCTGCCATGCAAATCATCAGTTAAGTTACTGCTTCCCACGAAAAAATCTGCTAAAGCATACCGCAAAGCGGCGAATTTAGCAAAAACAGACTTAACTGAAAACAACGATAATCATGGTTGAGTCGTCTTGCAGCTCATTATTGCCGGTCATCAAGCGATGGGCAGACATGAGGTTATTGAAATATTTATGTGGGCAAACATCATAGCTTTGCACTGCCAGCCGTTTAAAGGTGTCCAGTCCTACCATCTGCCCGCGCATGTCCCTGGCTTTTATCAGGCCATCAGTATAAAGCAACAATGCTTCGCCTGGCGAGAAGGACATTTCAATGCTTTTGAATACAGGTCTTTTTAAAGCGCCCAACCGAGGACCAGGCAGGGAAATCTCGCTCACACTCTGCAACTCAGGGTGAATAATCAGCGGCGGCCAGCTTCCAGCATTAGTGTAGCAAGCCTTCAAATTCTGCATATCAACATTGAAGAACTGGAAAGCCATCGTTTTCACCTGATCCTGCTTGGTTGCAGCTATAAGCCTATGCATTCTTAACAGTAATTCAGCCGGCGAATTGTGCAGGTCTTCAAGCTTCATTATGGCAGCCTTTGCCATCGCCATTATCAGCGCCGCGCCGACTCCATGCCCCGACACATCACCGGTTAACAGACATAAATTTCCTATATTGCTTGTAAAGCAATCGTAGTAATCGCCACCGAGATCACCCAGTGAAAAACTCTGAGCATGAATGCTGCAGTTGGCAAATTCTGGCAGCTGCTTTGGCAATAGATGCTCCTGGACAGCCCCAGCCACTTTCAGCTCTTCAAGATCAATCATCGTGGTATTAAAGACTTCCGCCATTTCGCCAAATTCGTCACGACCCAGTCCAGGGAGACGTGCTTCAAAATTGCGTAGCCGAATTGCATCAGCACCTTCTGCCAGTATGCGCAAAGGAAACAGAAAGCTATAAGACAGGATCTGCCCAAGAATTAAAGCCAAGACAAGCGAAACAATGCCAAATGTAACCAGACGACTTTTTTCACGATATATCTGATCCTTAATTTTGCTGACAGGATAAAGGGCAAACAGGCTGAAATTCGCAAGAGATTTGCCGCGCAAACCCATTATCAGATAATCCTGATGATCCAGAGTGACAAACTGTCTGGGAGGAACCGGGCGGTGGGTAAATTGCCCAACATAGTCACGCAAAACAGTATTTTTCACAACACTTTTCGGGAAGTAAAGATCGGATTCTTCATTGATTATGCCAAGCTGTAGATCAGGAATATTTCTATTGGCGTTAAGAAATTGCCTTTTGATGTAACCATCTTCCAAAATATCAGGACCCCAGATCGTCATTTGCAGAAAATCATATTTATTGCCGGAAAATAGTGACATCAGCTCAATATAGGCCAGATTGCTGCGCTGGGCCAAGCCCATGAGGGTTATCTGCCCATTTGCCCGTAAAAATTCACTCTGTACCTCTAAAAGCGACTTCTGCATTATTGATTCTGCCAGCATTTCGATTTCTGTGGCGGCAGCTGAATCTGATGGATCCCCATTAAGATTTGCCAATATAAACCGAATGAGTGTTGTGATAGCCTTTGCTTCATCGTCACGCTTTTTCCGGCTGTCTTGTTTGAGTTGTTCGGTTAAAAATGAAGTGCGTTGCCCATTAAGATACACAGCGTCACGGGTGCCAATAAAATCTGCGGCACTGGCAACCATATACTGCCGCAGATCAGTGGGGTCTTCTATATCCTGCACGAGCTTTTCGGAAAAGATTTTATAAGAAGCCGCGGTAAGCCCTCTGGTGAGAATGCTTTCTTTTAAATCGGCAATTGCATCTTTGATGCGAAAAACTCTAAGAGCCTCTTCTGATTTGAAGCGCTCATCAAAATTCTTTAAAAAATGTGTACCCTGCGCATGGAGATCATCAAACATTGCGTATTGCTTCTGATTAAGATAGTCATAGCCAACAAAAAACAACATGGTCAAAGGCAAACCGCTGGAGTAAATGAACAATAGAAAAAGTTTGCGTGAGATGGAAAAACGTATGGACAATACCTTAAGTTCAGCAAGTCCACTGACCAAAAAAGCAGACAACAGCATCAGCCAGACAAATGAAGCATTTACTTTACCGGCAGATATTTTATTCTTGCTGACGCAGGCAAACAAAGTAAGATCTTCTCCGACAATTCTTAAAAAAAAGTGCGCCTGCGGCGTTGCAAATTTCACACCGTTTTTAAGACTATGCTGCTCAAGAATTCTGGTTGCAAAATCCTTGTCTGGAATCTCTCCACTGGCCTTAACCTTATCATTGCGAACAAAACCCAGAATATATGAAGCACTGTTGTCATGAAGATAGTTCATATAGTAATCCAAGCCTTTGCTGGCACCTTTAACAATCTCCGGTTTAACCAATATCACAAGCGTAAGCCCTTTGAAGCTTCCAATCCAGCACAGTGGACTTTGCCTGGAACTGTCAAACGCCAACAGCCGCCGGTTTTTTTGTGATAAACAACCAGTCATGGATGAAAAAATCACTTGCGGCCCGAAAAGACGCCGGGCGTTGTCGATTTCTTCATTACTCGGCTCGAAATCCTTTGCTTTTTTAGTAAATAAATCATTTATGCTGCGCAACCCCATTTTCCAGTCGCCAGAAAAACTTTCTGGATCAACGGTTGAATCGAGCAGTCGATTGGATGGGGCCCAGAGCATATAGTCAAATCCGGCGTCCAGACGCTTATGATAGTTCCTTATTACAGCCACCGGGTTACCGCGCAGCATTTCATAGAATGCTCGATAAAATGTTTGAGCCATAAATTCTTCGGTAGCAGCATGAGTAGCAAAGCTGGCCAGGGTCTCCTCGATTTTCTGCTCTACCGCGATTAAGCCATCGTTGTATCTGAGCTGATCTATGTGACGAAGACCGGCATGAAACAACAAACCAGGAATAAGCAGAAAAACAGCAGTTTGCAGCAACCACAGACTTAATCGTTTTAATGCCGCGCCAGAAATCATATGCTGGTTGCTCCTTTGAAACGAATCAGAACAATAGTGATATCGTCTTCCACACTTGCTGACCAGTCCAGGTTTGCCTGATAGATATTATTGTAATACTGCTCCACATCCTTATGCCAGGCATGTTTCGCCAGTTCCAGCAATCCATTCGGCCCGTATTCAACATCATCACTATTTCTGGCTTCGAGCATGCCATCACTGTAAAGAATTAGCGTATCACCTGATTTAATATCAAGATCGTAATTCTTATACCGGGCACGCCGCGAAATCCCGACCGGAGAACCAACTATCTCAACAAAAGCTGATGTCTTACCAGTATCTGAGACAACTATCGGATAACAGTGCCCGGCGTTTGCAAAACTGCATGCCCCGGTATTGTCATCCATTACCAGATACTGACAGGTCATCATACGCTTAAAGCTATCACTCTTTAGTCGATAAAGAACATTGTGCAATGATGTGAGTAATAGAGCCGGGTCGTGCAGACTTTCCTCGTCTATCATTACAATTGCTTTGGCCATAGCCATTATCAAGGCAGCCGGAATTCCGTGCCCGGCGACATCGCCCAGAAACACTCCAGTCTTGCCTGATTCCGGCCGGCAATAATCAAAATAGTCACCACCCAGCCTGGTCATCGAAATGCTTTTTGCGTATATCTCAACATTGCCACTCTGGTAATAAGCCTCTGGCAAAAGTGTTGTCTGAACAATCTTGCCAATCTCAAGATCGCGCATGCCGGCCATGGTTGAATTAAATACCCGACCAAGATCCCCAAATTCATCCTCACTGCAGATAGTATTTCGAAAACTGAAATTGCGCTGGCCAATCTGTTTAACGGACTCAGCCAGTTGGCGAACTGGCTCAAGGAATTGTCGAGTCAATGCATAAACCACGCCGGAAACAATCAAAAGACTCAAGATGCTCAGCCACATCAACTGTGTTTGTGCCTTTTCAACGGCAGTCTCTATTGCATCTGCGGGAATTACAGCGGCCAGAGAAAGATTGTCGAGCTGACGACCAGCCAGAGCGGTTACAATGTATCTTCTTCCAGCATGGTACAGAGCATTCTCGTTGGCAGATTGCAAGTTAAAAGCCTTCTGAAGAACAGGTCTGAGCTTCACGTCAGGAATCCCACAATTTCCAACCAGATTGCTACTGTGTTGAGCAAGGGCAAGAAGATACATTCCACTGCCCTCAAAATTGTTCAGTTCTTTAGCCTGATTCTTCGCATAAAACTCCTGCACCTGGTTCTGAATCCATGACAATATCAACAATGAATGGAAAGAACGGTTCTCTTTATCGCCCAAAAAAGTGATATAACAAAAGCGTAGTTCGGTGCCGAAAGCAAACATTTCAATCCTGTCAGTGACTTGCAGCAGCGATTGAAGCATGACAAGATCTGCGCCGGTCATAGAGTTTTTCGACAACTCAAAGTAACTGGAAGTGCTTGTCATTTCGTTCGCATCTTTTTGCCCACTGTCAAAGGTGCGATTTGCAAAATTCAAGGCATGCCCGGCAAAGAGTTTGAGCATGGTCTGCGACTGTGCTTTGCGGGATCTGCGATAACCCAGCTTCACTTCACCGTCAGCTCCAAACACATAAGCGTCCTCGGCATCAAGCGCTTCTACCGTAGATTTGAAAAATGGAATATCGTCGGTATTCGGTACCCTGTTTACTACCTCGGCAGAATACGAAGCAAGCCTGGCTCTTGTTTGCCCTTCAAGAACATTGCGAAACCTTTTGAATCCTGTATCTACTTCTTCGAGCAGTCGAGCTTGATCTCGATGCACTGCATGTAACAGTGAGCCTTCCAGTTGTTGTAAATATTCATGTCCGATTGTGCCAAGAATCAGCAGTGGCAGGCCATTCGCATAGATAAATAGCAATGCAATACGAGTTCTAATCGAAAAAGTTATGCGCTTGAGGCGCAGAGCGTAACAATAAAAAACAAACAGCATAATCAGCACTGCTGATACCAGCTTTGCAAAAAATCTGGCCTTTTGCTGCTGCGGATATCCGTGCAGTAGTTTCTTTTTATCAACCAAGCAATAGCCGCGCAAATATGGGTCGAGCAGTTTGAAAGCAACCAGATAATCTTTTAGCTCCCGGTGCGGAAGTGAGGCATTTTCAAATTTACCCAGCTCTATCAGCAAATGTCTGTCAAAATCTGATCTGGCCTGATAATCCTTTAACTTTCGAATATCGATAAATGAGGTGCTAATTTTATCGCCCTTGCTGTTGAGTTCAGCTCTGGCGTTTGCCACACCTATGTGTTCATGCTTTGACTGTGGATTGGCAGCACAAAAAATTGTAAAATCACGGCGGGAGTCAAACCAGAAAAGTGGAAATCGCTCAGGTGTGTCAGCAAGAATAAAGCGGCCATTGTCACCTTTTTGAAAAGGCAGACGTAAATGAGAAGGAACGAGAAATCGCCCAAGATAGGCTCGAAAAAGATTGATGCGCTTTTCCACTACCGGCAATAGCTCGGGAAAGCCTGGATAATCAGCATAACAATGATTAGCAATTTCGCAAAAAAAGTCATACAGATTGTTAACTATGTATCTGTAGCTCTTTTCATCAGTAAGTTCATCAACCGTTTTGCCACGAGCATCCCACACAATAAATTTCAGCAGCCCAGGATACTGAGATTTGATGCCCTTTATGCTGCTTTTTAGACTTGTCAGAGGTTGTGAACTTTTATCTGCCTTATCTACGTGCCGTTTCATAAGTTTGTGCAGATAGGAGGCAAGCTCGACGTTCTGACTCAAATAATCAAGCCGCGTATCCATTTCGGCAAATGTCTGCTGGCATTCATTCTCGCTACGAAGCCGCAGCATGCTATCTATAAGGACATTGACAAGAAGCAACGGGATCAGGATAAAACACAAAAAAGCACTCAACCAGGATAACGTCCGGTATCTGCTGAAAATATTGCTTTCTTGGCTCTCTCTCATTGAATGATTTTACCATATAGAAGCTGGCAGGTAAAAAAAGACCGCCAGTTTCCCGGCGGTCTTTTTATGTTCAGAATTTGTGGGCCATTGCAAGGAACTCTAGCCCCGAGCAATCTGTTCAAACTCAGTGGGCGATAGACTAGTAGTTTTCGACCCAGACCTCAAAATACTCGCGGCCGTGGTCGCAAACCGGGCATTTCGGCGGAGCTTCGATGTTTTCAACAATGTGTCCACAATTGACGCACTTCCAGTAAACCTTACCATCTTTCTTGAAAACGGTATGATTCTGTACGCTATCGTGCAGCTTGCGATAGCGTGCTTCGTGCCTTGCTTCAACCTTGGCGATATTTTTGAAAACGGCGGCGATATCTTCAAAACCTTCTTCTTTGGCAATTTTGGCGAAGCCGGCATAGAGATCTGTCCATTCTTCCTTTTCGCCATCAGCAGCATACTGAAGATTTTTCAGAGTATCTGCATAAGCTACCGGGTAACCGGCATTGTTTATAACGACTACTTCTCCGTCCATGCCGTATTTGAGAAGCTGTTTCATAAACAGTTTGGCATGTTCCTTTTCGTTCTCGGCGGTTTCAAGAAAGATGCCGGATATCTGCAGAAAACCTTCCTTTTTAGCTACTGATGCGTAATAGGTATAGCGATTGCGCGCCTGTGATTCTCCAGCAAAAGCTTTCATGAGATTCTCAGCAGTACGGGTACCCTTTAACACTTTGCTCATAAACTTGTTCCTCCTGGTGTAATATTATTGATATAAGCAGAAGCCTGTGATCAGCTTCTGGGATTACCCTGAATTATCTGGCCGGCCTTGAGACCTGAAATGACTTCACGCATGCCATTGCCGACATCGACGCTTCTGATCTGTCTTCTCAGCAGTCGACCATTTTCGACCTCAACCACAGATTCGAGCTGACCGGTTTTGATTATAGCAGATTCCGGAATTATTATGACCTTTTTGTCTGACTTGAGCGGAATGCGAATTGTACCAAACATTCCCGGCATCAAACCATCAGCATTATCGATGCAGACCTTAACCAGAAAAGTTCGGCTGCGTGGATCGACCGAAGGAACGATCTCGCGGACTGTACCCTGATAGCTGGTGCCGAGAGCGGGAACAGCATAATCAACCTTGGCGCCGATGACAACTTCTTTAACCAGTGATTCGCGCACCGGCACTTCGAGCAGCAGGCTGTTGGGATCGAAAAGCCTGAGCATTACCGAGGCAGGATTGCCAAGATCACCTGGATCAGCAAGTCGTTCCGCGACCAGCGCATCGATAGGACTGTTTAACGTAGCATAACCGAGACCGGCCTGTGCCTGCTTTATGCCCTGCGCGGCGGCAGCAGCGTTGGCAGCAGCTCCCGTGCGGTTCTGGCTGGCCTGATGTAATCCTGCTTCAGCCTGTTTAAAGGCGGATATTGCCTGATCGTAATCCCGGCGGGAAATAGCATTCTTCTCGAACAATGATTTATTTCTTTCGAGATCCTTGCTGGCCATGTCAAGAACTGCCTGTGCGGCCTTAACCTGTTCGTCTGCTGCAGCAACAGCAGCGTTGGCGGCGCGGAGCTGATCCTGCCCCTTCGAAACGCCCGCAGAAAGATCCTGCGCGTCAAGCACAGCGAGAACATCACCGATCTTTACGCTATCGCCGCTGCGAACCTTTATTTCTACGATTCGCGCTACTATTCTCGGCATTATATCTACTTCATTGCGACTTCTGACCGTGCCAATTGCCTTGTAAAAATCTGGCTTTGCAGTGTCTTCGACCTTTATCGTCGCCCCGATGTTTTCTGGCTTTTCCTGATTCATTCCCGGTAAAATCTGGCCGGTGGCAAAGAAACCACCCTGGAATAACATCAAGAAGAGCAAAGCGCCAACTCCGACCATTGGCCCGAAGTAATGCCCTAGTTTAGTATTTGCTGAAGTTTTATTCTGGGTTTCGCTCATGACTTAACCTCCTGATCAGTTGTGCTGGCAGTGGCAGTTTGTCTGCCGACCTGACTGAAGTAATAAAGGGTCGGAACAACAAGTAGAGTAAATGCAGTGCTGGCAAGCAAACCGAAAATCAGCGACCATGCCAGCCCCGAAAAGATTGGATCAAGCGTAATCGGCCAGGCTCCGAGAAGAGTTGTGGCCGCAGTCAACATAATCGGTCGAAAACGCACAGCGCCGCTTTCAAGAATGGATTCTTTGAGGGTTTGCCCCTGTTTGACTGAATCTTGAATAAACTCAATCAGAACCACGCTGTTGCGGATAACAATGCCGCCGAGCGCGATCATTCCAATCATCGCGGTTGCGGTAAAGAATATCGGATCAGGGTAGCCTCCGACAACATCGGCCGCTACCAGATTAAGCAGATAAAAGCCAGGTGCAATGCCGATTATGGTAAGCGGAATCGCAGACATAACCAGCAGGGGCATGACAAAATTGTTCATCTGCACTGCCAGCAGCAAGTAAATGCCGATCAGAGCTATACCAAAAGCGATACCAAGGTCGCGAAAAACGCGAACGGTGATTTCCCACTCGCCTTCGCCAGCCCATTCGACGTTGATGCCGGGCGGCAGCGGGTTCTTCTGCAACCGGTCCTGCATATCAAAAACTATCTCGGCCGGGGGACGGCCAACACATTCGGCAGTTACAAAAACGACCGGGCGCATATTTTTATGTTGAATAACCTGTTCTTCTTTTTCGATTTTAAATTCGCCCAGCTCGCCAAGTGGCACCAGAAGTCCGGAACTGTCGCGCAGGCCGATCTCGCTGAGTCGCTGCAGACTATTGCGTTCAGCCAGTGGCAGCCTGATCTTTATGAGCACTGGCTCGCGCTCGTTATCGATATGAGCGATGCCAACGACACTGCCTCGGACTGCCTGAGTCATCGCCTGCTGAATTGATGTGGCCGACAGGCCATGCATGGCCGCTTTCTGGACATCGGGAATGAAGATGACACGGTCATGTTCAGTCTCATTCATATTATCAATCTGGGCAATATGAACACTGTCTTCTTCTTTAAGCTGCTGCTGCAGGAATTCGGCACCAGCTACGATTTCATCGTAACTGCGATCTTCGTCGCCGTAGACTTCAACGGTGAGCGTCGAAAACACCGGTGGGCCTGGTGGAATCTCGACGATGCTGACAATGGCCTTGTATTTTTCGGCAATTGCGGTAAGATCGTTGCGCAGTCGCAGGGCGATAGCGTGGCTCTGCTGTTTTCGGGAGCTTTTTCCTGCCAGATTTATGCGGATATCGGCGTTGCTGTTTTTTCGCCGCAGGTTATAGTGTCGTACCAGGCCGTTAAAGTCTATTGGCGCCGGAATACCGACATAAGATTGAATGCTTTCGACCTCGTTAACCCGGGACAGGAATTTTTCGAATTCGCGCACAGCCTTGTCTGTATGCTCAAGGGAAGACCCCTCCGGCATATCTACAATCAGCTGCAGCTCGTCTTTATTGTCGAACGGCAGCATCTTGAGCGGCACTTTTCTGAACAGCAGCAGCAGCCCGGAAGTGCCGAGCATCAAAAAGATTGCGATCATCAGCAGAATTGCATTGCGCCGCTGCAGAAACGGGCTGATCAGCCATCGGTAGAAGCGCCTTACCCATGGCGGAACTCCATCGTTCACATCGCCGGGTTCGGCTTTTACGCTCTTCAGCAGTTTATAACCGACCCAGGGCACGAAAGTGAGCGCGCACACTGTTGAAAATGTTACGGTAAGAGGCACGTTGATTGCCATTGGCCCCATGTATGGGCCCATCATACCGGTAATGAAGAACATCGGAGTGAATGACACGATGATCGCAAGTGTTGACATGATAACTGGTACGATGACTTCCATTACCGCTGTTACCGTAGCTTTTTCAGGTGGTTCCTTACCCATCTGCAGGTGGCGTTGAATGTTATCAACATTGGTGATCGGATCGTCGACAACCAGGCCAAGGCTTAGTATCAGTGCAAACAGAGTAACGCGATTGATTGTAAACCCGGCTACCAGATTAATGAACAGCGCCAGTGCAAAGCTGACCGGCACCGAAAGGCCAACAACAACAGCAGCGCGCCAGCCCATGGTGAAGGCCATCAGTCCGACGACGGTGAGAATCGCGAACAGCATGCTCGACAGCAGCTCATTAACCTTGTCGTTGGCTGTTTCGCCGTAGTTGCGACTGACAATCATGTCGATTTCCGGGGGTATGACTTTCCCTTTAAGTTTTTCGGCTTCGGCGATTACTTCACGGGCTACATCTACCGCATTAGTGCCCTTCTTTTTGCTGAATGAGAGAGTCACAGCCTGTTGGCGTTCACCGGTGCCATCACGTTTCGAAGCCTCACCGTAGGTCGAGTGATGGTACCAGTCCGGCTCATTTACGGTATCGAGAACCCTGGCGACGTCTTCGATGTAAACAGCGCGGCCTTCTATAGACCTGATAGGTATGCGGGCAATCTCGGTTGTCGATTTGATCGAGTTACCGGCGAGAATGCGCATGCTGTTTTCGCCCTCAATTATACGGCCGCTGTCGGCAATATGATTGTTGCTGGAAATCGCCATAAAGATGTCACCGAAGCAGATTCCCAGCGCCTGCATGCGCGTCTGGTCAGCTTCTACCCTGAATTCCCGGCGATAGCCACCATGAATTTCTGATCTGAAAACATTGCGCACACTGGCCAGGCGCGCCTCAGCTTCTTCGGCGATGCGGCGCAGTTCTGACGCGCTGGTTACGGAAGAGGTAAGCGTCAGTGTTACTATGGGTACGTCATCGATTTCTACCGGTTTGACTACCCAGTTCTGCACGCCCGGCGGAACTATGTCACGGTTTCCCTCGACCTTGTCACGAATTCGGACCATGGCGCGGTCGCGATCCTGACCGACATAGAATCTGACGGTGACCATCGAATTGTCGCGGCTACTCATCGAATAGACATGTTCGACGCCGTCGATCTGCCACATCAATTTTTCCAGTGGTCGGGTGACTAGTTCTTCTACTTCGCGCGAAGAATGCCCGGGAAACGACACGTAAACATCGACCATGGGCACAACAATCTGCGGCTCTTCTTCGCGCGGAGTAAGGGCGATCGCCATGGTGCCGGCAATTACGGCGAACACGATCAGCAGTATCGACAGCGGCCCGGTCAGAAACGCTCTGACGATGCCAGCGATAAAGCCTTGAGGTTCATTGGTGTTTTCATTGTTCATAATTAAATCCCTCAGTAAAGCTGTCTATTTGTAACACAAAATAATACTAAATTTCAAGTAGCGACTAGATATCTCTATTTATCAGTTTTGCAAACAAAATACCAGTGTAATCTGTTAAAAATTTAACCTGCCGTAAGTTTAAAGATGCTTAACACTCTACACAATATTTCTATCCTCGCGCTAAGATTTGTTTTTCAGCTCTACGGGTTCCGGTTTGCTGCTTAGTTGACACCGGCAGCAGCGGCATCTAGCGCTCAGAGAAGCTTCCAGCCGTAAAAGCACGGCTATTCGCCCTATTTACAAGGCACCAAGAAACATACCTTATCGGAACATAGCTGCGTCAGCGAAAACAGAACGAAGCAGATCTGCTGCAATAAATTCTGATCAATTAAAAAAAAATTACATTTTACCTATTACGTTGGCAGTGCGGGTAGCCGATAGTAAATTAAGAAGCATAATGATCAGCTCTGGATTGCCCTAACCAAAAGTGGCATTATACTTTTGCAAAGCTGGTGTCAGAACATGAAGATCAAGATCTGACAATTTATCAGAGTTGCGACAGACATTAAGGTAATAAGGTTTTTAAACCGCAATTTTATTTGTTTTCAGGAGGAATTATGCCGATTTCCAAAACCAAGCCCGCTGTTAAGAAAGTTGTTAAAAAAGCAGCTGCTCCCGCCAAAGTTGTTAAGAAAGCTGCACCCGCTAAGAAGGCGCCCGTAAAAAAAGCTGCCGCTGCTCCCAAAAAAGCTGCACCAGTTAAAAAAGCTCCGGCCAAAAAAGTGGTAGCCAAAAAAGCTCCTGCTAAAAAAGTTGTAGCTACCAAAGTAGTAAAAAAAGCTGCTCCCGCTAAAAAAGTTGTAGCTACCAAAGTAGTAAAAAAAGCTGCTCCTGCCAAAAAGGCAGCCGCTGTAAAAGTCGTAAAAAAAGTGGCTCCAGCAAAAAAAGCTCCTGCCAAAAAACCTGCGCCTGCTACTAAAAAGCCTGCTCCCGCAACCAAAAAGATCATTAGCACCATAAAAAAGAAGTAGTCGCCGCGCCAAGCGCTTATTTTCTCGACTGCCGACCAGTATCGTAAGGATACCTGGCGGTCGCCGGGTTCACCCGGATACATACTGACCTTAATGTTTCCGTACAGAACATCGCCCCATCGACCAATTGTCGATGGGGCGATGTTGTTTCCGGTAGCTGTCGGTCAAATGAAAACAATGATTGAAACGCTGTATTTTCGCAGAAAAATCATTAGAATATTATGAAATACAAGACAGGGAGTAAGACACCATGACACCTCGTGAAGTTGTTGAATCATTCTGGGAAACTATGAGAACAAACGATTTTCATGCAGCAGGCAGGTGGCTTGCCGATGACTTTGAGTGCCATTGGCCGCAGTCGTCTGAAGTTATCTGCGGCCGCGTCAATTTTGCCGAACTCAACAGCAACTACCCGGCCAAAAGCCTTTGGCAGTTTGATCTGGTGAGTCTCATCTGTGAAGGCGACACAGTCGTAACTGATGTAAAGGTCACTGATGGCAATGTTCATGCCCGGGCGATAACATTTCATAGCGTCAAAAGCGACCTGATCACTCGGCAGACAGAGTTCTGGCCAGATGATTTTGCGCCACCATCCTGGCGGCGACAGTGGGTAAAGCTGCAGTCAGCTTCAGGACAACTGGAAAAGTGACCAGGATTGAGCCTTTATTATGGACGGCAGTGCTGATAGCGCATTCTTTCTTGCTTTAGTAGAAGATTTGGTCTATACTATGATTAGTGGTTGTTTGTACAATCATCGAACCGGGGGCGACCTGGTTTCGACGGGGAGTGTGAGCTGCCACCTGCCATTCGAGGTTGATCGAAAGGCCTCGTAAAAAATCGGTCAAAAAACAAAAGCTAACGAAGACTTAGCACTCGCAGCCTAAGCGCGCTGTGACGGTCCCCCGGATGATTCTGCCAGTAAGCACCGGGAAGGCCGACATTAAAACTGGCTGGACTTAATACTGGGCCACTGGGGTAGTAAGTCGAGAAAATCCAGACGGATCGGATGAGTAGAGACCTGCCTGTGGGTTGCGAAAATCTTAAAAAAATGATTGCAGGATATAATGGTAGACGGTGTCTGTGAACCTTTTCGGACGCGGGTTCGATTCCCGCCGCCTCCACTGCGCAAATCCTCGTCCAAAACGGGGATTTTGTGCTTTTAGACAGAGTTCCAACAGATTTTTTGTTGAGGAATTCTTTTGAGTAAAGCAACAAAGGAAGGTTCTGTCAAAGAACTATTGCCTTCAGAAATGTCATAGCCCACGCCTACGATGCAATTGACGATGAGGTTGTATTCCTTGTCATAAAGAAATAAATTCCAGCCTTGCTTGCAGATTTGAGAAAAAAACTGAAAAGCTGATCTGCAGCTCAGACACCTCAGCTGCCACAATACCCGTAAAATCTCTTTCTGGTTTTCTGGGCTCTACAGACCTTAAAACCAGAAATTCCAATTATGCATGGGCCTAATTCAGGGAGACTTAAAGGTTAATCAATTGACATCTTCAAAATTTTCCCTAGATTGCAGGTAAGACAATAAAAGTGGACAAATTATGCCTCCAATTTATTTAATGATCTATATTCTTTATTTGCTGGCAATCATTATTGCCATTTTTGCGATTCCTTTAATCCTGGAATTAGTATTTAGAAAAAATATTTCGAGCTCAGCCCGTAATTTTGATAAAAAACTTTTGAGAATTTTCCTTACTTTTATTGTGACCGTAATGATAGTAAAGTGCTCCTCAACATTTTCTTCGACCGAGGCAATGCAAATTTGTTTGAATCATGGTTGCGAAAGAAGGGCTACATTAATTAGTTTTAGCCTTTTATCCTGGGAACTAAATGAAGAACACGAAGATTACGTAAAGTCACCTGAGTTCTCAAGTTATTCTGTGAAATTATTCAAATTTTCACCCGGGGGCGCTCACAATTGGAAAACAAGAAATGGAGCCGGGGGAGGCTGGGATGGCTTGAGTTATTCAGCGTATACCTGCAGCGGCCATTGGAGAGTGAAATTGTCAGCAAAATGCTGTTCAATGGAAATGGAGCGAAAAATCTCAGCACTTTCCAGAAAGGCTCCTGAACTCTTGAAAAGGCTTATTGCTTTCATTGATGCCAGAGAAAAAGCGCAGGACTGGAGAGAAAGTTACGAGATAATCGAGGATGATGATGACCTCCAGCACTCAATAAAACTTTCCTATTTTCCTTTCAAAGAACTCGATTCGAAACTGTCTGAGCTGGAAAGCCTTTATTCGGATTCCATGCCAGAAACGACTATTGAATAGCAGGTCCATTGAAAAACTGCAATAAAACAGGAAAACTCTAACCAGGACTGGCGCTGAAACGGAAAAAGTTATGCTTTGTTTTTCATGGTCAGGTTTTCGAGCAATCGATTTTCTGGTCGGTTGGTGGCAAAATTTGAGGTTGAGAAGCTACCTGGTCGCATATAAACGTAGAAAGAGTTGTTGCATAGGCTACGCAGATCGAGAAATTATCTATCCAGTGCATGTCGAAATAATCTTTGAGCACGAAAAATATTGCTGTGATAAATACCATATTTATTATTGTGCCAATAAATGGAGTATCCCTGTTCGAAAATTGTTTCTCGCCAATTATCTCAAGCTTTAAAAGAAATATGAGAATTAATCCCTGGAACATGTTCCAGGCTCCAAAGAATTGAATCCATGAGTTGGGGCCGTACTGGTAAAGGCGATAGCCACCAAGGAGTCCACTCAATATGCAGCAAACAGCGGCAAAAAATACCAGCGTCTTTTTATCAGACTGCAATTTCCTGGCGCCAGTTAAAACGTGCAACCATGACAGTCCAGCTAACCAGACATAGAAAATGACCGGCAATAAAATTATGACCGGATAGTTTAATCCAAATTCAGCTATTAGTGTCTTAATGCCAGGCTGAAAATAAGCGATTAATGCCAGAAGGTATGCCATCAAAGCCACAGGGAGCTCATTAAAGGTTGGGATAAATATCCACTTGAGGGGTTCCTTTTTGAATTCGTAGTTTTCTACCGACTTGAAGGTTTTCCCATCAGCGTCCAGTTCGGGCGTTACATATATTTTTATATATTCTTTTTCGGGATTGATACTTTTCATAATCTGCTTTGTTCTTAATGGAAGCTTAATAAAGTGTATTGCGAAAATGATTACTTTTCAAGCAAACACCGGAATGAACCGGACGAGGAAATAGCCTGATGTGGACCGCCTCCACAGTTTGAAAACTCGTCCGCTTTGCAAAAAAGCGGACGAGTTTTTAATAATGGGAGGAATTCATGAGCAGCAAAGACCTGATAATTAAAGAACTTGATAACTTGCCGCCGAAAGCGCATAGACTGTAAAAGAATGTAATGCCCCCCGCCGTCAAGACAGTTTTTTGAAAAATTTAAGGTGGTTCAATGCTTCCACTAATAGTTATCTTCTCCCACGTTTTTTTCTCAATTCAAAAACAGTCTCTTCTTAAACTTCCTCACCGTCCGTATAATTCAATCTTTTTCAGGTTTAAACCCAATTTGCGGCTTTTTCTTCGCTCTGGGATTCAGCATGGTATTGATAGTTGCGAAGATCAGTTTTATGTCGCCGGTGTTGCTTCTGACTGTTTTTTCCAGTTCTCTGATCTTCGCGGCGATCTCGGCGCTGACAGACGCCAGCTGTCTGAGTCTTACAAATGCCTCAATGATCTGAATGCTTACAGCTATCGCCTGCTTGCTTTTCAGAACATTGGCAAGCATCAGCACGCCGTGTTCGGTGAAAACGCGGGTGACGTATCTTCTGCCGCCACGATTCTCTTTACCGGTCGTGCTTTTCGGTTTTGAGGTCGCAAATTGCGACCTCAAACTTTCTTCTTCCTTTGGTGTCAGCTGAAACATAAAACTTTCAGGAAAGCGCTCGATGTTTCGCTTGACCTGCTCATTAAGGCGCTTCGTCTCCACGTCATATAATTCAGCCAGATCGGAATCAAACATGACTCGCTGGCCACGTATCAGATAAATTTTGCTCTCAATAATGTCTGATTCTGTCGTTATCGCTCTACTCATTTTGTCCTATTTCAAAAACAATCTCTTCTTAAACTTCCTGACCGTCCTCAGCAAGATCCCTTTAACTTCAAGCTTTTCATTCTCAATGTTCGTAACACAGAAGGCGTGTAAAACGCCCCAATTCCTTTTTTGCTTTCTATAGTTTGATTCATGGCAGATCATGGAAACTCCGACAGCTATTTTTCAAGCAAAAGTGGTGCCAAACAGACAATAAATACTCCATTTTGGCGCATTATTCAAGTTTGCCGGAGCAGGTTTGCTTATATTCTTATTCCGATAGACCAGGCACCCAAACGCATTTTGCCTGTTTTATCGAAATCCACCCCAAGTGCTCTTTGATAGCCTAACTGGCGCTTTGTTTATGACTTGTTCCATGGACTGGAGTTCATAAGTAGGCTATCTGGAATTGACTCAAAGATTATGTTGTGTATTATTGTGTATACAAATAGTTCGGAGTTGATTAAAAAGCAGAAGGCTGGCGGGTGGCATCTGGTGAATGTTAAAGGCAGCCATCACCAGTTTAAGCACGAAGGCAAAGAAGATAAGGTTACAATCAAACACCCTGCCAAAGATATTCACTCGGAACTTTACGTAGCATATTCAGGCAGGCGGGCTGTCTGGAGCTGGAGGTAATAAATGTTGTTTCCTGTAATTGTACATAAAGAGGGCAAAAGCTCGTTCGGAGTTACCATTCCCGATTTCCCAGGGTGCTTTACCGCTGGCGAGACTTTTGACGAGGCGATTAAAAGCGTTCAGGAGGCCATAGAATGCCATCTCGACGAGGGAGATAAGATACCAGAACCTTCGAGTATCGAGTTGCTGGCGAATAATCCAGACTTTTCCGGTGGGCTGTGGGTTATGGTTGAGATTCATTTGCCAGGAAAAACGGCCTGTCTCGATCAGCATTTCTTGCACGCAAGCGCTAAGGTGATGAGGAGCATTCGAATGAATGGGGGCAAAAAAAATATGAAAATGCGCAATATAATTAAAGCCAGAAGAATTCTGCTGGGTTTTCTACTCTTTCTATTCATGATTTCAGATGCTGAGCCAATGCTGTCGCAGAATCAATTTTCCGTTGTACCAGGCACTGAAAAGTATTCGAGGAGTTTTCCTTCCGTCGAACAGGACAAGGATTCCCGGGATTTTCTTTATAAAAAGCTTTGCTGGTTTTTAGATTCGGGTCTCACGGGTTTCGATCCGTTCTATATCGGCAGCGGTGAAGACCCTTACGTTGGTATGCACCGGAAAGAACTCACAGGTGACTGGAGTCTTGTAACAGGCGTATATGACGGACCTGGCGCTCATGATGCCGATTTTCTCATACTCAAAAATGTACAGATGAAAGACTTTCAGATATTGTATTTTGCCGAATCGGGGTCGGTTTACTTATCAGAATTTGCGCTGGACGCATTTGGGGAAAGAATATGTGTCGGACAGGAAGATGGCGAGACCAGATCTCTGTTCAAACTTGCAAAGAATAATATAGAACTCGACAGAGAATTTGAAAATTCCTGGAGATTTGCCAGCGATTATCTGCAAAAAACCTTGATGCCAGGCAGGAAATTTGAAGAACGTCTTTTTTTTGACCATGATTCAGAATTATTTGGCTTCGAAGGTTTCGAAAAGGGCAGCGAACAAAAAAACGAGAAATGCATTGCTCTTATTGACAGCAAAAACAAGAAAATCATCTTCAAGATGCAAAAAATTCAAATAGTCGAAACCAGAAAGGAAGTAAATTTACAATGATCAGTAGAGGTTCTAGAGGTGGTCTTGAAAAACTGGTCAAGGTTATAAGTGATACTCGATGGTTTTGATCATAGTCTAAACTGCACCAATGTGTAAATCGAACCGACGTCCAAGAGTTTCAACAATGCCCGCATGAAACTGTTTTTTCTGACAAATCCGAGCAAACGATCATCTGAACCGGACGAGAAAATAGCTTGATGTGGACCGCCTCCAATGCGCAAATCCTCGTCCATGACGGGGATTTTGTGCTTTTAGTCAGACTTCCAGCAGATTTTTTGTTGAGGAATTCTGTCAAGAAAATCAACTCAGACTAATCTGATTCTCAAAGCATTTCCAGAACCTCTTTCTTGTTTTCTGGCCCTTGAAGGCCATAAAACCGGAAAGAGGGTATTTTGATGTTTAAACGCTTTGACAGCAGTTTTCTCCTGAAAACCATGCAAAGGTCAGTTGCTCGTCAAAAACGTCCAGGAACGCGGATAAAGGGGTAAATCAGGCATACTTCCGTCAACCACAAAAACTAACTTGAAAATTCTTACTGCTCCAGAACGCCAAGCATCTGCAAGATTCCGACTGGCTAGTCCAGAAGTTCCAGACTACACGATCTGGTTTGTCGTAGAAACCATCAGTGCCAAAAAGGTTATATGATCCAAGGGCTCTCCAGTTTCCCGGTTTCCCTATAATAATATAAAACCAGAAAACCAGATTTTGGTTTCCCGCTTAAAGAGCGGGGAAGCCTGAATCTGGTTTTCCACTTGTGAATCGTTAGACTAACAAACAAAAATTACTTTGATTAGCGTAGTTTCTTGAAGTCGTCTCGATCTTTGGATTGAATCCATAGAATAAATTGGTTATACAGGCCAGTGCCTTCCTTTATTTTTTCAATGTCAATATTTTCAAAGCCCTCTACAATAAGCCGTATTGATCCCCCCAAATAGGTCTTCCACATTTCAGGATATTCAGCATTGCTCTTCGATAAGTATTCATCTGGTATTTGCTTAATGTTCTCGCAGGCTTTTTTTCCCAAGACAATCAAGCGTTCTCTCTCTTTTTTTGTCTCAGGTAGAAAAATACCCTGCGCGTTGTTTTGGAGGAAATTCATGATTTTATCCGAGATATCATTTACTTCGTCGTGAAGTTGCAAATTATCTGATGTCAGGAGCGACTTGAACCACCCTGCGCTTGCATCTGTTTCAAACAATCGCGTCCTCTCGGAAGACCCATAGGAAAACAAGGAAATGACAAACAAGACACCAAAAAATCGATACAAATATCTAAAAGTCTGAGCTTTCATAAAAGTTCTCTCCTATTCCCAATGGTTAAAGGGTTAATTCTGTTTCAGGTCAACCCTAATATTTTTTTGTGCAGTCAGATCTCGATTAGGTCCTCTGTCTTCTTTGAAAGACACCATCTTATTTCTTAGATTCCCTCTGGCAATGTTGCATCGTGCATTGCTCTAAACCATGGCGACCAATTTTTTTTACTATTTATCACTGTAACATGTAAAATTTCATCCACTTTTTCAAGGGGTATGCTATTTTTCATCCATACTTCCGTTGGATATATGTACATATACTCTCTTCCATCCTTCTTCGTTGCATTAAATGCCTCGGAATTTTGAATGATCTCTTTATAAGATTTTGGAGAAAGAAAAAAAAATGAAAGCTCTAAAACAGTTCTTTCTGACTCATTCTGAATGAACCAACTTTGATCTGTTATAGAGTATTTCATGTTTGTGTCTTCTATCTCGAAATCTGTGGCCGTTCTAAAATCGAAAAGGCAGTTGAATATCGAGGCGCCGGATTTTCTCTTGTTATTCTTTCAGAAGATCAATTCATTAAGTGCGCTTTTTCTTGAAGGCTTATTGCTGGAAATGCTATAGATAGGCCCTTTTGATATTTTCTTTTGGCCCCACTCAAGTGTTTAGTTAAGGACTGAAGCCTATTTTGGGCTTTTTCTTTGTTCTGGGGTTGAGCATGGTATTGATGGTGGCAAAAATAAGTTTAATGTCATTTCGACTTTCTCTGACAGCCTTTTCAAGCTCTTGTACTTTTGCGGAAATTTCAGCATTGGCAGACACTAATTGCCTTAGCCTGACAAAAGCCTCGATAATTTGAATACTTACTGCAATTGCCTGTTTACTTCTCAAAATATTGGCAAGCATTAAAACGCCATATTCAGTAAAGACGTTTATCGGTTTTCTGCGGCCTCCGTGTTTTTCTTTGTTGATAAGGGTTCCGGCTTTTGATGTCGCAATTTGCGACATCAAGTTTTCTTCTTCGCCAGTGGTGAGCTGAAACATGAAACTTGTCGGAAAGCGCTCGGCATTGCGCTTTACTTGCTCGTTCAGTCGCCGCGTTTCAACCCCATAAAGCTCTGCAAGGTCGAAATCAAGCATGACCCTGTGTCTGCGAACAGAATATATCTTGTTTTCTATTTTTTCTGATTCAATAAGACTCAAGCTTTTATCAGCCATATTCCCTCTCTTTTCAACATATTACTCTCTCGAAAACGGTGAGTCAATAAGCTGCTGTGTGACCTTATGGTCAGCAAATTGCTGGACGAGAAAATAGCTCAGTATGGACCGCCTCCAATGCACAAATTCCTCGTCTGCGACGGGGATTTTGTGCTTTTAGACAGGGTTTCAGCAGATTTTTTATTGAGGAATTCTGTGGTAAGAACTCAACCTGAAAAACCTCAGTTACCACGACATATCCAGAACCTCTTTCTTGTTTTCTGGCTCTCAAAGGCCATAAAACCGGAAAGAGGGTATTTTGCTGCTTAAACGCTTTGACAAGAGTTTTTTTCCTGAAAACCATGCAAAGGTCAGTCGATCGTCAAAAACGTCCAGGAACGCGCAGAAAAGGGCAAATCAGGCATAGTTTCCTCAACCATATGCGAGCAATCTCTGGCAAAATGCCTTAAGTTGATTCAAGGAAAGTGTATGAAATTGATTCTTCTGCTACAGCAACAAAGGAATCTTTGTTGCTGTAGTCCCAGCGTGTTAAAATCTCTTCTGACACAATTTGGTTTGATGAAAAGCGGAGTAGCAATATGTTTTTTATTGGAAACCTTTCTGGTGATTCCGGAATGAATTTTGTTGGGTGCCCCCTCTGCGCTTCTGCCATGCTAGAGGTAGATAGGAGTTACCGTGCAAATTGAATATGATTCAACAATTTATAAACAGATTGTAAATTGCATTAGATGGAGAGATACTGCTGCTTTGGATGTGCTTATTGAGAGTAATCAGGGTCTGCTCGAATGTCTTCTTCCTAATTGGGCGATAAACCGCTCAGACGTTGAAGCCTACATTCTATATCCCACAGATCATACGCTTGGCGTCCCTGATTACACTCATCAGCATCATAAGAACATTACCATGTTGATGGTCGCTGCATCAATAGGTCAAGAATCGGTGGTAGCCTATCTTCTTGGCAAGGGCGCAAATATTAATGCAGAAGATACAATTGGATTGACCCCTCTTGCCTACGCTATTTTAAGCCAAAACGAAAGCGTGGCTAAATTGCTGCTGAAAAACGGTATTGCAGTAAATACCGCTACTCACAAAGCTAAAACTTCTTCATACACCGAGTATAGTTCTTTTGAAACTGGCAATAGCTTTACAAAATTTGGTGTAACGCCATTGCATCTGGCTGCTAAGCTTTGTAGCTGGAATATGGTTCAAACATTACTTGCGTATAAGGCTGATTATAATGCCATGGATGCCAATAGGCACAGCATTCTGGATTACGGAATTTCAAATATGGACAAAAAAGTTGCGATAGAATTGCGCAAACTAATTGAAGCTTTCCCAACTCCAAAATTGCCAGGGGATGCTCTGAAACTTCTGGAAGTCCATATTCATTCAAGCGTCAAAGAAGCTAAATATCAAGAAAGTTTGATTAAGCTGGCAAAAGAAGATGATTATGGTGATCTATTTAATAATAGAGAACTGGCATTTTGGAATTATGCCTGCAGTGCGAAGTGCTTTGCGGCATTTCAGTTGTTAGTTGATGAGGGAGCTTTCAACCTAGATGCTCTAATTAAGAAATCTGGCAATGATGTCTTTTATGGCGCTGTTAGGAGCAGGGCATGGGATTTTGCAAGTCTGGCAATCGAATCCGGCTATCCTCTTTCTATTCGCGATTTAAAGGGTGCATTGAATCATCTTCCCCTGGTTGAAAAAATTTTGCAGGCTGGTGTTTCACCGGTTCCCCAAAATAAGAAAGATTGGTTGCATGACCCTGTAAATGCTTTGATTTCTCAAGATTTAGAGCCAGAGTCAGCTGCTGCCACCATGGAAGTTCTTTTGTCGCATGGAGCCTCAGCTGAAGCTGACGATATTGGTCGACTTCCGCTGATTCAGGCAGTTGAAGCGAACAGATTACATGTATTAAAGGTCTTGCTCAAGTGGATTAAGAATGTAAACCAGGCTGACAGAGCTGGTACAACAGCTCTTATGGCCGCATCTGCACTGGGAAATGATGAAGCTGTAACAATTCTTTTAGAATCGGGTTCAGATATAAACTTACAAAACCTTCAGGGCCAAACGGCGCTTTTTTTGGCAGTAAAGAATAGTCATGTCACTACGGTGAAAATATTACTAGAAGGTGCGGGCAATAAAAACATTCCAAACAAATTTGGAGAAACGCCTTTGCAATTGGCCCAACAACGCAAAAACAAGCAACTCATAGAATTGTTGAATTTTTAAACAAAGCGAGATTCCAGTCGTAAAGGGACAACCCGGACCACCATTATTACTATTCTGGTGAAAAAATTGTCTGGCTGAAGTGATGCCTAAAAAATAGACAGCCGGTTCAATCAAGATTAGACTGAATACTGAATGTTTCAACGGCCGGCCGACAGGCTCAAGAAGTGGACAAATGAAAAATTTTTACCAAATAAGATGCCTGTTGGCATTTCTATTAATTTTCTGGGCAATTTGCGCCTCGGCGCAGCAGGACGCGAAAACACTCTATCAAGAAGGAAAAGCCCTTTTCAAACAGGAAAAATGGGACGAGGCCTGCAGTAAATTTGAAATCATTACGGCGACAACTTCAGGTAACGACGAGATCTGGTATGCAATCGGCTTGTGCAAAATAAAACTCAGTGATGAGAATGGTGCCCGAAAAGCCCTCAATCGCATCAGCAACAACAGAATGGATCTCAAAGAGAAACTGGCCAAATATTTAAAAGCAACTGCCAGCAAAAGATTGTCTGAGATGCCCATGCATCCAAGAACTGGCACAGCGACAAACAACAATGCAGCAAAGCCCGGGCCTGAAAATTTGACCGACGATCCAATCTGCAAAGCAAATAGAAAAGTCATTGCTGCTGCCATAACCATGTATTCAATGGACAATGTCGCAAGAGGAAAATTGCCGCATAACATCTTCGACCTGCTAAAACATCAAAACCTGTTGCCCAACCATGACAAGAAAGTCTGGTCAACAATGAGTAGAAACTGGTGACAATTGAAAAAATGTAGCAATTAAGCTATGGTAACCTCAAGATCGTATCTATCAATCAAAAATCCGGGGGACATATGCGTTACGCGGTCATTCGCCAGATCACTCTTGCTCTGTGGACTGTTTTCGCATTGCTACAAACTCTGTGTTTTGCAGAGAAATCTTTTGAATTTCCTTCTGCAGAAGTTGCCACGCAAACACATATCGAGAACTTTCCTGAAAAAGATCTGTCGGCCTGGCCAGATGTTCCCAGGTTTGATTTCACAATGGAAAGCATTACCAACATAGGGTCCGAAGCAATCAAAATCTGTAATGACAAGCTTAATATTCTTGTTAGAATTCCTGCAAAAGAACGAACATTTGAGAACACTGTACAGGCCTTTGAAAACGCCATTGCGACATTAGGAGATACTTTGCAGATTCCACAGTTCATGGGCAGAAACAGTAAAGACAGGGCTGTTCGCAAAGCAGCTTCCAGAATCGTAATTTTTACTTCCAGATATCTCGTGGATGTTTTTACCCGACGGGATCTGTACATTGCAGTTAAAGAGGTTGCTGAGGCCAAACCCGTTTTGAAAGACGAAGATCAAATCATGCTTGGTCGAATGCTGACAAACTTCAAACGCAATGGTCTTGAGCTTTCCGATGAGAAGCTTGGGGAATGCAGAATACTCAAAAAGAGACTTGATGATTGCAAAATAATTTTTGTATCAAGAATTTTGAGTTGCACAGATCGTATTGAAGTATCCAGAGATGTTCTTAGCTGGCTTTCTGACGATGAGCTCAGCGGATTCGAAAAGACCGAGGATGGCAGATACATCGTTGACGATTGTGATCTCTTATTGGATAAAGCAAAAGATGAAAAAGCAAGAAAAGATGCTGAATACCTGTTAAACAGACGCTGCACAGAATCCAACCTTCCTTTACTTGACGAGATGCTGCAAATCCGGCAGAAAATTGCCAGCCTGCTTGGTTATGCCAATTTTGCTGCCTACGCAATCGAAGATAAAATGGCCAAAAATCCGAAAGCAGTTCTGATCTTTCTTGACAAGCTCATCGAAAAGTTTCAGCCAATGAGAAAGGAGAAGTTGACAAACCTTGTTAATCTTAAGGCTGAGGAGACGGGAATGCCGATCAGCATCCTTAATTCATGGGATCTGGACTATTACAGCAATAAAGAGTTGCAGGCAAAACAGAATCTGGATCAAAAGAAGCTAAGTGAATTCTTCCCTCTCAACCCATTTTTAAAGAACATGCTCGCATTTTTCGAGCCCATTTTCGGGGTTACTTTTGTTAAAACAACACTTCCAACCTGGTGCGAGGACGTTGTTAGCTATGTGGTTCGAGATGAGAAAAATGATATCCTTGGATACCTCTATCTTGACCTATTATCCCGCCAGAATAACGCAGGCTTTATCAGATGCGAAAACCTTGTAACCACCAGGATTCTGTCAGATGGCACACGCCGCAAGCCTTCTGCCGTAATTCAAGCTGGCCTTCATTCTACAATAATCGGCAATCACGCCCTGCTTAGCCTCTCTGATGTTGAGGGGATTTTGCATGAGTTCGGACACGCATTGCACCTGATTTTCTCAAGAGCGAAATATTCAACCATGACCGGAACACATTCCACATACGATTTTGCGGAAGTCCCTTCAACTTTTATGGAGAATTTTGCAGGTAACCCAGAGGCCCTGAAGAAATTTTCAAGCCACTTCCAGACCAGCGAACCACTTTCTGATGAGCTGATAGCAAAGGCTATAAACGAGAGATCTAGAGGCTTGTGTCTCTTCATGCTGCGACAGTTGATGCTTTCCAAATACGATCTTCTGCTACATAGTGGTGAGGTCAAAGACTCGACTCTTCTGTTCGAAAAGCTGCAACAGGAAATATTAATGATACCAATGACCAAGGACACCACACCACAAACTTTCTTTGCCCATCTGGCCAATGATTACGAATCAGGTTACTATACCTACCTCTGGGATGAGGCTATTTCCAGCGATCTTTTCTCTAAGTTCCAGAAACACGGTATTTCCAGTTCACTCATGGGAAAGAGATTTCGAGACATTGTGCTTGCTCCTGGCCGAGTAATTGATGCGACTTCCCTTACTACAAAATTTCTTGGTCGCAAATACAATGACAATGCTCTAATGGAAAAATACGGGCTGGACAAATAGCTTTGCGGCTCTATTTCAGGATCATGCATTATTAGAATGTTTCTTATGAGTTCCGCTTTTGTGTGAATCTTCAGACGAGAAAATAGCTTTATGTGGACCGCCTCCAAAGTTTTCTGGTTTAGTCTGAGTTGGATGCCAGCAACTGACTTGGCTTTGTTGGTTGCAGATTCATCGAGCAATGATGGAACACCCTATTACCAACTCAGGCTGGTTAGTGGAAAAGGCCGGCGACGCCCTGCATCAGCTGTGACACCATGAACAGTGCCTCATCGACCGAAGGTTTTAATAAGTCCGGATGGAGTATTTTGCCTTTCGGGCTCGGTACGGAAAGAGGTTGAAGCGAGGTCTACGAGCGCTGTCACAGCTTTGGCGCGTTCATCGAAAGGCGTTCCCGTTACGCTTCCCACCAGCGTCCTGGCTGTCGAATAGACCTGCACGTTCATCTGCCTGCGGACACAGGCAAATTGTTTGAAACCGTCTCCTTTCCAGTCACAGAGAACGAGAACATACGGCATTTTCTTTTTCAGCGAAGAACGGACAGAGTTTTTCGACACAAAAAACGGCAATCCACGCAGATTGGCCACGCCGACATACTGGACACGATCTCCCAAAGACTCTCTCAAAAGGTTCACCCAGAAACGAATATTTTCATCGGTTCGACGCTGGTCGCCTGCAATAAGAACGAGCGGTCGAGCTGAGTTCGCCCCGGAAAAGAGGGAGTCGGGCGTATGAGAAGTTTGGAACTGGTCTTCCAGTCGAATATCGGGCCATCATGCTCTCCATTCGGCTCCAGGGGCCGTCTTTTATCAAGAGATTTTACTTTTCTGATTCCTGCAGGGCTTTTTCGATGACAGAAACAAATTCTTCAGCAGAAGGTGAAGTTTGCGAACCAAATCTGGCAATGACATCGCCTTTGCGGTTGATTACAAACTTATTGAAGTTCCAGCTGATCTTGCCCGAATAGCCAGGATTGGTCTCTTCGCTGGTCAAATATGCGAAAAGCGGATGTATATCGTTTCCTTCAACTGAAATCTTTGCAAATACAGGAAAAGTTACACCGTAGGTCATACGACAAAATTCAATTATTTCAGTGTTGGTGCCCGGTTCCTGGCCGAGGAAATTGTTGGCGGGAAATGCCAGAACAGAGAACCCCTTGACTTCATATTTTTTCTGCAGATTCTGCAGATCTTCATATTGCCCGGTAAATCCGCACTTGCTTGCGACGTTGACCAGTATCAGAACCTTACCCTTGAAGTCATTCAAGGGCTTCATGGTGCCGTCATTCAATTCAAGGGAAAAATTCAGGATGTTTCCGCCCGGCCTTTCGCCTGCACCGTTGCCCGGCATTGCATTGAAAACTATCAGAGCCCCCCCGACCAGTATGAGGACAGCTATTTTCAGCATGATTTGTTGCTCCTGCATCTTCGGATTGTATTATCATATGATAAGGTTTAACATACAAAAAAAAGATATTCGCTATTGCTTAAAAAGCAACCATCGCAAACAGACCTGTTTCATTTTTTCGCAACGGAGTTTATCAGGCTCATTTATGGAAAAAACAAAAGAAACACGCCGTGATTTTCTCAAGCTCGCCGGCTCAATATGTTTTACGGGTTATTTCGGACTTTCGCCGTCCAGCCTGTTCGGTAAGCCTGAGTTAAGCGAAGTTGAGGCACGATTTTATGAGAAAATTTCCGGGGGAAAGGTTCGTTGCCTTCTTTGCCCAAACTTCTGTGTTCGCGCAAGCGGAGAAACCGGCCAATGCAGAGTTCGGGAAAATGTTAACGGGACTTATTTTACCAGGGTTTACGGAAACCCATGTGTCATAGCTATTGATCCGGTTGAAAAGTGCCCTTTGTTTCACTACCAGTTGCCGACTCCGGCGTTTTCAATTGCCACGGCGGGCTGCAACCTTTTTTGCCATTATTGTCAAAACTGGGCGTTTTCTCAAAAAGGGCCGGCAGAGACGAAGAATTACTCTCTGACTCCCGCACAGGTAATTGACAAGGCTCTTGAGTATAAATCGGGAGCTATTTCCTTTTTTTACACTGAACCGACAATCTACATAGAGTATCTTATCGATATTGCCCGCAGGGCCAAAAAGGTTTCGCTGCCCTGCATAATGGTAACGGGTGGCTTCATCAATCCTGAACCTCTCAAAGAACTTCTTCCGTTGATCGATGCTTTTACTGTCGGACTTAAAGGCTTTAACAATGACTTTTTCAGGGAACATATCGGCGGAAGTCTTGAGCCGGTTCTGGAAACGCTCAAGATAATCCATGCCGCAGGAAAGCATCTTGAAATCGTCACACTTCTGGTGCCAACCCTCAACGATCAGCCTGAAGCAATCAAGGCAGAGATCGAGTGGATCAAGGCGAACCTTGGCTTGTCGATTCCCCTTCATTTTACTCGTTTCAACCCGCAATACCGGCTGATGCAGGTGCCACCAACCCCGGCCTCAATACTTGATAAAGCAAGAAAAGAGGCTCTAAATGCTGGCCTGCAGTATGTCTATACCGGTAATTTACCCGGCCATGAAGGAAACCACACCTACTGTCCAAAGTGCGGCAAGATAGTCGTTGAAAGGCTTTCATTCAGGGTTCTCAATAACAACCATGAAAACGGCAAATGCGTGAATTGCGGTTTCAGCCTTCACGGCAAATGGTAAAAATCAAAAAAATATCTGGAGGATAATATGTACATATCGCCTCGCTTCACTGGCCGGCTAATACTTCTGGTTGCATTTTTACTGCTTCAGCTTTCGTTTACCAATACTGCACGCGCTTTGCCCAGGGTTCAGGGAATGGAAGAACTCGAAGAGCTTCGCGAAGAAATTTCTCTGCTTAATCTCCTGAGGGGTTTGTATCTCAGCGAAGACCAGATAACGCAGATTTGTGAAATAGCCGTTGAGGCCAACAATGCCGTCAAATCCACTGCCAGCCCAATTCTTCGAGACAAGGATGTAATTGTTGCAACCTTCGCCGATCTGCGAAACAAGCTTTTCCAGGCTCCGGGACAGGAAACACAGTCACAGCAGAAGGCGCAACAGATAAACGACCGACTGAAGGAAGCTCAGGAGAAAGCTCTCGAACATCTTGCAAAGCTTGAGACACGAGTGACCAGGGTAATGACATCAGCACAACTGGAAATCATCGAAGGTTTTGTTCCATGCCTGATTCCTCCCAGAGATTTAAAAAATCCGGTCAGAGTAGGCCAGGCCGGTGCTGCAGAAGGACCGCTGGCCAGAATGACAGAGCTGATTTACGCAACCCCGGAAGATGTGTGGAGCGAAAGAAAAATGATTCTTCTAGGTAAGGTTGTCCAGAAAATGGAGGAGAAGAGCGGAAAGTTGAGCGACTCTATGCGCAGCGACCTTTTGAGCCGCCTCACCGAAACCGCGAAGAAAATTCGCGCGACCGACCAGGTTGATTTTGCCTTAAAGAAGGGGGATTTAGCCGATGAATTTCTTTTGATCGACCATACCCGGCGCGGAGCCCGTGGCCAGGAATCCTTAGGCAAGGTTGGCAAATGGTTTCTTTCCGAGACTGCGTTGAGAATTCTTCCCCGCTGGAAGGACGCGATGGCCGCAGGAATGGACCAGGTTACAGAGGCTGATTCGACAAACGACGACTTTAAAATTGAACCCAATACATCAGAAATGGCTAACAGGTTAAAAAGCACCCTTGCCCGCCTTTATCGAAAAGGTGGAAAGAATAAAGGCCTTCCGCCATTAGAGCAGATACAAAATCGAATCGACAAGGCAGAGAAGAGTAAAGATCCCATGGAACTGGCTCATGCAGTTCTGGAAACTATCGATTCTCTGGCATCGGCGGGAATTGCACGACATATTATCAACAAAGCTCTGGTTCAGCTTATTCGCGGTGTCAGCAAGCACCTCAAACTACCATTGATCAACGAAAAGCATGACCCCTACGGATTTTTTGCCGAGCTTAAAAGAGCACAGGACGCGCCGTCACCCGAAGAAGCTTTTCAAGGTTTGCGAAAACTTGCTGATATGATCGTTCGCTTCAAGAAGCTTTAGCAAAACAGTGGTGGTCTGAGAAAATTGGTCAAGCTGGGTTCTTTTGCACATGACCACAAAGGAAGGTTTGTTGCTGTAACCCCAGTGTGTTAGAATCTCTTCTGACGCAATTTGTTTTGATAAAAAGCGAGTAGCAAGGTGTTTAAGATAGAGCCCAAAAATGGGTAGACTTACACCCAACTGTCTGAGAGAAATAAATGATAGATACAATAAAATCTGGAATTAAAAGTTTGTTTTCTTGAATTAATCCATCAACCTGGTTATCATTAAATTCCTGAGAAGTGATGTCTGTTTTTTCTAAGTCAATGTTTTGAAGAAAAATTAATTCATAGATTCCTTTTTCTTCAAATCTAATAAAGCCACTATTCCTCAATTCTTGAATAACACGACTTAATGTCTGGCTTGGTGTTTTA
>JAHISQ010000022.1 GCA_018818125.1 Candidatus Rifleibacteriota bacterium
AATGAGATTGGAACTATTCAACCAATCAGGCTGTTAGCTGAATTAGCTCATAATGCAGGCACTTATTTTCATTGCGATGCTGCACAAGCCCTTGGCAGCGGCGCTGACATACTAGAAATCATTGAACATTGCGATGCAGCAAGCTTTTCAGGACACAAATTTTACGCTCCCAAAGGAATTGGGTTAATGATTCTAAAAGAAAGTTGGCAGAACAATTTTAGGCCACTAATGTTTGGTGGCCACCAGCAAAACGGCATCAGACCTGGCACGATACCGACTTCGCATGTTTGTGCAATTGCAGAAGCTATGCAACTTTCCTTTGCCAACATTGAAGAAGAGTCTGTCAGAATAAGGAACTTGCGCGACTATTTTCATCAACAGGCAATAGCAAATGGTTGGCCTATAACTTTAAACGGACCGAAGTCAGCAAATCGACACGCAGGCAACATCAATCTTTGTTTTGATGGCATAGACAACCAGGAACTCTTGGGCATGCTGCAACCCAAAGTAGCTGCTTCAACAGGTTCAGCGTGCAACTCAGGAATGCCAGCTCCTTCTCATGTGTTGACAGCAATTGGTTTGTCCAGAGAACAAGCAAATTCGTCAATACGATTCAGCTTCGGCAGATTTTCTACCCGGGAGCAAATTGATCAGATTGTTACAGCAGTAACCGAAGCCCTTGAAAAAATTATTTAGCGCCAATCCATTAACTCGCGCTAAGTAAGAATCCGAGCTTAAAGTCTCCACTACACACCCTACGCACTGTGGCCCGCAACCGGCATCTCAATCGTCGACTTCAATCTGTTCAAAAGCTCAAACGAAATGCATAACATTTTCGAGTTTCGGAACCAGAATGACAGCCTGCGCCTTCCCAACAGCATGGCGCTGCATTACCATGAGCGATGCAAATTCAATGGTAACAATCCGTACAGCCTTATTGCATGATTTCAAGCAAAATGGGCAAGAATTTTAATCATTCCTGCCATGGCGCTCTCAAAAAAGCCTGACAAATCAGAATAATCTGGGTTAAAATGCGGCAGATTACCCTCGTCACAAGCCAGTCGTGGGTTTATTTCCTGTCTGAACAGTTCTTTCATCTCAATGTTCAAACCATCTGACGAAAGCTGAGTCACTTTTTCATCGCTAATCTTAAGCCAGATCAGCTCCAGAGATCGAAACAAATTAACCTGACCGACATAGGCAAGTTGCTTTTTTTCGACAATCGGGAAAATTTGCGACCACTGCTCATGATTCATGCGATATTTTCTACCCTTCTTTGCTTCCGGGTGAGAAACAAAGCCCGAGTGCGCGAGCTCAAAGAGAGTTTCCTGAATTGATCGCCATGAATAACAGGAAAATGTCGAAATTTCCTGAATTGTTGCAGAATCGTGCAGCAGCAGATACAGAATGACTTCTGCTCTTGAATTGACGCCAAAAAGGGCGCGCAGCTGCAGTTGCATTGAAGCAATAGAGCCAACAGGGAATTTTCCAGTCAGCTCCTTATCTTGAAATGGCAGGCGCAAAAGATTAAATTCTGAAAAAATTGTATCAGTTTCGCCCAGAACAGGAATAGACCTGTTATCCTGCATCATAAAAAACTTATGCGGCTTTAAATGCTCAAGTTCATGGCGGCACTGTATTTGAACAGCCTTCCATTTAGGTGTCGGGCTGGAAGCGGTCAAATAACAGGAAATCGGGCCCAGCAGATTAAAGGCCGCAAAACCGTGCTTTTTGCTGATTGTGCGGAGCCTCTGAATATTTATGAATCTCTCGTTTCTGCGCAACCAGGAAATCATCTCATCAAAAAGACGTTGATCATACCTGCCAAAAAAACATGTCACCAGAATCAAAGCTTCAGGATCAACTACGAAACTCGATCGGCCGCTCGAATGCCCGGCAATTCCAAGCTCTGACCACTGTTGCCAAAGCGCCTCAAGAGTTGCTTCGAGAAAACGGTTTCTATATTTTACAAATGACTTCAACATAACCCAGCTCCGTCAGCAGGTCTTTTAAAAGACTGAGAAAACCGATTGAAACATCATGGGTCAGCACCCATCTGGCAGCCTGCCAAATCTCATTATTGTCGGGATTCAATGCCATAAGATCGGTAATGTGGTATCCTCCGCGGTCAACAGCGGCATAAAGCTTGAAATGAATCTGATCAAGCCGACCGATAAAATGAACGGCAAGAGTCGGGCCAATTTCCCAGACTGTCAGCCTTTCTTTAAATCCTTCGGGAAGACCCATGCGAAAAAGATCGGCTGGAGCAGCATTGAGCCAGTCACCAGGTAAATCTGAGTTTGCTGCGATTTTCTTAACTGCCTGCCGCAATTCTTCAGGAAATGGCTCTGGATCAGACAGCTTTTTTTCACTTATCATGGCAACAACGTCAATATCTCTAGTGGCTCTTTGCACAAGGTTCAATGCGATCAGAGCCGAGCCACCGCAGACGACAAGCTCCAGTCGGCGGCTTTTTAAAAGCCGCAACTGCTCTTCCAGCAGAATCAGCAAAGATTTGAGGTTGTCTTGTTTTAAAGTTTTCATTATTAAGTAATAGCACTGCTTTATTTAACTATTACTTAATAATAAATCAATATTGCTCTTTAGTCAAGCAGCGATCTCGCACAACAATAGTCTGCCTTGATATTGACAACAATACAGGCAAACGGCTGGCCTTTCTCAGCCCTTGGTTGATATCTTCGGGGTTTCGTTGGAGGTGGTCTGCACTGAGCCGCTGGAGTTATAGCTGATAGTCGAAGAAGACTTGGAGCTACTTGCCAGCTGAGCTTTTGCTTCTTCGCGATATGCGGCAATCTTGTCGAAAACACCGCCCGGACGACTCTTTTCGAGGTTAATGCCGTTTTTTACAAAATCTGCAAGGCCGGTAAACACCAGCGAATTGGTTTTGTTTATACCAGATTCAACATCTTCGGGCAGATCGCCCAGAATATCGCGCGCCTGCTTGAAGCCTTCATTGATTGCGCCACCGATAAAATCAGCAAATTTCTGGCGGGATGCCTCGTTATTCCCCCCGGCTGTGCCGGTTTCGCTGATTGCAAAAAAACTGGTCGCCACGTCAAGAATTCGCTGAGCCGTGTTTTCTGGGGAAAAGTAGTCCTGGAGCTGCGTGAGCTGATCCTCGGCGGCTGCTCCTTCGACGGCTGCGTCACCAGTGGTTTCTTCGGCAAAAACTGTTTCGCCGCCCGAGGCCCTCTGCAGGAACTCATAGCTCCCCTTGAAGGAAAAGGTTTCCTGGGTTGTTTCGAAACCCTGAGACGAATTCACCGACTTTAACACCTGATAATTCAGTTCAAACTGCGATCTTGCCCAGAGCACCTTGTTGCGAGCATCTGATGACAGGCCAAACTGATCAACATTCAAATTCTTGAAAAGTTCGTTTTTGGAATCAGATTTACCGGTGTTTTTCGCCTTTTCAGCACCTGAAAGAGAAGTCGGAACCAATTGAATTTTTTCTACCATCACGAACCCCCCATTTTAAAAACTGTTTACATAACATTATACAACCAATAGCTCAGGAAAGGAAATCGACAGGTCAGGCGGAGGTTTTAATCCGATTGAGCTTCAACTTCCTTTATAACTTAGCCCAGAAAATCAACAAACATTTCTCTGATACCCGTCATTACCGTCATATGAGAAGCATCAGCAAGAAACATATGAGTTAAAACAGGAATTCCAAATTTGCACAACTTTTCAATATCACTCTGATCACCGCGGCAATAAAGGCAACTTAAGTTGTATTTTTATGATAGTAGAAACAATCGGCCAAGATGGTGTTTTGCAGAGGTACAGAAATGCGTAATTTGTTTACGACATTTTTACCAACGCTCTCCAAGGGTTTTCACGTATAAAAACGATTGTTTTTTATATGGTTTAAGCTACAATTGTTAGAGGATAATTGTAAAATTCAACACGACCTGCTGAATAAGGGTGAATTTCCTAAAAACATATAAACCAGGGCAAAAATCAATATGAGAATTGACCGGCTTTCAATGTGTAATTTCAGCAATTAAAACCCCTTACCGAAGCTCTTTCAGTAATTTTTCACCGCCAAGACAAAGAGTGTTGGGCTGATAGTCTGTAAAAACCGGTGGAAGCGAATGGCGGCAGGATTATTGTTACTGATTGTTTCCCGCTAATAATCGCTTGGTCTGGACAGGCAAGCTGCCTATGACTACAAGGAGCGAAGGATAATGGAACAGAACAGAATGCCAATGACGCAATGGAGTTGGAATCCGGCAAGTCACGTGCCAAGAATAAACAGTCGCTTTTTCACGTTTGTAATGTTTCTGCTGTTGTGCGCAGCGCCGGTCATCGGACAAAAGGCGCTTCAGGAGCAAAAACCGGAAGCGGTTGGCCTTTCTTCAGAACGGTTGGGACGCATCGACGTTTTGATGAACCGGATGGTCGATGAGAAAAAAATGGCTGGAGGCATTGTTCTCGTTGCCCGGCAGGGGAAAATCGCCTATTTAAAGGCTTTCGGTCTTGCCGACCATGGCAAAACAATGGTAAAAGACACTCTCTTTCGGATTGCGTCAATGAGCAAACCATTTACGAGCATGGCAATCATGTTGCTCTATGAAGAGGGGCGAATCCTCCTCTCAGACCCGATTTCCAAGTATATTCCGGAATTTAAAAACCCGAAGGTAATTGAGATGTTGCCCAAAGGCCAGAATCCACCTTTTAAGCTGGTTCCTGCGAAACGAGAGATTACAATCCGCGACCTTCTATCTCATACCTCTGGATTATCCTACCGCTTTCTCGCGAATTGGTATCCTGATCCGAAGCACAGACAGTTAGCCTCCTATTACAAAGAGGCAGGCATATCAGACGGGCTCAGTGAAACTGATGGAACCATCGGGGATATGGTGAAAACGTTGGCCCGCCTTCCTCTTTACGCCCAGCCCGGAGATGTGTTTGAATATGGTTTGTCCGCGGACGTACTCGGATATCTGGTGGAAGTGGTTTCGGGAATGACTTTGGCGGATTTTATGCATCAGCGCATCTTCCAGCCGTTAAAAATGAACGACACTTACTTTTATCCACCGGAAGAAAAACTGGGCAGACTGTCAGCAGTCTGGATATCTGACGGCAATGGCCGTATTGACAAGATGACCGATGGCATAAAACAAGAAGGTGATTACGTCTATTCTCCCAGCTATCAGTATAAAGGGCCAAAGACTTACTACTCAGGTGGCGGCGGTCTCGTTTCGACCGCTTCCGATTACTTCCGTTTCTGTCAGATGCTCCTTAATCAGGGTGAACTTGACGGAGTAAGGCTCCTTAGCCGCAAGACGGTGGAGCTGATGACAGCAACGAATCATATTGGTGACTCAGATGCCAAGCTTCTTCACGGCAAAGGATGGAAATTCGGTCTCGGCTTTGCTATCGAAACGGATCGAGGTGGCGATATTGATGGCGGAAGCGTTGGCGTATATGAGTGGGCAGGGATTTTTTCTACCAGATTTAGCATTGATCCCAGGGAAAAGAAGATAACTATTTTTCTTAGCCAAACCCATCCGTTTGCACTTCATTTTGGAATCTGGGATACAATAACGGTGTTGTCAAACTCGGCGATTATCGATTAGTTTTTGAGTGCCTTGGATCCAGGCCACAACCGCCGGACACCTGGGCGATCTTTTATGGGCCAAAAGGAGGGTTCTATGAGTCGGGCGCATCATTCTATCTATTCAGTAGCCTGGAAGACCGTTCTCTTGGTGATACTTACGGCTTCATACGCTATGGCGCTTACTGCGCCAAGGTTCGGCCCTAAATTATTGAAGTCGGAAGAGACGATCAAAATATTTGCCTACCAGTATCCGCCTCTTGTCGACTTGCAGACACCGGGTATGGGCATAGTTGCGAATATCGTGCAGGCGGCCTTTGAGGAGGCTGGCGTCGACATGCAGATCGATATATTGCCGGTTAAAAGCCTTGCCAAATATTCCGTGCTTAACGAGAATGCCATCGCTGTGATGGGAGAGTCTGGTCTCTTTTCGGAAATGGAGTCGGAAAAGCTTGTTGCTGTACCCTGTTACGAAATGACTGGAGGCTATTACTACTATCTACCTGCGCATCAAGAGGGAATGAGCTGGGATGGGGATTTGAATAAACTAAGAGGATATACGTGTGGAGCTCCAACAGGAGAAGATATCACTTCTTACGAAAACGCCAGCATAAAAGTAATACAAGACGACCTGAAATCTTTGTTAAGAAAATTGAAGGAGAAAGAAATAGATTTTATCAGTGCGCCAGACACAGTCGTGCGACATTACATCCAAAAATTCTATTCCGACGAAATCAATAATTTTACAAAAATGAAAGTGTCAGCTTGGACCGCCCCTTTTTCGATATTCTTCAACAAAGCAAATCCCCTTGTGGAAACGCTCAAGAATGCTTATTCCGAAGGACTGAAGGAAATCAAGCAGAATGGAAAGTATGACAGGATAGTGAGTATGTATGAAGAGGAAGGGCAATCGCAGATTTCTAATACATATGTTTCCGACATGGCGCCGGGAATTGTTGAATTTGGTTCAAGTGATACCCCTCCCTTCTGGTCGCCTACTTTGCCGGGCAACGGAATGGCTGGAGAGATACTTAGTGCCATTTTCGCCGAAATCAATATGAGAAGCCGAATACTCTATTTCCCGCTGAAAAGACTTTACACAGACCTGAGGAACAACCATCTTGGCGACCCTGATAATTTTGTGGGGCAGCAATTTAGCGCCATTATTCCCGTTGCCCTCTATCGGGCAGCGCTCTTCTACTACAAGCCCAGACACAAAGAGGGGATAGCTTACAAAAAACAGGAAGATCTCAGCGGATACACCATTGGCGTGATCCGAGGAACTTTGGAAGATAAGGATTATTTTGATAAAAGTATTATTAAGGTCACAGAGGCAGACAACGAGCAGTCCTTATTTCGACAGCTTAAAGAGGGTCGAATCGACCTGTGCGGCATTATAAAGGAAACCGGGGAATTTACTATAAAGAAAGAATTTCCCGGTGAGGTTGATAATTTCGTGCCAATTGAAATTCCAAATTCGTTTGGCCCTGTCACAGTAATGATTGACTGGAATTATCCTGATGGGAAAAACCTTGGGGCAAAAATTGACGAAGGACTGAAAAAAATCATAGAAAACGGAAAATATCTACAAATATTGGAAAGGCACCTTGGAAAAGGAAAGGTGCCCGATGATTGGTTTGTAGAACTGGAAAAATCTAGAATGAAATATCAACAGAGACAAAAGAACTGATTTTTATTAGCAGGGAGCAATGACACAATGACAAGGCGACATTTGTCAATTACTCGAATCGTCATTTTTATTTTGGTAGTGGTAACAACCGTTGTGTTGTCTGTTTTCGCAATTTTCAGCTACTATCAGGAGCGTAAAATCCGTTTGAGTGAACTCCGTTCCGAACTAATGGTTCAGTCTGGCCAGTTATCGAACAGTCTGACTTTGCCTATGTGGAATTTCGACTCCGAACAGATTGATAAGATCATTGAGAGCACCATGCAGAACAGGAATGTCTTCGGCATAGTTGTCAAGGGGGCAGACCAGACCAATATAGTCTCTGCATGCGTAAGGGACGCGCAGGGG
>JAHISQ010000023.1 GCA_018818125.1 Candidatus Rifleibacteriota bacterium
ATAATGGGAAATCAAATATCAAACAACGGAGATCATGGAATCAGTTCAGTATCGAGCTCACAAAACTTAATCCAGGGAAATTACAGCTATTCAAACGGAGACAATAACACAAATGGCTGCGGATTTTACATAGACGGAGCATCACATGATAACTTAATTGTAGGAAACATAGGGCACACAAATGACGGCTACGGAGCGCAAATAATAGCAGGCGCTCAAAGAAACTCTTTGATAGGAAACTCTTTCATAAACAATGAAGACGGAGCAATCTCCGACGCCGGCACAGCAACAATAAACGAACACAATCAAAATTAATTTCTGTGGCTTCGCCAGTCTTGCAGACAGCAGATACTCTCATTCGCTCCTGCTAGACTTGCTCAATTTAGATTTTTCCCCTTCGGGTCGCTTCGCTAAAAATGTAAATATCGCTTCGTCTTTTTCGCAGCCCGCTCATTCGTCTTGCAAACCTCCTTTATTTGATTGCAAAGGAGGTATTGCGCAAAATGGCAAAGCCAATCGGAAGAATTTGGATAAACGAAAACTGCATGTCAGGTTACTTAATAGTTCAAGTCAGCGATGAATTTGAGCCGGTAGTTTGTAAGTTTGGCTGCAGTTTAAAAAACAATCCAACGTGGTTGTATCCGCCTAAAGAGAAACATGAAGTTCTTGAAGATGGACACGATGGAGTTGTGGAAACAGAGTTATTACAAACTCTTTCTCCGGAACCTAGTAATTGATTTTAGTTTATTTATTGATTCTTTTTTTGATTGAGAAGACGTTCAACCGTCTTCTCCTTTTTTTTGTTTCCATAGGAAACGTAGGTCTAGCGACGGTAAACATCATTTCTCACTTGTGTGTGTGTGTCTCTCTAAAAAGAAAGCACCAAAGAAAAACTGAACGGAGAACAGAACAACAATGCATCGCCAAGTAACACACACACACACAAACACACGCAAAGCGTGAGTGAGTTAAGCTTTCAATGACAAAGAGAAAAGGAACCCGCTTTATTTAAATCTATCGTTTACCGATATGTTTATTAATTTCAAGCCATACTTTTGCCCTGCAAAAGCTTCTTGAAATCAACCGCACTTTAAAGCCCACCCCAACGCCACGCTGAACATAAATCTTTACAATGACAATGTTGCTAAAGATTTATTGTTTGGCTTCGCCAGAGAAAAGGCTCAGCCACGCTCCCCCTCGCAAAGCTCGGTTAACTATCGATTAAACGAAACACTGTTGTTCTGGCTGTGCCTCGTTTAATTGGCGTTAACCGAACTTTGCTTACCCTCCCCCCTGCGGCGGCTTTTGAGCCAGGCTGCCGCCGCCCCCCCACGACGTTGACTCTGAGCGATTTCCTCGCTCTGGCGGTTGAACGCCGACGCTCGTCATCGACTCATGTCTAAATTATTTGATTTATTTGAATTAGTTTTGTTTGTAATAACATAAAATGCTAAAGCAAGATAGCCCAGCTGGAAACCAAATGTTTCCAGACCTTCGGATGTTCTGCCCAACGCCCAACGCCTGCGGCGGTGACAGTGCCGCCGCCCCACGCCACCGACGATAAAATAACATAAACAAAACAGAAATTAGATGAAACAAATGATAAACTATTGTGATTTATAACGAGTATTGATGTAATTGATGATAGAATTGATTGAAATAGCAATAGATTAGTGCTACTTAAGAGATATAAGTAGTTAAGTAATAGTCCATCTCGACAAATTTTCCTAGAACAGACAAGCTTAAAAAACACACTTACACACAGTTTAACATAAACTCACACAAAAAATGGCATACAAAGACCTTGACAGCGCGACAGTTTCCGACTTAAGAAGCATAGAATATACGGCAGGTTATGAACCTTGGAACGTGGTAAAGGATGCTTATGACATAGGCAGTCAAGACACAGAAACAAACAATTACGTATGCGACTGGAGAAAATGGCATGGGATCTATAGAAAAGTCCCTCTAGTAAAGGCAGTCATAGACAAACTGGGAATGTACACGGTAGGCAAGGGCTACAAAGCAAAAACAGAGACAGCTAAAAAGACACTAGAAAGAATAAGAGGTGACGGAAAAGATACCTTCAACTCAATCATGTTCAACGGGATAAGGACAATGAAAACAGGCGGAGAGTTTTTCGCAGAAGCTCCAAGAGACAAAGCAAACAGACTTCTAAACTTGAAACCAATAAATCCGGGCTCAGTAAACATCGTCTCAAACAAACGGGGAATAATTCAGCATTATGAGCAAGTAATCATAAAAAACAATGCAATAGAACCAATGAAAGACGAAAGAGGAAATCACATTATCTGGCAACCAGATGAAATGTTTCACTTAAGAAACTGGAAAATCGCAGACGAGACACACGGAATCCCTCTTCCGGAAGCCCTTTTGTCATCAATAAAGCAATTTCTAATCGCAACAGACGATATGACTGTCGTATTCCACAGATATGTAAAACCTCTATTACTCTGGATTCTGGACACAGACGACACAACAGAAATCGGAACATTCAGAGCAAAAGCGGAAGAAATGAAAAAATATATGGAAGACATGTACATTCCAAAAGAAACAGCTTCTTTAGAAAGAATGTCCATACCTCAATACTCGACACTTGATCCGATCCCTTGGATAAAAATGACTATGATCGACGTAATCAGAGCCGGCGGAGTTCCTGAAATAGTCCTAGGCCACAGCGAGGAAGAAAGTGAAGCAACAGCGAAAATGCTTTATCTAGCATTTCAGCAAACGATAGAATGGGAGCAAAGATACATAATAGACCAGATAAAGGCGCAGTTGGGCCTTGAAGTTGAATTTGAGTTCCCCGCATCAATTGATCCCGCAATTATGGCAGACACAAGAAAAAACTCCGGAGAAAAATTAAACAAAACAATTCCAAAAGCAGGAACAGAATAATGGAAACTTCAGAAAAAACAAGACGCACAATCAAAAAAAAGAAAGTTTTGAAAGGGGGCAAGAAAAGCAATGGTACAGAAAAATAAAGACTGGGCTTTTTGGAAAGGTGCAGTTATCAGAGGGCTGGCAGTTGCCGGGTACTCGTTCTTCGGACTAATTGCACTGCAACCTTGGCACATCTGTTTAATCTCTTCGGCTATTTCCGGGGGAGGATACATCTTCACAGAAGCAATAAGGCACTACAAAGTTAAAATTCCCGAAGCGAAGAAAGGCGAATTTCATTTCTTGATTCATCCATGAGCGATGATAAAACTTCTTCAATGGCAAATGAGAATGAAAGCCAAAAAGAGGAAAGTGAGAGTCCGGAAAAAACAAAAGAAGATCTGCAAAAAATAGACGCAGAGATTTACGAGAAAAGAAAAGCAGAACTAGCAGAACTTGAAGGTAGAGTTGATAAAAAAACAAAAGAATTGGCTGGAATCATCGACGAATACAAAAAGGAAGGTCGTGCACTCTCGGACTCAAACACAAAGACCAAAGAACAAATCGCAAAAGACATG
>JAHISQ010000024.1 GCA_018818125.1 Candidatus Rifleibacteriota bacterium
AGCTTCGAGATGCCATGGAAAAATCTTACGTTGTCGGTAATCGTTGACAGGCTGCCAAAGTTGATGATGAAGAATACCAAATCAGAAGTGTCGAGCACAGTATACAGATTTTCATCAAAAATCGAACCGGTATCAGTAATTACATAGTCGAAATGCTTTTTTGCTTCTTTAAGAAGTTTGATAATGTCGGTTGCATGAATCTGTTCTGCTTCAAGGAAGCTACGTGGCGCTGGAATAGTAAACAGGTTGTCGCTGAGTCTGATGCTTTCTTGAAGCAGATTGAACTTTTGCTCATCAACCCGGTATTTGTTGGTTATATCGATAATCGATCGCGGCGAATGTACTCCAAGAAGATGCGTGCCACCGCCGAAATAGAGATCCAGGTCGATAAACAAAACCTTTTTGTTTAGTTCGTTTGAGAGTATTCGTGCCAGGCTCGTGGCAAAAGTAGTTTTGCCATAACCATCCTTGGCTGAAGCAACAGTGAGAAGCTGGCACTCTTTCTTTTGCACAGTTGCTGCTGGCCCTGAGCCGATGATCACCTGTTTGTTGGTGTCGCGCAGTCGTTGAGACAGGGTTGCGAGCAGCTTCAGGCTTATCGATGGGAAATTATGTATGAGCTTCTCGAAGTCGGGGCCTTCGATAACAATAAGGGATGTTGTCTGCAGCGTTCTTGCTGACGCTGAGCGGGTGGCCGCCTTCTCAAAAAAGGCCATTTCACCAAAATAGTCGCCGTTTTTCATTACGGCCATCGACTGTTCGCCGTTAATAGGGGTGCGCTTATAGATTTCAACCTGACCGGTTTCAACAATGTAGATGTTTTTCTCAAAATCTCCTTCATTAAAGACAGCTTCGCCACGAGTCAGATGAACCCTGCGCGCAATGCTGGATACTTGAGAAATCTCGGACGGATTCAGCGAAGAAAAAAGCTCTATCTTTTGTAAGTCCATATACGTATCCTATCACTAGTATAAAATTTTTCGTACATACAAAGTATATGTCAAAATTTTATCGCAAGTCAACTGAAGCTTGATTTAGCAACAAAAATAATTGTATCCTATAGCAAATGTCTGGGGGGTTAATTGATATGACTGAAAATGCTGCAGCATCGTTAAATCAAAAGTTTGAACTCAGGGGTTATACTGTCTATTTTGATATTATTGACAGCCTTGCCGCAGAAGAACTCTTAGACAGCCTTGATCGAGCAACGCCGCTTTTTAAGCAAGTTTTCAATTTTCAGGATGACCCGCAAGGCAGCTTTTTTATAATGAAAAACGAAGCTGATATGGAAAATGCGACTGCCGTGCCTGTCAAAGTCGGCGAAACTGTGCGGATTCTTTATCAGAGCAATTCAATTTTTGTGCTGGTCGGCAAACTCGATGGCGGTATCGGCGAAGTTGCCACGCGCGAACTTGGCCACATGGTTTTCAACAACCGGGTGAACGAAAGAGAGCTCGCTATCAGACAGTGGCGTACTCCGTCATGGTTGCGTGAAGGTTTTGCGCTGCAGGCTGCTTATAAAATCAGGCCTGACAGAAACGAATGGTTGCAGAATGGGTGGAACAAGCTCCAGGAAGCACAAAAGAGCGGCCAGCTCATTAAACCAAGCACAATGGTAAAAGATATTTATCTGGTTCCTGACCCGGCGCGGCGGCAACTTGCGTTGTACCAGTCTTTCTATATGGTGAGGCTGCTATTGAGCATATACTCTGACAGTTTCTTCTCAAAATATTCGACTCTGATGTTTGCTCTTGAAGATATGGAAGCCGAGACATGCTTTCGGCAGATCACCAGCTTTGATTTTGAAAAGTTTTATGTACTGTTCAGTGACTGGGTCCAAAAGACCAACGCCTGGTCGGCCATGGAATAAACAGGATTAACTCTCATGCAGGAATCAAAAGATGCAACCCGCTTTCTGATCGTGCTGTTGGTCGTAACATTTATGACTGGCGCGCTGGTTCTGGTGGTTAAGTCTGACTACAGAATCAGAGACAACGAACTTTCAAATCTCGAATATTACCCGCACATCTCCCCGTGAGCACTGCAGGATACGTGGCACTAATGGCTAAAGCCATAAGAGTCACCTGCTCGGTGAGCACTTCGAGATACGTGACTCTAATGGCTAAAGCCATAAGAGTCACCTAAAAAGATAGATAAGGGAATCAACGACCTTGTTGACATTCATTTTGCTTTCGCTGGCGTTTATAGGCGGCATGGGATTTGCTGTGCTGTCCGGCGCCACGGCAAGTGGTCTGTTTCTGCTGTTAACCGCCGTCTTTTTTACCTGCGCGGTAATTCCATTCTGGTTTAAACATGGCAATAGCATGCTTGCCGGTGATTTTAAAGCGATAAGGGAAGACGAAGAGACAATCCCGGTGTTAAGCATGATTTTTCTCATGCTTACTCTTGCCATGTTCGGGTCGTTCAGTTATGTCTCAGAATTGCGTTACGATTATCGCGGTCATTTCCTGACTATTTGCGAAAAATATGATGAGTCTACAACCTGGCGTATCAGTGGGCGTGTAATTGAAGAACCTAAACTGCGCGGCGATTACCTGGAAGTCCTCATTCAGCCCGAAACCATGCGGCGGGTTGAACGCAAACGGGTTAGAGTCCAAAATGATTCTGAAAAAAAGAAAAGCGGGGGAGGCTACGAAACGGTAGCCGAGACCTCTGAAGCGGAGACCGTAACCGGTGGGCTGCTCATGGCGCTGGTTTACGAAGACAACGAAGTGTTCAGAGAAGTAAGTTTTAATCAGACTGTCGAAATTGAAGGCCAGCTTACCGAGGCATCCGAAAAGCGCAATCCTGGTGCCATGGATTACCGTCAGTATCTGCGCAATCGCGGCATCTTTCGTACAGTCCGAATCATGCCACGCCGTGCTGCTTTAAAGGTCGTTGAACAGAGGGAGTCCGGCGCTGTCTGGTACAGATTTGCACTTCATATCAAAAATGAAGTCCTGAAGGTCATCAAGCAGACGATGCCATACCATGAATCCAGCTTCCTGGGCGGCGTTCTACTTGGCTTGAAAGGAGGGCTGCCGCCTAAGGTATCACAGGAATTCAGAATGACCGGGGTTTCGCATGTTCTTGCTGTTTCCGGACTGCACGTAACTATCATTGCCGGTCTGTTTTACGGCCTTTTTACGATGTTCAAAATACCCTTGCGCATTTTTGCGCCTATCATCGTATTTTCGCTGTTTACCTTCGCATTGATCGTTGGTTGGCCAAGCTCTGCCGTGCGCGCTGCTCTTATGAACAGTCTGTTTTTACTGTCGATGGCCTATCTTAAAGACAGTGGCTTTAAACTCTCGGTAATTTTTTCTCTCTGTGTGGCTTCTGACTATATTTTGTTTATGAGCCCACTTCAGCTGACCGAGCCAAGTTTTGTTCTCTCTGTTATGGCTATTTATGCGCTGGCCATGTTTTCTGAGCCGTCTGGAGAAATGCTGCGTCGCATGCTGCGTGGCCCCGGACTGGCGTTTGCCGCCCTGGCATTTGCTGCGTTTTTTGTAGCGATAATTATCGACAACACGTTAGTACTGCATCCTTACTTTTTTCCGCTGACTTTCTTCTGCATAGTTGCAACCTGCTATATCTCAACCAGGCTGTCTGATCGCTCAACTTTTCAGAGTTTTGCCTTTGAAATGTTGCCGGGCTGGTTGCAGGGGTTCCTTGCTGCGCAAATTGCCATCTTTGTTGCCATGATGTTGCCTCTTTCTGCATTCTATTTTGGGCAGCTTTCTCTGGCTGCTCCAATAGCCAACCTTATTGCTATCCCGCTGATCGGGCTTATCGTTCAGATTGGCTTGATTGCCGGTCTTATCGGCGCTTTTGTCCCGGTCATAGGTATTTACATCGCTCTTGTCTTAAACGCCGCCAACTGGCTGGCGGTAAAATTCTTTCTCGGCATGGCTTCGTTTTTTGCCGCTTTGATTCCATACCCACGCATTTCGCAGCCCGTCTTTTATGAACTTGTTATTTATTATCTTCTGTTGCATTGTTTCTACTTCAGGCGTGAGATCAAGACCTGGGGATTGGCCTTATATGCTGCAGTCTATGATGTCTGGGATGAACCAGATTATCGAAATTCTCTATCGTTACTTGCAATCTTTGCTGTTATACTAGCCGTCGCTGGTTCAGTTGTCTTTTTCAGCGGTATTGAACGCCAACCGGATCTGCGTATGACCATGCTCGATGTTGGATTTGGTTCGTCGCTTATGATCGAGGCTGAAGGCAAAGTGACGCTGATAGATGCCGCGCTCAATGACACGCTGGCCGGTGTCGACCGTGGCGAGCGAGTCATTCAGCCTGCCCTTTCCGGTAAGCAGGTCAGAGAAATCAAAGCTGTGATTCTCAGCTCTGCTCTGCCAGAGCGCATTTCCGGGCTTAGTTCGGTGTTGTCGACCTACCGGGTTAATCGGCTTTACGTTCCCTTTCCACTGCCGACCAACGGTGTAAGGGTCAATTTTGAAGAATACGCCAGAACCTTTGCCTTTGGCGACATTAAATTGGAACGACGTCTCAAAAGCGGCCAGAATGCCGGAATTCCGCCAAGTTATTTCTGGGAACTGGCTTATGAATCCTATAATAGATTAATAGAAGATGTGCATCGCTACAAAATTCCGGTGCAGCTTCTCAAAGCTGGTGACAAAATCACCGATATCGGCGTAAACATCGAAGTTCTCTACCCAGAGCGCAATAAAGACACATTTCAACAGTATTATGATGGACTGGTTCTTAAAATAACCCGTGACACCCAGAATTATGTTTACCTGTCTGGAAATGCGCACCCGGCTGCCGAAGGCGTCGGTTTTAGGCCTGATTTTATTTTTGTCGCTGATTTGCCTTATCCTTACGAAGCATTTGAAAAGTTTGTTAAAAGCGCAAATCCAGAGGGCGTTGCTATCAGTTTCAGGTTCCCTGCAGCCTGGTTGATGGATGGCTATCATATGGCCGGCACAATCAGCTCACGCAATAAAAGCTATGGGCCAAGACTGAAACAGCTGAATTTTCCGGTTTATATGACTTCCGAAAACGGTGCAGTGCAGGTTGATCAGCTGCGGAATACTGTTAATACCAAAGTTTTTGTTAAGGATTAGCTGAACTATGGTTCTCACAAGACTCGAAAAAATCACCTTTGGCGCGTTGGTTATGCTGCTCGGGCTGGGAATTTTCCTGCTTATCGGCAAAGTTGGCGTCGTACGTAACAAGAATCAGCAACTCATCGCAAAGATACAGGAAGTATCGGTTCTTACCGATCACACTGTCCTGGTAAAAAGCGAATACTATAATAAAGAAGAAGAAGCTGGCAAACTTAACCTCAATCGCACAGATTTAAAAAGCATCGGAGCTTTGCCGGGAATGACCCCGGCTTTGGCCAATCGAATATATGAATTTGTGCAGCAGCGCGGCCAGATAAAAGACATGAAGGAGCTGCTCGGGGTAAAAGGGTTCACCAAAAAGCGATTACGCCATCTTGAGAACTATGCAACCGCGGTTGGCGGACATTCAGGTCAGGCGGCATGGGGTGATAAATTAAACCTTAACTTTGCGAGCATAGACGATGTCAAGGCTTTGCCTGGCGTTGGCAAAAAACTGGCTGAAAAAATTGTTGAGTTTCGTAATCGCAACGGCGGCTTTTTTTCTCTCGAGGATCTCAAAGAAGTGCCTGGCCTGACAGAGAAAACTATCAAAAAGTTCATCGACAAGGTTGAGGTAAAGTAGCAACCATGACTAAATTTGGTTATGAACAAATGTCTTTTCAGTCGAAAAAAACCAACTTCGTATTTGCCGCGCTGCTGATTATGGTGTTTTTTGTATGGGCGCTTCTGCTTAGCCCTGATCACGGTGGTCTGGTAGCGATAAATATAAACCCCGAGCTGCGCGTTGACTTTATCAATGTTGGTCAGGGCGATGCCATTCTCGTGCGGACACCGATGGGCAAGAACTATCTAATTGACGGTGGTGCAAATGTTCCGGTTACCGATGCGCGACGAGAAGGTCGCGAATTGACGCATAGCTACCTGCGCAGTCTTGGTGTTGGGCATCTTGACGGCGTGGTAATCACCCATTGGCATAATGATCATCTTGGTGGATTGCTGCCGGTATTGAAGCTGCTCGATGTCGGAGTCGTCTATGAGCCGCCAGGTGCCTTCGAAACCGAGGCATACAAAGATTTTGAAGAGATCTGTACCAAGCAGCGCATAAGGCGTGTTACCACTAAGGCCGGTGATGTGCTGGAGTGGGGCAATGAGCTGTTTGTTCAGGCTCTACACCCGGAAACCCCTATGGGCAGTAAAGAATATTCAGATGTAAACAATCTATCGATTGTGCTGCTTTTGCGTTTCGGCGAGGTACAGCTTCTTCTTGCCGGTGACATTGAAGAAGATGCTGAGCGCGAAGTTCTGAAATACGGCGATGCGATTCAGAGTCAGATTATTAAAGTGCCTCATCATGGTGCCGATACCAGCGACTACTTTAATTTTCTGCAGATGGTTGAACCTGAAATCGGTGTAATAATGGTCGGAAAAAACAATGCTTTCCATCACCCTTCTACGAGAACATTGACCAATTACCAAAGACTGGGTACCAAGCTTTACAGAACCGATCGCCAGGGCAATATTCTTCTTTTTGTCGGCGGCAAGGACGAAAAAGATTTTCGTTTTGAAGTGGATCAGAGCTGACAGAAATATCTTTTAGTAGTTGACCTGAGACTTTAAGCCCAACTATACTTCTTGTATAAAATAAAGAACCGAAAGGATGTATTATGCAAGAAGCGGTCATTTTGCAACAGGAATTTACTAACGTTGAGGGCTATCAGGCCCAATGGAATCGCCTCAAAGAAGGCAGCACCGGTCTGCAGAAAATCCTGCAGGTCATCGAAAAACCGGCAACTGCACTGGTTTTTAGCCATGACGACCCAGATGGAATCACCAGTGGTTTGATTTTTAAGCGCACTCTTGAGAAAAAGGGCTGGAAAGTTACCTACAAGCAACCTGAAGGTTTTATGTTGCAGCAAGATCAGCTTGACCAGGCCATGAAGGAGTGCCCAGCCGCCAGTGCTATATTCCTGCTCGACAAAGGCACTCTCGCTCCTTATGACAAATACACTGATAAGTTGCCAGTATATATCATAGACCACCATCCGACTCCAGTAGCGCCCGAAAAATGTGTTTACTTCAATCCGAGTTTGCCTGCCTATACATGGTGTTCTACCTCTATTCTGTCGCATGGTATCGCCACTCTGGCCGGCACCCGCGATGACTATGACGATTTTCTTTGCCTGGTGGGTCTCAAGGGCGACTGGGCAATCGAACCGGTTATTGGCATGCTCTCCGACTTTGCCAAGCCCTTTCTCGTGGAGTATGGGCTTAAATTCAAAAATATGTTGACGCTGGTTAAAGAGCGCCCGACTCAGTTCGACTTTGAACAGAGAGAATACACTTCATTGCTTTCAAGAATTACTGAATATGTGCATGCTACCGGCGGCGGCGGTTTCTCATATTTTTATCATGACCGCGAAGAAAGCCTCAAAAATGTTAATCACGCAGAGTGCATCGCAACAGCACTCGAAGCCATTGCCGACAAGGCCGGTCAGCTTCCTGCGCTCAAAAGTCTCGATGAATTTGTGAATCTGTTGCCACAGACGCAAAGAGGGCTGCTTAACAAAATATTTGATTATTTCCTGCAAGACTGGGAAAGCGCCAGCAGTATGCTCGATTCTTCTACACGTGCGCTGCAGCTGGGTGAAACCAGTATCTATCTCTTTGTCGGCCCGAAAGTTCCGTTGCTGCCGATGATTGGCTCGATCAAACTGTTTGAACTCAGACAGAAATCTGGCGACAAACTCGCGCAGATAATTATGGTCAGCTCAGTTGGCCCAGATTACACTCATGTTTCAGTGCGCGGTTCTGGTGACAGAGTTCATTCCGGCAAGATCTGTGGAGAGCTTCAGGATTCTATGCAGGCTCGCTATGCCGATTATAAAGACAAAATCAGCGGTGGCGGCCACCCAAAAGCTGCCGAGTGCACATTTAAGACCGACAAGGTGACGTTTATGAACGTGCTTACCAGAGTCACAGAAGTTCTGAGCGAAATGCAGGCGCTTGATGCTCAGGCTAAGACTGGCACTCTCAACGACACCCAGAAGGCTAGAGCCGACAAGCTTGGTCTCGAATATCTCAAAAACTAAAGGAAAAGCTGATGTCATTTAAAGAAACCGATTTTCCGGCTCTGATAAAGTATTTAAAGAAGATAGTCGAAGAAGAAAAAGATCCCATGCTGGTAAAAGAGTTGGTATCTCAGCTTGTTAAAATGTACGAAGAAGTTCCACTTTACCCAGGCATCGTTAATATGTGCATTTTTGGGGTTGCCAAAACCGTAAAGCCAGAAGAAGTGCAGGTTGGGCAACGTGTATTTATCAGAAACCATGAAGACTGCTACTGCGGAACCGTAGACACAAAAGATGGTGAAGGCATTGTTCTGAAGGGCGTTAAATCTGTAACCAGCGAAGATGAACTCGACCTAGGATATCGCGAAATGGACAAGGTTACAGTTATTAACAACGATGTCCTCAAAGAAATGTGGCCATCACTGGTATTCGACAAGGAGCAGAAATAAATGCAGCTAACCCTGAAAAAAAATGAATTCTATCTGTTGAATGGCCCCGCTGCGGTTAAAATTGATTCTGGCGCAATCGAAATCATTGGAGCCAGACTTGGTTCTGGTGAGCAGGTTAAAGTTCCGGTCGGAAAAAAAATTCCGTTGCTTGGCATCGAAGATTCTGTGTTGACAATTGAAGCCTCAGAGGAAGCCCTGACTAAAATGGAAGCTAGTTCGATTCCGGCCGAATGGGACGAGCTTGCCGACAAAATTTCCTCAGAGAAAAAACAGGGCAGTCTTTACAAGATACTCGTACTTGGCGAAGTCGATACTGGTAAAACTTTTTTCAGCACATATCTTGCCAACAAGCTGCTTGCTAAGGTCGGTAAAACCGCGATTTTAGATTGTGATACCGGTCAGTCTGATATTGGCTGTCCCGGCACCTTTGGCATGCTGCTGCTTGCCAAGCCATGCATTTTTCTGACCGAACATGAGCCAACACATATGTATTTTCTTGGAGCTCACTCACCTGGCTTGCATTTTGTAACAGCCCTGACCGGACTTGTCGAAATGTTGGGTAAGGCAGAGAAAGAAGCAGACGCACTTATTATCGATACAACTGGTTGGGTCCAAGGCGATGGTGGTCGTGCTATCAAAAAAGCCAAACTCGATATGGTAAAGCCCGACAAGGTCGTGCTGATGCAGCGCGGAACCGAACTTGAACATCTGGTAAGACACCTGCCTGCCGACAGGATCGTTCGCTTGCCAGTCTCTAAAAAAGCTTCGGCGACCAGCCAGATGGATCGTAAAGAACTGCGCGAACTGGTTAGCCGTCGATATTTTTCTGCCACCAAAGTCTTTGATATTCCTTTTAAACAAGCCTTTACCGATCGCTGTTACTTTTTAACCGGTGACAAGATTGAACTTGATGGTACACTTCATGCTGAGCGCCTCTCTGGCTGGGAGGGTACTCTTGTTGTGACATCTGGACCGTTGCTGCCAGAGATGATGAAGGATTGGCCGAAAGACCTTGGCATGATCCGTAATTTTATTGCTGGCAATGAAAAGGGACTGATGGTTGCCTTGCTTGACGCAGACCAGAACATGCTGGCGATTGCCCGCCTCGAAGAAATGGACTTTCTTAACAACAATTTCCGGCTTCGCTCAAATTACAAAGGCGACACCGGCAGAATCAAAGGCATTCAATTCGGTTCGCTTAAAATCAGCGAAACCGGCAATGAAGCCGGCTTTATCGAGCCAGGCGCATTCTGATCCGCTCTTAACTTAGGTGGTTCTAATGGGTCCTTGTCCATTAGAATATAGGGTCTCGGAGCAGCGCCCACCGGGAGAAGAGCCTGTAACTCGCATTTAGCCAGTTGCAGGCTCTTCTTTTTTGAATTTACACACAAGTCTGCACGTGTGTTTTGTGCACGTTGCGTTGAGTAATGACATGGTGCCAGTCAGCCGCTAGGGGGTATGTTGTGATGATGGGTGAAACAGGCTCAACACGGCCATTGGGGCTGTAAAGCGCATTGTAATTGACTCGAAAATTTTTCTAAAAAAGCTTTGACTTCAGGTTCTAAAAATGGTGTAATCTAACCCTCAAGAAGAAACGAGAGAGTTAAAGTTTGACATAGAAAAAATTTATTATTCAACAGACTTTAGTCGCTCAAGGCCTAGTTCTAAGACATCCAGAGATATATTTTTCCATACATTCTGCTGTGTACAGAATTTTGCCGTGCATTTAATTTCATTAAAACCATCCAGGGAGCAATCATGAAGCAGGGTCGCGAAATACAGTTCATCGAAAACCGCCAGGGTAATATTGTGCCTTTCAGCCCGGAAAAAATCCGGTCAGCTATGGAGAGAGCCGGTAAGGCAACCGGTGAGTTCAGTATGGTTGATTCTGTCCGAATGTCCAGCCAGGTAGTCAACATTCTGGCGCATCGTCATCAATCTGGTACACCAAACGTCGAAGAAGTTCAGGACGCAGTTGAACACGTGCTGATTGCCAACAACTACTTCATCACTAACCGCTCATATATTGTATATCGTGAACAGCACAAGCAGATGCGCGAAGGCAAACGATCGCTTGTCGACAGCATCAGCTCAATCAATGAATATCTTGGCCATCAGGACTGGCGCGTAAACGCCAATGCCAACCAGGGTTATTCTCTCGGCGGACTCATCCTCAACGTCGCCGGCAAGGTTACTGCTAATTACTGGTTGTCGCATGTTTACAATCCAGAAATCGGTGAAGCTCACCGTGAAGGCGATATGCACATTCACGATCTCGACATGCTTTCTGGCTACTGTGCCGGCTGGTCTCTGAGAACCCTCCTGCAGGAAGGTTTCAATGGCGTGCCAGGCAAGGTCGAATCTGCTCCGCCCAAGCATTTTTCAAGTGCACTTGGTCAGATGGTTAATTTCCTTGGAACACTGCAGAACGAATGGGCTGGTGCACAGGCTTTTTCTTCGTTTGACACATATCTGGCTCCTTTTGTGCGACTCGATGGTATCGGTTATGACCAAGTATTCCAAGGCATTCAGGAATTTGTATATAATCTGAACGTTCCATCTCGCTGGGGTACACAGACTCCGTTTACCAATCTGACTCTGGACTGGAGCTGCCCTGAAGACCTTAGAGTGCAACACCCTCTGATTGGCGGCAAACATACTGATTTCACTTACGGCGATCTTCAGGCCGAAATGGATCTGATTAATCGCGCTTTCATCGACGTGATGAGCGTTGGTGATAATCGTGGCAGAGCCTTTACTTTCCCGATTCCAACCTACAATATCACCAAAGACTTTGACTGGGATCACCCAAACTGCAATCCTCTGTTTGAAATGACTGCCAAATACGGTTTGCCGTATTTTCAGAATTTTATCAACTCAGATCTTGAGCCCAGTATGGTCAGGTCTATGTGCTGTCGCCTGCAGCTCGACCTGCGTGAGCTGCTTAAGCGCGGCAACGGACTCTTTGGCTCCGCCGAACAGACTGGTTCTATTGGTGTCGTAACCATCAACCTCGCTCGTCTTGGTTACATGTTTAAGGATAATTTTGAAGGTCTTACCGCACGCCTTGATCACCTGATGGAACTCTCAAAGAAGAGCCTCGAAGTTAAGCGCAAAGTCATTCAGGCACGTATCGACAGTGGCCTGTTTCCCTATACCCGCCGCTATCTGGGCACTTTGCGCAATCATTTTTCAACCATTGGTATCAATGGCATGAACGAATGTATTCGCAACTTTTCTGATAACGCTTATGATATCGCTCAGCCCGAGGGCGTTGAACTGGCGCAGAAGATTCTCGATTCAATGCGCGAAAAGATGGTTCAATACCAGGTCGAGACCGGTCATCTTTACAATCTTGAAGCTACTCCGGCCGAAGGAGCTACTCACCGCTTTGCCCGTGAGGATCGCAAGCGTTTCCCCGAAATTATTCAGGCAGGTACCCCGCAGGCTGCATATTACACCAATTCCAGCCAGTTGCCAGTTGACTTTCAGGGCGACCTGTTCGACATAATGACCCACCAGGAAAAACTGCAAACCAAATACACCGGTGGTACCGTGTTACACCTCTATGTTGGTGAGAGAATTCCTGATGCAGAGTCATGCAAACGCTTGGTGCAGAAGTCTCTAACTCAGTTCAGACTGCCGTATATCACCATTACACCGACCTTTAGCGTTTGTCCAAAACACGGTTACATCGCGGGTGAGCACCAGTATTGTCCGACATGTGACGCGATTGAAACACGCAAGGCTGTCGCATTTGCTCAGGCTGAAGGCCAGCAACTCGCACCCGAAAGCGTCGTTTTGACTGACGAAAGTCGTCAGGTCTGCGAAGTCTGGACTCGTGTTATGGGTTATTTCCGTCCGGTTTCCCAGTTCAATGCCGGCAAGAAGAGCGAATACAGCGACCGAGTTTTGATACGACCCAGCGAGCTGGTAAGAGAAGTCGTCTGATTAAATGAATAATAGTTCTGATACACTTCTGGTCGGGGGCTTACAGCCCCTGACCATGATAGACTTTCCTGGTCGGCTGGCCAGCGTAATCTTTACGCAGGGCTGCAACCTGCGTTGCCGTTTCTGTTACAACCGCTCTTTGTTGCCAGATACTGCCAAAGATACGCTGACCTGGAAGTCGATAACAGATTTCCTCAAAGATCGACAGGGCTTCATCGAAGCTGTCGTATTCAGTGGTGGCGAGCCCTGTCGGCAAGCTACTCTGCTTGGCGCAATGCGTGAGGTTAGAGAACTTGGCTTTGAGGTCGCCCTTCACACCAATGGTTTTTATCCTCAGATCGTAGAGCAGGCGCTGAACGAGAGACTTCTGCAGTTTGTTGCAGTTGATTTCAAGGCACCACTGTATCGTTATCAGGAAGTGACAGGACAAGATGCTGACCCGGTATCATTCGGTCGTTTGGCCGAACTGCTTGTCACTGCCGGGATAAAGCATGAATACCGCACCACAGTGCACCCCAGCCTGATGAGTGACACTGATATCATGCGGATGGCCGACTGGCTGTGCGATAAGAAGATAAGCAGCTATGCCATTCAAAAATTCCAACATGGCGAAGCTCTCGATCCATCGCTACATCCGTTTGTCTCTACCTGTCTCCAGCCAGCTACCCTTCTTAAGCTGCGTTCGCGTTTTACCAGCTTTACGCTGCGTGCCGATGACAGCAAAGAAGTCGAACTTAAAAAAGTCGCCTGATCTGCGCGAAGAACATATAATCAGCTTAATCAGCGCAACAGAGCCTTATATACCTGGAGATGCAGGTAAAGCTCTTTTTCCGGGGTATGACTATGGGCTATGATTCTGGCGGCTCTCTGACCGACTTCGACTCCCTTGTCCGGGTTGTCGAGAAGGTTGCGTAGTTTGCCGATAAAATCTTCGCCGTCATGGATACGGGCAAAACTGCCGGGTCCTGGTGATGTAAAATAAAGCCAGCCATTACCCATATCCGGAAAAACTTCTTCGTTCTTGATAAATGCGTGATTGCCGTAAATATCGGCGGCGAGTACCGGTCTGCCTGTCTGCAGAGCGCTAAGCAAAAATGGGTTGTAGCCCTCGGCATGCGAAACATTGATGAAGATCTCGGCATGACGGTGTAAGAAGGGCAATAGCCCTTCTTCTGGGCGGCTGATCAGTTTTATCCATGGACGGTTTGCTGTTTCTAGCGTGACCTGCTTTTGATATTCGGTGTCAAATGGAGTGTCAAAAAGAACCAGTCGCACCTCCGGGTAGTCGTTGATGATTTTTTCAATGTAGTGAATGGCAAAAATTACATTTTTAGCCGGAAGCAGCCCGCCTTCAAGCATAATCAAACGTTCACCTTCGGCAAAGCCAAAATGTTCACGCGGAACCATAATCTCGGCATTGAAGGGTGTAACGCCCGGCGAAATGACTTCTATCTCAGTATTAATCATCAAGCGAGATTTAATAAACTTGCCCATTTGCGGGTAAGGCACAATTACTTTCCTGGCAAATTCGAGGACTTCCTGAAGCTGCGGGCACAGCACGCTGTTATACATGTCTATGTATGCATCAAGGCCTGTGCATGTTACTACCAACGGAAGGCGTGCCTTTTCAGCCAGTTTATGGCAGGGCAGGCCAGATTTAGCAGCGTGAAATGCATGAATCAGCGATGGTGTGCCCTTGATCGCGTCGAAGGGATAAGGGTCATCGGTTGTAAATTCACGAGTATGGCAGGGAAGGGTGGCCAAAGATCCAATCAGGCGTTTTGAGATCTCTTTCTCTTCTATGTTGTTAGTATCCCCAGAGGGGACACCGAAATAAATATTCAAGCTGAATCTTGCCTTCGATGGTTTCTTGACTTTGTCATGCTAGACATTTATAAACTACAGGATACTATAACAAAGTCAACCCACTTTGAAAACATTCAAATTTTGAAAGGCTCGACAATGGAACTGAAACATGAAGATCTGGTAATCCAAACCCTCGGCAAACCTTTAATTGAGTCGCCTTTGAAACTCTCGAAGATCGATGGAGATTTTTTGACCAATTATGTCGAAGAAAAAGAACGCGTTCTTTACCATAATAGTCTTTGCAAAATTCAAGAAGAGATCGCGACTGGTCATGATCCCTTGTCTTTCGAGAAAGCCGGCCCTCGCGAAAAGATTTTTTTTGATCCTGCGCACACACGTGTTGGCATCGTAACCTGCGGCGGTCTTTGTCCGGGCATCAACGATGTAATTCGTGGCCTGGTAATGCAGCTTCATTTCTGGTATCGCGTTAAAAACATTTACGGCTTTCGCTATGGTTTTCTTGGCATGATAAAAGAGTCGGGTCTGCAACCGATGATTCTTGATCCCGACGTCGTTTCTGAAATTCACGAAAAAGGCGGCACAATTCTCGGATCGTCGCGAGGCCCTCAAGATGTTGGCCAGATGATTGACCGTCTTATGGATTACAATATAAATCTGTTGTTCTGCGTCGGCGGTGATGGCACCTTAAAGGGGGCCGGAGAGATCACAGAGGAGATAACCAAGCGCGGATTGGCAATTTCTGTGGTTGGAATACCTAAGACTATTGATAACGACATCGGTTTTATTGAAAAAACCTTTGGTTTCGAGACCGCCTTTACACACGCCGTTGAATCAATAAGAACCGCACATGTTGAGGCGCGTGGCTATCAGAACTGTGTCGGTCTGGTTAAGTTGATGGGGCGACAGTCTGGATACATCACGGCTAACGCTTCTATTGCCTCGCAGGATGTAAACTTTTGCCTGATACCGGAGATTCCCTTTGATCTCGAAGGTGGTAATGGCTTTTATAAACACCTTCTCGAACGTATCAAACGGAAAAGTCATGCGGTAGTTGTCGTTGCTGAGGGAGTTGGCGATCTGTTCTGCGCGAAGGATGAGCGCGATGTCTCGGGCAATCGTAAGTCAGGTGATGTTGGTATTTTTCTTCGTGAAGGCATCAGCAAATATTTCAAAGAAAATGGCGTGCCGGTTAACGTAAAGTATATTGATCCGAGCTACATTATTCGCAGTTCTCGCGCTATTCCGTCTGACAGTATCTATTGCAATCAGCTCGCGCAGAATGCAGTGCATGCCGGCATGGCTGGCAAAACCGGGGTTGTCGTAGGCAACTGGAACAACAGTTTCACCTATGTTCCGATCGATGTTGCCATCAAGAATCGAAAATTCATTGATCCCGAAAGCATGTTCTGGCTGAATGTTCTTGAAAGCACTGGTCAGCCTCGCTGGATGCAGAATAAGCCGCGTCAGAAAAATTAGCGCAACTCTATCGCAACTTTATAGTCTCATTCCGGCCTGATAAACCCACACATGTGGAAAAAGCTGAATCATGGTCGGATAGATTTATCGTGAACGATATTTTGCTGCGCAAGCATGACTTATGTTTTTTGTGTGGACTTTTAATCCCGGCTGGTCAGCTGGATCGCCTCGGCCAGTAATCTGATACATTCTTTGTGAAGTATCGTGTTGCTGGCCAACAGTTCATAACTGTCGAGCTGCATTACGTTGCCGTCATAGCGCGAGATCGTGCCACCGGCCTCCTGAACCAGCAGGCTGCCGGCTGCAATATCCCAGGGTTTGAGGTTGTTTTCCCAGTAGATCGAAAAAATTCCCTGGGCGATGTAACATAGGTCGAGCGCGGCAGAGCCAAATCGGCGGACACACTGAACATGCATCAGCATAACTTTCAGGCGGTCCATGATTTCGTCGAGGTGCTCACGGCGATTGTATGGATAACCGGTAACAGCTAACGCTTCATTGATTCGCTCAACATTGTTAACCCTTATCTGACTGCCATTGAGCCAGGCGCCGCCGCCCTGCCATGTGTGATAGGTTTCGTTGTTCATCGGATTCACCACTGCGCCGGCTACCGGTAACCCATCGTGACAAAGTGCAATCGAAACGCTGAAATGTGGCAGGCGGTTGGCAAAGTTGGTGGTGCCATCAAGCGGATCGACAACCCATACTGCGCCGTTTCGCCAGTCTTCTCCGCCATCTTCTTCGCCATGAAAGCGAATCTGCGGAAATTTTTCGAACAGCAGTTTTTTTATCAACCGCTCAGAGGCAACATCTACTTCTGTAACCAGATCAACAGTGCCTTTGAATGTTATCTGGTGCGCATCATTAAAGTGTTTCTTGACAAGTTTTGCGGCCACATTCGCCACTTCGGCGGCGCCCCGACTGAGCGTTTCCAGATTGTGCATACTATGAATCCCTTTGAATTGAATAGAATCTTGGTGTTTTTTATCGTTCATACCTGTTGTCAGTTACAATACCTTGATCTTGTCTGTTTTTTCAATCAGCCAACTCACGTGTTAACAATTTTTAAGATAAACTGGTCCACGAATAAAATTAAACTTGTGATTAAATTGTTATTGCAACTGTGGGGTGAATCGAAGCAGGAAGTTGCCGCTGAATTGGGTTGTCTTATGATTCAGTCATTAGAACAACGTCTCTTGAAGTGCCGACTGGGGTCGGTATACGGGTGCAGGACAGTTCTGAGTAAATCTCACAAAGTCAGGGTTCGCTGCACTCACAATGATATTCGGAGTCATAATGTGGCAAAAGGCCAGTTCTGAATTTTTTTTCATCCACATTCGGCCGAATGTGGATTTTACGTATGGAAATTTACTCAATTTTTTAAAAAAATATTGTTCTGGTATTAGTGCATCATCATGAATAAAGCATTAGATAAATTTTATAAACTTTTTTTATACCGATTTTTACTTGGAAATACTTGTTAATCGGTGATATTATCATAATATAGAGGTAGAAAAAATGGCTTCAAACAGGATCTACAGATCTGGCACATCTTTGCTCGAAATTATTATGGCAACAGTTGTTCTTGCCGTTGCCATGATACCCATAGCAGCCATGATTGGTTTTGGCCATCGTGGCACCAGCAAAGATTTCAGAAACCTGACTGCTATACAGCTCCTTGAGGGTACAATGCGTCAGGTGCTGGTTGCCGAATATGATCGAGTGCCGATTGGCAATCTCACAGCTCCTGTAGACCTTGGAACCTTTACTCTCCCACTGGGCACAATCGCCTCAAGCTCGGCGAACTACGATTTGTCTCTGAATGTAACAGGAGAATCCGTGACTTTTTCATACAATCCGATCAGGATTGACCTGAACACATTTATAGCTACTGCTGCAGCTACCTGGCAATTTGACGCCTCTACTGATCTCAAGTTTGATAACTCGTCGATTGTAAAAGCTTTTCGTGTAAAAAGAGTTGTGGGGCAGATTACCTGGAACGAGCCTGAAAGAAATCAGCAGAGAAGCATCAAAATGATGACATTTCTGACAAGGATGCGAGAATGAGCAGGAAAACCGGCAATTCAAAAGGTATGGCTATTATAATCGTGCTGGTGTTGTCTATGGCTTTGCTCATTTTTGGTGTTTCCTATACAAAAAATATTTCGCAGGTTACTTCTGTTAACCCAGATTTGCTTCTTCGCTCGCAACTGGATATTCTAGGAGAGGGTATTAGCAATATTGCTCTTCTAAAATTCAAAGAGCTCCCATCAGATTTTTATTATTCTTACTATAAAGGGAGAGTTGCGACTCCTCCTCGCGATCTTGCTCCTTTAAACACCTTTCAAAACGATGTGCTTTTGCGCGGAGAGCTTCCAAATCCCAACGATGCTGTGCACAATGCATCGTTTACCACGACTTATCAGGTACTTTCACAAAAAAAGTATGATACAGACACTCTGGAGATATCTGTAACCGTTCAAATTGGTAATATGAAACGGGAAGTCAAAAGAACAATAAACACCACCAGAAGAAGGATCTTCTGATATGAGCAGATCACGTGGATTCACAATGGCAGAAATATTGATTGCCGCTGCTATTAGCGCGTTGCTTTTTACCGGTACCTTTTCGATCTATCGTTCTGGTTCTGAGAGTTTTCTCCTTGGCGACTGGAAAATTAATTCCCAAAAGAGTGCTCAGCGTTTTCTGGCTGTGTTAAGCACAGATTTGAACCAGGCGAACAATGCTATTTCAATTGCTTCTGCCTCCTCTTCTGTTGCTGCAACTACGCCAATTTACGTGAAAAGTACCGCATTTTATCAAGATGGTGATGCTCCCAAAGCTTTAAACATTCAAGGTCCTGCCTGGGTTCCGCTACTTTTTTTCAGTGTTTCTCGACCAAACGTGCTGGCCAGCGAATTTACTGCTGCACGTCCTGGGCTCTGGAAAGGTGTTAGTCTGTGGGGCAAAGATGGAAAGCTGATTTATACAAAAACTGGTAATACGACGAAATATTCAACAATTCCAGGCAATATTCCCTCGAATATACTAAGTTATATGCCGCCTGGAGTGTCGCCAACTGGCGCTTTTCGCCCATCAACAGAGGATTATAGCAAGGTTTTGTTGGAAGACGTTGAAACGGTAAGCTTTAGGGAGAAAACTCGATCTAATGATGGAACTACAACTGAACGTGTTATTCAGATAACCTTCAGTCTGCGGCGTGCCAGACTTGGCAACGCTACATCTGTTGTTGAATCTAGTGATGCGTCAATTTTAAATGATGTTGATATCGAACCTTTCTAGCGAGGTCAAAGCAATGCGGCGTTTTACTGTTGTTGTTTTTGTGTTTATTGTCTTTGTGATCGGATTCTCTGCACGTGCTCACTCTGCAGAACCGATTAAGACCAATTCTGTTGCTGGCTTTGTAGATTTCAGGCAGCTTCTTCTGAAACATCCGATCTTTAGAGAATTTGATATTAAGACCAGGCGTTTCAATAACACAGCTTCTGCATGGGTTGGTGACCTGGAAGAAGCACGTAAAAACTACGATGCTGAACTTGAAAAATTATCTGAAGAGCAGAAAATGCTGACAAAGCAATATAGTCTGATTTCTGCTTCACCTCAGAACGGGCAAAACTCAGTCACAGCCAGATCTATCTGGGAGAAGCTCGCGGTAGTTAATGCAAGACGTGCTTCGCTTGAGAAGGCTAAGCAGGCTACTGAATTACGTGGCAACTATCTGCATGGAGCAGGAACCGGGCTTGAAAGCCTTGTTCCTATTATCAATGCAATGTCAGGCGATATCCTCGCTGTTGCCAGGAGCCTTTCTGCCAAGTATGACAATATCCCTATCCTTGATCTTTCATGCTTTCAATCACCAGTGCCTGAGCCAACGCCAAACCGCAGTATTTTGTTTCAGAATACTCACGCAACTATTTGGCAAGCCAATCCTGATCCGAAAGCAATTGCTCTGTGGTTGGCTGAATTTGGCCGGCATTTACGCAACGAATATCCACAACGGTTTTCTCACCCCTTTCGCTATGGAGTCATTGATCTCCGGCAGGAAGCGGTTTCTGCAATGCGTTTCAGCACTCCTTGAAGGAAGGATTAATCTATATGTTAAACACTCGTTTTGTTCTTTTAACAGCCAGGTTTTTTATCGTAATTACAGCTCTATCGCTTGTGATTCCATCAGTGGCTTTTGCTGCAGGAGGCTGGGCAACGGTAGATTACACCTTGACTCTGGCTCTACATCCTAGAATGGCATGGTATGACTTTTCTGTTCAGCGCTTTTATCGCTCAAACATTCCTCTTAACAATCCGACGGAGCTCGATAAATTGCGACAAAAAGCTGCAACTGTCAGCAGTGAAATGAAGGGTAGCGTCGACAAGATCAGCCGTGAACGAAATCGTATTTTGAAAGACATGAATGATCTTGAGTTATCTCAAAAAACTACTATAAATGCTATGCTCAAAGAAAATAAAGATGTAACGAGTATTAGTAAAAGTTTTGAACTAAAACGGAATCGTTTGGAAAAAGAGTTTGCTGCAAAAGAAAAAGAATATGATAGTGTTCGTGAGGCTGGTCTTGATGTCTTTTATCTGACCAGAGATGAGAGCAATAAATATCTGTTCTCGATTATGGCAGAGCTTGATCAGATTCTTAAACGATTATCGCGGGAACGTGGAAATGTCGCCATTGTTGATCGTTCGTTTGTGACTCCTCCAGCACAAGCGTTTGAGCCTCCCACTGGCATCCCTGGGTTCGGATTACTTGGCTCACAACTTTATGCTCAGTTGTTGCAAAGTGATTTTCGCCCCCCGCAGGGAAGCAGTGACCCAAATACGCCTCCAGAACATATGCAAAGAGTTGTGGATGGATTGGAACGCAATTTTCAAGAGGAGTTTGAGAGGGTTCTTACTCAGATTCCGGCTCTGCAGCCTGTTATTGCCAATGTCAGGCCCAGACTTTTTCTTGTTGGCGGCGAAGATTTGACTTTGACTGTGCTTCAAGAGGTCTTTAAGGCTAATAGGGTGTCTCCGGAAGTTGAGCAGCGAATACTACGAATTTTGCCGCAAATGCAGTGATAGCACATAACCTAAATAGCTGGTTTCGAACTGTTTGTTGTCTGGCGGTATTCATTTTTTTCTCGTCAGCTGTTTTTGCCTGCTCTTTATGGGAACACCGCTGGCGTTTGCTTAATGAAAGTCGAGAGTATACGCCCTCTGATGAGGTTTTTGAAATGTGGAAGGTATGGTTCCAACGAACCTATAACAAAGCGCCACTACCTGTTCAGGCATATTCCGATAGAGTCGAAGCTCATGATGCTGAAGTAGCCTCTTCTGGTCATACTATTCTACAGCCATCGCAATACGAAGAATACAGAGCCTGGAAAGTAGACGATGCGTTGTTGCCAGTGCCAGTCCTCCGGTGGGAATATCTGACCCGAACGCATATTCGATGGGTTGCCATGGATTCTTCGGGAAAAATAGAGACCATTGACGAGGTTCCATTGAACTATGGATGGAGTCAAACTATCGTTCTCTGGCCGATGGCATGTCCGATAGTTGCTTTTCAGCGCATCAATTCTATTGATTCTACAACTGATTTATTCTCGTTGTTGACTTGGTTGTTACCTGGGGCTGCTGATGTGGCGTCAAAATCTTTTGACTTTTAGAAAGATTTTTTGCGTGTCGTATTCACTGCTGCTATTGCTATAATCTCTATAGAGGCGTGTTTTAAGTGCTGTCCGAAGTTGGGCAAGAGGGGGGAGTATGAATATTAAGAATGTCGGCCTGATCTGCTTGGTAGCACTTTTGTGCTGCGTATCGTCAGTTGTCTGGGGATTGGCAGGTGAATACCAACGCAACGGTGAGGTCTATCTCCTTGTCGGTGATGGTGCCAAAAAAGGGGTATACCGCCTGAACGATCCAGCCAGTGACGGCGTGGCTGTCAGCGGCGTAACTCCCTTGTATGACCCGGGTAAGTCTTACGGTATGTCAGTAAATCTCAATCGACATGTTTTCACCTTTACCGAAACAATAGCAGATATTTTTACCATGATGTCAGGTAACATCGAAGTAAACATTAAGGCTTCCGGGAAAAATCAGTTGCAGGGCTTTCATTGTGATCACCGCAGTAAATGGGCTGAACATTTCAGGCCTATTTATACATCACCAGGGCCAGCAGCGAACTACCCTGGTTATTACACACTTACTCCAACCTCCTTTGGTTATACTGCATCAAGGAATGTGGGCAGCTGCTGTGGCTGCGGAGCACCACGGGTTGCAAATTCCTGGCCTGTCTATGTTATAAGCCCAGGCACCAATGGAAAAGCCAGTATCCCTAATGGCATGTGGTATCAGTCAAATGATAATGATACACACGGGCGCCCTGGAAAAGCTTATCGAGATCGTGTTGAGGGAAAATGTCATAGTTATGATCTGCTCGAGTGGTATACTGGCATTTCTGGAAATACTCCAGTTAATCAGGGCAAGCGGGCCGAGTCATACGAAAAAAGAATTGCCCGTGCCATTCTTGGCTCGTGCATAGACCCCTGTGGCACGAACCAGGACAGCTTGACTCAAGATGCGCAACCGCAGTATGTTTCGATCTCATTGTCTTCTATGGGCAGAACTTATTGTTATACAAGAACCCAGTCATCAACTTCAGACGGCAAGGTAACTCTTAATCTGGCAAATTACACTGGCCCGCTTATCAGAGCACCCAGGCTGAATGATTTGACTACTGAATGGGTTGGGTGTTCTCTAAAAAATACCAGTTCTGACTACGTTTATGTGCTTGGTTCAAAAGCAATTGAAGACTGGTTAAGAGAGCTTGGCTTTGCCATACCGGCAGGTTTTAAAGTTACAGCAGTTTCTGTCTCTGACCAGTGGTATCTGAAAGGCGGTATCGTTTTTGCCTATAATTCTTCAAATGGCATGGCCTATCAGTTTACCAGGAGTGAAGGGGCAAGTGGTAGTGAAGGAACCACAACTTACTTCAGGGGTATCGGCCTCGGAACTGGAATTGACGACATAAAGGCTGACGGTTTTGGCAACATGTATTATGGCAAAACTGCATATTTTCCTAACGCAGCTTCTTCTTTCTCGTCTGCCGATGCGAGCGCAGTGCAATGGACTGCCGTTTCGATTGATACTGGTGTTGCAAAAGGCCGTATCATCTATGATCAGAAGGTAACAAAAAGCGTATATCGCCTCGCATTGGGCGCAACCTCAGAAACTCTTGTAAATAGTGTTGTTATAGGCACTGACAAGTGGGAGCAATTTTTCAGGGTTCCAATAACACTCGCGGATGGTCGAAACTATTCGGTTATAACCAAAAATAACTACACATCTATTGTCTCCACCCCTGACTGGTCGTGGATAGACTCTTTGCCGCGCAAAGACGCAGCAGTGCCATCAATTTCGTTGCCGCAATTCGTGCAGCTTGGGGTCATAAATGTAGCTACGCCGCCTGATCCAGGTGCATCATCTTCGACGGTAGATATTGTTGGGCCGACAAATGATATGCTGGAACAGGTTACACAGGGTTATTATTCTTTTAAAGTTGAGAATCCTCCGCGCTGGGAGCGTGATGACTGGAACGCTAATAATCTGGCGAACGTCAGCGATGAAAATGATAACGGCACAATAGGCTACTTTGCCGCAACAGCGTCAAAAGCCGGAACAGATGCAAATTCAGGAATTTCAGATCATGTTCTTTATGAGTGGTCTATATATAAGACCCAGGATGCCTATGGCAACGTTATATCGCCTGCCGATCTGGTTGCTAACTCAGGCTCCAGTTCTGTGCCGGAATACACAACATCCCCAGGTATTTCATATTATCTGCCGGCCGGCGTCTATCAAATCATGTGTCGAGCCAAGTATAAGTGGTATAACTACAACCTTCTTGCTTTTGGTTCAACAGTTGCCAGCAAAAGCATGTGTTTGACGCCAGCAGGATTTGAGCAGGCAATTCCGGCTCTGCTCAGCCCTGATATTACTGCTGCAAATTTTCCCGGCATGGTAGCAGTGCCTTCTGGCTGTGCAGTGGCTATGCTGAAGGTGAATTTGCAGGAGCCCATTGATAAAGGCAAGCCTACTCTTATTCAATGTAAAGGAACTACAAGCACTACTTTTAAGGATCCGCTCCAGACTTCGACTGGAGTTAAATACTTTGCGGTTAATGAAAACACACTTTATAACTGGCGCCTTAAAGAGGAAGAAGCATTATTTACTTTGCCTAATATAACCGACGACAGCAAGGTTGGAGACGTCAAGTGGGTGGAAGATTTTGTTGGTTATTCATGGCAGTATAAAATGATGTTGCCAACGGGTCTTTTTGTTCAGGGTATTGCTAATCCAAAAGTTACTGATGTCGATCCTTTGACTCGTGATCGGAATGCAACTATTGCCACTTTTAAACTTGATTTTCCAACCGATCCTGTATTGGCCGAGCTTACTTGCGAAGCCTTCAGAATGTGGAAATATAATTATAAAAAATACAATGAATACGGTATCCCAATTGGAATTGATGAGAAAACAGGTGTTGCCAGCTATTCTGCAAAAGTTGCACTTCTGGTACTTGATAATACACCTCCACAAGTCATACGAGTTAACGGAAAATCGTTACCCAATCTGACTCTAAAAGGCGCTACAGGTGAAACGTTGACTTCCATCGGAGGCAACCCGGAATTCATTGAAGTCACAGTTCGAGATAATAATCCTTTTGGCAATATTGCTTCTGCCTGTTTGATCACAGGTATTTCCAACCACTCACCAAAGAAGCAGGTTGGTACTTTGCAGTTTGAGTGTGGTGCTGGCAAAAATTATGTTCCACGCATGAGATTGGCTGATCTTGCTACTGGCTCGCTTTCTGTAAATGCTGTCAAATTGTCCGCAGTCGCTGGGGATGATTTTACCGGTCTCTCAAACATCGAGGCAAAGAAAGTGTTGCGGTATTCTGCGCCCGGCTTCGAAGCTGGTACATATAATAGCGATGTTTTCAAAATAGTAAGAACTCCCTCTAGCGACCTTCCTGGCGGAGCCACTTTTAGTGAGGTTGTATATAAAATCGCTCTGAGTGATCTGCAGCATTTTGACAACACTGGAGTGACCGATTCTGGTAGATATGGATTCCCAACCAGACTACCACTGAATTTTGCCAACAACTCTCCGAATTACAATGGTGATGGTGATATTGGTTTTGCACACCCAGGGTATGGTCTGGCATTTTCTGCCATGGATTCATCAGGATATCGCCAAGACAACGTGATGGTTGGCAATATAGACGTTATAGACAATAAGCGCCCAGTTCTATATATGGTTATAACCGATATGAAGACGACAGAAAGCACGTCGATCCCATTGTTCGATTCTAACCAGGCCGTTAACGAGACAACTGCCACCACAACTGTTCAATCCTTGTATGATTGTGTAACAAGTGCAGTAACCTGGACTCCAGGCGCAACAGCTGTTTTCGGTGGGTTCACAGGTTATGCTACATCCACGATATATGGGCTTCCTGTTCCACCAATTACAGATTTTTCCAAGTATGCTGTGATCTCTCCGCCTCTTATCGAAAATGAGGTTGAAACTATACTTGAATTGAAATTCTTTGACAACATTGGAGTCGCGACTTCAGCCGCATTGCCTTCGTTCAGTGTTGTTGGCCCAGATGCTGCAAGCATTTATTTCAAGGAGGGGATGCCTACAGTCACAGTGAAGGGCGATTCTCAGAGTAACTACAAAGCTCGGGCAATCTTCAGACACCCCGGGGTCTACAAAATCTCGGCAGAAGTTAAAGATACCGCTCTTGATTACAGCAGGAAGGACACACCCAATAATCGTAAGCTTGAATTTGGCCTGATTATTGTGCCGTCTACCATGGATATTCGAGTAATTAACCGCGAAGTAGAACGACGTTGATAATGTTTTAAATGCCCATTCAGATCAGAGCCGCTCCAGCTGAAACAGCCGGGGCGGCTCTTTCTGTCTCCTTGCGCAATCTTTGTGATATGCTGATAGCAATCCGATTGGTCGAAAAATCTGCTATTTATGCATTTGCGAAAAAATGCTACTATACCTGTGCGCAAAACAACCGGGAGACTTGAATGAACATCATGCGAACAATCATGCTGGTTTGGCTTGTTATCGCCTTGGTAATGGCTGACTCTGCAGTTATGGGCGAAGAAAAAACACCTGAAGTCGTTGTGTCGGATGTGGAAGACATAGAGGCATCGCCGGAGTCTTTACCAACGCCCGTTGTTGTCCAAAAAAAAGTAGCGAAAACCACTGCTGAACTAATTGCAGAAGTCGAAGCATCTTCGCAGTCGCCGATACAAGCTCCTGTTTCTGGCGAAAATACGCTAAAAACCGCTGCCGAGATAATGGCCGAAATAGAGGCCTTGTCGAAACCGACAACTCCAGCTGCCGATGCTGCCGATGCTGACGATGCTGTCATTACTGAAGAAACCGCGTCAGGCACTTCTGAAATAATTGCGTCAGCTACCGTTGACACCGATGTAGTAGAAGAGCTGCCGCTCGATGATGAGCCTTTGCCTGATGAGGTGATCGGGGAATATGCCGTCGAGGACGTCGAAACCGCTGTCGCATCAGACTCCGAAATTCCAGTCGATGAGGTTGCCAGCGCGACGCTTTATGAGAAGGCAGACGCCCTTGAGCCATCATTGATGATCGCTGGGACTCCAGCAGACGATGAGGGAGATGCTATGCTCAGCGAAAAGATCAGCGGCAAAATTTTAGCTGAAAAGAAGCCCCTTGGTCGGCGTCAGCACCTGTATCGCTGGGTATTGAAGACTGATGGTGGTCTGCGCATTCCTCTTAAGTCAAATATCAAGCTTTTGCAAGAAGTTCGCCGCGAGAAAATCCTTGATAGTCAGGTTTCTCTGACCGGCAAATACATTCAATCGGGTTATAGTGGTAAGTTGCGCTATTTTGTCGTCGAATCGGCCGTTATTCTTGATGATGTGTCTTCAGATCCTGAATCAGATTCTAAGGCTGACGCTGCTGCCGCGAATAAAAAGAAATGAGATTCGGCCAGATATTTTGCCCGGTACTGGCGGTTTACAGCTGATGCAGAACGATAAACTCGAAAAAATACTGGCTCTGATGCCTGCTAAGCCCGGTGTTTATTTGATGAAGAACCGGGTCGGTGAAATAATCTATATTGGTAAGTCGCGTTCGCTGAATAAGCGAGTTAAATCTTATTTTAACCGCCAGCATGACAGCATTAAGACTTCTGTGCTGGTTCTGGCAATCGAAGATATCGAATTTATAGTGACTGGCAACGAGGTTGAAGCGCTGATTCTTGAGAACAACCTTATTAAAAAGCACAAGCCGCGCTATAACGTTCTCCTAAAAGACAGCAGAACTCATCCATATATCAGAGTTACGCTTAACGATAAGTTCCCGCGTCTCGAAAAGGTGCGCAAGGTATCGTTTCGCGATGGCAATCTCTATTTTGGCCCGTTTCCTAATGAGTATGATCTTGCCCGTATCGTCGATCTGCTTTCAAGAAACTTCCGGCTCTGCACTGTTAAGCGCAAAATTGTTCCCAAAAGTGGCGCCAGACCTTGCCTCAAATTCCATCTTGGAATCTGCCAGGGCGTATGCCAGGGCGAGATAAGGCCAGAAGAGTATGCGGTATCGGTTAATAAGGCCATAGACGTTCTTGCTGGTCGCGTTAATCCAGATTTTACCGGTCTTGAACGCCAGCTCAAAGAGCTGGTCAACCAGTATCGCTACGAAGAGGCGGCAGAGATCAGAGATACCCTAACCGCTCTCGTGCGCTTTTTTGCAAGTCAGAAAGTTGAGTTTCTCAAGCCGGTCAATCTCGATTTCTGGGGTATGAGCGAAGCGAACGACCGTATTGTTTTTTCAGTGTTTTTTGTCAGGGGCGGCAAGCTGCTTGGAAACCGCATAATAAACGTGGAGTTTCCATTGGGCCTGTCTGTCGCCGAGCTGCTTTCTGAAGTGATAGTGCGTTTTTACGATGCCAACCTGATCCCTGCAGCGCTCTATTGCCGGCAGGAACCCGAAGGCTGTGATTCGTTGCTCACCGTGTTGAGTGAACGTGCTGGTCGTAAAGTAACTTTTCATCAGCCACGCCGTGGGCAGTTTCTCAATTTGCTTGATATGGCTGATACCAACGCTCTGGAAGTTCTACGCAACATCAAGTCAGAAGGTCAGGAACGTGTTGATGAGGCGGTGATTGATTTGCAGAAGCAGCTGAACCTTAAACAGGCCCCATTTCGTATTGAATGTGTAGATATTTCGCACATCCAGGGAACCGACCCGGTTGCTTCGTTGGTCGTGTTCAAAAATGCTCGCCCTCGAAAGGGCGAATACCGGCTGTTTCACATTAAGAGTGCACAGGGTGGAGATGACCCGGCCTCGATTGGTGAAGTGACAAGGCGGCGCTTTAGCAGACTTTTGCATGAGAGATCTGCGCTGCCAGAACTGTACATCGTCGACGGCGGTATAGCTCAGGTGCGCTCGGCTGCCCGTGAACTGGAACAGCTGGGTGTTGATATCGAAGTTTTTGGTCTGGCCAAGCGTGAAGAAATTCTGGTTAAAGCAGATGGCAGTGAAGTTAAGTTGCCGTTCAGCAGTTCCGGCATGAAAATGATCATAAAACTGCGCAATGAGGCGCATCGTTTTGCCAACACTTTTCAAAACAAGACACGCAGTCGCCGTGTGCTCAAGTCAGCGCTGCTTAACCTGCCTGGTGTCGGCCCAGTTACCATTCGTAAGGCGCTCTGGGAATTCGGATCAACCGCGAATCTGGCCCGTGCCAGTGCTGAGGAACTTCGCCAGCGATGTCAGATCCCATTAAAAACAGCTGCGCTCATAATAGAGTCCTTGAAGGAAAATAGTAATGAAAAAATCGTTTGATAGAACTTTTCTACACCAGCTGATGGGGCTGAGTAGCAAAATGCTGCTGATCCTACTTGTCTTCGCCTCAGCCACATCGTCAGCGCAGGTCAGCGCGACTGCTGTAGAACTGCAGCAGCAGAATCTTGAGACCGCTTTTATGCGTGCTTTCAGTGACCCGGCAGAGTTTCGTAATACCGAGGTTTTTCAGCTGCTGGGTTACAGCAGCGATGAGATTTCTGAGATCGGCAAAATAACCCCGCGGCCGGCATCTATAACTGTACACGCAGAACCAAACGGGCAGATAGATGGTTTTAAGAATATCCGCGTTGTTTGTACAAAGGTCTTATATTACAACCTCACAATCGACCGGGTTACTTTCGAGTTTCCTGACTGCCGACTTTGCTTGGCTGAGCTGAGCCAGGGGCGTCTGCGCTTTCTTGATTCCGGTCAGATTAAGCTCAGAACTGAAGTTTCTTCTGCAGATATCACCAGGGTTTTCAATCTGGTAGCGCGTGCTCGTAAACTTTCCAGGCTCAAAATAAAGCTTGATAAAGATCGTGCAACCATTCGCGGCAGAGTACAACGTGGACTGCTGGTGGTAGAATTCAATTTGACTGGCGATGCTGAGCTTGTCAATCCCGGAATTGTTGATTTTCGTTTTGATCGGCTGGTAATGAATGGCATCGCTATGCCGAGAAACGCTGTCAGCGGGATTTCAAAACAAATTAATCCGGTTTTTGATGCCAATAAAACCTGGTTGAACTTAAATATTGCAAGTATAAATATCAGGCGTGGTTTTGTAGAAACTATCGCTACCATTGAACGAAGAAAGGGTTGAAACATGCCAACCGATAGAAGGTTTTTTCGCGTCGCAAAGGCGATTCATCAGCGCCAGCTCGACATCGTTGTCGCGCTTGATGGCGTTCACGACCAGCACAATTTATCTGCCGTTCTCAGGTCTGCCGATGCAACGGGGATCGGGCGCGTGTTATGGTACCCTGATGTGAGAAGGCCCGAAAAGCTCAATCCGGAAGTCTCAAAGGGTTCGGAGCGCTGGGTGTCACTGGAAGCTGTCGCAGCTCTGCCACCACGTCTGCTTGATCTTAAAAAGCAGGGGTACAAAGTCGCGGCCACACACATGGCGCGCAAAGCAGTTGATTATAGAAGCATAGACTGGACTCAGCCCTGGGTAGTGGTGTTCGGAAACGAGCAGCGTGGCTGCTCAGAAGCGACGATAGAAGTTGCCGACGCCAATATTTTTTTGCCGATGATGGGTTTTGTACAGAGCCTCAATATTTCGGTGGCAGCCGCGGTAACTTTTTATGAAATTCAGCGCCAACGTGAGAACGCTGGTATGTACAGTCGCTGTGCGCCAGAACAACAGATTCGCGAACTGTACAGTCAATGGCATCTGGAAGATGAGCAATTCAGCATAGAACAGCTGCTGGCACCACCGGTTGGCGAGTTGCCGGAAATGGATCACCCGCATAGCGACGGGCGAAGCGTTCGCAAGTTGCCAGAGGTCGGCGAGTTTGATGAACAGCGTTAATAACGCTTGCTTGTATTTCTGTGATTGACGGCTTTTGCTTTGCCATTCGATGAACGAAGCGACGAAGTCATCTCAAGGCAGAGGAATAAGATTGCTCCGCGTTGGTTTCCTCCAATATGGCATTGCGCAGTTGCGCCAGGGGAAGGTCATTCGAAGGGTCGCCCTTTGGCTGCTGGGGCAAGCATTTCGCTATGCTCACCGAAGCTAAACGCACATGTAGTAATGACAATTCTAACCATCTGTGGTTATTGTGGCCATTGTCTGAATTTTCGGTTGTACAAAAAAAAGTTAAAAATATGGTTAAAATTCCTCATTACCTTTCCGAATAGAGCCTTAACATTAAAAAAATGACCGAAATGGAGTTGGTCGATGCAAAAGATCAAACACGGACTAAGGGACTGGGCCAAAGATTTCGCGCGAGCGCTCGTATTTTTTCTGGTATTGCAGACGTATGTTGTACAGGGCTTTGTGATTGAGGGAGCCTGTATGGAGCCTGAACTGCATTCACGTGAAAAAATCATTGTTAACAAAATGATTTATAAGTTCGAAGAACCCGAAGTGGGCGAAGTGGTCGTATTTTCTTACCCTCTGGAACCAGAGAAAGATTTTATTAAACGGGTGGTTGGGGTACCCGGTGATATGATCGAAATTAAAGAAGGATATCTGTACCGCAATGGGAGATTAATGAAAGAACCTTTTGTAAAAGAATACGTGTTTGGTACATACGGACCCCAGAGAGTTCCGGATGGCAAAATTTGTGTGATGGGTGACAACCGGAACAATTCGCATGACAGTCGATCGTGGGGGCTCCTTGAGCGAACCATGGTAAAGGGTCGCGCTGAATTGAAATTCTGGCCGCCCGAATCAGCTGGCAGAATAGCTGCACTAAAAGAGTAATTCCCATTTGACATGCCTGCAACATCAGGTTATATTCTGGCTCAGTCAGGAGACGGTATTTTGGTAACCTCGTTTAAAATAAGTGGCTTTACATGCCCGGCCTGTGGCAGCGTTTTTGACGCTAGAACCGTGACGTCTATTACGCATCAGGGTCAGGACTCAGATTTTCTGCCGCATTATCTGGGCGAGAACCCGCTGCCATATTTTCTGGTGCAATGTCCTGACTGTAATTTTAGCGGATACCCAGAAGATTACGTTGGTCTCGAGGTTGTGCCGAGCAAAATTACAACAGGATCGATTAAAAGAATTCTCAGTATGCCAATCTGCAGAAAGATTCCAGAAGAGGCGCGAAAGTTCTTTGTTGCCGGAAAGATTTATGAAGAGACTGGACGTAACCCGTATCACATTGGCAATCTTTATCTGCGTGGTTCCTGGTGCTGTCGTCTTCATGAAAATCGCAAAGCTGAGATCGAGATGCAGCAGATGGCGGTTAAATTTCTGCGACTGGCGGTAGAGAAGTCGACAATAAACAACCCCGACAATCTTCCGGTAGTAACTTATCTGATTGGTGAACTTTATCGTCGGCTCGAAGACCGAAAATCGGCCCGCGAATGGTTTGGTGCGGTTGAAGAAGTGTTAATTGACCAGGAACAACAGTGGATTCTTGAGTTAACACAAAAACAGGCTGAATTGAATGAGCATTTCATCAACTGAAAGCTCACATTGAAGGGGAGTAGGGATACTCTGTTGTCTGAACGATCCTGAAATTTCCTGCTAAAAGTTTGTGATTTCTGTTAAAATCACATAGACTCTTAAATGGAAATTTTGGGATCGTTTTATTCTGGGGAAAACCTGTAATGCACAAGATAAAAGTTAGATATGCCGACGAACACGGGCGTACACGCGAAGAGATTTTCGAAACTCGTTCTTTAAGCGAGTTGCGCTCGGCATTTAGCGCAAAAGGCTATTATATTTTATCCGAAGCTGTCGAGAACAACAGCATCTGGGAACGCCTTCGCGAAGCGTTTACCTTTAAACAAGGAGTTTCAGTTAAAGAGCTCAATGAGTTCACCAAACTGCTTAGAACTTTGCTGAAATCCGGTATGCCCATAACGGATGCTCTCGACGTGCTGCTTGACGATGCCGATGAAACCCCCATGAATGTGGCTTTACGTCAGGTTTATAATGACATAAGAGAGGGCGTGGCCTTAAGTAAGGCATTAGGTCGCCACTCTGATGTTTTTCCGGATATCTATATAAAGACGATAGTCGCTGGCGAAAAAGCTGGCGCGCTCGAAAATATTCTCAAACGACTTTCTGAATATTTTACCAGTTCTATAGCCATAAAACGCAAGGTTGTAGCAGCTCTGATCTACCCTTCAATCCTTCTGGCAGTCTCTTCGCTGGCGGTTACTTACATGATCGTAGCGGTAGTGCCTGAATTTGCCGGGTTGTTCAAAAGCCTGGATGCGCCATTACCGATGATTACCTCACTTCTGCTTTCAACTTCTGAGTTCCTTGGTGAATGGTTCTGGCTTATTCTTTTTGGCCTCATGCTTCTGGCTGGCGGCCTCGTCAGCTTTTCCAGATCGCCTGATGGGCGTCAGCAGATCGATGCCTTCAAACTTAAATTACCTGTAATCAAAGAACTGGAAAAAAACTTCGCTTACAGCCAGTTTGCTCGCACCATGGCGACAATGGTTGAGGGTGGCATTCCAATTTTAGACAGTCTTGCTGTCGTCATAGACAGCATGGAAAACCGGGTTATTGCCACAAGGTTTTCGGTGTTGCCGCAGTTGCTCGAAAAAGGAATAGGTTTTGGCAAAGCTCTCAAAAGCATTCCGGAAACACCAAAAATGATGGTTAGAGTGATACAGGTTGGCGAAGAATCGGGTAACCTTGGCGAAATGCTCGAAAATATGGCTGATCACTTTGACGAAGAGATTTCTGAGTTAACAGACATGATCACTGCATTGATCGAGCCGGTTCTGTTTCTGGCAATGGCGCTGGTAGTGGGCACGCTGGTCGTGGCACTGCTTTACCCGGTGCTTACTGCGGCTTCGCATATCAACTAAGATGGGGTTCAGAGATGGAAAGCTTTAAGGAATTTTTGATTAAGAAAAGAATAGTCGACAGCAACAGGGCAGAAAAGTTGCTCAAAGAGTCTGGCGGTCAGATCGACAATATTCTTTTGCGCCTGGCCGGTGATGCCGATATTTCTGATTCAAACCTGGTTAAGGCTTTTGCTGCAACATTTCGCAAGAAGACGTTATACGAAATTCTTGTCGAAGAAGGTTTTATAACACTTGAGTTTATTCAGGGAATGATCAGCGAGTTTGGCGCGATTCCAGGCAATATCGGGCAAATACTGATTGACCGCAAGGTCATCAGCGAAGAAGATTTTGCCCGTGCCGTTGCCATGGAGCTCGGTATTGAATACGTCGATCTGGCGCAGTATGAGGTTGACGACGAACTGTTTAACACCATTGATGTCTCTCTGATGCGACGTTACTGTTTTGTGCCACATCGCCGCAGTAGTCGGGATATTCACCTGATTATGCATGACCCCGGCAATGTCGATGCAATTGAAGAGCTTGAGGTGCAGCTGGGGTTGCCGATAATGCCTATGGTTGCGTCTAAGATGGCAATTCAAAAGCTTTTAAGCCTGATGATTGAGACCAGCCTTGATTCAAAGGTTGTTTTTGGCGATCTTGAAAATTTTCCGCCGCTTGAAGTTGTAGTTGAAGATGAAGATGATGCACCGGCGGCCGGAGTTGCCAAAACAGCAGGTTTCGCCAGTGAGACACCAGTCATCAGAATGGTCGATGCCATTATTCTCAAGGGTGTTCGTAAAAGATCCAGCGATATACATTTTGAAGTGTATGAGTCGCAGCTCAAGGTTAAATACCGCATAGACGGTGTTCTTTTTGAAGTTCTCTCAGATGTCGAACCACGATTGCGCGGGCCGATCATATCGCGACTGAAGGTAATGGCTCAGCTTGATATTGCTGAAAAAAGAGTGCCGCAGGATGGTCGCTTCAAGCTCAGAATAGATGATCGATATGTTGATTTTCGTGTTTCGGTGTTGCCCTCAATATATGGCGAGACTGTAGTATTGCGTATTCTCGATAAATCAGCTCTTGGACTGGATTTGCAGCGTGTTGGACTCGATGGCGATGATCTTCTGCTGTTCAAACGCAATGTTAAAAAGCCCTATGGCATGATTCTGGTCGCTGGCCCTACCGGATCAGGCAAAACTACAACGCTTTATTCGGCGATTAAGTTCGTTCATACTGCTAAAGACAAATTTATTACCATAGAAGACCCGGTTGAATACCAGTTACCAGATATCGTTCAGATTGCGGTAAACGAAAAGAAAGGCCTTACTTTCAGCTCAGGGCTTCGTTCTATTGTGCGCCAGGATCCCGATAAAATTATGGTCGGCGAAATTCGCGACCCTGAAACCGCTAAGATAGCTATAAATGCAGCGCTTACCGGGCATCTGGTTCTTAGCTCGATTCATGCGAACAACGTCATAGACGCGATTGCGCGCCTTGAGAACATGGAAATAGATCCATACGAATTTGTCAGCTCTTTCAATCTGATTATGTCGCAGAGGCTTATGCGCCTGACCTGCAAGAACTGCGTGATTGACGACGACACCATTACCGAAGAGATGAAGAAACTCACCATCGACTTCAAGCAGTATGAGCATGTTGAATTCAAACGCGGCAAAGGCTGCCGTTTCTGTCACGATACCGGTTATCAGGGACGATCAGGCATTTTTGAAGTGCTCGAAATGGCTCCAAATATCAAGCAGATGATTCTAACCCGCCAGTCACCGCTGGAAATCAGAAAAACAGCGATGGAGCAGGGCATGGTTCCGCTGCGCCGCGCCGGCTGGCAGAAGGTCGAAAAAGGCCTGACCACTTTTGAAGAGATGAACCGCGTAACCTTTGAAGAAGGGGTGCTCTGATGAATCTTTACACCGAGCTGATAGCTCTGGATATCGGCACCAGTTGTGTTAAACTGGTTTCCATAGAAGACGGCCCCGGCAAACAGGGCTATATTGTAAAAAACCTCGAAATGAAAGAGTTGCCGGCTGGTCTGATTGGCGGCGATTTTACCAATCCGTTTATCAGTGACATGCCGGTTTTTAAAGACATTCTTGCCGGAATGGTCAAAAAAGTCAAAAACAGTCGCCAGGGCTATGTGATCGGATTACCTGACCGCTGGGTAAAACTGCACCTGAATAACATGCAGCTTACCGAGAACGAGCGCAAATCCTCAGAATTTCTGGCATGGCGCCTCCAAAAGAGCCTTCCGATACCCGAGGGAATGCCGGTTAAGATCGATTTTCAGATATTAAGCGGCATCGCCGATCAGCCTGACACCTTTCAGGTTCTTGCCGCCGCAGTTAATAGCGATATAATCGATATTCTCTCGCGGATCACGACCGATCTCGAAATTGAAGTAATGGCATTCGACACTTCATCGCTGGGCATATTTAACCTGTTTGAAGAAGTTTACCCCGAAAAAATTGCCGAGCAGATCGTCGTTAATTTGCATGTAGGTCACGAGACTACGGTAATCAAAGCATATAGCAATGGCAATCTGCTTTATGAAAGGGTTATCGAAGTTGCCGGCGAGGAGTTTGCCAAGATCATCAGCGAGATTGATACGATTAATCTCGAAAATGCGATGCGCGCAAAAGAAACCGAAAAATTCTTTCCGGTTAATCGCGCCGATATTGAACTTCTGGTCAGAAAACGGCAGCGGATCGACCGCATATTCGGCAACTGGTTGCGTGAACTAAATGTAACATTCAGATTTTTTCAGGAGAAATTCAACGTTTCGCGGTTGCCAAACATTTTTATGACTGGTGGCAGCACAATGTTTGCAGGCCTCGATAACTTTTTAAGCGAATACTTCGAGACCAACTGCTTTTTGTTCAACCCGCTCAATGAAATTCCGTTGGCCAAGAAGATAGATTCAAAGTTGCTGGCAAAGGGTCCGGCGTTCGCCGCCTGCGTCGGCCTGCTTGCCAAATAGGAGAGAGTCATGAAACATTATCTGAACTTCAAACCCTCAATTGTATTCAGGAAGGGCAGCAGTTTTATGCTCAAGACCTCCCTGATTATCCTTTATGCCATTCCGCTGGCTCTCGTTTTTTTCTGGAGTTATAAATATTTCTCAATGATTGCTGTTAATAACTATTACAGCGAGAGTCTTAAACAACTCGACGGCAAAATCAGCGATTTCACCGAAAATGTAACCAAATTGCGCCCGGCTCAAGATGATATGAGTGAAAGCGAAAAGCTCTACAGCGACTATCGCAAGGTTGCCGCTGTTGGGCAAACTTCCTGGACAAGTCTGTTCAATCGTCTCGAAAAACTTGCTCCGGCCCAGATGCGCTTCAAAAGCATCAGTATCAGGCCGGATAAATTGGTAAGAGTCAGCCTGGAAGGTGAAACGGTGCAGTTGAGCCACCTGACCAGCTTTTTGCAGTCGCTTTTTGCTGAAAAGGTGTTTTCTTCGCCGAATCTTAAAAGTCATAATCGCACTAAAAACGATGGGGTTGATGTGATAAATTTCAGTCTTGAAGTTGATTATGCCGGAGAAAAGGGGGAGCTGCCCTGATGAATCCAAATGAATTGGCAAAACTCAAAGAAAAAGCTCCGCTGCCATTGATATTGTTATTGCTGCTCTTCTTTTTACCAGCATTTTTGCTCGAACCGGAGACTGCAGCGCTTAATGCCACTGCCAGTGGCTTTGACGCAAGTCTCAAGAAGGCGAAAGATCTGCGGTTGCTGCACGAAAAATATACACAACAGAACACGCGACTCAAGAGGCTTCAGCAGATCAACAGTCAGCTGCTTGAAAATATTCCTCAGGAAGCGGCTCTGCCCGGAATGATCGACAAGCTTCATAATACTGCGGCGGCCTGTTCGGTCGTTGTCGAGAATGTTCACTATTCATTCTCCCGGCAATACGAAAAGCTGGATGTGCCTGGGTATGAAATTTCGATGAATCTGAGCGCCGGTTACGACGGAATTCGCCGACTGCTTGCCGAACTTGAGACTATGCCATCTCCGGTTTTGATTAAAGAAGTGGTTTTGACCGAGAGTCAGCGCTACGTATTGACCATGAGGTTGCTGGTAAAATGAAAGAAACAAAAACTGTTGAAATTGCGCAAAAACATCGCGAAGACGTCATTGATACTCTTCAGCTCAGAAGCAAAGAACGCCGAGTTCTCTACGCTCTGCTGATATTTTTTATATGCACAGTTGCCTATGAGAACAGTGCTTTGATCATGTCGAGACTCGTCGGAGATTCACATCCGCTGCCTGAACTTGGCGAACGCCGCCACCAGCAACTGACGCCGGATCAGCTTAAGCGGCTGGATCGCGCTTTGGCAGAAGCGTCAGAGGGTTTTCCGCAATATTGGGCACGGTTTGCTGATAACCAGAATCGCCTGGCTGAGGCAATGACATTGCTGGCAGAAGAAGGCAAGGCTGATGCCGCTCAGGAAAAGCTGTCACTGGTTGTTGCCAGCATGTTTGAGTTTGCGACGCACCCGATTATCAAATCAACAAAGGATCTCGAAAAAGTCGTGACCGAGTTAAAGTCCCTTCGGCGAACGCTTAAGCTGAAGACTGACATACCTGAGCTTGAAATCAAGCCTCTTTCCTTTGTCAGAGAAACAGAGGCTGAGAGCTCTCAACCGCGGCGCGATCTGTTCGAATACACTTTGAGGTAGTTGATGGTTATTCACTCTGAAAAGAAAAATAACAGGGGTTTTACTCTGATCGAGATGCTTGTGGTTGTCTCGGTTTTGGGCATATTGGTCTCTATAGCTGGTCACCACCACACCATGGTGCTTAGAAAGGCTAAAGATGCTGCTGTTATGCTTGAGCTTAGCAGTGTTCGCAATGCTATACATCAGTTTGCTCTCGATAACATGGGGCGGTTTCCACAAACTCTCGAAGAGCTTAAGCCGGTTCATCTGAAAAATTTGCCTGCACGCTGGCAGGGCAGTTCGGCATCTGGGTGTTATCATTATGATCCGATCGAAGCCAGGGTTGACCTCTATGATGCCAGCGGCAATGAGCTTGCCGGTGAGTCCGATCACAGCGGAAAAAAATATGCGGATTATTGAGCGTAAAAGCGGTCTGACGCTGATAGAGTTGATTGTTTGTACTCTGATAATCGGTATATTGTCGACGACTGCTGTTCCTCTTGCTAAAAATGTGGTCAGGAAGCAGAAGGAGAGCATGCTTCGCGATCATCTCAAAGAGATGCGCAAGGCGATCGATCGCTATTATGAAAAGAAGGCAGGTGCTGCGCCGGGTCTTGAAGATGCCCAATATTATCCCTTAAATCTTGACGAACTGGTTGAACAACGCTATCTCAGGCGTATTCCTCTTGACCCGTTCACCGAAAAAGCTGACTGGCAGACAAGATCGTCAACTGATGAGCCTGAAAGTGCAATATCAAATCGTCAGAATGTGTTTGATGTCTATTCAGCCACGACAGAGGGTGATTTGCGTGGTCAACCATACTGTAAATGGTAAGTGCTCACAAATAGTACATTTCGCTCAAACATTGCACTGATGAGTATTTTTTAATTCCTGCAAAAAATTGTTGGCAAAGGATTTATGGTTGTGTCGGGAGCTCTAAATCGTTTCTGTAATAGAGTTGTGGGCTGTTTTATTTGTTTGAGAGTGCTATAATTAATGATCTTGAGTAGTTGGCATGGTTCTTGCTTAAACACCTGCGGAATTGTTTCCGGAGGAATAAAAGATGAACAGTTTTTGCAGAATTATGTTAATGGTGCTCGTGGCAGTGCTGCTTCCAGCCGTGCAGGCAGGTGCTCAGATGCATGATCTTGAAATAGTTCACACTGAAACTAAAGAAATCAAAGATCAGAACGGTACAATCAATCTCAGGATGGATTGGCTGAAAAGACCTGGCGAGATGTTGCTTACGGTTACTTACTATGGCTACCTGACTCAGGAAGGCATGGTTAATTTTTATATCAAAGTTAACGGCGAACAGCGCGAATTCATTACCATGAAGCAGGAAATGAAAAGTCGGGCCCAGCGTATTCGTTTTTTGTCCTTTCATCCAACGGTTAAAGATAAAAATGTGAACCGTCTCGCCGAGTTGCCTTCAGATACGGTGGTTGACCATCTGCTGTTTCGAAACGCACCATATTACAAACAGTTTGGCAGCTGCAACGTTGAGATTATCTTCTTCGCTAATGGCCGTTGGCATGGAGATAGCAACAAAAACAACGAAAATTTTCGTGTAACATTCGAAAGTCCTTTAAGTGACTTCGCTAAAGATCATTTTTGATTGCCTCGCAATGCATATTTGGCCGGCCTTTGGGCCGGTTTTTTTGTTTGCTGGTGTCATGGTTTGTGTACAAAGAATTAGGCAAATCTGATCTTTCTAAGTATTATTATTCAGTAAGCATTTCAAGGAGGAACTACTATGCTGAAAAAAGGAATTTTGCTGTCAATCGTTTTGATGCTTCTTATCTGCTCCAGCGCAGACGCAAGAAGAAGACGCAACATCGTTGTACCGACATGGTATGGTTACGGTGTCGTTAGTCCGTACATAACTGCATATCAACCATATCAATCCTACCAGCCTTATGCCTGGCCAGCTTACGGCTATTCCGGCATGTATCCGACGGCTCCAGTTTCGACTGTTTACGCTGGTGCCGGAGTTCCGGCCTGGAACGGTTCTTATTGGTATTATCAGGCAAGCAGTCTTGCCGTAGTTGCCAATAATCTCAACGTCAGGTCTGAGCCATTTGTCTCCGGCAAAAAGAGCGCATCTAATGTGATCGGCTCGCTCAACACCGGCGAGCAGGTTTACGTAATGGGAAGACAGGGCAACTGGTATCTTGTTCAGTCCGCTTACATGCCGCTGCGTCGGGGCTATGTCTATGGCAGCTATCTGCGCTTTTATCAGAGTGTCCAGCCGGCAAGCCATTACACGGCTTTCTACCCGGTGTCTCTCGCCTCTGCCGGTTGGTGATTTAAGGCTCTTTGCTATTCGCCAAACAGTAGTTTTAGAGCCAGCATAGCCATTCCACCGCCCCATAATATTGCAACGAGCACCCAGATCACTATCGTGAGCTTGGCGCGCTTTGCTTTGGGGTTGGCGTTGTTTGATGTGAATATTTCCTGAATGCTTATCTCGCCGGGCGTTTCGCCGGCAATCGGATTGAACTCAAGGGAGCTTTTAAGCCCGCCTTGTTTCTGTTCGAGAGCTTTTGCTGTTTTAACTTCTTTTAGTTCAACTTCGTAGGCTGCCGCTGCTTCCTTGAGAAGCTCTTCGGCTGTTGAAATGTGACTGAGTGCTATTGTCAGGTTGTCGGCAAGCTGTTCAACAACTTTTTTGTGATCCATGACCAGCGATGACCGACAATTTTGTGCGATAAAATAAACTGAGTTAAGTAATTCTCGATCTGGATTCGCCGAAAGCACCAGGCCTAGTTTTTCAACCATTTCGACCGATGTTTCCTTGTGTAATGCATCTAACAGAGGCTGTCTGACAATGTTAAAGTCAACCAGCATCGCCATTGAGACGCCTAGTAGACGCTGCTTAACGCTTAATGCACCGAGCAATCCAGTGAGCAGACCTCTTATGCGGTCGCGGTCAATGCCAACAAAAACCCTTGTTGCGGTCATGCGGATTTTTCCATTCTTATCCTGCATGAATTGTGGCAGATAAAGGCACAGATACTCTGTGTCAAGAGTGCTCAACGCTCTTATGCAGGCGCAGACTATGTCCGGGTTGTCGGTCTTCACAAAGCTCTTGATCTTTTCGGCGTCTTCGTTTGTACCAAACTTGCCGAACAGATTGATAAGCGAGGCCAGTTCTCGCCCTTGAGCACTGTTTAAGAGATTGCTCAATTTCGGCCTGTTTTCTCTGAAGAAGTTGGCGTTCACCCGAGCCAACAGTTGAGCTTTCTCTTGTTCGGTGAGTGTGTCATATTTGTCGAAGTCAATTTCTGGGATCTTGACTGGACCGCCATGTACTTTCTGAAGAGAGGGCGTAGCAGGAATGCTTGCTGCTGATTCTGAACCTTCCGTTTTTGGGGGTTCTGATGGCGAAATTGCTGGCTTTTGAGGAACCAGTTCCGGCAAAATAGCTTCTTCAGTCTTTTCATCTTCTTCAGCTTCCTCACTGCTAACTTTGCAAGTTGCTTTGAGGAGTTTGAGTTCTTCCTGTCTTATCCGTTCTTTGAGTTCGCTCAGGTAATCCTGCACTGAGACCTTGATTTGTCCGCTATCGGCGAGTGCCCTGACTACGCCAAGTATAATGCCCTTTACCAGGCTCTGGTGTTGCCCCGATAGTGATCGGTTAACCCAGAAAATCCTGAACGGCAGATCCAGATTGGCGTTGCCTTTGAAAATCTGGGTGATTCGCATCAGAATCGATGGGCTGGTAGTCTGAGTCAGCAGTCTGATCAGATAGGGTTCTACTTCAGGGTAGGGGAAGTAGGCCGCATGATGCAGCGCGAGAATTACTTCCTGGTCGTTTTCCGAATACAGCAGTTTGAGAAGATGTTTGAGAGCTTCTCCTCGGTTCCAGCGGTAGAATGCCTGTATTGCCTGGGCCTTAACTTCGTTCTGAGGCGAGTCAAGCAATGGAACAATTATGCCCTGCATGTTGCCGGGATCAAGCTTTTCGAGTGCAGCAAGCGCTGCCGTAATAACGTTGGCATCATGATGTCGGCAGAGATCCTGAAGAGCCGATGAGTCGGCTACGTTGCCATGCTTTTTGAAAAAATTGCAGAAACTTACCAGTATCGGCGCCGGAAACTCCTGCCACTTTGCCGTTCTAAAATAATCAGCGGCCAGAAATGCTTCTGCAGCTTCTATAGTGGCGATGCCAAGTGCCAGATCGTCAAGGCGCTGATGGTCTTCGAGCAGCTTTTCAAGGCCTTCCAGTGACACCTTGAATTGAGTCTTTTTGAGTTTAAAAGCTGCCAGTCGCAGCGATTTCTTTATCTGGAAAGCCTGAACGGGGTTTTTAACGACATCCAATGCCTGTTTGAGGATCTCAGCCTGGGTGCGCGTGGGTTCGTGCTGATCAATCTCTTCGAGGCAGGTAAGCGCCAGCGTGCCATTTTCGCCAGTTAAGGCAGACAATAGTTCCTGGACACCTAATTGTGAGTTTGATATCGCCAAGCACTAAACCCCGATCGGTTGATTTATCATCTCAAAACTGCTACATGTCATTGGTCGGTTCGTTCGCACTCCTGCGACTCACCGATACTCAGCTATCCATGGTTTTCGCGAGGAGCGAAGTGACGAAGCAATCTGATTTTTTGGCAACTGATAACAAGTATAACAAGTCGTTGCTGACAATTCTACCGGTTATGCTCAAATAAGTTTCAGAAATCTAAACTGCCGCCAATCACAAGAACTGGTAATTCCTCGGTCAGGTTGAGACCCATTACTTCAAGCTGAAAGGCATCGTTGCCAAAACGCATGCCTGCATGCAGACGATAGCGGACTGATTCGTCTTTAAAGATGTCGCGGTAGTTGCCGATTCTCAATTCGCTAAAGAATGTGGCATAATCACCAAACTGGTAGTCAAGACCGAGCGCGCCAACAAGAATGTCTTTGCGGTTGATCTTGCGGGTAATGCCGTTGCCAAAGTCAATTTCCTGCTTTTTGGTAAAAGCTGAATTCAGGCTCATGTAGCCGGTAAATTTGTCAGCGATTTTCTCTGAGATGGTCATGTAAACATTGCGCAGATTTTCAATCTGTTCAATATCGGCGAGGTTGAGCTCTTCAGCGCTCATTGGCGCAAAGGTGAAACCCATGCACATCTGCTTGTCATCAATCGGCGCCGAATATTTCATGCCAAAGCTGTAGTGGTCTTTGCTGAAATTAAGGCCGGTCATCAGCGGGTTTGAACTGCGGTCATAGCTCAACTGGCCTGCTGAGAGCTCAAGGTTTTTGTTGATCTTGGCTCTGATTCCAACAAACTCTTCATCTTTTTCAAGGTCTACTCTGGTGCCGCCTGCAACTATGCTGCTTTTAGAGTCATTGCTTTTATAGAAAATATTTATGCCCTGTTCAGCAAAATCCGGCGTCGGCAATGTAACCAGTCCCGAAGTGCCAGACATTGTCATACCACGCAAGCCCGTCTGCTCAACCGACTCCTCTACAACAACATCTCTTCCGCGCGTCTCCGGAACCTTCTCCAGCACCTGCGCAGGGAGCTGTGCGCAGGTAAACATCAGACTTGAACATATTATTAGGCGGCCAGCAATATTTTTGATATTCATGTTTATCACAACCTCACCAGCCAGTTAACAGTCTGTCTGCTTGTTCGTAGTTGGTCCAATAGGTTGTTTTGCCAGATTCAATTTTCATGCCTGTCAGTTGTGGGTATGGCTTTGGTAGTAGTATAGGAGCAATTTCTTTCCAGTTAACTGTAACTGCGTCGCCTGTATCTAAATCGTAATATGCCACTCTTGGTTGGTAAAAATACGCCGGAGGCTTAGGGTTGCTTGTAAAGTGAGCCACATAGTAGCCCGGCTCAAGGTGAGTCATCTTAAATGCGCCAATAAAATCTGGTATTAAAGCATCTGTCAGATTCGATGTTCGGGTTGTTAGAACGGCATCAGGCATAACCTCCCAATCAGTAATCTGTCGCACTTCATGTCTCGTGCTTCCATCAGCATTGCGAAGTATTACTGTAAAATTTTGTGTCCGCTGAATCCATTTGAATAGATGGATGTAAATGTCTGGTACGCCAGAAGCTGCCTCCACATCTACATATCTTCCTGCAAATGATCCGTAATCTGAACGCATGCTATGAAGCAATGGAAATGTTAGTAATTCAGGAGTATGCGAGCCGTTGGAATCTAGTTGAAATCCGCTGGTGACAATATCGTAGCCAAACTTCGAAATGATCAGCTTGTAGCTGGCTGGCGCTGCCAGGTTAGAAATTGTGAATAAACCATTTTTATCAGATACAGTTGTTACTGCATTAGAGTCTTCGCCAAGTTTTACCGAAGCATACTCTATTGCGCCACCGGTAAAGGCATCAAAAACCTGGCCTGTAACGACAATGTTAGAGGCTTCTTTTAAAGGCAATAATACTTCGACTACTGTCGGTGAGGTTGTTCCGTCAGGTCGTATTACGACGGGAAAGATTAATGACTTAGAGTCAGCCGTTGCTACCTGAATGTAATACATTCTGGACACATCAATATCTTCGAAGAAAAATTTGCCTTCACCTGTCGTGCGGGTTTGTCTAGGAGTGGTATTGAGTTCAGGATCAGTATAAAGATTTACTTCGAGGTTGGTAACAGAATCATTACTGGATGATTTTACCAGGCCGCTTATTGCTGTTTTCTCAATAGCTTTCGGAGCCAGTGTCACCACTGTGTAGCGCGGTGAAACAACACCGTCACTTCTTATCTCTACATTCTTAGTATCTGTTGTGTAATTTGAAGAGCCGCTTGTTTCTATTGTATATGACCCTGGACTAAGATTTGTAAAAGAGAATTGTCCTTGAGCACCGGTCAAAGCTGTTGAAACCAGTGCATTGTTTAATTTCAGCTCGACGTTAATGTTGGTGAGTTTTTGGCCAGTTCCGGTAAGGATTATTTCGCCTTCGATTTTGGCCTGAACTTTTATCTGGCCTGGGTTTAGAGCTGACATCTGAACTTCTGGGTTTGTCGGTGACGTTGTGCCGTCGTCGAGAACTCTCAGGACGTAAGTTGTTGAAGCGTATGTATTGTCGATAGAAATAAATGTCAGATCAAAGAGGCCTGCCGGCACTTTGGTAAAGTAAAACTGCCCGTCGGAGGTCGTTTTTGTTGCTGCGGCGAGCTGATTCTCGTATGTCAGATTAACCGCTATATTCGCCAGTTTTTCGCCGGTGTTCTGTGATACGACTGTGCCAACGATAGTATGTTTGGCTACGTCATCGCCAAGAGATGTCAGGTCAACTGTTGCCTGATTACTGTCAAGCCCGGTTAAAAGCGCTGATACGGGGGATTTGTTGGTGCCTTCCTGGCAGCCAGGCAGAAACAGGCCGAGCACTAGAAGTGTTACCGCCAGAAGCATCACGAGATTTCGTCTTTTTGTAAGAGGCATAGTTCATCCCCCGAAAATAAATATTTGTGATACTTATCGGCGGTTTCAAGAAAAAAAATGAGAAAACTTTCAAACCGAGTCGTGATTGGAGTTTCCTTTTTCCCTCTCTTTTTATTGACAAAACGCCCGCGTGGATATACAATGTATATTATAGGTATTGGAGGTAAAAACATGCCGCCCACTCTGCAGCTTCAAATCGGAAAATGGGGAAATTCCTTAGGAATCAGACTTCCCAAGAGCATTCTGGAGATTTTTCATCTAAGTGAAAAAGATAAAATTAAGTGTTCAATCGAGGATGGAAAGCTAGTTTTGGAACCAGTAATCCCGATGAAAAAATATGTATTGGAAGACTTATTGGCACAGGCAAGAGAGCCTGGCCAAGAAGTTTCTTGGGGAAAACCTGAAGGAGAAGAAGTTTGGTAGCCTATACTCCCAAACGAGGAGATTTTATTCGTCTCAGCTTTGATCCGCAGGCCGGGCACGAACAAATGGGGAGTCGTCCGGCACTGGTTATCAGCCATACTTCGTTTAACCAGAAGATGGGTTTTGTCTTTGTTTGTCCGGTGAGTAATACAAAGCGGGAAAATCCATTTTATGTCCCGATTTCCGGCGAAAAAAATGTTACCGGCGTAATAATGGCCGATCAATTGCGTTCACTTGATTATCGAGCCCGAAAAGCTAGCTTTATTGGAAAATGCCCAAATGAACTGTTTCTTGAAGTATTGGCCCGAATTGAGCCAATTATTTTCGAATCTTGAAATTACTGCAAAGTATTACCCCAGGATAATCTGGAAAACGGATTAATTTCTATTGGGGCGGTTAAGCGCGGAGCCTAGTGCGTCGCTTACTTTGCGAAGACTTTTAATGCCGTCCAGGCGCTCTTTATTGGTCGGCAACCCAAGTTTTTTCGCAAACTCATCAGCCGTCTTGTTCTCTTTCGGCGACTGCTTTTGAATAGCCAATTCAGATACCCAGCCCTCGAACGGAATGCCGGATGTGCTGGTAGCAACAATTTTGATCCAGTTGACACCATCAACAACTGCGTGACCATCAACATTTGCCACTGAAATGGCCTCTTTCTGTTTTTCTCTGGTTAGCTCAGTCACTGCTGCCGGCATTTTTTCGGCGATGAGATCCTGGTTTGTGTAAATAAAGTAGCCTGCAGTAGCCAATATGATCAACGGCATTACCGTGATGCCTTTGCCCGGTCGAGCTTTATTGGATCGTGGCTCGTCATAATACGCAGTCTCGGTTTGTGCCGGCACCGGAGTTCGCGATGCATGATTTACGGCCGGGTCATCATCGTGCGGCATCAGTTGCCTGAACAGAAAAACCGCCGCAAACGACATGATAACAAGAAATGTAATCACTATCAGTGATAGTCCCATTGAAACCCCTCAATTATTGTGTCTATTTTGTTAAAGCTTGAACCTCATGTTACAACTTCATTTAGATAAAATCAATCCACGGATTTTCGTCTGTTACAAACCATTTGCCAACCTATGATAACTTTGCGAGACGTTTAGTTTGGATTGTTGCTCAGAAAGCTAACAATGGTATGTTCACAGCTTCTTTCTTGTCATTGTCCGCAGATTAAGACGATTCGCACTGATTATTAAAAAATTTCATGTTCATTTGTTTTCATTCTAAAACTATCACCCGGCTGTCTTGCTCCGGTGAGCACTTAGGGATACGTGATTACAATGACTGAAATCGGCCATAAGATGCGCATGAACGTGGACAGTCGAGTTTAACCGTACATTCATGCGGGCACTGCGAAAATCAGTGGAAAAATTCATTAGAGAAGTAAAACCAAATATTTTGAAAAACAGCATTTGCCGTTGAATTTAGAATTGCTGCATCTTCGTTCAGGCATTGGCTACTTTCTGCAGCTGCGGTTGGGTAATCTCTTTTGGGATTGCTGTTTACATCTGTATTATATAGGGTGAAAGGGCGCTTCAGGATAGAGGGTACACTTTAGCCTAAAGTATAAAACCTTTGTTAAAGGCAGTGACAAGATAAAAAAAAATAAAAAGGGTATTGACAATAGTTTGCAGTCGTCATTATAATCAGTTCATCAAATTTCCAATCGTGAAGGAGTGCTCCAGATGAATAAAGCTGATCTCGTAAAAGTAATCGCTACCAAAGCTACCCTCAATCAGGCAACTGCTCAGAAAGCCCTTGAATCAATGCTCGAGACTTTCAAAGATAGCCTCAAAAAAGGCGACAAAATCCAGTTGATCGGTTTTGGCTCTTTTGAAGTTGCCAAACGCGCAGCTCGCAAAGGCGTTAACCCACAGACTAAAAAAGCCATCAGCATCCCGGCTAAAAAAGTTGTAAAATTCAAACCAGGCAAAGATCTCAAAGAACTTATCGCCAAAGGCAAGTAATTAGACAAAGAATGACCTGCCCCTAACCGGGCAGGTTTTTTTTATTCCTGAAATCGCCGACATAGTTAAATATTTCACAAGCTGGTTCGGCTGACTGCGCTATGTAATAGCAATCCCATGAGAAAAACATACTCGCACAAAGCCATAAGCCATAAGGCATAAGGCCATGTATGGCCTTATGCAGCTATCCCGCAGTGCTCATCGCAACTCATCGCAACTGCCGAAGATATTCTTCGTGTCTCTGTGCGAGATCTCCTTCGTCCCGGCGTTCACTCGCAGCTGCGATTACACGAATTCCTTTTGGTATTGGTATAATTGGCGCTGACGATTTGATATTGAGGACTGGCTGTGGTACAATGCCTCAGCCGTTTTATTATCTCCGTCGTAAATAAGCAAGCTGATTCAGGCCACAGGCCAAGTTTATATTGAAAAAAAAGATTCGAAAAGTATTCTACTCTCTTGCGGTAATTCTACTGGCATTGGCTGGTGGGCTTTATTACGCCTGGCAGTATACTTATGACCTGCCCGCATCCGTTATTGAGCGAATTAGAGATTACACAAAAACCTTTCATAATATTGATTTCTCAGCCAAGGGTCTCAAAATCAACCTGCCACAGCATAAGATAAAGGTCAGCGGCCTGAAAATCCGATTGCCAGGTGAAAAGGCCTTTGCTGAGCTCGAAGAAGCCAGGATTTATCTTGCCTCTGGCACTGGCCCGCTAGATCTGTATTATAACCGTATTGCCATAGAACGGGTTGAAATTGACGGCCTGGGCCTTGATGTGAATGCGCCACGCCCGGCAAGCGACCCCAAAGACCAGGCTTTTCCTGATATCCCTGCTTCGCAGATACTGATTAATGGCCTGAAAATCGACACCTCAGTCACAGTGTTGAATTTGCCTGATTTTCGCTCATCTTTTGTCAGGGCTGATAATGCTGCCAGCGTCGAGCTGAGTTTTGCAAATGGCCCGCTGGGCGGCAGCGGCAGACTGGCCGGAATGCTGGATCTGGCCGGCGGCGATGCCAATGTCAGGTTTAACTGGCAGCAGAAGGATTTTTCTGGTTTCCTGCCATTGATCTATCTATGGCACCTATATGGGTTGAACGTTGTTTCTGGCAGTGCCGAGGTTAGCCTAAACTGGCAGGGAAATCTTTTTGCCAGAATCAAAAATCCGAAGAGTGACTTGGCGAGATTCTTTAACAAGGAACTTGATGGGCACCTGTTGCTTAAAGACTGCCGACTGGCCTGGGAAAAGACGCAGGCTCTGATTAACTTTACAGCCTCGCGGACTGCCAGTGCACCATGGAACCTCAGTCTCAATGGCGATACCGGTTCAGGCACGATAGTGCTCAATGCAGAGTATAAGGGGCGCGAAGATAGCCTTACCGACTTTGTTGCAAAGCTTTCAGGGCAGCGAGTTGTTTTTCCTGAAAAGATTTTGGCACTATCAGGCATTACTTTTACGAACACCAGTGTGGGACAGGCTGATTTTGAAGGCGAGTTTGTCGGAGATATAGAGAAGATCCACGGGGCTGGCTGGGCAGCTATAAGCAACTGGAAATACCAGAATAAAAATCTAAACAAGGCCAGAGTAGACTGGAAGCTCAATGATGACCTTAGTTTGTTTGTTGATGGCGGTTTAAATACAGAAATCGGAAATCTGCAGGCAAGTGCATCTGTTTTTCTTGGTGGAGAGCGAAAAAGTCAGGGCGAGGTCAGGGGAGTGCTCGACCGCGTCGATCTGCAGGCTTTGCACCCGTTTATCGAAAGTCCGGTGGCAGGGCAATGTTCTGGACCGTTTAAAGTCACTTTCGACTTGAATGCCCCTGAAAAAACAGCTTATGATCTTGATATGAGCATGCGTGAAGGCAGCTTTTAC
>JAHISQ010000025.1 GCA_018818125.1 Candidatus Rifleibacteriota bacterium
ATTGCAAACCTTGGATCCGTAATTACCGATATGGCAAAGAAAATAACCCTGTGCAATTCATCATAAATCTCAATATTAACAGGAACGAGCAGAATCATAAAACTTGGGTGGTGTCAAACCCCGAGTTATTGAGCAGTTACTACAATTTTATGTACATATTGCAAGGGGATTTATTTTTTGAATCACTTCAGACTCTGTGAGCACTGTCGAATATTTGGCTCTTACGGCAAAAAACCATAAGAGCCAACTGATGATCAAGCTCCTGCTAAATTTTCGTTACATCCTGCGTCACTTCGCTCCTATAAGGCGTTTGCCGGAGCGAAGTGGTCGGGTGATGCCGGATTTCTAGCGCGAAATACGAAGATTGCCCCACGTGATACATTCTTCTATTGCGGATATGAAGTTAAAAAGTAATGTTGAGTAGGTAAAACCAGCCAATAATACAGGCTATAAAAATATCGACGCCCATTAAAAATCTGTATCTTCCGGTTTTAAGCTGGTCTGCATTTTCTTTGTAAATGGTTTTATGCAGAAACGCACCACTGCTGAAACTTGTAAATGCCATGCCAAACGCGTTGCGACCGTAGTTGAGTGTTTGTACCAGCACAGCATGAGGTATGCCCAGTGCCGAAGAATACAAAAAGATGTTTAAGACATAGTTTGAGCCGCAGATGGCTCCGAGAGCGCCAAACAGCTTTACATCACCCATGCCGACCAACCCAAAGACAGCTCCGGGCATGTAGATTAATATGCCAAAAAGAGTGGCGACAAGACTGTAGCCCAGGCCTGGCAGTCCGTGCAGATAAAGGTTAAGCAACCATCCGGTCAGCATGGCAGGGAACGTCAGCCAGTTATAGATTCGGCCATAGCGCAAGTCGGTTACTAATGCGATAAAGGCAACAGTAGTTGCCAGGATCATCGGGCCATGGGTTACTAAATCGAGCTGCATTTATTCGCCTTTGCAAACCTCAGATTTTTACGTAGCCGAATACCTTGGCGCGCACGCTATTCAGAAGTTTTCGTGAAGCGTGCAGATCATCTTCGGGTTCACCTTCGCGGTGTAAAAAGACCATGGCACCGGTGTGGCCCGCCATGATTCCTGCCTCCGGGTATTCAAGTAATGCAGGCGTGTCGATCAGAACAATTTCAACCCGTCTTTTGAGGTTGGATAGCAGTTCGATCATTTCCTGGGAGCCAAGAGCTTCCGCTGGATTGGCTGGTGCAATACCGGCACTGAGCAGTGCCAGTCTTTCTATCGAAGTTTCTTTTATCAGCGTGCGTGGGTCAGTTCCGGTTAGAGCTTCTGAGAGTCCTCTTTCATTGGTCTGGTCAAACAGCCTGTGTAACTCCGGGTTGCGGAAATTGGCATCAATCATCAGGACTGAATAGCCGGTCTGAGCTAGAAGAATCGCGGTATTGGCAAGCAGTGTTGTGCGTCCGGCACCGGTCCGCGATGACCCGACCAGAACTATGCGGGTCTGTGACTCCGAAATGCTGATCTGCAGATTTGATACCAGACTTTTGAACGGCTTGAGTCTTGTAGAATCTGGATCATTAAGGGCAATGAGACGCTCGTCGAAAATAGTCTCGCGGGTATCTTCAGGGTTGAGCCATGGCAAAGCCAGCGGCTCTGACAGCAGTGATGGCACTTCAAGAATTATTTCTGCAGGTTCAGCCAACAATGCCGGCTGGTTAACCGGGCCGACAACGCCTGCGAGAATGTTGCCAGAAACGCTTACCAGTTCAGCTCTTATCGGGGCTGGTGAGTAAAGCAGGAATACTGCCAGCAGTACACCTGATGCAAGAGCAATGCAATCGCGCTGAAGCGAGGTGAATCCAACCGCCTGAGGTGGGCGTGCATCTTTTTTGAGTACATTGATGCGGCCAGCAGAAGTGTTCTGGGCAATTTTAGTTTCTTCGAGCTCCACCAAGGTTTTGCGCTGAAGCTCTTCAAGTGTTTTAATTCTGAGGGCAAGTGTTTCTGCTGCGTTTTCGCCATTATTGGCTGTGACAGCATTGTGCCGAGCCTGTTTTCCGAGTTCGGCACTAACCTGCTCAAGTTTTTCGCGGTCGCTGGCGATTTCGGCCGACAGTGCGACGTATTCAGAGTTTGACTTGTTCTTTTTAACTTTGCTGCGGTTTTTTTTCAGGTTGCCTTCCAGTTCGCTTATACGGTTCTGGCAGGCGAGGACGCGCGGGTGTTTTCCTTTATAACTCTTGAAAAGTTCTGCCAGTTCATTGCGCTCGGCGCGCAGCTGACTGTTCAGTTTCTTGTATTCAGGAGTCTCTTCTTCCTGGTAATAGAACACTTCTTTTGGCGTCGTCTGAAGGCGGCGACCATTGATGTCAATCTTTTCTTCAAGCTGGTGAAGAAGGTTTTCCAACACCAGAGTGCTGTCGTCAACTGTGCTGCTGGTAACTGTGGCAGCACTGGTGATTTCCTGTCTGATATCGACGATAGTTGTTCCTAGATGCGAAAGCTTCTTTTTAAGGGCTTTTATTTCGAATTCCTGTGCTTCTGAATTATAGCCGAGAAAGTGGTCAGAAAGGACTTGTATGATGGCGCTACCAAGTTCCTTGAGCAGAACCGGATTCTCGTGTCGCACAGTGAGCTTTACCAGGCCTGGACCATGATCGGTCAGCGATATAATATCTTCGCGTCTGATCTCGTTTTCGCTTAGACCACTTTTTTCGGCGATCTCGGCAATAATCGGCTTTTGCGAGAGGATTCCCTGCATAGAAGCAGCAATGCTCAAGTCATGACCAGCTTCAGTGGTCATAACGCGCAACAGCGACTCGCTTTGATAAACGGTTGGGATATACCGGTTCAAAAGAACCGAAAAAATCACTGACAGCCCAACAATTACGGTTGCCCAACCTGCATTTTTGCGAAAACTTCTGACAATGCCTTCAATCAGGCTCTCCTGAACCATTGCTGCCGCCTCCTGATAAAACTATCTATTTTTATTAGCTTCTCAAGTAATCGACAGCTATCAGGAAATAACTTAGTAGAATTCTTTCGGCAGCGTGCTGGCCGTTCAGGCGACAGTGAAGGCGTTAATGGTTTCGGCTACGTAGCGAATCTGCTCTTCGCTCAGCTCAGGATAAATTGGCAACGCAAGTGTTGTGTTGGCAGCTCGTTCAGATTCCGGGAAATCTCCCTGCCGGTATCCGAGATTAGCGAAGCAATTCTGCTGGTGGAGCGAAAGCGGATAATAAACTGAACAGCCGATGCTCTTTTCGCCAAGATGGGCTTTGAGCGCATCGCGATTCTCGACACGAATCACATACTGGTTGTAAATATGAAAACGGCCCGGCTTTTCGATCGGAGTTGTAACTTTTGAATTGCCGGCAAACAGCTTGTTATAAAGGCTGGCGTTGCGGCGACGACCTTCGGTCCAACCCGCGAGATAGGGAAGTTTAACTGAAACTACAGCAGCCTGTAACGCATCAATTCTAGCATTAAGGCCAACTTCCTGGTGATGATACTGAACTATGCCGCCATGCACGCGCAGGCCTTTGAGGCGATCCTGCAGTGCGCTGTTGTTGGTTGAGCACAGGCCGGCATCGCCAAAACAGCCGAGATTTTTGCTTGGGAAAAAGCTGAAACAACCGGCATCTCCGAATGCGCCAGCTTGTATGCCATCATATTTTGAGCCGATTGCCTGGCAGGCATCTTCGATTACGCGCAGATTGTGCTTTTTGGCAATATCCATAAGCGGTTTCATATCTACGCACTGGCCGAACAAATGTACCGGCATAATAGCTTTGGTTTTAGGAGTGATAGCTTTTTCTATCTGATCGACGCGCATCAGATAGGTGTCTGGCTCGATATCGACAAAGCGTGCAATCGCGCCAACTCTGGCAATAGAGCCGGCTGTGGCGAAAAAGGTGTATGGCGTGGTGATTACTTCGTCGCCCTGACCAATATCGAGAGCCATAAGAGCAAGCAGCAGCGCGTCGGTGCCGGATGAGCATCCGAGGGCGTGCTTGCTGCCAATATATTGAGACATTTCGCTTTCTAACTTTTCTACGCGGGGCCCGAGAATGAATGCCTGATTTTCGATTATATCAAGAATTTCAGGTATTACTTTATCTTTGATTTGAGCATATTGTGGTTTGAGATCTAGAAGAGGAACCTTCATCAGCAGCCTCCGCATTTGTAGCAGTAGATTTGTGAAAAAAATAACACGGTAAAGAGTAGCATCTGAGCTACGGCTGAGTCAAATGTTTTGCAAAAATATTAATAGGCAGTTAAAAGAGGGCTTTGTCCGCAGATTGCACGGATTGCACAGGCAAAAATGTGTGGCAGGAAATAAGTTTACTGAAGTCTGGTGTTTTTTGCAATCCTTATAACTCTGCGAGTTCTGTATGAGATTAGTCTTTATGCCACAGGTGTGTGTGCTTATCCACTACGAGTCTGAAGCGATCAGATGATTTAGGCCTGACTTTAGGGTTATGTCAGACTGTTCTTTCTTATGGCGGGCGAGTATTCATATATACATGTGAGCATAAGCGCGATTAGTCAAAGCAGTGAGATAAAGAATGTTGGGCAATTTCGAATTGTTAAGAAGAGACAAAATGAAGCATTCTCATCTATCGTGCTAAATGTGTGGCTTGTTGGCTGGTTTCGTGCTACAATCGCAACCTATGAAATTCGTTGATGAAGTTACAATACAGGTCTCTTCGGGAAGTGGCGGCAACGGTGTCGTTGCGTTCAGGCGCGAAAAATTCGTGCCGATGGGTGGCCCATCTGGTGGCGACGGTGGTCGTGGTGGCAGTCTTATTTTTGAGGCTACTGACGATCTCACCACTCTTTATGAGCTGAGCTTTGTGCGCAAATATGTCGCTGCAAACGGCGATCACGGTCAACCACGCGATATGATCGGCATCAGCGGCAAAGATCTTGTAATCAAGGTGCCGGTTGGCACTCTAATTTACGATCAGGAAAGCGGCCAGTTGTTGTGTGATCTTGACCACAAGGGCCAACAAGTTGTGCTTGCCCGTGGCGGTCGCGGCGGTTTTGGTAATGCCCGCTTTGTTTCCGCTGTGCGTCGAACGCCTCGCATTGCCGAAAAAGGCGAACCCGGAAAAAGTCTGAATATTCGTCTTGAACTTAAATTGCTCGCCGATGTCGGACTAGTAGGTCTGCCGAATGCCGGCAAATCGACCTTCCTGCGCTCGGTAAGCAACGCGCGCCCCAAGGTGGCCGACTATCCTTTCACCACTCTTAATCCTGTTCTTGGTATCGTTAAGCCGGAAGGCCTTCCGTCTTTTTGCATGGCTGATATTCCTGGCCTTATCGAGGGTGCCCATGACGGCGCCGGTCTCGGCACGCAGTTCCTCAGGCATATCGAGCGCACCAGACTGTTGCTGCATCTTGTTGATGTCAGTCAGCTTGATATGGAAAATATTACCAGCAACTACGACGTTATAATGTCTGAACTGAGAGAGTTCTCTCATGAGCTTGCCGAAAAAAACGTGGTTGTTGTTGCCAACAAAATGGATTTGCCAGATTCGCGCGAGTTGTTTCCTGAGTTTAAAGAGGCACTTGAAGCGCGTGGCATTAAAGTTTTTGCTGTTTCTGGAGCGACCCACGAAGGCATTGATGAGCTCCTCAAATATGTCTGTCAGCAGCTCCATGAGCTTCGCGAGCCAGTGCAGATTGCTGGCAATGAATCGGAAAAGCTTTATGAGTTCATCGAGGCATACCACATAGAGCATGTTTCAGAAGGGCAATGGCTGGTCACCGGTCCAGAAATTGAGCGTCTGGTCGCCATGACTGACTTTACCAGCGACGAAGCTATTGCTATTTTCAGGCACAAACTCAAAAAAATTGGTTTTATTGATGAACTGGCCGGACTCGATGCCGAAGAAGATGAAGTCTTTACCATTGGCGAAATGGAATTCACCTATCGGGAGTTCTTTTAATTTGAGAATCGGTGTTCTAGGTGGCAGTTTTAATCCGGTCCACCTGCAGCATATTCAGATTGCTTTGGCTGCACAGCAACAGTATCAGCTTGACGAAATCTGGTTTATACCAGTGTTTCGGCCTGTACATAAACCTGATGAAACTCTGCTCGATTATCCGGCTCGACGCGAGCTGCTTCAGGCTGCTATTGCCGATTATGTCGGTTTGCAGGTCTGCGATATCGAAGAAGAGCTGGGTGGTGCTTCCTACACGGTCAGAACCGTTGCCGCGCTTCAACAAAGACATGGCGATTGCCAGTTTTTTTTGCTGATCGGCGGTGATTCTCTGGCTGAGCTGCACACCTGGCGCGAAATCGAACGTCTCGCCAGCATGATCGAGTTTATTGTTGTTGAACGCCCAGGCTATGACCGCACATCGCCCGCTGCGAATGTGCGGCTTCATTGGGCTGAATGCGAGCCCTCGCAGATTTCAGCTTCCGATATCAGGGCGAAGCTGCAGAAGCATGATTTTGGTGATTTGCAGCTTGCACCAGAAGTGCTTTTTCATATTCTGCTTAACGACCATTATGACTCCCTTGGCAACCCTTATCTGCACTGGCTTGAAGTTATTGCTGGTCACCTGCGGCAATTGCCTGATGGTCTGGTAGACCACATAATGTCTGTGGCGTCTCTGAGCGTTAAATATGGTCTGGAGGCCGGCCTTGATCCCCGCACCTGTATGTTGGCCGGTCTGACGCATGATTTGTTCAGAGGTGCCGGTTCCTCAGAGATTTTTAGATATGCCGAATTATGCCGAACTAGACTGAGTGAGGCTGAGCGAGCCCTGCCGATGTTGGCGCATGGCGCTGCAGCTGCAGGCTTTCTGCTCTATTGGCTACCTGAGATTAATCCGGCCATTGTCAGTGCTGTGCGCTGGCACACTTTTCCGGCAGAGGATGCGCCTTTACTCGGTAAAGTTCTGGTAGTTGCCGACACGCTTGAGCCTTCGCGCGCCATTGTTGAGCGTGATAGTCTGCGGCAGGCCTCAATGTCCCTCAATGAGCGTTTTAAAAGGGTGCTCGAACTTAAACGAAAATCTATCATGGGGCACTGATCAGGTTTTTCTAATCCTAAAAGGGATTCACGTAATCGCAGCTGTAGGCAAACAGTTGCGCTTCTATCCTGTGGCGCAACTGCATAAGACCATCCGTGGTCAAAAAGCCAGGGCTAAGGAGATTTCGCACAGAGACACGAAGCCACAAAGAATGCGAAAATAATTTCTTTGTGGCTTTGTGGCTTCGTGCGAGTATGTTTATTTCTCATGGGATTAGTATAATTAATGCTGGAGTTTGCTGCTGGCCTTTGATAAGATAGCACTGTCATGACAGCACTGCATATTTACAACCAAGAATGCTCGGGCTGCCGGTTGCGACTGCGCGCTGGCGGATTTTTGTTTGAACTGGCTTTTGTCGTTCTGGCGCTGGTGTTTTTTGCCGGCGTTATCAACAAGTGGCTTTTCAGCAGTATTTCTGCGCCAGCTGGTGCCAACTGGACTGAAATGAGTATCGAAACCGGTGGTTATGGAAGAATAGGCAATATCAATGTTCTTGTGCTTGGGGTCGATTCGGTAGAGGGCACACACCGGGCTGACACGATGTTCGTGCTCGGAATTAATCCGGCCAAGGCACGTGTGAGCATGCTTTCAATTCCTCGCGACACCAGGGTTTTGATTAGTGGTCGTGCCCGCAAAATCAATGAGATATTGCCGCGTTATGGGCAGAGTGCGCTGCGCTCGTTGCTCGAAGATCTTTTAAATATTCAAATAAGTCGTTACGTAGCAGTCGATTTTCAGGGCTTTATAAATATCATAGACGTTATGGGTGGCATCGAAATCGATATCGACAAGCCCATGAATTATGACGACAACTGGGGCAAGGTGCATATCCATTTTGACGTTGGCAAAAACCAGCTTGATGGTCGGCAGGCACTAAACTACGTGCGCTTTCGCGCCGATGCTGCCGCTGATCTTGGGCGAATCAAGCGCCAGCAGCAGTTTATCAAGGTTTTACTCGAAAAGGTAATGAAGCCCGGCTTTGTTGTCAAGTTGCCGCAGATTATCAGCCAGGCTTTTGAGCATATCCAGACGGATTTTTCGCTGGCGGAGCTGTTCACTCTGGTTAAAGGGTTCGAAAGCTATCAGGTCAAATTTCGAAATGCTTCGTTACCAGGTGAAGCTCGTTATATCGACAAAATCAGCTATTTTTTGCCATATCGCGATAAGGCTATGGAAATCGGCGCCAGTCATTTTTCTGATCTGGCTGCTGTCGAGCTGGTCGCAAGTTTTACTTCGCCAGTAGAGCATGAAGAAAAGACAGGTTCGGGAAACACAGATGAAAACTGAGTTGTTTGACTTTGTTTTGCCTGAACACCTGATCGCGCAGACGCCGGCTGCCTGCCGTTCTGCTTCGCGTCTGCTCGTATATGATCGCAAAACTGACAGGGTAGAGCATCGCCAGTTTTCTGACATTGTCGAGTATTTTTCGCCCGGCGATTTGCTGATTCTTAATAGCTCTAAGGTTATTCCTGCGCGCATATTTACGGTGGGAGATGAGCGGGGCGGTAATGGTTATGAGATTCTTTTTGTCAAAGAACTCGAAAATAATCGCTTTGAAGCTATGGTGCGTCCAGGTCGCAAGTTTAGGCCGGGTCGGTTTCACAATCTGCCTGGCGGTCGCACCGTTGAGGTTCTGGAAGTTCTTGAATCTGGTTTGCGAGTTTTGCGAGCGACCGATGGCGCAGATATTCTGCCGGTGTTTCGTGAGTTTGGCGAAATGCCGCTGCCGCCATATATTACTTCGCGCGAAAGTTCTCCCGATCGTTATCAGACCGTATATTCGTCACTTGAGGGTTCGATTGCAGCGCCTACCGCTGGTCTGCATTTTGAAAAACATGTCTTTGATGCGCTTGCCCGCAAGCAGGTAGAGATTGCCGAGGTCGTTCTGCATGTTGGACTTGGCACATTCAAGCCGATCGAGAGTGATATCATCAGCGATCATCACATGCATGAAGAAATTTTTTATGTGCCGGAAAAGACGGTCGAGCTTTTCAGACAGACCAGAGAAGCAGGTCGACGGGTGTGGGCGTGTGGCACCACAAGTGTGCGTACTCTCGAATCTGCTATTGATGAGTCTGGTAAGCTTAAAGCCGGCTGGCAGTCAACAGACTGTTTTATTACTCCTGGCTACCAGTTTAAGGCGGTAGATCGCTTTATTACTAATTTTCATTTGCCGCGTTCGACCCTGATCGTTTTGGTAGCCGCTTTTTGCGGACGAGAGAAAGTTCTCGAACTTTATGAAGAAGCCATAGCAAAGGAATACCGATTCTACAGTTTCGGTGACTCAATGTTACTACTATGAACAACACAGAATTCAGTTTTACTGTCGAACATAAATCAGAAGAATGCCTTGGTCGGGCTGGCGTTATCAATACGCGTCGTGGTCAGATCAAAACACCTGTATTTATGCCGGTCGGCACTGCCGGCACGGTTAAAACGCTTAGTCCGGAAGACCTTATAACCGCCGATACGAGTATAATTCTTGGCAACACCTATCATTTGATGTTGCGCCCCGGCACCAAAGTGCTCGATCATTTTGGCGGTCTGCACAACATGATGGGCTGGGATCGCCCGATGCTTACCGATTCTGGTGGGTTTCAGGTTTTCTCTCTGAAAAAACTCAACAAGATTTCTGATGACGGTGTAGAGTTCTCGTCGCATCTGGACGGCTCTAAACACTGGCTGACCCCGGAAGAGTCAATGCGCATCCAACGTTCAATCGGCTCAGAGATAATCATGGTTTTCGATGAATGTTGCTCTTACCCGGCCGAAATAGATCGGGCACGCTCGGCCATGGAAAGATCGGTGGCATGGGCAAAGCGCTGTCGCGTTGATCATACGCATATGCGCAATGGTCAGGCTCTTTTTGGCATAGTGCAGGGCTCGATGTATCTGCCGTTGAGGCTGGAATCAATAGAGCGCACCGCTGAAATCGGCTTTGAAGGTCTGGCAATCGGCGGTTTGTCGGTTGGCGAGCCAAAGCCTCTGATGATAGAAATGCTCGATGGAATGATGCCGCATATGCCAACCCATCTGCCGCGCTATCTTATGGGTGTTGGCACTCCAGAAGACCTGCTGGCTGGAGTTGAACGCGGCATAGATATGTTTGACTGTGTGCATCCGACGCGTATCGCCCGGCATGCGACCGTGTTTACGCGCAATGGTCGCATAAGTTTGCTCAATGCGTGCTGGCAGCTTTCCGACCAGCCGATCGATGAAGATTGCAGCTGCTATGCCTGCCGCACTTTTTCGCGCGGTTATCTGCGCCACCTGTTCAAGGCCCGCGAAATTCTTGGACTGCGCATGGCAAGTTTGCATAATGTTACATTTATGATTAATCTTATGAATGAAATTCGTCAGGCTCTGATCGCCGGGCGTTTTTTGGAGTTTCGTGACCGATTTATCGCAAAATACCTCAGCAAGGAGATTTGATATGGCCTCAGATGAAAAGAAATTTATGGATTCTGGCATTGCCGCCTTCAGGCAGGGTGAAGTTGACAAGGCAGAAGAGATTTTTAGAGCTTTTGTAAAAGATTTCCCAAACAGTGACCTGGCTGACAACGCGTGTTACAACCTCGCCAAGATTGCTCTAAGCAAGGGGCAGCAGCAGCGTGCGTTGAGCTGGTATGAATATCTGCTTGACACTTACCCCGACAGTGATGCCGCTTATTTTGGCAAGGATGAATACGTCGAGCTGAGCCGTGAGATGGGGAAGGGGCCGACTGAGATTGCCGATGAATGTTATTTTAACGGCAAAAAACTCATGGATAAAGGCAAGCTTGATGAAGCTGTCGCTGAATTTAACCGCCTGATCGAGCAATATCCTAATTGCGAATATGTGGATAACGCTCATTACCAGCTTGCGGCAATCTGCAAAAAACGCGGTGACAAAGAAGGTGCCAAGCGCCATGTTGATATTATCCTGACCCAGTATGCTGAAACTGATGCGGCGCTCTACGCAAAAAAGCTGCTTATCTGATCTAATTACTGCCCATGAGAAACGAACTTACCTTGAGTTTTGTCTGTCGCTGCGATTATTCGAATCCACTTCAGAATTGATTTAGCTGACTGCATGCAATTTTGACAAAAAAAAAGGTCTGGTGGCAAACCAGACCTTTTTTGTTCGATATTTTTCTAGCTTTTCAGTGTCACGTTGTAGGTGAAGGCAGAGTTGCCGTCTTCCTGAACCTTGAAAACTTCTGAAAGGACCTGATAGTAGCCTTCGCTCATGTTAACTACGTAAACATTGATGTCGTAACCGGTGATAACACCTGAAATGTAGGCTTCGGCTCGATAGTTTACGCTGATAACATCGACGTATGGCACAATATCTTTCCCACCCTGGCGAATAAAGACGCGTGCTGTCTGTCCAGGCTTGAATGTGGCCGGCACCCCCTCTTTTGGCTCTACGCTTGTAACTACAACGCGCATATCGCGGCGTATGGGTTCGACGTTTTCAAAGTTGATGTCAACTCCGGCAATCGTGC
>JAHISQ010000001.1 GCA_018818125.1 Candidatus Rifleibacteriota bacterium
AAGCAGCGGAGATGATATATTTTTCATTGAAAACCTTTCGGGTGATGAAGTTATGGCCTTGTAACCTTTACTAAATCACATTCCGGAAGGTTTTTCAATTTCCCATCGCTATTTCAGGGGGGAATATTCAGCCCCCAATGACAGCTGTCGTGTCTTCAGGGGGAAGGCGCTTTTCGAGAGCTTTCAGCCATGCCAGAAAATCCTCTGATTCTCTACCAATAAGTAGACTCAGCTCCAATGCATCGTGCCCGGAAAAGTTGCGCAGGGCGTATTCGGTAAGAATACTCAAAACCCCGGCAAAACTGTATAACTCAAGCAGTCGATAAAAAAGTGCCCGGTAGCGTTTTGCTCTGATCTGAGTTTCTTCAGGTGTTTCACGGTGACGGCGCCAGACCATTTCACCCAGTGACGGTTTATTAAGCAGCAGCAATCGCAGACAGGTTTTTCCCCGTGGGGCTCTAGCCCATATATATAAAACGTCGAGCATGGCAGTAATACGTTCGTTACGGTCTTCAGAATAAAGTCGAGGAAAAATCTCGGTAAGGTCACGCTTACGCAAAGTGAAGCGCTGACTGAATTTACCACTGCCTTCGATAAATCCGGCAACAACATCAGACCAGAATTTAGCCTGAACAATGCTTGGAACGCCGAGCAGATTACCAGCTGGCGCAAAAGCCGTAGCAATTGGCCAGGACAGCACCGATCTGAAAAAATTAGCCTTGATAACTTTACGATCAAAATTACGCAGACGATTGTGCGTCGAAATATAAATGCCGTTGGCAATACAGATGCAGAAAAATTTGGAACTTTCAAAAAGCATTCCCGATTTAAGATAAGGCCACACAGTGTCAAAGTTATTCTTTACCAACCCCAATATAGGTACGCTGAACCCTGTCCAGAAAAGTGACTGATAAGCGTTATCAAAGTTGACGTTGTGGAGACTCCATCTCTTGAAATCGGTACCCGAAGAAGCAATGAGATCGACGAGAACATTTCTGGAAAAAGTAATCAAAAACCAGAGCGCTGCGAAAATTGCGCCAGTAAGTATATCAGCGTCAAATTGAAACATGATCATCCAGTAAAGAGCAAACGAAAACCCGGTAGTCAACCTGAACAGGTTTTTGAGGTCAGGATTGAGGTAGCGCCAGAAACGTGAAAACTTGATCAATTCAACGTCTCTTTCGTCGCCAACCTTGTTGAGAAGAGGTGGCAATTGCTTGCCCATGCATATAATGGTTTCGTGATCACTGTCTTCATGAGGCAGTTCTTTCGACCATTTGCCCTGATTGAGAATCAACTTGCTGATAGGCAGGGGCAGAACAAAATGCTTTTCCAGAAAGCGCTTTTTAATCGCAGGCGAAATCATTGATGTTCTGATAAAGCCCATGCCGGGAATCAGCTTGTTACGACCGCTTGAATCGCTACCGCAGATTGGAATGATTGCCCGGGTTTCGGTTATATTGCGGGCATTTTCAACTGCTTCTGCTGAAATACCTGTGATGTCCTGCTGCTCAAGAAACTCATGTATTTCACTTACCGGCCTGTTATTAAGAATAAAAACAAATTTATTGAAGACAATGAGATCAGAAGGGTTTCTTGCGGCGCTGTCACGTAGATTCATTGTTTCAAGATGGGTGATATAGGGGGCAAATTCAATAACATGCTTAATTGCATTTTTTAGTCCAAGGGCAACGGGGTGTATCAAAATAACCTTGCCGGGAAGATCACGCAACGTTTTGAGGAGTGGCAGTTCTGCTTCAAATGAGCTGTCATAGTCGACCGAACTGCGTGAAGCCAGATATTTATCTGCCAGATCAGCTCGTGAAAGATGAATGTAGATCTGCCTGCATTCATGATAGTGCGCGTGAACAGTGTCCAGTTCCCATTGGCTGAAATTGCCTCTGCGAAAACGCTTTTCTGCAGCCATACTCTGGACTTTGAAAAAAAGCACCCGGTTAAGAAAAACTACGCTAAAACGTTCGAACAAAAGTTCACCGAGATGTTCGCGCGAGGGCTGTCCATATGCAACAATTTTCTGAAGTTCCGCTTCTTCCAATGGCGCAAACCAGCACGGACTATCACTGGTAAAATCTTCGTTAAGCTTTGGCAGGTGTGTCTCATTAAACTGTCTGATGACCGAAACAATAGATCGGTACCTGTTCTCAATATTTTTCTGCAATCCCTCTCTGAACCTGATAAAGGCAGTCTCGTGCTCTTTAAAAAAAGCATGAAGATCACGACTCCTTCTGAAAACAGGCGGAACATAGATATAGTGTCTGCGACTTCCGCCAGGCCCAACACTGAATTCAATGCCTATCTCAACTGAAATTCCGAGAATCTCGCCGGCAACGATTGCTTCACTGATAATGTGCTCTTCACCAACAGAGTTGTAAAGAAGGGTTATCCGTGACAACCCCTTTACAAAAGCATCAATGAGAACACGGGTTGGCGTTTTACGGCCCTCGGTCATGGAGTCGTGAACATGGTCATCCCAACCTAGATTCAAAGCTTTAAGAGGTTTTCCTTCCTCTGGAACCTCGATCAATCCATGATCTTTAAGAAACCCTCGAATTACGGATTCATTGCCAAAAGAGGCTCGACCAAAATCCGCTACTAATTCCATCTGCCGGCGACGATCTCCCTGAGCCTTTAAAGCCTCTTTTATCAGGAAAATTTGAACTCTGGCCGTATTAATAGGCATGGTGATAGTCTTGGCGTGCATAGACTGTTCCGTCAGCGTACGCAACGCCTGCAGGCGAGTTTCAACGCATTCCGGGTTGTGAACCTTTGTTATGATAATATATGCTTCAGCCATGGTCAGGCGACGCCTGACAAACTCGCGAGAAAACCCACCAGGATGCGAAACGTGACGATGCCCGAGTTTAACCAGAGGTTCTTCGAGCGTCTGGTTAAGCTTATCAACAATGTGGCTGATTTCATTATTAAAGCTTAACCAGTGAATGAGATCATTCAAATAGGATTTGCCCATGTCGACAAATTTGCGTGATTTAGACAATTTCCCTGCCCTGCTATGTTGTCTGATAAAGTAAAACAACTGCTGCCCTTTTAACAAGGCAACAGTCGTTATTTCCTACTGGAAGTATTATAGACCCGAAAGCCTGTTTGCGCAATAAAGGCATTTACAAAAGCAAACAAAAAGTAAACTTCTCTTCTGCCACAAAACGAGGGGATTGAAGGAAACGTCCAGCGAGTGATCAGGGATAATTGATGGTAAAATCAGGACTGGCCTGAGCCAGATCGCTTGGGCTGGTCAAGTCTGTTCTGATCTTTCCGTCGCCGTTGCCCGGCATCAGTTCGGCAAGCATTCCGCCAACAATCGGCCATTTTTTGACCTCTTCACGCTTTTTGACTCCCCAGTCGACAATCTTCACTACTGTCTGGATGCCAGGAGGTAGTGAAACCATCTCATTTTTGCTCATGCCACCAATTACTTCACCAAATGTGCCAAGATTCTTATAAATCGGCAAAAAGACTTTACCCAGAACCATAAGTAGATCTTTGCGACTGGCGCCACTTTCTTTGCCCAGTTTATCAATGTCTTTCAGCAGGGAAATGCCGATTGACGCCTTGCTCTTAAGCTCTCTAAGCTTGCCAATTCCCCAGCCAGCTTTGAATTTTCCAGTCTTCTGACCTTCTTCGTAGGCCTTGTTGGCGGCAGCAAAACCGGCAAATCCTTCATTGCTCTTGATCTTGTTACACACCGTATTCAGCTTGTCGCGAGACTCTTTGTCAGGAAAAGCCTTCTCAAGCAATTTACAGTCTGGAATCAACTCATCGATAAGAAACTGCTGAAGTTTGTTAATATCCGGACTATGACTATAGTCTATAGCAAATTTCATAACTTTGTCAGCCAGCTCATATTTATTCTTGGGTTCAAGACCGTCTATTACCGCATGCAAAGCAACCAGAATCTTGTCGCGCTCGGGGTTCTTTTCGGCAAGCTGCCCCGTGAAACTGGCACCAATCGTGTAAGCTTTATAAACCAGCTCACTGCAATAGAAGGCTTTGTCGCCGTCACCATTTGAAAACGCATAGTCATAAGGCTTACCAAGTTGTGCTTCGGCATAACTGACCGCTTTTTCGATAATAGCAGACGCCTTGCTGGCTGGCTGACCAAAGGTTGGCCTTACCAGTCGATAAGCGGCCCAGCTGCCAAATTCCTCATACCAGGTAGTCATGCGTACCTTGTCACTGGTGGTGTCTGAAGGGTTCGCAGTAATACCAACAGCTTCAATCATTACTGGTGGGGCGCTGTCAACAACCATGCTGGCATGATAATACGGACCTTTTGTCATCAGACAGATGAAATTGGTATCAATGTCTTTTTTCTGCAGTGGGCCGGTCAGATAAACGTCACCCCGCTGTGAAGAAGTTACGACCGCGCACATTTTTTCGTCTTTGCAGTATTTTCTGGCCCAATCCAGCATTCTGACCGGGTTGCCGAAGTCGCGTGAATAATTACCACTGCCTTTCGGGAAAAAGCTCCTGCACAAATTCTTGGCAGCGCTCAAACCACCGTTTTTGCCGGTGAAAGTTCCCTTGCCGTCAAGACATTGCTTCAAAACCGGGTAATAAACCGGAAGCAGGTGCAATCTCAAAAATTCCTTCTCTTCATCGGTTAGTTCTAATGCTGCACTGGCGTTGCTCAGCGCAAAATCGACATTTTTTCCCTCAGTGGAAATTGTTATCCGACTATCGCTGAACGGATTGGTCGTCTGTGCCAGCACGGGGTTCGAGAGACCTAAAACAAAAGAGAGAAGCAACAGACCTGAAACTCCGACAATATTACAACTCAATTTTGCCATAATTTAATACTCCACCGAATCACAATTAACTTATTATACTGCCAAAGCCTGAGAAAGTTTTGCATGACAGAGAAATCCAAAAGCTGTTTATGGCCGGATCTGGCCGCCAGGATCTGGTATCTACAAATAAATTAAACTCAGGGTTGTTCAATTACGAAACAGTTGAACTCAAGAACGTTAAGTTTTTCGGCAACATCTTCAGCGGCAGTTTCGCTGGTGAATGGGCCGACAAAGATGCGATATATCTCAAACTGCTCGTCTGGCTCGGCCAGAGTTGGCCCAAAATTTTCAGCTTCAAGTTGATTGAAAACCTCTCGGGCCGAGGCTTCGTCTGCAAAAGCACCAAGTTGTACATAAAAGTGCTGTTCTGGTTGAGTTACAACATCTGCGCCAACGGGTTCTGTAGCGACAGCTGTTTTTGCCGTTGTCGTGCCGGCAGGGGAAGCTTTTGAGCGAGGTGCAGAGACCGCAGGTTCACTGCGACGCCCATTGATATCGAGCAAAGTCCAAACTCCAACGGCGAGCAGAATTATGATAATAAAATAAACCAGCCAGTCTTTGAAGCTGTCAGCAGTGTTACTGGCAGGTGGACCCCAGTCAAAACGGCGGGGGCCAGTGGTTTGTGTGTCGCTTTTTGCAGAGGTTTCTGACAAAATCAGGTGTTCCTTTCTATTTTCAGACGCGGATTGTATTCGTCAATAAACGGCAGTTTTTCGCCACACTGGCAGGTAGTGCCACGGTAATTCACCAGAACATTGTAAGCATTGCGCTTGATCAGCACGCTTTTGCAGGCTGGACAAAGCGTATCCTGGCTGGCAGAAATATTACCAGGATAAACAAACTTGAGCTTTTTCCCGGCTACCTCAACAAACTTTGCGATCAGTGCAGGTTTAGTCGGCGGGGCCGATTCCAGGTGACGGGGGAAATAACGCGAAATATGCAACGGAATACGGTCTGACAGATTGGCCAGCCAATCGACCAATGTTGAAAACTCGCCAATATCGTCGTTTAAAGCGGTTACCACCAGATGCGTTACCTCAACGTGCACACCAGCTTTTACAGCAGCCACAATATTGTTCTTTACTGTTTCAAGCTGGCCGCCACAGATATTCTTGTAAAAGTCTGCGTTGAACGACTTCAAATCGATATTCATGGCATCAACATGCCGGCACAGCTCGGCCCACGGTTCAGGGTTCAGGTAACCATTGGTAACCATAACTGTCAGCAGTCCAGCCTGACGCAACAGCGGTGCCGAGTCACAGATATACTCGAACCAGATGCCCGGCTCATTGTATGTGAAGGCAACACCGATATTGTCTTTTATGCTCTTTGCCTCGGCTACCAGCTGCTTCGGAGTCAGCTCGCTACCAACATGCTTATGCTGCGAAATATCGGCATTCTGACAAAACCGGCAACGAAAATTACAGCCATAAGAACCGATTGAATAAATCGGGCGACCGGGAAACACGTGATAAAGCGGTTTTTTTTCGATCGGATCAACATTGGCAGCCACAATTCTAGAGTAACTGTGCAATTGCATGCTTCCATCTTCAGTTGCGCCGCGTGACAGGCAGCGCCCGGTCTTGCCAGGTTGCAGCAGGCAGTGGTTCGGACACAACAGACAGAGCAATCCGTTGTCGGTCTGCTCATAAAATCTGGCTTTGTTCATACTGCTAACATACCAGCAATTTCCTCGAAACGTCAATAAAACGGACTACAAGCCTGTAATCATACGTTCTGAAAAGCTATTTGAAACGGCGTTCGTCTTCACTGGCGTTTACAATGTAATCGACAACAATGCGGTCAGAACCTATCGAGTTTATTTTGAACAGAGCATAATGCTTTGTAGCCGGAAAATAAGCGGCAAACACATCACCAGTCTCGAGAGTTCTTGTTGAAAAAAGCTCGCTTGTGAGACTTTTACTGGTATTGGGGTAGTAGTTGCCGCCGTTGAGCCATTCGGGTACACTTGTAAACTCATCAATGATGGGCTTAGCCTGCATCACCAAAACCATACGAGTGCCATCAGTACTTCCAATTCCGCTTTCAGTGCTAATAAAGCTGAGCATCCCAGCGCTTTCATCAGAATCCGTCAAAAAGTTAGTAGCATAAACTGCGCCTTCGATCAAAGCAGAGTCCTTATGCATCAAGGTTTTCTGGCCCTTGCTGATTGCGGTTGTCGCTGTTGCAACAAAGCTGTATTCGACGAGAACTCCGGCACAGTCGCCTTCAACGATATCAATGCGATGAATATACATTTTGAGATACTGGTCACCAGTAGCCGACTTCTTGAAATAAAACCCTAGAATGGTTTGAGGTGCTCCTGGCCCAAAGGTGCGGATCTGGCTAAGCTGAGCCGGGTCTGCAAAATCAGCAAGTAACGCGGCATCGCTATAAGCATCCAGGCTGGTCACGGTTTCACGCATAGAAGTGTTGTTCGACAGGGCGGTGTAAAAATTGACACGCTCACCGCTGGAATTAGGTTTTACATAAAGATCATACTTACCATCACCGTCAAGATCGTTTCCGAGCTGCAAAGTGCCAGTTGCTGGTTTTAGATATGCAAATTTTGCGGTAGTGCTAAGGTCGGCAATAGTGTCCAGCTGCTTCTTCTGATCAGCTAAGACAGCTAAAACAGCAGAGTCCTTAACTATACTGCCAGCAGCCAGCACAGTTACAGTTTTCTTCGCGGCGGCGACCAGCGCGTTCTTGAGGCTGTTTACAAATGCAGAATAAGTGGCAAGTAACTCGTTCTGCTCGCGGCCAGTTGCTTCAGCAAGCATGGCGGCGGCAGTAGTTTCGAGATTAATGCGAAACTCAGACATTTCGATGACGCGCACCCTTGATTTGAGTGTAATATGGCCGGCAACCACATCAATAATATATTTTCCGGTGGCTGATTCAGGCACATTCTCGATTTTTAGAGGCCAATCAGCATTGGATTGCATATCCAGAAGTTCAAAGGTGCTGATCAAAGCTCCGTTAACATAAATACCGGCAGTCTTAAATTTGCTGCGCACCTCGCTATCAGTGTTCTTACTTCCCAGTAACGATGATTCAATCTCGTCTGGTGCAGTCAGAGTGCCATTAAGCGTAACATACGAGCTTGGCGCCACCGGGCTGGAATCCTTTGAATCGCCGCCGAAACAGCCAATAAAGGTCATTGTGCCAATCAGCACCAGAATCAAAAACAGGTATTTGCGTGTTTGCATCATTAAGTCTCCCCGAAATTCGTTGCTGTAACTGTACCAGAAACAACAGACAAAAAAAAGAGGTTCGCAATCATTATGCGAACCCCTGTTTTCAGCTGTTAAGCTTAAAGCTTGCGATATGCTACCACTTTTTCGTAAGTCTGCAGCCTGAAGGCCTTGGTTACGTTGTAAAGGGTTTCTTTGCCGCCTATCAGCAACACGCCACCCGGCACAAGAATATTGTAGATATTTTCAGCCATGCGTTCTTTAGCTTTATGCGAGAAATCTGAGAACAAGTTGCGGCAGATCACCACATCGTATTCGCCAAGCTGTTCCATGGCCTCAGCATTAACGGTGTTAGTGAACTTGAATTCAACCAGGTTCTTAACTTCATCTTTTACACGCAGATCACCACGATCGTCTTCGAAGTAAAGGTCGAGATACTTCTGATCTACCTGTCTGAATATTTCGCGCTTATAAATACCACGCTTGGCGGTATTAAGACAGATGTGCGAAACATCAATGCCGGTGACAGTCACTCTAGCTTTGTCTGAGTGCACTTCTTCGAGCACACTCATGGCAGTTGAATAGGCTTCAGGGCCAAACGAGGTGCCACAGCAGAGAACGCGCACGGTGTCTTTGCCGTCTTTGACGCGGGTTTCGATGAGCTCAGGTATGATCGTAGAAACCAGAACCTTACTCTGTGCCGATTCTCCAAAGAATTCAGTTGCCGGGTTGGTTATTGAATCATAGAGACTGACAAGCAGATCACTGCCTTCTTCGGCGCCATATCTAAGGTTGTGATAATATTCAATCCACGAAGTAATGAAGAAACGGCTCAGATTGCGGCCAAGTTTCTGCTCAAGCTGTTTTTTGTCGTTGATTTCGACACCACACTTTTCAGCGATGATATCGCGCAGAACCAATGCTTCTTCAGTATTGATTCCCTTTTCTTCGGCAGGAAGGGCTTTAAGGCGGTCGAACAATCTGACTTGCCGGGGCGCCACAACAGACTTGAGAACCCTTTCGATGAGCTCTGAGCTGTTCTGAGCGGCTGTCTGAATAAAGTAATTACGTATCCAGGCATCGCGCAGGAAAATGTCTTTGAGCTTGTTTTCAAGGCCATTAACACCATCGGCACCGCTATCTTTGAAGTATTTGATCGCGGCTATAATCAGGTTCTGATCTTCATTATCAAGAACTTTCACTATGGTTTCAGTTGGCTTTTTGTCGCCGATTTTGGCCAATGCAAGTATGGCACGGGCTCGTACGGCATTGCTCTCGTCTTTTTCGACCATCTGGATCAGGGTGCTTACGCTGCTCTGGCTTTTGATGGTACCCAGAGCTTTAACGATCTGGTATCTTACTTCCCAGCGGGCGTGCTTGATATGCTTCTGCAAATCGATATCAAGCGACTTGTCGCCAAGTTCGCTTAGAGCAACAACAGCCAGTTTGGCTACCTGCGGGTTTTCGTCGGCAAGCAACGGAACGAAAAACTGCTTAAGTTCTTTGCTCTTGAAAGACCGCAGAGCTGAAAGCGCAGCAATTCTGATCTGCCAGTCACCGTTTTTGAGCAGTTCCTTGAGCGGAAAGATCGATTTGAGATCTTTCATGTTTTCTAGTGAGAAACATGAATTAACAGCTACACGCCATTCTTTATCGTTGAGCTTCTGAATCAGCGAATCGACGGCAAGCGTTGAACCACACTGCCAGATGGTGCGGGAAATGGTTTCGCGAATGCGTGAGTTATCGCTTTCGAGCATATCAAGAAGTCTTTTAGTGATCTGCGGATCTTTGCGTCGGGCTAAAACCGAAGCGGCGGCTTCACGCACGTCACCATAGGCTTCTGTTGTTACAACGTTGAACAGGGGCTCAATCAACTGACTTGAAGTTGAGTTGGCCATGGACAGACAAGCTTCGCGCCTGACATGGCCATTAATATCTTTAAACTTGTTGATCAGAGAGGTAAGAGCCCCATCGTAATCAAGCATTTTCGCGATACCAGCAACTACATTTCGACGCACAATTTCGTCAACATCGTCGAGCATGGTTTTGAGGGTATTGTATGATTGATCAGAAGGATTAGCGCCAAGAGTAAGCGCCAAAGCCTGCCTCATCGAATCATCCGGGTTAGCGGCAAACATCGAAATGGCGGCAGGAATTTCACTTGACGTGCAATTACCGAGAAAACTAAGAATTTTCACAGCCACTGGCGGCTCAACTCGCCCAACACGGTCTAGAGCGCATTTAATCGCCTTTTTGCCAATTTTCATGATACCTTCGAATGCGATGTCAGCGATATCGCTGTCATTGCTTTCGAGACCACTCATCAACGAACCGGCATAAGCTTCGTCGCCAAATGAAGCGGCAACGCGCACCATATAACGATATTCAGCAGCATCCTGATTTTCCATCAGCGCCAGCAGAATAGGTTTAATCGCAGCCTGATCTAGCTTTTTAAGCGCACCGGCATTGGCTTCTTCGATCTGTGCCAGCGACTTGAAGATGAGGCGGCGGGTGCCACTGTCTTCTTCTTTTATCAGCTTGGCGAAAAGCGGCTCAATACCAGAAACTGCCTCCATAGAGCCAAGGGCTCCAATGGCGGTAAAATATTCAAGTATGTCAGCTGATTCAAGTGCGCCAAGGATTACCGGCATGGCTTTTTCTACTGAGATATTACCAAGAGCCTCGACCACAGAGTATTTGAGAATATCTGAGTTCTTATAGGTTTCCATAAGAATATCGACAGCCTTGGGATCCTGAATCTTACCCAGCGATTCGACAGCAGTGGTTTTAATGTTGTCGTCTTCGTGGTTGATGAATTTGATAACATGATCGGTAGCGAGTAGCGAGCGAATATCACCGAGAATAACAAGAATCTGAATGATTTCGTCAACATCTTCTGATCCGCTCAGCGCTTCGACGAGCGGCGGAATCGCCATCGGCCCGAGATTACGCAGAATACTCATACCAGCGTTTCTGGTATTCAAATCTGAGCTTTTGACCACCGGAATCAGGCCATAAACAGTGTTTACGTGCCTCATCGAAGCAAGTGCCTCTATGGTTATGTTCTGAACGCCCTTGTTGGGGTCGCCTAGAGCTTCACATAGAGCTTCCACAACAGGTTTCTGATCTGGAAACCCGACCAGCTCGCGTACGGCCTTGCGGCGCAGGGAAGGATCTGAATTTTTGAGTTGCTCAAGTAATGCTGTTGAACTCGACATGATCAGCCTCCTTTTCCTGTTGATTTACCGAGAAGTCGTTCTACTTCCTGAAGCATCAGATCTGGCTTGATTGGCTTCTGCAAAAATGAATTGGCACCAAGGGTGAGCCCTTTCATTACCATCTCTTTTTTGCCTTCAGTGGTTAGAATGATGATTGGTATGTGTTTGAATTTGTCATTTTCCTTGACCTGGGTGATGAGCTCGAAACCATCCATCCCGGGCATGTTCAGGTCGGTTATGATGATATCTACTTCATTCTTTGACATCGCTTCGATCGCCTCGATGCCATTATTGGCCTCGAGAACTTTGTAGCCCGCTTTTTCGAGCGGAAAGCATGCGACTTTTCGCAACATCAAGGAGTCTTCAGCCACTAGTATCGTTTTGGCCATTATCTGGAATCCTCCGGCAATCTGGAATCTTAACTGCAGATTATAATGAGAAAGCCCTACAAATTGCAACCCCAAAACTTAATTTATATGCAACTTGTCCGCAAAAAACAAAATGCCCGGCTGTACATCAGCGCGGGCAGGAAAAGTTTTACTTTTTTGGATCAGGAATCGAGATTATTCATCATTGCGGTCAGTCGCTGACGGGTTGCCTGGTCTGATTTGCCGGTCAGACCACGGTTAATCGCCTGCCGGGCAGCGACCTGATTGTTGCGTTCAAACCAGTAAAGAGCGGTATATAGATGAGCGCGACCATTACCTGGATTCTGCTGCAGATCGGCATTCATGGCGCCAAGACCATAACCGGCAGCAAGCGCTGACAGTTCACTTTCGCCACCCGCGTTAAGAGCTGATGCAATGCCAAGATAGGTTCTGCCGATTTCGGCAGAATCGCGAGCAGCGGCAAAATATTTCATGGCGGTCAAAAATGAACCCTGACGCAAGAAGTCTTCACCAGGCAGTCGATAGCTGCTTAAGTTGGCATGCGGAGCACCAGGCAGAGCAAGATTGCTGGCAAAATCAACTGGTCTACCACCCGCATCAACCTGTTTGCTGTCGCAAAGAATCTGCTGGCAGATGTTGATCATAGCCGGATCAGTTATCTGGGGCAGCAATTGTTGTATTCGCGCGCTGCCTTCTTTTACTTTGCCTTCTGAGTAGTCAGCCAGTCCAAGAAGAATATCCGTTCTGGCATCTCCTGGCTTAAGAGAGGAAGCGTGAACTGCATAACGGCGCGCAAGTTCTGGCTGGTAAAACACGGTAAGATAGAATCTGGCAAGATTAAAATGTGCTTCAGCATTGTTTGGATTGTTACGTGCGAGATGCACAAGTGTATTCTCGGCGCCTTTATAATCTAAGCTCTGCAGTTGGGCATCGGCAAGCAAATGCGCGACCAGCTGGTCATCAGGATTTTCAACAAACACTTCAAGCAGAAGGCGTGCCGCAACAGCGTGATGATTTGCACCCATGGCAATACCAGCAGCCAATCTGGCTTGATCAGAATTATTTCCAAGAGAAGAACCCTGATTATAGATATCAAGAAACGACTTGTAAGATTCGCTACCAAGAATGGGCTTAAGATTAACCAGTTGTTTACCAAAGCTATTAAAATCACGGTTGTAGATATGCACCATGCTGGTAAGAATCTGCATTTCAAGAAAACGCCGACTGTTACTGTTGCTGCTCTCCAACTGCATCGCCTTGTTAAGACTGGTTGCGGCAGCAGCAAGATCACCGCTTTCGATATAGAATTTAGCAAGTTCCAGATTCATCAAAAAGGAACTATGAGCTTTTGCCAAAAAGCTTTCAAGCGAGAAATCCGCAGCTGCAACTGCTGTTGGTGGGATTTTTACGGCCACCGCAAGTTTTTCTCGAGCTGGTCTGTTAATTTTTCTGGCCCGATTATCTGTTTTTTCACCCGAATTGGCAACATATGGACTCAGTTTAAATTCTTTTCCGGTGTCGGCGAATGTTTTGTCTGAATTTTTCACTGGCAGCGGCTTTTGATCAAGCGGAATCTGTTCTGGCATCTGTTTTGTTACTGTCGAAACGCCGGCTTTCAGCGAATTTAGTATTTCGTTGGCCCGCACATGGCCAGGCTGCACCTTAAGTATCCACTCAAGGTGGCTTCTGGCATCATCATTGCGGTTAAGCTCGACTAGATTCTCGGCCAGATAAACGCGAGCAATTATGTTGTTTGGTGAATTCTGCAGAATTGCCTGAAACTGGCTATGGCTTTCGGCAAAACGCTTAAGCGAGAACAATGCCTGGCCGTATCTGAAACGCGCCCGAAGATTTTCTGGTGCATATTTAAGTGCCGCGGCAAAGTTCTCGGCAGCAGCGCTGAAGTTGCTTGCAGTGAAAGCTTTTTCCCCCTCTGAGAAAAGGCCTGAATGGTCGATTGAAGCAAAAACAGGCACAGCCTGGCTGGTGATAAATGCGCATAAAAACGCGACGAGCAACCTGTTGCGGTATAGCACGACATGCCTCCAGAAAATTATTCTCTACGAGGCATATCGACAAAAACCTGTTCATCGGCGAGGAAGTTTTTTTTGCTCCAGCTATAAACTTTTCAGGCAAAGCTGACGATAATTAAATTGGGATAAGGGAAAAATATGCCTTTTTAACAAGGAAGTTACGAGGGAGAACATCATGGTTGATTCCATTCAGGGACCTGGGAAAAGAATAATAATAACAACAAAGCCCAAGGCCAAAGAGTCGGTCGACAAAAAAAGCGGTTTTGACGACGCTTTGAAAGGCAAGACTACTGGCAGTGATAAGGCTGAAGGGGCTTCTACAATTAGAAGTCCTGGTGAAAACAATCTTAAAATCATGCAGCAGCAGCAGTTGGTGCATATGCAGCGCCTCGAAGTTATTTCCCGGCAAATTCAGGACGGTACTTATAAGTTGGTATCGCCAGAAGTGCTCGCTGAGAAGATTTATCAGGTAATCTCAGATCGTCCGACACGCGAAAAGTTCATCAAGAAGTTGTTACAGGAAGAAGCCGAAAAGATTTCGCATAAGGGCAAAAACCCGCACAGCGAACTTGAGATGAAAAAGCTCGTGTATCTGATCAAAGAGGCCGCCGACGAAAAATTTGACGACCCCGAGATAGACGAGCTGATCAAGGAATTTAGCTGACTTACTTTGAGACAGCCAGAAACACCTGCTCTGGTATGACAAACTGGCCTGGCTGGTGACGTTCGCTTTGTCTAGTCGGAGTGCTTAGACTGTTACCACTCTGACGAGCAAGCTTGATGAGCGCACGAACGTCACTGGGCGGCCCCTTTGGCTGGTCTTCAACTGCAAATTCGCACTGGTAAAAATGCCGGCCGACATTAAGCCGGCCGGACCAGACCGGATCGATACTTTCTGGACTGGCACGATAAATGTTATAGTAATGTTGTTGAGTCAGCAACATGGTACCTTTTACCATTTTTGCAGCCTTCGGTTTTGGCATCAGATTTATTGCTTCTACCGACATCAAAATATCTTCGTCGTCAGTGAACGACTGTGGCCAGACAGAAAAACTGCCCAAGATCAAATTACCCTCGTGATCAGCTGTCATGGCAGAAGGCGTGAATGCCAGCCGGGTTACTTGTGGTTCTTCCCAGTCCATGTTGGTGCCATTATCATTATAAAAACGGTATAGCGAATTGTTGGGTGCCGAATAAACATATAAAAATGCACTTTGACTATCGCGGCCAGGCACCATCTGTGTCATTGTGCATTCGGCATCTGCATGTTGTAAACCATGTATCTGCAGCCATCTGTGCAACAAGTCTGTGCCCATTACAATCAGGTGATTGCCACTAAAAATTGCCGGGAAACGCTTTTGTTGATGCTGAGATTCGAATGTTACCTGGGGATCCAGTATCTGATTTTCTGAGTATAGGACACCTGGGGCGCTACCAGACCAGCTGTAAATAGCAGTTTTGCAACATCCCGACAGCAGGTCGTCATATTGAAAAACAGCGGTTCTGGCAGACTGATTCAGCACTACCGCGAACTCGCGCGAGTCGGTGAGAAGTTCCATGGCACCGTCTACACTGGCACGGCGCAGACGATAGTCGACATATTTACCGATTGTCTGTTCATCGAATTTTGTCGGTGGAAACCCGCCCCAAATAGAATCACGCACGGTATTAATCTTTTCTTCCCATCTATCATAGGCAATTATGTAGGACAAGCCATATTCGCCGTTATTGGTAAACCACGTCTGATACCAACTGTCATTGGATATCTCATACCAGTTTTTATCTGGCAAAATTTCTACCTCGCCTGAAGCTAATTTTTGCAAGGCCGACTGCTCACTAGCCAGAAAACCTGGACCGGAGCTGAAAGGCGCACCACGACTACGAAAGACTGATCTGCCCGACTGGTCAGGGATTAACAGATCCCGCTGATCCTGATGTTGGGCGTGCCCCTTGCCCCAGTCTGCATGTGACGGCAATCCATCGAATATTTGACGAAATATGCGGCGACGCATAGGCATATAATCGCCGGTTTCATCAAAATAGGTCAATTTAAAACGGTTGAGTCCATCAATATGAAACGCTGTTGCCGAGTGCGCAAAAAACAGCTGGCCGAAGGGATTGGCAGGGCTTTGCAGCGAAACGATCAAATGCACTTCTGATTTGTCGCGATAATTAAACAAAGCATATACATCAGCTGCTTCAACGTCATTACTGAGCAGCAGCAAAAGTCCTACGATCAAAATATATCTGCATGAGTAGAACATTATCTTGATAAAAAACACCTGTCTTTGCGCGAAATTCTATGTAGTTTCAGCGAAGCAAAACAACGACAATCTTTTTGCCGGATCCCGGAAGAGACATGGCATTGTTCCCTTCGGGCATAGCTTACCATAAACTGTTATCAGCACAGAAGCTTCTAAAAGAGAAACGACGGGGAGTTTTTTTCTATTTTACTCCCCGCCGTTGCACTGTACAGTTTATCTAACGCTGAACGGATTGCCGCCATCGGTATTAACTTCGATCTCAAGAGGCTTACCACTGGCTTCAACTTTACCAGCTGTAACTTCCTTAGCGTCCTGATTTTCGGTGGCCTGGCCGCGGTTTTTAAGAAACTCTTTTGCGGCATCAGAACTACCAATGTATTTCTCAAATTCCTTGTCGGAGAGCTTGCCTAGAGTTTGTTCATCAATTATCCTGGCAATGGCTGCAATATCATCATTCTGTTTGCAAAGTTGCGATGTAATGGTTTTAAGGCTACGAAATAATTTCCAGCTGGTTGAAGTGAAGGCGTTAAAAACCTTGTCCTTGCCACCCGTCACTTCGGTTGCAATCCGGTGCAGAATTATAGCGTTAATACCTTCGACCGAAAGAAGCTCGGCGGCAGATAGAGTTTCTGGCTCAACATTGGTGTAGTCGCCAGCCTTGTTTTTGTCTTCGCGCTTGATAAGTGAAACTGAATTATTCATCTGCTTTACTTTATCAGCTGAATCAAGCATTTCATTAAATTCGGCCCAGCCTTCGACAAAGGCTGAGCGCGGTTTGGTAAGTTCATTACAATAGTGAGAACCATCCTTGCCGTATGGTTTAATGATTTCTTTGATTGTGCGGTCAAACGAGTGGGCAAATTCATGCACAAAGGTCGAACAGGCAGACTCAGCTGATCCAGGCCAGTTATATCGTCCACTCGACATCTGTATCGTGAAACCGCTGGAGTATGGCCAGAAATCCTTTTCCACATTCGGGTATTCGCCAGGATTATCGAAACCAGTAGTATCAGAAAGAATCACGTTGATCCTGTCACGATAACTGTATTGCATGCGATCCTTGATATTCTGTGAGGTTGAGTGTTTGTATACTTCGAGCATCGCTTTTTGCCCGTCGGTAAGCTTACTTTCATCCTTGACACCCATGAGTTCGAGCAAATGTTCAACGCTCTTCACTTTAACGCGATTAACATCGTAGGCGATATTGTGGTCTTTTTCTGAATACCAGCGTTTTGTACCCTCTCCAGGAGCAAAATTGCGGGTCACAGTACTTTCCCAGGTTCTCTTAACCGCGTTTACACCAGATTTAACCAGCGACTTGGTTTTTTCCCACCAGCCTTTGGGTTCGGGGTTGTTTATCTGCGTAACTTTTTCAATGCGCTGATAATAAAAGTCAAAATCTGTATCAGCAAAAACCTTACCAGAAGTGAAAACAAACCCTGCAACCATGAAAAGAACCATCACACCCAATAATCTACGACGCATTACTGCACCCCCTGCTTAACGGATTGCTGATCAGTCCGGAGTATGTATAAACGTTCTTCATCTAGACAATGAGACCTACTCTATAGATTGTAACCAAAAAAACAAAAACTAGATAGCTCCTGCTCCTTAAAACAGAAAAACTTGACTGCCTGATTTAAGTGTTAACAAAACCAGAAAAACTACCGATAACTCTACCGGGCTACAATCCATTAAGTTTTTTTATTTTATGTACACACCCAGAAGTAGACCAGCAAACAAACATTGTCAGGGTTTACATAACACAGTGTACACCGAATTATGTAAACAAAAAAATATCCCAGATTTTATGTACACAGTATTGACATGATCGCTTTTTTGTTTTGCAAGTCTTTTGCCGATATATTTTTCAGAACCGCTCTAAAACCTCTTAAATAGTCTTTGTCAAGAGGGTAGCTTTTTTATTTTTCCACAGCAGTAAGTGCGCTTCTAATGCTTTTCCCCATAGTTTTCCACATTTTCCACGTGAATATTGTGTACACTTCTTAGTCATCCATATTATCAGGCAGACTGGCTTGATAAGAGGTTGTTAAAGGATTAATAGTGAACGTTCAGGCAAAAAAAAAACGGTTGCCCGATTTTTTTTCTTTTCAGCTATCAACTTTATGATAATCACTCTTCGAGGTCAACAATTTCTCCGCCGAAAACATCGATTGCATCGGCTATTGACTGCTTCTGCAGTAACTTTTGCCTGGCCTGTTCGTCGAGTTTCGCAATCTGCTCACGATGATCGACTGGAGGTGGTGAACTCTCGGATGATGCGCCAGGAACCCTGATACTGACCGTCTCAACATTGCCAAAGACTTCCTTCGCAGCCTCTGTCAGCAGACTCATGTTTTTAGCTTCCTTCAATTTGCCGGCAGCAAAAGCCTGCTCAAGAACGATAATTAGAACCCCGTCTTCGGGCTTTTTTACTCTGGCATTAACCAGCAATGCCTGACACACATTGGATCTTCTGGCAACTGCGTTTCTAAAATCCAGCACAGGATCAGACTGTCTTGAAGTCATTGGCACAACGTTGTCGGGTAAAGGCGGCGGTGGAGCAGAAATTCGCGGGCTGACCGCAGGCTGAACCGGCCGAAGCGCTGGTGTCGATGGATCAACGCTGACAGCACGTGGGACCGTAACGTGAACGCCAGCCATTACCGGTCGGGCAGCAATTTTTCGCAGTGCTGACACCTTTTGTTCGAGTTGCTCGATACGCTTTTCCAGCGCTTCACTGGAAAAGATTTCGTCGCCGAGACCAAGTCTGATCAGCTCGGATTCAAGCAGGATTCGCGCTTGAAAGGAGCTGCGAATATTCATCAAAGCTCGTTCTACTCGCGAAACAGCGCCAATCAGATATCTTACCTGTAGCCCGGCAACCTGTTTTCTGATCTCAATAGCCTGCTCGGCGGGCAGATCAAGTTGCTGATTTGCTTCGTCATCGATTTTAAGAATCATACAACGCCTCAGATATTCGAGCAGATCACGGCCAATTGTAAGCGGTTCGTAGCCCAGTGAGTAAAGCTCATTAAGCAATTTAACGAGCTGAGCGAGATCATGCGCGAAAATCGCACCGGTTACCTCTCTGAGCGTAGTATAGCTGAGACGACGCGTAAGCTTGAGAACATGTTCAAGCTTTACAGGCTGTTCTGAGATCGACGAAGCAATCTGATCAAGCAGGCTCAGACCGTCTCTGAATCCTCCCTGGGCACATTCGGCTATCATTGCCAGCGCCTCAGTCTCAAATGCTGGAAAAATGCCTTCAGCGCTCTCAAGTTTTACAATCTCTTCGAGGCGAGCCTGAATAGTGCGTCGCGAGACCGAATGAAAGTCAAAACACTGGCAGCGCGAAATAATCGTCGCCGGAACTTTCTGCGGATCAGTAGTCGCCAGCACGAAAATAACGTTGGGAGGCGGTTCTTCAAGAGTTTTCAGGAAAGCATTAAACGCAGAACCAGACAGCATGTGAACTTCGTCGATGATGTAAATCTTGTAACGACCCTCGGCCGGACGATACTTGACCTTCTCGCGCATCTGCCTGATGTCTTCGACACCGTTGTTACTGGCCGCATCGATTTCGATGATATCCATGAAGTTCATATCTTCTATGCGCCGACAGTTATCACAAACGCGGCAACAGTCTGGCAACCCACCTGCGCTTTGCTCAAGGTTCTGGCAATTCAAAATCTTGGCCAGCAGGCGTGCAGCCGAGGTTTTGCCGGTTCCACGCGGACCTGAAAACATGTATGCATGTGAAATACGATCGCTCGCTACTGCCGACTGAATAGTTCGAGAAATGTGTTCCTGCCCGGAAAGTTCACTGAAGCGCTGCGGGCGATACTTACGATAGAGGTTCTGGCGAATGGGAGCTGACATGTGATTTCTCCAGTTGGACAATGCATTTTATTCAGTCATCAGCTTAACAGCAATATCTGACGAATTCAAGACCACCAGCAATCCCGTCAGACCCGCACAAATATAGCCAGAGAAAGAAAATTACTCGCACTAAGCCGCAAAGCCACGATTTGCTGTCATTCCGAACGAATGTTAGGTGGCTCTTATGGCTGACCTTGGTCGTTAGAGCCACGTATCCCGCAGTGCTCACAGGGTGAGGAATCTGTGTTTGTTAGTGAGATCTCTCCCTGCGGTCGAGATGACAATATCCCTTACATTCTTCGTGGTTTTGGCAGTTGCGCCGTAACTGCATAATGCCATCCATGGCCAAATGTCTTTGTGCGAGATCTTCCCTAAACACCAATGTTTCAGGCAAAAAAAAAAGACCCGCAAAACGGGTTTTTTTTAAGGTCGTGCACCTGCCCTCGAACAAAAATCAATGGCACGCATCCTGAACTATAGGCTCCGGACAGGCGCTGCCACATCACCCGAAAGCGATCGTTTACCGTTGCTACCTTCCGGTCCTGGCGGAGTTCACGGACTTTCGCCGTGTGGAACCCATCCTTCAATGCTTCTAGAACTGGCCGTTACCACCAACCATGCCCTCTGGCAGGGATTCAATCCGCCGACGGGGATTTGCGGTTGTTAGAGGACCCCGAGCCCTCCACCTAGCACGACATCGGAAAGGGCGGGATTCGAACCCGCGGTAGGGGTAAACCTACACACGCTTTCCAAGCGTGCGCCTTAAACCAACTCGACCACCTTTCCATATCTTTTTCTGGACAGAAAAAACATTTTTACTCAAACCTGTTGGTAAAAGAAAAAATGTATCTGCTCAAAAAAAACAACGCACCCGAGAGGACTCGAACCTCTGGCCCCCAGATCCGCAATCTGGTGCTCTATCCAAACTGAGCTACGGGTGCAAAATTATACCACGGAGAGAGGGGGATTTGAACCCCCGGTACCAGTTACCCAGTACGACAGTTTAGCAAACTGTTGGTTTAAGCCACTCACCCATCTCTCCAAGGTGTGCCAAACGGAGGAAGTAGGATTCGAACCCACGGACCTTTCGATCAACGGTTTTCAAGACCGCCGCCTTCGACCACTCGGCCATTCCTCCAACGCGATTACGAGAATAACACATGTACAAAATAAAATCAATGATTTTTTAACGAGACCATTAGTCCTCGCCGCTGACTGAACTGGATGAACCGCTGGCTGGCGGTGCAGCAGGCGCAGGTCTATTATCTTCATTAACTGTGTAAATCACCAGTTCTTCAGGTTTAACCAGACCAAGACGCTCACGCGCCAGTCTTTCTATGCCTTCTGGTGTTGAGAGAGTATCGAGACTTTGTTTTAATTGTCGGTTTTCGCGTTCAAGCGACTCGATGCGCTCCCGCAGTTCAGTCTCGCGCTGCAGCAGACTGCGAATATTGTTATAGCGAACCAGATAAATGACCGACAAAGCCACACAAAACACCACCGAGAGAATAAACATAATTTCGGTCGAAAACCTTACTCTTTTGCGTTTTACTGCAACTTTTTCTTCGCTCATGGCTCAAGGCTCCCATAACCTGTAAAAATCAGGGGCTGCCCCGGCTGGGACAACCCCTGTGATGTGTTGATCTAGTTGACCTGTTCTTCTTTAGCAGGTATTCTTACCACCGAAATCAGCCTGTCGTCCTTGTCCAGTGTTATCAGTTTAACTCCAGAAGCGGCCCGACCGGTATTTCTGATTGTATCGACGTTGAGTCTGACAACCTTGCCGTTGGTAGTTACAAGCATAAGTTCATCGCTTTCAAACATGCGCTTGATTGCGAGTACTTCGCCGGTTTTATCCATGATCTTGAGATTAATAACGCCTTTACCACCGCGATGAGTTACTCGATAGCTGTTAACATCAGTCTGCTTGCCAAAACCGAGAGCAGACACGGTCAGCACCTTACCTTCGTAGCGTCCATCGTCTTCGGGAACAGGAGCGTTTTCATCTATAACGTCATCGATAACTTCTTCGATTATTTCAGCTTCTTCAACGATATCGTCACTATCTTCGACTTCGATATCGGAAACAGCTAATGCATCGCCCGCAGGAACCGGCGACAACTCGCCTTCTTCGCGCTGCTGACTGAATACTTCCATACCGATGACTTCGTCGTCTTTTTCCCTGAAGGTGATAGCCTTAACACCACGGGTAACACGCCCCATCACTCTGACTTCGGCTTCGCCAAACCTTATTGCATAACCATTTTTAGTGGCAATTACAACTTGCTCGCCGCCAAAAATAGTCTTAACGCTGATGAGTTCATCACCTTCGTCAAGTTTGAGTGCAATGATGCCGCGCGCTTTCGGGCGCGAGAAGGCGGAGAGCATAACCATCTTGCAGATACCGCGTCGGGTAACCATGAACAGACGCCGGGTAGTATCAAAATGCCTGACCGGAAGAATTGCAGTCAGGGTTTCGTTCTCTTCAATCTGCAACAGGTTGACCATGGCGCGACCACTCGCGGTTCTACCGCCTTCGGGTATCTGGTGGCCCTTGATCCAATGTACCTTGCCGATCGAGGTGAATACCATCAGGAACGAATGGGTTGTCGCCAGAAACATCTGTTCGACCACATCGTCTTCTTTAACGCCCATAACGTTGCTGCCCTTGCCGCCACGGGCAATCTGCCGGAAAACATCGGGAGACATGCGCTTAACATAACCGCTTCTGGTCATGGTGATGATAATGTCTTCTTCCTGCATCAGATCTTCAAAGTTCAGTCGTTCTGCGCTCGTTTTGGTGATCAGAGTGCGGCGGGCATCGCCAAAGCGGGCACGGATTTCGGCAAGCTCTTCCTTGATGATTTCGCGGACCTTGCTGTCTGACTCAAGAATGCCTTTGAGCCTCTGGATCAGAGCCAGTGTTTCATGATATTCAGCGATAATCTTGTCGCGCTCGAGACCGGTCAGTCTCTGCAGGCGCATTTCGAGAATTGCCTGGGCCTGCCTGTCCGAGAGCATAAAGGTGTCCATTAAACCCTGCTTAGCGTCAACAGGATCTTTGGCTTCTTTAATCAGCTTGATTACCGCATCAAGATTATCGAGAGCTATGCTCAAACCTTCGAGGATATGCGCCTTTTCTTCGGCTTTGCGCAGCTGAAAAATTGTGCGGCGTCTGATTATCTCGCGACAATGAGCGATGTAATATTCCATCATCTGCTTGAGATTAAGTACCAGAGGGCGGTTATCAACAATTACCAGATTTATTACGCCAAAAGACGCCTGCATCTGGGTGTGTTTGTAAAGCTGGTTAAGAATTACATCAGTGTTAACGCCCTTGCGCAGTTCGATGCAAACTCGCATACCTTCGCGGCTCGATTCATCACGCAGATCGGTAATGCCGTCTATCTTCTTGTCTTTGATCAGATCAGCGATAGACTTGACCAGTCTGGATTTATTAACCTGATAAGGCAGTTCTGTAACAACGATGCGGTCACGACCCTTGCCGTGATCTTCTATTTCGACGACCGAACGCACCACAACACTGCCACGGCCTGTTTTAAACGCCGATTCAATCCCATCAGTTCCCATGATAATGCCGCCGGTCGGGAAATCCGGGCCGGGAATATGCACCATCAGATCGTCAATGGTTATATCGGGGTTATCAATAAGATCCATCAAGCCATTAACCACCTCAACGAGGTTATGAGAAGGCATGTTGGTAGCCATACCAACCGCGATACCAGACGAACCATTCACCAGAAGATTCGGAAACTTGCTGGGCAGAACAATCGGCTCATTGAGCGAACCGTCAAAGTTCGGCATCCAGTCAACTGTTTCCATCTCAAGGTCGCGCAAAAGTTCTTCGGCAAGAGCGTGCAGACGGGCTTCGGTATAACGCATTGCCGCTGCTTCATCACCGTCGACCGAACCAAAGTTGCCATGTCCGTTAATCAGCGGGTAGCGCAAACTGAAATCCTGGGCCATACGCACCATGGTGTCATAAACTGCTGAGTCACCATGCGGATGATACTTACCCAGAACTTCACCGACTGTTCTCGCCGATTTGACGAAAGCGCGTTTACTGGTGATGTTCTGGTCGAACATCGCATACAGTATGCGGCGATGCACAGGTTTTAGACCGTCACGCACATCTGGCAGAGCTCGTCCGATGATAACGCTCATCGCATAGTCGATATAAGAAGACTTCATATCGTCTTCAATATTTACATACTTGATCCCTATCGGAGGTGGCGGGGGAGGAGGTGTGTTAGCTCCGCCGTTTTCCTCTACAGGAATGTTGTCATTATTTGTATCCATTCTATTGGCCCCTTCTTAAATATCCAGATTCTTAACCAGTTTGGCGTATTGCGTGATAAAGTTACGGCGCGGTTCAACCTTGTCGCCCATCAGCACCGAAAAGATGCGATCAGCCTCGGTCTCGTCATCGGCACGTACTTGTTTGAGAATGCGGCTTTCCGGATTCATTGTGGTTTCCCATAGCTGATCCGGGTTCATTTCGCCAAGACCTTTGTAACGCTGCATTGTAACCTTGTCTGCACCACCAAATTCTACTTCGATAATCTTGTCTTTTTCTTCATCTGTGTAAGCGTATTTTTCAACTTTGCCCTTTTTCAGCTTATACAAAGGTGGTTGCGCAATATAGAGATAGCCCTTCTGAATAAGCTCGGGCATGTATCTGAAAAAGAAAGTCAAAAGCAGTGTTCTGATGTGAGAACCATCAACATCGGCGTCTGTCATGATAACCAGCTTGTGATAGCGTGCCTTGCTGATGTTAAAATCTTCTGCACCAATATTAGTTCCGATCGCATTGATCAGATCCTGAATTATTTCACTCGAAATGACCCGCTCAAGCCGGGTTTTTTCGACGTTCAGAATCTTGCCGCGCAACGGTAGAATGGCCTGAATACGGCGATCTCGACCCTGTTTGGCCGAACCACCCGCTGAATTACCTTCGACGATGAACAGTTCGCTGCGAGCCGGATCACGCTCTGAACAGTCGGCCAGTTTGCCGGGTAATGAGCCGCCTTCGAGAGCGGTTTTACGTCTGGTCATCTCACGCGCTTTCTGAGCTGCCAGGCGAGCCTTCATCGAAATCAGGATTTTGTCCATTAACGGACGGGCAATCAGTGGGTTCTGCTCAAAATAATCATAGAGAACTTCGCTGACAATCTGATCAACAATGCCACGTACTTCGGAGTTGCCGAGCTTGCCCTTGGTCTGACCTTCAAACTGAGGTTCTGGAACCCTGATTGAGAGAACACCAATCAGACCTTCGCGGGTATCTTCTGTAGTGAGCTTGATTTCGGCCTGCTTACCCTTTTCTTTGCCGAGCAAATCAGGGTTTTCTTTTAAATATCTATTAAAAACCTTGGTCAAAGCCGCTCTAAACCCGATTACGTGAGTACCACCGTCAATAGTGTTGATATTGTTGACGAAAGCATAAAACTGCTCGGCATAACCATCGTTGTAAGACATGGCAACGTCGACCACAACACCATCTTTTTCACGGTTGAAGGCAACAACTTCTTTGAATATGGGATTTTTAGTCTCGTTGAGATAGTCGACAAAGCTGGCAATACCACCGCTATACTCGAACAAATGGCATTTCTGCTCAGATGTCTGACGCAGAACGATTTTGACACCGCCATTCAAAAACGCCATTTCACGCAGGCGCTTCGACATTATATCGAAATTGAATTCTATCGATTCAAAAATCTCAGCATCTGGCATAAAATGGATTTTTGTGCCAGTGCGGTCAGCGCCTTCACTGGTCGTCATCTCTGATACTGCGATGCCACGTTTGAAAGACTGCTGAAAAACGCCGCCATCACGCCAGACTGTAACTTCAAGCCATTCTGACAGCGCGTTAACTACTGAAATACCAACACCATGCAGACCACCGCTGTATTTATAACTGTTCTTGTCAAATTTACCGCCTGAATGCAGAACGGTAAGAATGACTTCGAGAGCCGATTTGCCTGTTGCTTCATGCATATCTACAGGAATGCCACGGCCATCATCGAGAACAGAAATAGAACCGTCATCATGGATGTTCACATGAACGGTCGAAGCATGACCAGCCAGAACCTCGTCAATACTATTGTCGACGAGCTCCCAGACAAGGTGGTGCAAACCAGTCAGCCCAGTACCTCCAATATACATACCCGGACGCTTGCGAACAGCTTCAAGTCCTTCCAGTACCGTTATGTTTCGGGCCGAATACTCTTCACTGTTGTCGTTGTCATTAACGTTGCCATTAGGCATCGCATCTTCGACCTCCGAAGTTTCCTCCTGCATAGAAACAGGGTTTTCTTGTTCTGTCATTGCGTCACTCCTTGTTTTGCTCAATAACGATACTGCGAGCTCGTCTTCCATTCTTCTTTAAGATAAGCTGCGTCAGTGAATGGATGACAAATCCCGCGTTGTGCCAGAGCCTCTGGCGAGAGAGTAGAGCCAATCCACCTGCCATTGGTGGTGCGAATGGCAGCATGATATTCACTGCCTTCTTCTGGCTCAGGCATAGCCGCCAGAACTCTTTTTTGCGTCTCTTCATCAACCGTGAGAAGATTGATGATCAACTCACAGTGTTTAAAATCGACAAATTTGTTCTGACCGATATGAATCAGCATTGCAATTCTCCTGGTTCAAGACTCAGATAAGTTAACCAGTCATGGTCAGGTATCTGTTCTGGATGCAAATGATCAAGATCTACCTCGTCAGGCATACAGCCGGTATAAAGCATTACCGCCCTGACTATCTCCTTTTTCATCTGCCTGAAATTTTCTTCATTAAACTCGGCTACCTGCTCCATTGCCAGCTCTTTGATAAAAGCCAGGCTATCTTCGAGCATTTCAAGCCGTATCGCAGACAACTCGATCGAATCGAGCTGAAGATCAAGCTCATGTAGTTCTTCCAAGGTCAGCCAGGGCATCTCTTTTATCAGCAAACGCACCTGGGCACGGTCATTTTCGCGGCCAGCAAAGATACACACAGCACAGATACCATTCGGCGAATCAGTTACTGTCGCTTCACATTTGTGGCACAACTCAAAACCTTTCTGCCGTAAGCCACGCAGACGAGCATCAAGTTTGCGCTGACAACGTTCCAGTAATTCGCCAAGCTCGGCATCATCAGTGGGTATCAGATGCGCGCTTTCCTGACGCCAGTCCGGCCAATCTGCGTCAGCAAGCAGCATTTCAACTTCTTCAGGAATCTCACCAGGCCGGCCAATAATCTCGACGATCTTCACATCTGGAAAAAGCTGATTAAGCTTTTCAATAATCGCGCCCTTGAGAAACACCAGGGTCTGCATCCACTGACTGTCAGCAACGGCCAGATAAAGACAGCCTCTGATAAGTCGAATCGGGCAGGTTTTGTGAGCCAGCTGCAGGCCAACAACATCTTTCCAGGCATTGACCAGACGGCCAAGAACCAGCATTTCACGGGCACCAAGAAGGAATTTGCTGCGATCCTCGGTAGCGCGCCGATTCTTTTCACGCAAACCCGAAAGCGCTTTAACCAGAGCAAAACCCACAGGCTTTATTGCTCCGACTCTACCGCGTGCTGACTGCTTTCTGTCTTCCATTTATACATGACCTGCTGATAGCTTTTAGATACTACTAAAGGTGCCCACAGAAAAACCAACGTCCTACTGTGATGATATTTGACCTTCTCACTCAGAGGAGTCAGTCATACTACCCTAAAATGGATAATTTTTCAAGATCCTGGCAGCAGATAAATTAATGCTAAAATCAGCATTGGAAAAGACTTGCAGCTAAAAAACAGCATACCCCGAGAACAGCATCAACACCCCACCTGCAGGTTCTGATTTTACAATAAAAAACCCGCACCAAAAGCCGGTTTTGAAGAAAATGTTAAAACATCTCATTAATTTCATTGAAATTTTCGCATCAACCACAATTGCTTAATGAACATAATCCAGCTTTGTCGCATTTTTTTTGATTCGATGCTGATAAAATATGCTGATAAAAGAATGAAAACAGGCCATTGTCGTTGCGCCATTAACACCATAGGGCGCCCCAAAACATGGTGAACCCCTACGGTGTTAATGTGGAACTGTAGCTTTGCGCGCGAAATTATTGTCAGAGCAGCGTATTACTGCTTGTCAGGATCAACAAAACGTTTTACCCGCTCAAATTCTTCGAAAAAGTCTTTTTCCTGTTTGAGCTTCCGGTTAACTTTCTCGCAGGAGTGCATCACTGTAGTATGATCGCGGCCGCCAAACTTTTCACCAATCTGGTTAAGTGAAGCTTCGGTGAAGATCTGAGACAGACGCATAGCGACCTGCCTTGGTAAAACAAGATTTTGTGAACGACGCTTGCCGGTCAATTCATCTTCGCTGATATCATAGAATTCGGCGACGCGCTTCTGAATCCAGGGAATGCTGATCTTGCCATCAGAATTTTCGCGCAACTGGAATGTAAGAACCTGGTCAACCAGATCTTTGTTGATCGGCTTGCCCATAATACCGGCAAAAGCCAGAACGCTGTTAAAAGCTCCCTCAAGTGCGCGAACATGCGAAACTACACCCTGGGCAAGATACATGATTACATCATCAGGCACTTCAACCATTGACTTGCTGGCAAACTTCTTAAGAATCGCCGCACGCATTTCGAGATCTGGCTGTTGAATATCTACCACTACACCCATTGCAAAACGAGATGCCAAACGTTCTTCAAGTCTCTGAATCTTGTCAGGAGGTGAGTCTGAAGTCAGAACAATTTGTTTGCGCTGTTGAAACAGCTCGTTAAAGGTGTGAAAGAATTCTTCCTGCGTTTGTTCCTTGCCGGCAAAGAATTGCACATCGTCAATCAGCAGCAGATCTATCTTGCGATATTTTGCTCTAAAGGCTTCAGCTTTCTTATCCTTGAGTGAATCAATAAATTCGTTAGTAAATGTTTCAGAAGAAAGGTAAGCAATGCGAGTTTTGGGGTGAACCTTGATGAGTTCCTGGCCAATAGCCTGCATTAGGTGAGTTTTTCCGAGACCAACACCACCATAAATGAATACCGGGTTATGAAGATTGCCGGGACTACGGGTGACAGCCTGACATACAGCATAAGCAAACTGATTGCTTTTGCCGACAACGAATGAATCAAAAGTATATTTACTGTTGAACATACCGTCGTATTTGCCTGCAACCGACTTAGTCGGCTTATCTACGGCGATTTCAGTGGTAATGATCGGTAGAACCGGCTGGTTTATTTTGCCATCAGAAAATGGCTGTCCCACTTTGCCAGCACGTGTAATTAACCGGTATTTAAGAGCTGGTTCCTGGTTACTTAAAATTCGGCAGATAATTTCTGAGTAGCGCTTTTCAACATACTCACGTGAGAATTCATTCAAAGCTTCCATTACCAGTTGGTCACCCTCAATGGCAGAAGGTTTGATACAGCTCAAAAAAATCTTGGAACCCGACGTGTTTCTCTTGTCTGCTTTTATTTCTTCAGTTATTTCGGACCAGAGCGTTTCTATAGACGACATCATGTACGACAACCTCACCGCTACTATGTACAACACCAACAAAAAAACCGGTACAAAATTGTAAGGAAAAATTTGGTTTTTAATGCTGATCGGGATGCTTGAATAATAACAGACAAAAGCCTTATCTGCAAGGTTTTTTAATACTAATGATCTGATAATGATCTGGAAAACCATGTGGATAAATTGTGGATAAATTGTGGATAAATTCAAACCTCAACAAATGTTGACAAACAGTATAAAACTTTGGCAACTGTTAACAGGTTTTTACACATCCGCCAGCTGGCATTAGAAAACTATCACCTTGCTTTTCCACAGTTTCCACCATCTCTAATAATATTATGACTATATTATTTAAATAATATTGTACACAAGAATAAAAGAATATGTGTAAAAACCAGCAAAGTCAGACAATCGTAAACAAACTTCAACAAAAGCAAAAAACAGCTATTGGAATAATATACCAGTCAGCTTACCAGACACAACAATTGTGTCTTCAATATTTGGTAGTGTCTATCTTCACTGTATGATAAAAAATATCACTACAAACGAAAAATCGCTGAAGTGAACGCTGTTACAGCAGGCAACGAGATCATCCAGCGGCATTAAAGCATTTGTCAGACAGACTTTTACCTTTTGTTGACCCTTATCTTTGCAATCTGTTATACTTCGGCGACTCCAAAAAGAGGTAAAAATATGGCTAAAACCAAGAGTGCTCAAAGTTCAGAAGGCATGGTCGTCGATCAGGTCGTTGAAATTATCCGATTTATGGGCGAAAACAAGCTTGCAGAAATAGACCTTGAAACTTCTCAGATGAAGCTTAAGCTTAAAAAACATGGCAATGTGCAGATTCAAACCATCCAGGCGCCGATCAATCATTCATTCATGCCAACTATGCCGTTTGTTGAGCATTCGGCCTCATCCACCAGCGAAGCTGTCCGAACAGCTGAGGTTAAGAAGGCTGCTGAAGCTGATAATAAGTATCATAAAATTATCTCACCAATGGCTGGAACTTTTTACCGAGCTCCATCTCCTACCTCTGAGGTATTTTGCAATGAAGGTGATAAAATAGAGGTTGGTCAGACCATCTGTATAGTTGAAGCCATGAAGATGATGAACGAAATCAAATCCGATAAAGCCGGCAAGGTTGTTAAAATCATGATTGAGAACGGTAAGCCTGTAGAAAAAGGCCTGGTTCTCTTTCATATAGGTGATTAACATGCAGAATTTCGATCTGGTAATACTTGGTGGCGGCCCCGGCGGTTACCCACTTGCCGCAAGAATGGCTCGCAAAGGCTGGCTGGTTGCCATTGTTGACTATACTCAGGAATTTGGCGGAACCTGTTTAAACTGGGGCTGTATTCCTACCAAAGCTTTGCTTGCCTCATCACGCAGCTATCATCTGCTCAAGAATGCAGCTGACTTTGGTTTAAGCTGTTCTGAAACAAGCTTTGACTGGCAGAAAATTCAGGAACGCAAGAACAAAATAACTGTTCAGCTCCGCCAGGGCATAGTAAAAATGCTTGAAAAAAGCGGCGTTAAAATTTTTAACGGCTATGGCCAACTCTGTAAAGATCGTGTCATCAAGATTACCGGCCCTGAAGATAATTCTGTAACCGAAATTCAGGCAAAAAAGGTTTGTCTCGCAGTCGGCTCAATACCTGCTGCTCCTACCGTATTTCCTGCTGACCGCAGTATTTTCTGGACCAGTAACGAAGCGCTTAACACCGATAAGGTGCCGGAAAGTCTTCTCGTTGTCGGTGGTGGCGTAATCGGTATTGAGCTTGGTCAGGTTTTTGCGGAATTTGGCTGCAAAGTCTGTGTGGTAGAAATGATGCCACAGATTCTGCCAGGGCTGGATAACGCTACCGCCAAAAGGCTTCTGCCCGTATTCAAGAAAGCTGGGCTCGAAATTCTCGTTGGCAAAAAGGTTGAAGCTCTTGCCGAAAAAGATGGTCGGGCAAAGGCCAGTATTGATGGTGTTGAACGCGAATTTGACAAAGTATTGATAGCTGTCGGGCGCCGGGTAAACTATCGCTTTATGGAAAACTCGGATGTGCAGATTGTAACTGAAAAAGGCTTGATCAGCATAAATGAACGCTTTATGACTTCTGAACCTGAAGTCTATGCAATCGGCGATGCTGTTAAGGGCCCAATGCTGGCTCACAAAGCAAGTTATGACGCCATGATTCTTGCGTCTCAATGGCTAGGTGAGAATGTGGCGGCCGATTATTCTCTGGTTCCATCATGCGTCTATACTCATCCCGAAATTGCCTGGGTCGGGTTGAACGAAGAGCAGCTTAAAGAACAGCAGATCGAATACAAAACCGGTCGCAGCATGTTTTCAGCCAACGGTAAAGCGCTGACCGCCGGTGAAGGCGATGGACAGATAAAAACCCTGCTTACACCTGATGGAAAGCTGCTCGGAGCTATTATCTGGGGCCCTGAAGCCAGTAATATAATAAACGAAGCAACCATGATGTCGCAATTCGGCATCAACAGCCATGATTTTAGTCGCATGATCCACCCACATCCGACTCTTTCAGAAGCTTTCATGGAATCAGTCGAAAACGCCTCAGGCGAAGGGGTTCATGGCTGATGCAGTCAGTTGGCTTCATCAATCTGCCGACCTGGCAGGCTGAACTGCAGAAGATTCTCACCCGACTCGGGCGCGAGGACCTTTTACGTATTCCAGTGCTGGGTTGTGAAAATGTCGAGAAACCCTGGGTTGCTTTTGAAACCGGCGATTTTTTTGCTGCCGTCGATAGCGGAATTCATTTTGCCGGAAGCGTGTCACTCAAGCGCCTGCCAGATACTGTAATAACTACCGATGCCGAGCTTGCTATCAGCAGGCTGTTGAATGGCGATTATCAGAAAACCTTTTTCAGTGCGGCGGTTGGTGGTATTTTTGCATTTCTGCGCACTATTGCTGATGATTATGCTGTTGGCCGCCCGGACAAATTATTTGTGCAGAACGATTCGATAGCCGGTTACATACTCAGCAAAATGGAAGCTACCGGCAAAACACTTGAAGAGGCCAGCCATGAAGCACAGTGGGAAAGCATTGCAATCGGAAACCCAAGTCAGAGTCTGCATGGAATTGTTACTCGCAATCGTCTGGTTTTACAGATCGCTTCTGTTTTTGGCTTGATAACCAGACCAGAAAGTATAAAAACTTTGGGCATAAATACTTTGTCGAGCGAAGATGTGGCGACAGCAGGTGAACTCGGGTGTTCAATCAGATTACTCGGTCTTGCTCAGCTCGATTCAGGCCAGCTTCGTGCTGTAGTCGAGCCCTGTTTGATTCCTTCTACTTATTTGCTGGCGCAGGCTCGCGCTGGCTCAGAGATTATCTATCTGCTTACTGATTCTGGCGATGCACACGTATATTCAGGGCCAGGTTCAAGTTATGAAACCCAGGTGCGTGGTATTCTCAGCGATCTTGAGCCTTGCTTTTCTGAACGAAAACAACAGATAAACATTTATGATGGCACCGTAGAAGACTTTGCAGACAGCTTCTATCTGCGTTTTAGCATGGTCAACATGAACGACACCCTGGCGCAGATACTGCAACTGTTCAATCGTGCCGGTGTCGAAATTGACAAAATTCATCAGCCGACCCGCCAGGTTTCACGTGAAACGCCTGAGGCCACCCGACAAAGCCTGGTTCTCATCACCGGTAAAACTCAGAGAAATGTTATCGAGGCAATATTGGTGCAAATCAGCGATCAAATTAAACTGGCCAGCGTACACGCCTGCTTGCGTTTTATCAGGCGGGCCTGAACAATGTTTGCCAATGGCGATGTTCTGGTGCAGAAGTTTGGTGGTTCGTCTATGGGCTCAGTTGAGCGTATAGCAAGAGTCGCCGATCGTATTGCTGCCAGGGCTGCCCGTGGTAATCGTATGGTTGTAGTCGTTTCAGCCATGGGCGATACTACTGACGACCTGATAGAACTGATGAACAGGGTTACTCCTGTTCCTGAGCGTCGTGAACTCGATAATGTAATGGCAACCGGCGAAATGGTCAGTGCTTCGCTTATGGCCAGTGCTTTGAACAAGTTGGGCATTCGTTCGCGATCTTACAACGCCTTTAACCTGCATTTGCTCTCTGAACTGCAGGGTGATGACTATAACATCGTGCAGGTCGGGCGGCGCAATAATCTGGCACGTTTTCTTGAACCGGGTAGCGTTGCTGTTGTTGCCGGTTTTCAGGGTATAACTGCTGACGGCGATTTGACCACGCTGGGTCGTGGTGGCTCTGACCTGACTGCTGTTATTCTGGCTCGCGAGCTTGGCCAGAAGGTCTGCGAAAAATATACCGACGAAGACGGCATTTACACAGCTGACCCGCGTATCATTTCTGATGCCCGCAAAGTCTGGCAACTAAATTACGATGAAATGCTTACTCTTGCCGCATTTGGTAATGGTATTCTACACCCGCGCGCGGTTTCGAGTGCCAGAGATTGCGAAATACGCATTCATGTGCGTTCGAGTTTTTCACAGGCCGAAGGCAGTGTGGTAGGTCCTGACGGCGACGATCAGGTTCCGGTAAAAAGCATAACCTGTGATAACAGGTTCATTTATACCCGCATTCATGGTCTGGCAAAGCCAGACGAACGCTTTATGAGAGAACTGGCCGAGCAGCCATTCGTACCGGTAACGCTGCAATGGAAAGCATATAACGAGCATCAAGGCAGCTTTAGGATAGGTTTTCGCAGAACTGATGCCTTTTTTGCAATTCCATTCTGCTGGGAACAGGCGCACAGACTTGGTGCCGAAGAAGTTGACTGTTTTGCCAACCTTTCGACTTTAAGCCTGGTTGGCTGTGGTTTGAACAATAATCCTGAGCTGGCCGCCACTTTTTGCGGTTGTCTCGACCCAATAATTCCGGTTGTTGAACAGCATGAGCGCATCAGGCTCAGTTTTGCTGTCGAAAAGAATCAGCTGAAATCAGCCATGGAAAGCCTGCACCAGGCTATATTTCTACCTGTTTAAAAATGAGATGGTTTATTTTATAGTGTTTTAAGATACTTAATGAGATGATTTTTTTGCCAGGTGAGATTAAATGAGAAAGATTAACTTGAAAGGACTGATTTTTTTGCAGACTTTTTTTGCGTTTTTGAGCGTTGAGTATGAGTGATAAAAAAGAAACTGGCTGTGCTACAGGCTTTTTTGCGATAATTTTTGCAATATTTGCCGGTCTGTCTTTTATTTTTGTTATAGGACAGGAAGCAGGAGTCTGGGGAAATCAAAAAAATGTTTTTGGGGGCAAAGGTGCTCTTATACTTGCTTATATAATTGTTCCCGGCCTGTTTGTTCTTATGGGTATAATTCTAGGATGGATGAATCGTCCGCCAAAAAAGAAGCCTGTAATTCAGGCCCTGGATGAAGGCGATATTGGTCTTTTGAGAGAAATCGTTGAAAAGAATCCTGAAGTTATTAATTACAAAGAGAAAGAATGTTCCAGTCTGGTTGGTTATGCAGCAAAGAAGAATCAGCTTGTCAGCACCAGGTTTTTGATTGAATCTGGCGCTGCAATCAGTGTTTCAGACAAAGAGGGATACACTCCATTGCATTATGCAGTCGAATCAGGCAATCTGCCACTGACCAAGTTGCTGGTAGAAAGTGGTGCAAATCTGAGTGCGAGAATTATTGAACCTGCCTGTTATAGAGGTTTGACTCCTCCTGAATTTGCTGAGAAATTGAGAAAAACACATATTATTGAATACTTTAAAGAAGTTGTAACCAGCAAAAGTAAAAAATAGAGATGATCAGTTTTAGAATTCTTAAAAATAAGCTACATAAATGGGTTTGGTATAGCTTTGGTTGTCAAACATTACCTGCTGAATATCTCTTATACTGACTTAGAAAGAGTTCAGCCTCCAGATCGTCGAATGACTGCAAAATGCGCTTCGGCATTTTTCCCTGAGAGTCGATACTAGAGATGCAGGAACTGGAATACCAGGTTTCTGTGAAACATTATGCGGGAAAATTACATTGTGCCTTAGCAGCAGACAGATCAGCCGACTCCTGCTTTTTGTCCTGATGATTTCGCTATTTTATGGCGAAAGTTTTTTTGCTGCCGCTTTTGATGTGCCTTCGATTGATACCCAGAAGTTTCCGATCACTATACATGGTGACTATCTCGAATATCGCACCAAGGCTGAGCAGGTTGTAACCAAGGGTAATGCGTTTATTTCGTATCAGGATATGAAGATAAGCGCCCAGAATATTCAGGCCAACACCAAATCTCAGGATATTTTTGCACAGGGAAATGTGGATTTCTGGAAAGGTTACGACCAGACGAAGGGCGACCTGATGGTTTACAACATGCTTAAGGGTGAGGGTTGGATGCGCGATGCCGTGATTATAAAGAACCGCAACTATTTCAGCGCGTCCGAAGTCTATGTCAGCCCGCTTCACAGCGTTGCCAAAGACGTCATGCAGACTACCTGTGACAATTTTGAGCACCCCCATTATCGCATTACTGCAGATTTAATTGATAGTTATCCGGAAAAATCGATGACCATGGAAAACCTGCGTCTTAAGTGGAAAGGGAAAAGCCTTTATAGTCGCGGCCGAGATTACAGCAAATATACGAAAAGCGAAAAGTTTTTTAACACCAAACAGGGCATGTCGCAGGTTGATGGTATCTACTTTAAGTTTTCGACTGACCTGGAAGTTACCAAAGCTGTTACCGGGCGGTTTAGCGCGGATATCTACGAGCTCCGTGGTAGTGGTTACGGTTTTAATGGAACCTGGAGCGCTGGTGATAGCAGTAACGGCTCGATTTACATGTATCATCTCGACGAAAGCAAGCGCAATCACAAGAATACTCAGATCAATCTGACTCATAACCATCGGCTTTCAGGCGGTGAGACGGTTAATACCAGTGTCAATTATTCTGGTGACCAATATACAGGTCAGGCTGAGAACCAGGATTTAACAGTGCAGATGAGCTATCGACCGGTATTCAGTTTTATGAACGTTTCAGTTACCGGCAACAAGTTTTTTGATCTTGATGGCGATAAATACACACTTGACAGTGGCTACCAGGTTCTTAATCGTTTGCCTGAAGTTAACTTCAGCTTTCCGGCATACACGACACCTGTAGTGCCTTTAACCGTCAATTTTTCTGGCATGTATGGTGCTTATGAAGAAGGTAATCTCAGCGACAAAAAAAATACTGAGAAAAAGGATTTCCGTTTCAACTTCACTGTACCTACTGTTCAGGTGCACGATCGCTTTGATCTGACACCCTCATACAATTTTCAAAAGAACTTTTACACAGGTGGTGTCGAACGCGAAAATGGCTCAACCATGGTGCGTGCTAATCATCGTTTCTCAAAAGTGTCTAACATGGAGTTTAACTATAACGTTTCTACTTCGAAGGGTAAATCGCCATTTCAGTTTGACTCATTCACCAGCACTGATGTAATCTCGACTCGTCTGCGGTTTGCTGAGAATTCGTGGACCCTGAACCCGATAAATTTTAACTACAACCGTGTCAGAAGCCGACTTGAACAGGTCTACTGGGATTACTCGCGCCGTTCAGTCGCAGATGCCTATCGCACCTGGGAATTCTTTCTGCGACGAGATTATGTGCCAGCTGATGTTTCGTTGTCAAAGATTGATTTGACGCGGCTTGTGCCTGGAAACTTCAACGCCAGATATCGCATGTCTTCAAATCTCTGGTCATTCGATACAAGTTTGACTTATCCGCACAAATACAAAAAGATCACCAACACTTCGTTTAATTACAGAGCTGTAATCAGGCCTCTATGGCAGATTACGACATCAGGTAACTACAATCATCTGACCGAAAAATTCAGCCCGCTTACCATAGGGCTAGTTCGCGACCTGCACTGCTGGGAAGCTCGTGCCGAGTATAATCACGAACGTCAGGAATTCTGGCTTGAGTTTTATCTGAAGGCCTACCCCGATGATACTGGTCGTTTCCGCTATGGTATGGAAGACAGCAAGCTCGAAGCTCGCCTTGCAGCCTATGATCAGATGACTCAACGCTACGAAAGCGGCTACTGACATTCTACGGTTGAAACTTCAGGTTTACCTGTGTATTATGATACATCCCGCTTGTCATAAGATACAGGAGACAATGTAGAATGAAGATATATGCAGGGTGTGATCACGGCGGTCTTTTGTTGAAAAAGACGCTGATCAGAAGACTTGTCGAACTTGGGCATCAGGTCGAAGATCTTGGCACCAATTCAGAAAACTCTTGTGATTATTCCGATTTTGCACATGCGGTTGCCTTAAAAATATTGGCTGATCCAGGCGCAAAAGGTATTTTAACCTGTGGTTCCGGTATCGGAATTTCGATTGCCGCAAATCGCCACGCCGGAATACGTGCCGCTCTTTGTCATAATTCACTTGAGGCTACCCTGGCTCGACAACACAACGACGCAAATGTTCTGGTCATGGGCGGGCGTCTGGTTGGCGAAGCTATGGCAGTTGATATCCTCGAAAAATTCTTTTCGACCAGTTTTGATGGCGGCCGCCACCAGGCTCGTATCGAAAAGATAGAAATAAACCCCGAAAGGCAGGCAAACTGATGGGAACCCTCACAGTTTTAGATCACCCACTAGTCAAACACAAAATTGCTCTGTTGCGCTCAAAACATACTGATGTGCAACTTTTCCGCCAGCTCATGCAGGAACTTTCGATGATGCTTGCCTACGAAGCAACCCGTAGCATTCCGGCCGAAAAAACAACTTGCGAAACCCCGTTGATGCAGGCAGAAGCATATATGATCTCTACCGAGAAACTTGCCATCATACCAATTCTTCGGGCTGGCCTGGGTATGGTAGATGGTCTGCTTTCTTTTATGCCAATGGCAAAAGTTGGTCATATAGGGCTTTATCGAGATCACGAAAGCCTTATGCCAGTTCAATATTATTGCAAACTTCCCGAAAACATCTCTGATATGGAAGTTTTTATCGTTGATCCGATGCTGGCTACCGGTGGTTCAGTCGCTAAAGCGATAGATATCGTAAAAGAGAAGGGTGCAAAACACATTAGATTTTTGTGTGTTGTTTCCTGCCCTGAAGGCGTAGACTGCCTCCAGAAAGCGCATCCTGACGTTGATATTTTCACTTGTGTACTTGACGAAAGGCTTAACGAGAAGGGTTATATTCTTCCGGGGCTTGGTGATGCTGGAGACAGGCTTTATGGAACCAAATAATATTGCAGCGCCAGATCACATTTCGCAACGTCCCGACTGGGATACCTATTTTCTGCGCATAGCTCAGCTGATAGCGCAGCGATCCACCTGTCTGCGTCGCCAGGTTGGCGCCGTGATAGTAAGAGAAAACCGACTTCTGGCAACAGGTTATAACGGCGCGCCAAACAATGTACCTCATTGTTTTCAGCTGCCAACCGGGTGTTTACGTGAATCGCAGAATATTCCTTCAGGTCAGAGACAAGAACTGTGCCGGGGTTTGCACGCTGAACAAAATGCTATATTGCAGGCTGCAGCTTTCGGTGTATCATTGAAGGGTGGCGATTGTTACTGCACCCACCAGCCCTGTGTAACCTGCGCCAAGATGCTTATTAACGCTGGAATCAAACGCGTGGTGTTTATGGGTGATTACCCCGACGAGCTTTCTGTCGAAATGCTCAAAGAAGGCAAGATTACGCTAGAAAGGTTAGATATAGGCTGATTCATGGCAAAAATCATCATCGAAGGCGGCAATAAGTTATCTGGCTCAATCAGTGTAAGCGGCGCTAAAAATGCGGCGCTACCGATTATGGCCGGGGTAATTTTAAGTAGTGAACCAGTTGAGCTTGCTAATGTTCCGGCGCTTAACGATGTAAACACCATGGATAAAGTGCTTCAGGCTCTAGGTGTTAAAGTCGAGAACGTTGGTAACAGTGTGTATCGATTTAATGCCTCAGGCCAGCTCGGTGACGAAGCACCTTATGAACTGGTTAAGAGTATGCGCGCCAGTTTTTTTGTAATGGGCCCTCTACTGGCACGCCTCAAGAAAGCAAGAATACCATTGCCGGGTGGGTGCGCAATTGGTGTGCGCCCGGTAAATATTCACCTCAAGGGATTCGAAGCTTTGGGTGCTACCGTTTCTATCGAGGGAGGCTGCGCAGTTGCAGTTGCCGATAAATTGCGTGGCAACAAAATCGTGCTTGATTTTCCATCGGTTGGTGCCACTGAGAATCTTATGATGGCAGCAACTTTGGCTGAAGGCCGTACTCAGATCGAAAACTCCGCTCAGGAGCCAGAAATTATCGATCTCGCCAACTTTCTCAATACAATTGGTGCAAAAATAAACGGTGCCGGCAGTCAGACGATAACAATAGAAGGCGTTGATAAGCTCGGTGGCGGCCGTTACAGCGTTATGCCGGACCGTGTCGAAGCTGGTACTTTTGCCGTAATGGGTGCCATGAACAAAGGCAATGTCAGAGTCGAGAACTGCGACCCCTCCCATTTACACGCATTGATCAACAAACTGTGCGAAATGGGTGTGGAAGTCAGTTATGACGAAAATTCGATCAGCGTACATGCCCCGTCGCGACTTAATGCTGTCGAAATCAAGACTTTGCCGTTTCCAGGGTTTGCTACCGACCTGCAGGCCCAGCTGATGGCAGCAATGTGCATCGCCAACGGAACTTCTTCGATTACCGAAACTATTTTCGAAAATCGTTTCATGCACGTGTCAGAACTTGCTCGTATGGGTGCCAGCATAACTATTCATGATCGCACTGCTGTTATTCATGGAGTCGAAATGCTTAAAGGTGCCCCGGTTTCAGCCACTGACCTGCGCGCTGGTGCTGCCATGGTGCTGGCCGGTCTGGTAGCTGAAGGACGCACCGAAATCAGTCAGGTATTCCATATTGATCGGGGTTATGAGAATCTCGTAGGCCGTGTGCGCAATCTGGGTGCAAACATAGAAAGAGTCGACGAGCCCGATCCAGCGACCGAAGAATAAAACAGGAGAGATCAGTATGCCGGGAGCCGAAAAAAACCGATTTAAGAATTTGATAGATGGTTTGAAAAGTGGCAATAGCGAAGAAAAGCTACTGTCAGTGTCTGCGCTAGGTATTCTGGGCATCAAACAGCATGCGGATCATCTCAAAGATCTGTTGTCTTCACCTGATCAGGAGATTGTTGACCAGGTGGTCAAGGCGCTGGGCCGCATAGGCAATCCGACTTCGGTAAAGCATATTGTTGAGTTTATCGTCACCGACAACGGCAAACTCGCTGAAACGGCTTTTACGGCTCTTAAAAGTTTTGACTTTTTGCCGGCAATCGACGTGGTAATCAAGGCATGCAGTAGTGATCAGCCGATAGTTATCCGCCGCCGCCTTCTCGAACTGCTGGCCAGCTATGATGATGTGCGGGTTGCTTCGTTAATGAATGAGATTCTCGGACAAACTCGTGACCCGGACCTGCTTACCGCCGCGGTTGGATATTTCGTGCGCCACCCCTCTGCCGAACGTCATACATCACTAAAAATGCTCTCTGGCAGCGACAACTGGTCAATATCGCTGATGGCCAATCTGGCTCTTTCACGTCTCAAAGACGAGGGGGCCAGCGCGCATGTCAGAAGACTGGTTAAATCAGCCAACGCTGAAGTGCGCCAGATTATTGCCGAAGCGCTGGTCAGTCAGCCTCTTATCGAAGATCGCAATATATTTCAGGCACTTTTCGAAGACGCCCGGCCTCGCATAAGGGAAATCGCCGTCGAAGGCCTTGCGCTGTTCGGATCTGATGAGCGCATAAGCATTCTCAGACGCTGCTTGTCTTTAGAATCAGACCATAAAATCAAGCTTCTGCTCCTCAAAAAAGCCGAAAAAGAAAAATCGACACTGCTCTACGAAGAGTTTTATAAACTGTTGCAGGTTTCTGATGACCAGATTCGCAATACCTCAATCAATGCTATTGCAGCTATGGGTGAAAGAATTGCCGATCGAATTATTATTGATTTTGATCGCATGCCTCTGGTTGTGCGCGAGCAGATGATTCTGGTGCTTGGTCAGATTGGCGGCGACAAGGTTGTAAAAATATTTAGAGAATGTCTTACTGCTAAAGAGCGCTGGCTGCGCATAAATGCTGTTGATGCATGTTCGCGTCTCGGCTCGGCCGAGCTTGATGGCGAGCTGATAAAAATTCTGCAAAACAGTGAAACCGATATATGGGTGCGAGCAACTGCAGTCTCGGCTCTTAGACGCTCCAAAAACAGTCAGGCCCTGGAAATTATCGCCACTCAGCTCAAACACGACGATGCCAGGGTTCGCGCCAACGCTGTCGAGGCTTTGAGCGAGCTGAAATGGCCAGATTTGCCCGTTGCCTGCAAAAAGCTGTTGCACGACCGTAACGACCGTGTGCGCGTCAATTCAGCAATTGCACTGTGGAAAAGCGGCAATCAGGAAGTCTTTGGCGAACTCGAAAAAATGGCGCGCGATCGCAGTCGTTGGGTTAGATCCTCAGCGGTATTTGCTCTCGGGCGCATTCACGATCACCAGGTTACTCCGATTTTGCTCAAAATGCTGCATGACTCGGAAGACATCGTTTATCGCAATGCCATCGAGGCACTTGCTGAACAGGGTGATCTCAGAGCCATGCTGCCACTTCTTAAAGAAACTCGTTCCACCCGACTCTCAGCTGAATTTTATGAACGCAGTCTCCAACGCTTTACTGGAAACATTCACAGCGACCAGAAATAGTTAATTTGAGACTGTCGGAATTATATAGACTTCAATAAAATTGCCTGTTTTACCGATATATAGACTACATATTAGATCGGTAAAACAGGAGCAAACATGTCGGCAGATCTGCTTGAGCAGTTTCTGAACTATCTTGCTATCGAAAAAGGTCTTAGACCGCGCTCTCTTGAAGCATACCAGCGCGATCTTCAGGACTGGATCGACTTTGCCGAAGCGAGACAACGCGCGATCACCAGCACCTCGATCGACAGCACGCTGAGCCTTTTTTTCGTGCACATGCATGATCTTGGACTCTCACCACGTTCGATGGCGCGAAAATCCTCGGCTATCAAAGGCTTTTACCGCTTTTTGCTGCGTGAAAACATTATTGCTGCCGATCCTACCGCTTTCCTTGAACGCCCACGCATCGGTCGACCCCTGCCCAAGGTGTTGAGTTTGCAGGAAGTCGAAAAAATGTTGCAGCAGCCAGATGTTTCAACGCCTTATGGCCAGCGCGACCGCGCTATTCTCGAAATTTTATACGCTACCGGCATTCGCGAATCAGAGCTTATTGATCTTAAACTCGGCAATCTCAATGCTGCCGCCGAATTTCTGAACGTAATCGGCAAGGGTGGTCGCGAACGTATTGTGCCAATTGGTCAGTTCGCCATCGCCGCCGTCAACGAATATATAAACAAAGGTCGCAATCAGATGCTTAAAGACATCAGCGAGCGAACTCTGTTTCTTAACCCCTATGGCAAGGCGATATCACGCATGGGTCTCTGGAAAATCATCAGAAAATACGCTCTGATGGCCGGAATTAATCGCGACGTATCACCCCATGTATTCAGACATTCCTGCGCGACTCACATGCTTGAAGGTGGTGCTGGTATTGTCGCAGTTCAAGAAATGCTCGGTCACGTAGATGTCTCTACAACCCAGATATATACACATCTGACCGGCAAGGATCTTAAAAATATTCATCGAAAGGCACATCCGCGCGGCAAATGATTAAAAATGCAACTAACAGCAGGTACGGGCGCATTGTAACAATGCGCATTCTGCTGTTTGCCATGATATTTCAGCTGTTTGCGCCAATTCAGGTTGCTGCAGTAATCATCAGCCCTGACGACGTGGTTGTCGACAGTAAGAAAGTTTCTTCCTCTCATTCAGGTACTACTGCATCAGCTACTCTTCCGATCGATGCCAAAAAGATTTCGGCTACCCATAAAAAGACGCTGAAATCAGCTAAAATTGGTCCTAATACTGTTGCCGTTGAAACAAAAGCAACAGCAAAAACCGCGCCGGTAACTTACCAGATTGTTCTGCCGCAAAAGCTCGCAGTTTCGGCAGATACTGTGGCCGTTAGCGAAACTGCTCTCAGTGCAGATTCTGTTGCTGTCGGCGCCAAACCAGCCCTGGTTTCCCCTGATGACATAGCAGTTGAAGGCTCTGCTATGCCCACTCAGTTCTCTGAGCCACAGCGCATTAAGACGCCGCCCGCCCAGATCGTTCAGTATGCCCGCACTTTCTGGGATGAAGCCGATGAGCAGATTACCAAGCGCAATATTAATATTTCCGGTACCAAGACTTTTGAAATGAAGAGAGCTGATGTCTCTGGCGATATCGGTCATTTTTCGAGTCAAAACTACGACTCTATACCAGGCTTTAAGCTGGATCAGAGTTTGCATCTCGAAGTCAGCGGCAATATTACCGAAACAGCGGAAGTTCACGCTGTTCTCGACGACAAAGACGACGAAGATCGCCGCTTTACCGTAAATATTGATGGGCCAGTCTGGAAATTTGTCATGGGTGACTTTCCGCTGGCGCTTGATGGCACCGAATTTGCGCTTTTCCGCAAGGAAGTGCGTGGAATCATGGCCCAAGGCGCTTTCCACGAACGTTTTCAATCAACCTTTCTGTTTTCGCAGTCAAAGGGGCAGGCCCGCCGCGAGCAGTTCAGGGGTGCTGGTCAGCAGCAGGAATTCAGAATGGCGGCCAGCCCGATCGTACAGAATTCCGAAAAGGTTATGATTGATGGCGTAGTAATCAGCCGTGGTACTGACTACTTCATCGATTACGAAGATGGTGTTATCAAATTTCTTCCACACATGCTGCCGCTCGAAATGACGCGCTGGGTCGTAGTTGAATATGAGGTTTCTGACAAGGATCTGGCCTTCAGCCGCAATTTGTTTGGCACTCGCCAGGTTTATCAGCACAACGAAACCAGTCATCTCGGCCTTACCTGGCTGCAGGAAGTTGACAGTTCTACGCCCAAGTCTGGTGCTGATGCCTCTGGAACCGCCACACCCATGCAGCATGATGTAATCTCGTTCGATACAAAATGGCAACTAACTCCGTCGGTGTCGATGAATGCCGAAACCGCAATGTCGCAACTTGACCCGAACCGTAACTCAGAAGCCACTGCTCAGGATAAAGCGCTGACCGGTCACGCGACCAGATTTGGTGTGACCGGAAAAACCGCACGCAGCGAAGGTGATGTTACCTATCGTCGCATTGACAACAAATTCAAGGTGGTCGGTCGTGAAGGCGGTGTGCTGGAACTAGGTGAGCGCGGGCTGGTCAACGATATCATGAGCGGTCGTGCTCGCCTAAGTTATAAATTTACCGGGACTTTAACCGGATTTGCCGATGCCGAGAAGTCAGAAACCAATCTTGATAACGATTTGGCACTACAGGCTGTCGATTTTAAAGACTATAACACTGGTTTTGTCTGGTTACCAAAAGCCGAAAATCGCTTTGAAGTGCGCGCTGGCAGGCAACAAGACCAGGAAACTGGCCCGACTCGTAGTGCTGATATGGTCAGAGATACCTCCACTGCAGTCTGGGATCGCAAATTTGGCAAACTTATTACGCAAAGCAAGCTCAATAAAACCGGATATACAGATGCGCTCAATCTTGCTTCTGATTCAGAAGTAATCGAAATGGGCTTTACCATGGGTGCTAAGGCTGACGAAACTTTTGCCTGGAACACCGGGATTTCTCGAGTGACCGTAGATGATGGCCTGGTTGAAAACAATTTCCGTTCGGAAACCCGCAACTACAACCTTGATCTCAGCTACGAACCAAACCGGGAGCTCAGCGCTCGCGGCCTGTTTCAGTGGCGCAGCGAAGACGATTATCTTGCAAATTCGCGGGCCAATACTGAAATTGCAGACTCTCAGATCCGCTATGAGCCAAACCGCGACCTGCGAACACAGCTTAAGTATAAGATCGAAAATACTTCAAAAGTTCTCAGAGATCCGTCGCTTGACCCACAAAAATATATTCTCCCGCCCAGTTTGCCAAACTCCGAGCAGGATAAGCTCGATATCGTCGGGACGTTCGAAAACCCGGTGCAAAAGACAACTGCGAACTTTATCACTGATTACCGCATCAATCGCTATCTGCAAGCCTATTTTGACTGGCGCCGCCGCGATCTTCTCGATCAGGCAACTGATGTCAAGGTTTCGAGTAATGATCGGCGCACCTGGGAACTACGCTACACACCTTTCGAAAAAATGATGCTCACTACCGAGTATGAGGAAGGCTTCAATCGCAATCACGAGCCACAAACCGAACTGCGCGATAGTATCAAGTCGATTCAGCTGCGCCATGAGTTTTCTGAAGGCTACATTCTCGATGCCACCTACGAAGAAAAAGACGAAAACGATGTATATATAGACACCAACGACATCTTTACCAAGACTAAGATACTTGGAGTGCAGCGCGTTTTCAGCCAGTCGGCTACGATGGAACTGGCTTTGCAGCAAAACAACATCAGTTCTTTTCAACCCTCTACCGAGTTCGAAAAGCGCCTTGCCGTCGTTCTTACGCCATTTTCACGCAATCAGCGCTACCGCTTTTTTGTCAACCACAAGGATATAAGTGCCAGTCAGAGCGGTACTAAATACGAAGCCGGCCTGAACTTTTCGCAGTTTATCGGCACCGACACCATCATCGATGGCGAAGTTAAAAAGGTGAATTCCTCTAAAACCCTGGTTGGCAATGGCTACGATGCCACCGTCTTCAACGCCAAAATGGTAGTAACCTTTTAGCAGTTGTCCACGTATTACTCGACTAGTCCGCACTAAGCCGCAAAGCCACTAAGAAATCAATATTAAAGCTGCATAACGCCATTATTATACCCAACTAACAAAAAGTCCTGACTATTCGTTAGTTGGGTAATAAAAAGTCGCAAGGTGTTTTGTGGCTTTTTGCGATCTGCTGAAAGACATGACGCTTTGAGTTATGTTACAATGTTACAAATAAGACAAATGGAGATGTTTATGGCAGCAGCAACCAAACGAGAGCGACTGACTATTGATCTGACACCGGAAGAGCATCGAAAAATCAAGTCTTATGCCGCATACCAGGGCAAGACGTTGAAAGAGTTTGTAATTGAAAGCATAAGAACAAAGATTGCCTTGGATTCAGAGCAGGAAGATTTGAAGATGCTGACCACCAAGCCGACTTCGGTTCTAATGGAACTGTGGGACAATGATAAAGACGCCGCCTATGACAAGCTTTAAAAAAGGCGAAATATATCTTTCGGAAATAGTCTTTACTGATGGAACCGCAACAAAAAAGCGGCCGATAGTAGTTGTCAGCGGCAAACACTTCAACGAAAAACGCGAAGAAGTTGTAGTTGCACCAATTACCAGTAATGTTATCCGTAAAATTTACGGTGATGTAACAATTAAACACTGGGAAGCAGCAGGATTACTGTTTCCGTCAGCGGTTACCGGCATCATTACCACGATAAAAAAGACAATGCTGGAAAAGAAAATTGGTCAGTTGGACAAAGAAGATCTGCTCAAAGTCGAAGAATGTTTGCGAAAGAACCTTGAGTTGCAGGATAACAGCGGAAAGAGCGCTGGAAAGGCATGATCTGCTGATCTTCGAACCGATCATAATTCAAAAATGATTTCGCGTTTCAGTGGATCTTTGGACGCAAGGGGAACGAAAAGCTCACTATCAGCCTGCTAAACGCAATTCTGCAACTTGACGATGACAGACGCATCGACACGCTGGAACTTCTAAATCCGTTCAATTTGCGCCAGTTCAGGAACGATAGGCTGACCGTTGTTGATGTGAAGGCTCGAGATTTCAGGGGCCGGTGGTATAACATTGAAGCTCAGGTTTATGAGCACGAGGCCTATATTGCACGAACCGTTTTTTATGTGGCGAAACTGTATTCAGGCCAGGCACGGGCTGGCGACGATTATACCCAGTTGAGTTCGGCTACCGGTATCTCCATTCTTGGTTTCAACCTTTTCGAGGGTTCCACTCTGGTGCATGAGGTGTTTGAATTCCGAAACCGTGACGGTGGACTGATTCTCGAAGATACTATGGCTTTGCATTACATTGATCTGACCAAATTCGATCCTGAGAAGCCCAGGTCGATGCGGACTCCATTCGAAAAATGGCTGCATGTGCCGAAATTATCTCAGGTTTACGGTATAATAAATACTGTAGTGCCGGAAGATATTTCACAGGATGAGGTTATTTTAATGGCCATAACCCAGCATCAACAACTTAATGCCAGCGAGAAAATGCGCCGCCGCATGGAAGAGCGCGAACTTGCCGCCGTTGATCTGGCAATAATCACGGGCGCCGTGCTGGAAAAAGGTATCACCATCGGCCACGCCAGGGGCAAAGCAGAGGGTAGAGCCGAAGGTAAGGCAGAGACAGTCGTGAGGCTTCAGTTACTCGGCGCCAGCAAAGAGATGATAATGCAGGCTACAGGTTTTTCCGAAGAAGAGCTGCAGGAAATCCTCGACAACCATCATCAGCACCGGTCATAATATTTGCCTCATATAAACAGAAATTGATTAATCTTGGCGCAGAATGCCTTGCCTGGTTGTTCCCTTTTGATACCGATCAGGCAGATATAGTGAGACCAGCTCAAGTTAAATCTGGCAGACATATGCTGAAAAAAATGATCAGGTAGAGCAATGAAAGATCTCTGCGGCGGTGCATGTCTGATGGCGAAACCGAGGAAGAAGCGCTGGAAAATGGACAGGATGCGTTTATTTCGTGGGTTTCAGCCAGAATAGATAAAGGAAAAAAGATTCCGGCGCCGACGACAAAACCAGTTGACTATGTTGCGGCAGATGTTTCCGGGCGCTTTTTGGCCAGACTTCCAAAGTATATTCATGCCAGACTGGTCAAGCGTGCGGAGCGGGAAAGTGTCAGCGTGAGTTGCAGAAGAGGAATGTGAATCCGAATGACAACTGGACTAAAATCTACAAACATATTGTTTTATGCCGAGATTCGCAAGAAGCTTGCATCATTGGCAGGTTGGAAGTAGTTTCCTGGCAACAAGTGAGGGTTTATATGAGATTTGGCACCATAGCGGTTTTAATCAGTTTTCTTTTGTGCTTAACAAATCTTTCCGGGCAGGACATAATAACAAAAACGCAGTTCTACGAGCTTGAAGCAGAGACAGAAAATTCAGTCATACAGAATATGCTTGCCAGTGTCTCTGCAAAGGTAGAGGGCAAAATACTTGGATTAACAGGCCCCGGCACCGTTGATGAAATAACGCAAAAGAATGCGCACCTTGTCCAGATAATCCTGCCAATTAAATTGATTAAATTGATAAAACTAACAAGCAGTAAGGAATTGAGCCCAAAAGCCGCTGTTTTTAATATTAAAATAATCGGACCCGACAAGAGTGGCACTTATGCGGCGTTAATGCGATTTTATTATTACGAGTATGAGAAAAAAAGGTATGCAACCAGATCAACTCATAAATTCACTGGTAAAAAAATTGAAAACCCAGTAGATCTGGAGGCAATTGAAAAATATATCACCAATGCTGTTTACAGATATCCTTTCAAACATTAAAAATTTGCAGCAAAGGGAAGTTTTCTACAGCAATGGGACAAGAGGCGGATATCCCGGGGTTTTTTGGGATCTGGGGCGCGGGTTGGTTTTTTTGCCTGCCGGCTATTTCTTCAGGCTTTTGAGGTTGATCGCGCATCTGGTCGAATGGAACCAGGACAAACGAACTGCGAAGAAAAACCGGAAAGAAAAAATCAGCCAAAAAGCTCTGAGTGGGATCCGGTTCTTGCTAAAGTCGCATGTCACCTTCTATTTTGTAAACAAGAAGCCAGTCTGGTCTTATGTGCAGTTCCCGATAGCCGAATTATATTCGGCTATCAGTGGGTGGTCTAGATATTTTTCCGGAACAGGCTTTCCTTCAATCAGCATGGAAAGTATTGGTTCAAGGTAAGAAGAAGCTGCTTTAAAATTTTCGAGGAGCTGAGTTCGAATCAGAGAGTTCGCAGTCGTGGCGACCTGATTTTAAAAGCGAAAATCAATGAGAAAGGAGAAATTAAGAGCTTTGCTGTATCTGAAATCCAATTGAAGCTAGAGAAACAGGCAAATTTCAGACGCAATTTACTAATTTTTCAAAATTTTCTTTCAACCTGGTTCATTAAAATCGAAATTTCAGATTTTTCGGAACGTTTAACAGGCCGAAAACTTCACAATCCCGTCCCCCAAAAATAGCAACGCTATTTTTGGGTATTCTCTGCTTTATCCTTTTACTGAGACTTTTCATTTATAATGTCTTGCATTTTTCTTTGAATATCGTCTTCGGTAACCTTATAGACAGGAAACTTCCTATTCTCGGGTTTGATATTGTTTTTTTCATAGAGTTCTTCTTGCTGCTTAACCAAGTTGGCATAAAACTCTTTTTGTCTTATTATCGCTTCTTCTCTAAGCTTTGCTTTAGCATCTGGTGAAAGAGTTTTTATGTAATCACTTGCCGACATATTCTTTGCCCATTCTATCATGCTGGCTTTAATCGCACTATTTGCCTTGCCAGCCATGTCGTTCTCATTTGCGTTTGGCGAGCTATCCATAACATTAGTTAGAGTCTTTTTTACATCTTTATTCTCTGGCAACACTATTTTATTGCTGGACGGAGTAGACACCTCGGTTTTTGGATTTTGATCCACATTTTGTGGGTTAGCTTCTACGAACTCTTGTTTTGCTACAGCTGATGGTGACGTATCAGAGTTCTCATTGTTAGAATTGCTGCTCTGAGCTGCTTCTTCTTCCTCTTTGGAGGTCGCTACTGATTGGGTATTCTGTGTGATTTCCGTTGCTGTGGTGGTTGTGCTGGTTATTTCTTCAGAGTTGGGGTTAACGACTACAACATTGGCCTCATTCGGTTGATTTGCTTCCACAGCGGCAGGAACTGTGGTGGCGGTGGCAATTGCAGCTGTTTCAGAGGCTACAACATTGTTGTCTGCAGTCTGTTTGTCGCCGCCAAAGATATTTTTAAAGCTATCCACAACACCCTTTATTGCTGGCATCGCCTGTTGGATGCCCTGCGCAATATTATTGATTATTTGTGTGATCTGAGTCGCGTCGCACCCAGTCATAAAAATTGAGCTGGTCAGAAGCATTATAATTACTATTATCTTGAGTGCTTTCATAAATAAGTCCTTTCAATTGACAATCTATTTTTCCTCGTTGCTAGTTTAACGTTTAACTGGAAACTAAAGTAACTGAATAAATTTTAACTGTTCACGTGGTTCTGACGCAAGCTTGTTTAAAAACGTTTTCGGGAGTTGGGCAGGTGCGAGGCGGCGAAGCTGCCGGAGCGTTGACCGGGGCAACAGGACGTGGGTTACGGTTTGGCAGTGTTTTCCCGACTTGTTTTCTCAAAAAAGTTTTCCCCATTTCCCTTTTCAATTGATTAATTATACGAGAACTAGTTGAAGGTCATAAAAAATCTGGAGTGTTAAAATATGCGTCTGGTAACCATTTGGGCAATGTTGTGTGTCTTTGTATTGTTGACAGCGTCAGAAGGAATATGCGCTGAGAGATTTCTTTACATAGTGTCCGGAAAATATCGTTTTGAAATTCATGCTTATGACGAGGCTGGTTTTGAACTATACAATCCCAAGGGAAAGCTTACTTTATCAGATAATAAAGCTGTTATTGATATTAAAACCAAGGGTTATCGGCCAACCAGCCTGGAGTTCCCATTAAATGAGAATGTTTATTGTTATTACGCCGAAATCGTTCTTCAAAACCCAGCAATTACTCTGGCCCTGGTAGATGAACAATTTAATCCCATCAAGGAATGCGTTTTCAATGAGGAACCTACAGAGCAATCAACTCTTGAAACCGAATTTGGGTTTACGGGCTATTTTCCGAGAGACGGGTTTAAGAAATTAACCGCACGCAACTTCCACCTTCATATTAACGGCAAGCATTTATATAATGAACCACCGCAAGTATACCTGTGTTTCTTTAAAGATCTCTGCTATTTTGAAGTGGTAGTCGATCGAACCAGATTGGATACCTTAAACAACAATCACTTCGAATTGATCGTCAGGAAGAAACCAAAATCAACCAAGGTCTCAGCAGCATATCTATGTAATCTTGCTGCGGATTATAGCCGAAACTTTGAGTTAGCAACTGCTGCCAGGAGCAATAAAAGTATTTTACGCCTTCAGAGGCGACTTGAGTCCAATGCTAATCAGCTGATTGAGTTTTTTGGCAGCATGGACGCTGGCGAACAAAGAGAAATACTAGGATATCTTTCTGTTGAAGGGGATCTCGCAAGATCGCTCAAAAGCATAATGGCATTTGCAGAACTTCACCGCTAAAATATCGCAATTAGAATTCCCCATTTTAGAATGATACTTATTTTCAATATCATATGGAAGAACCGAACCTCTGACTTTCAAGTTTGTTTAACAGAATCTCCTCTTTTGCATGAGCCGAACAGTTGAGTTCTCATCTGCTAACAAAGTTACAAGCTCGTGTGATTGATTAATTTGTTGTGGCACGCAGGCTGTTTGTAATACCATAGTCAACAGATGACTCAAGCCAGCAGTAACTTACGACCACAAACTTTTCTGACCAGCGCTAATTATCGCGCTGAAGGGCAGATTTCGCCCCTTTTTGGCTATGCGGTTCTTACGTTATTGTGGGCGGGCAGCTTTGGCCTGATGAGTATCGATATGAAGTTGCCACCACTGCTTGACCGGGTTCTTTTCGCCAGTCTGATCACATTTATGGCAGCCAGTGTCGGCTTTTTTCTTTTTCAAAGTTATGATCTTTCGATAACAACTCATTCAGTGAAGTGGGAAAGCCACATTATTCCGCGCCTTTGGATTGAGCGCTGGGAAGAACCGATTCAGAACTACAAAGGAATTTGCTTGCTGCAAACCACACCGGTGAGCGATTTCTGGCCCCCCAAATATGTTGCGGCCAGAGTGTTTTACCCAAAACGCATATCCAAAAAACACATGAGTGAGGGCGACCGCAGGTTTAATGCAAGAAAATTTATCATTGTCTACCTTAAACATTCATGTGATCGCAGCAAAGATGTGTGTCTGAAGAAATTCGATGCAGAAGCTGTCGACGAAGTAAAGAAATACTGCCTTTATGCCAGCGAAAAACTCAATCTTGTGATAGACAACTGATCGTCTTAGGCACCCCCTTTCAAGGAGACTCAAAATGAAAAGAATCATAGCAATTCTATTTGCCATTTTTCTCAGCGTTACCGCTTCTGCTGAATCAAAAAATCCTGGCAACCGCTACATGGAAGAATACAAAAAATATTTGACTGCCCAATGCCCAATTGAAAGCGATAACATCAAGAATTTTGTCTACTTTGCCCGCGATAGAGAAGCAATTCAGGAACATCCTTTCTTAAAATACCCAAGATTCGAAGGTGCACAAATAATGTATTCCTGGAAAGAATTGGAACCATCTGAAGGGCACTACGATTTTGCCATCATCAAGGATGACTATGATTACTTAAAATTGAAAGGTAAGAAGCTATTTATTCAGTTGCAGGACGCCACATTCAATCCAGATTACTATGGAGTTCCGGATTTCTTGAGAACAGCAAAATTTGATGATGGAGCTATTTATCAGCGTGATGACAATGGCAAACCCGAGGGCTGGACAGCCAAGCGCTGGAACAAAAATGTTCGAGAAAGTTTCGCAAAGCTGCTTAATGCTCTCGGCAAAGAATTTGACGGGAAAATTGAGGGGATAAACTTACAGGAGTCTGCCATCGGAGTCACCAGCGAATACGATAAATCGTTTTCTCCATCTATTTATGTGGAATCCCTGAAAGAAAATATGCTGGCCTTAAAGACAGCTTTTCCCCATTCTATTACTATGCAATACGCCAATTTCATGCCCGGAGAATGGTTGCCATGGGAAGATAAAGGATATTTAAAGGCAATTTATGAATATGGGGAAAAAATTGGAGTTGGCTTAGGTGCGCCCGACTTGATGATACGCAAAAAAGGCCAGCTAAACCATGCTCTGGCAATGATGCATGAGCACAACTACAGTGTGCCACTGGGAATAGCGGTACAGGATGGCAATTATCTGGGGCTAACAGACTCCAATCTCATAAAAAAAGATCGAGAAAACATAGTTCCGATGTTGCATGCCTTTGCCAAGGAATTTCTGAAAGTTCAATACATTTTCTGGGTAAACCAGGAGCCATACTTTGAAGAAGATGTTTTACCCTGTTTTATCTCACACGATAAGTAGCGAATTTTCTAAAATTGGTTTGTGTCGTCTGTGATACTATTTTGTAAATAGCATTTTGCCCTTGAGGAAACCTGATGAATGTGGCTGACAATCCCGAGTTGTGTGGGCTGATTGCCGTTGTTTTTGTCGTAGTGTTTATCTGGGCAAACCGCTGCTCAAAATGCGGAAAGCTTTTCACTACAAAGATCAGAAGTCGCACCAAAACCTCAGAAGGATACAGTCATTCCTGGGAAGTTGATGATAAGACGCAGCGGGCAAAAAGTGTTCGCAGCTACCGCTACAACTATAACGAAACCTACGCTTGCAGCAAATGTGGCCATGAATACAGCACTTCGACGTCGAGTCCGCGGGATCTTTCCTGCGGTTACTTTCTTTCCGAAGAATCTGGCAAGGCTAAGGCGAGGGGATGCTTTAACCCGCTGACCTGGTGGAGCTGGATTCCCGGTAAAAAGTTCTTGCTGACGCTGGTTTTCTTGTTTTTTGTCGGCCTGGTTGTTTTTGACTACGAGGTTTTATGGTATCCAACCCATCTAGAGACCTATCTGGACAACTATATTGAATATCTCGAAGATCCTTTTTCGCCCAGGGAAAACTGGCGGACCCAGCTTGAGGTTAAAGAAGGGCACTGGCAGACCCGCCGCTATATCCAGGAATATCAGGAAGTAGAGAGAGAAAACTGGGAAGAATACGTGCCAGAATCTGCAAAGATTATGGAAAAATCCACAAAAGACCGGCCAATGGAGGCGAATCCATACAGCATTAACAGTCTTGGCGGCCCAAAACCAGGCATCTGGGTTAAATATTTGACTGATCAATGGGTAACGATTGAGACTTTGACGGCCTCCGGTACTGGATTGCCGATTGTCTACCCCGGAGAAATCGTTACTGCGCCCGGTGAAAGCCAATATGGCGCGCGCAAGTCTGATTATACTTCTGTAAGTTTTTCTCTAACTTTTAGAGAGACTTCAAATGGCAGTTTAATCTCAACCGACAGTGTCGGCTACATCAGCATTCGTGATCTTGATAATACTTACCCGCGCGAAATAAGCGAGAACATATACAAGTTTTTTATGCAGAATACCGGTCTGTTGAAAGCCAGAATTAAACAATATAGTTTCAATTCAACCCCCAAAGTATATATCTACGTCGAAGAACCACTTTACTGAGTAGTTGTAATTCTTTGTTGATCGATGTTTGTCAGTGTAAAAAAAATATTTAAAAATAAATGTTGACATCAAATCCGTTTCGCGATAAACTAGGAAAGTTGAACGAACAGATCTTTGAAAATTGAAAAATAGAATCGGTGGCCGCAAGGCTGATGCTTCTGAGCTCCGGCAGGTTTCAGGCAGTTATCTCAAGATGGGTGCTGATGTCTGGTGACAGGCAAAACAACCCTGAAGGGAACAAATAACCTCGGGTAACGTGAAACTTAAGAAGAAGTATGAGTTGGAAGGCAAAAATTCCATGGGGGGAGGACTCCGCATCGACGGAGAAACCAACTACAGCAGCAGAAAAACTCTAAGAGGGCCTCAAACCCTGTAAGAGGAAGGATTTATCCAGGGCTGTTGTAGCCAGATACCCCGAAGGACAAAAGGTCATGAGAGTTGTAATCGCGATGCCGGGGTGAAACTTGGCAGCGTAGGAGACGCTCTGAACCGGGAGTAAAGCTTCAAGGTTTGACTGAATCTCAAGATGGGAACCAGCTGCTTGCAGCAGGGGGCCAGTTAGAGCCAGGGTCGGGTAGAACGTAAGTTCAGCGGCCAGGTAGTGGGAACTGCCAGTGATTTCTGGAAGAAAACCATGTAGAGACAGTAACAGCGTAGGAGCATGATAGCTGGAAACAGTTATCGATCGGATCAGTGTAAGACTCTGTAGATCAAGACCCTGCAAGTGCCAGTGGGGTGGAACAAACCCACAAGCTACCAAGGACGAAGTTCTGCTGAGAGGTTGAGAAAACCTGAGAGCGGAATGCGATAGGGCCGGAATCCTATCTGTCACGTCCTAGTTGTGAAGGCGCTAAGAGGGAAGAAACCTAGGAAGGCGTTGGCTTTATCCAGCCAATGAAGGTGTGTGTTGAACCTTGAAGTCGGCAGAAGCCCAGAAGAGGATAGAAAGACTCGGTTAACTCCAGTCCGGTGATTGTATCGACGGCCTCGAAGGCGATGAACGTCTGAGGCTTGGCGTAACCAAATATGCGTCATAGTGCAATTGCGTTAAAACTCTAGAAGGTATGTAACGACATGAAGGGGTGATCAGAAGCGGTGACGCGACTGATTAATCACTCACTGACAGGTCTTCAAGAAGGAAAACCGATTCTAATTTGTTCGTTCAATAAAAAACCCCCGGTTAAACGGGGGTTTTTTCTATTTCCGCGTATTCGAAGTCAAAAGCAGTTTTGCTGTATTATTCGAGCCCAAGCACGGAAATCTTCAGTCCTCAAGGTCGACCGAAACGTAGTCACCCTCCTGGAGATCACGATTTTTGAATTTTTCGCATGGCACATATATTTCCATCATTGCTTCAGGATCTTCCGGGTGCCTGATCACGACAACGACGATGCCAGCAGTGATACGATCTACAACCCCTCTTACCCGCCTTTTCTTTTTTGTTTCGCGGCCTCTCATGGTGTTTCCTCCCTGTCTTCTCTATATTAATTCTAATGATTTTTGGTCAAGGTGTCGTTGAGCCTGAACGCTTAAAGCTGATTTGCAATACAAGCTTCTTTACCTTAGCTCCTCTATCTGGTATAGTGCCTCAGTACAACAATGACAGCAGCCACAGGGGGAGGTTCCCGGTGAACAACAACAAGGAACAGGTCGTGATTACCGTACTCGGTGCCAACAATCCCGGTATTCTTGCCGGTATTACCCGCACCATTGCCGATTCAAACGTTAATGTAGAAGATGTCAGCCAGAAGATCATGCAGGATCTGTTTGCTCTGATGATGATGACAGACTTTTCTTCAGCTAACTGTAGCTTTGAGGAATTTCAAAATCGCATGCAGGCGATGGCCGATCAGCTACGCGTCAAAGTTTTTATACAACATGAAGATGTATTCAGGTATCAGCATCGACTTTGATGCTTGATGGCCGCCGCCCATGCTGGCGCGCGGATTGAACCGATGGAGGCAATAAATGCTTTTTTCGCTCGAAGAAGTCATCGAAACCATCAGCGCCGTAGGTGTCGAAACCTTTGATGTCCGCACGATTTCGTGTGGTATTAACATCCTGAGCTGTGCTGATTCAGACGTTCATAAATGTGCCGAAAAAGTTTACGAAAAGGTGGTTAGAGTCGCTCGCGATCTAGTGCCGACTGCTCGCACCCTTGAAAAGAAATTCGGTATTCCTATTGTTAACAAGCGTATCTCGGTAACGCCAGTTTCTCTGCTTGCAAATGCTTTTACCGAACCAACTGCGGTGCCTATTGCCGCAGCAATGGATAAAGCCGCCAAAGAACTAGGTGTCGACTATATCGCTGGATTTGGTGCGCTTGTGCAGAAAGGCTTTACGCGCGGCGACCAGATTCTGATTAATTCAATCCCTGATGCTCTTTGTACTACTGATCGAGTCTGCTCAAGCGTCAATATTGGCAGTTCCCAGGCTGGTATCAACATGGATGGCGTTTATCGCATGGCAGAAATCGTAAAGGAAGCTGCTGAGCGTTCACGCGACACAAACGGTCTGGCCTGCGCCAAGCTGGTAGTTTTTTGCAACGCCGTCGAAGATAATCCCTTTATCGCGGGTTCATTTCTTGGCGTCGGTGAAGCTGAAGCCATTCTTAACGTCGGCCTTTCGGGCCCTGGCGTGGTAAGAGCTGCGCTCGAACGTGCCGGTAACCTGTCTTTTGGTGAGCTTTCCGAGCTTATCAAAAAAGTCAGCTTTAAAATTACCCGCACCGGCGAATTGATCGGACGTGAAGCTTCCCGTATTATGGGTATTCCGTTTGGCATTATCGACCTGTCTCTCGCACCAACCCCGGCTAAAGGCGATTCAATTTCTGATATTCTTGAACTCATGGGCCTCGAACGTACTGGCTGCCACGGCACTACCGCTGCGCTCGCCATGCTCAATGATGCCGTTAAAAAAGGCGGCATGATGGCGGCAACCTATGCTGGCGGCCTGAGTGGCGCTTTTATTCCGGTTACCGAAGACGATGGCATGTGTCGAGCTATTGTCGATGGCGCCTTGAATATTCAAAAACTCGAAGCCATGACCTGCGTATGCTCAGTTGGGCTCGATATGGTCGCAATTCCCGGCGATACTTCGATCGATGTTATCGCCGGCATTATCGCCGATGAGGCCGCAATCGGCATGATCAACCACAAGACCACCGCCTGTCGCCTGATTCCGGTACCTGGCATGAAAGCCGGTGATATCGTAGATTTTGGCGGTTTGCTCGGCAAAGGTCCGGTAATGGAAGTCGGCCGCTTCTCACCTTCGGTGTTTGTGCGCCGTGGCGGCCGTATACCGGCTCCGGTTCACAGCATGAAAAATTGAGTCAAATGTCATTGCTCGGAATGACGCGGCAATCTCGATGACTGTGTGATACCCGGCCCTGAAAGCTTAACACGCTTTCAGGGCTTTTCAATAGAGGCCAGATACCCGATTGGTTTTAATAATATAAAATGCAGACTGACAAGGAAAAGGCACTAAGACTGGCAATCTCTGCTGTTTTTGCTATTCTGATATTTCTGCCGCTTGTGTTTGTCTGTTCAGATCTTGCCAGGCTCGCTACGCTCAAATACGAGCATCAGCTCACGACCCTCGAACAACAGCTCAAAGTCGAACTTGGCTCATTCAGAGAAAACCTGATTCCAAGGTTTTACCTTGAAAATCTCATCAAAGCCAGCGAAACCCATATTGGTCTGACTGCCGAGACGCACCAGCGTCCTGTTTTTGCGCGTGGCGTCGATCCGCAACTGATAACTGCAAATACCATCAGCCAGCTTCGCCAGTTTTATAAGGATAAAGCAGGGATTGAGCCCTTAATGGTATTGGCTTTTGGTGTTGACTACGAAAAAATCTGGTCGTGGTTCCGCGACGACTTCCCTAACCTGGTCAGTGATGAGAAGAGCAGAATTGAGATTCTACTGGCCTGTTTTGCATCTAATTTTCAAGCGTTTACACCGGTAATTGCAGGGAACTCTTTTGATGTCCGCCTCAAAGAACTGATTAGTGACGATGGTAGGGAGCTACAACGGTTTTATCGAGATATTTTTTATGATTATTTCTCTGACATGACCTATGTACCACTACATCAAGGTTCTGCATATGATATGGCCATTAAAAGATACAACAGTCGCTTGCTTTTTGCTTACAACCGCGTGATTAAAGACGGTAATATGGTTTTTGGCGGCTATTTCGTGGTTTTCACCAGCAATCAGCTCAAAATTGCCAACCTTCTCGCTGCTGCCCGTGTTCCTCTGAACCAGACTTTTGTGCGCAGTTATCCGGCACAGACTGAGGGTGCAATAAACCAGATTCAGGTCGTCGATGACTACATGTTTTTGAGTTCACTGATTCCGACTGAGCTGGCTGGCTATAACACATTGGCACCAGTTCCGCAGAAACTGCCGCGCTATATGGCTGTTTCAGCGCCTATTCATGATTTAAAGGGAAACTACCGGCGAACTCTGTGCCTGCTCGCATCTGTCGTGCGCCTTGTCGTTCTGGCGATTTTAGCCATGTCGGTGTATTTCGTTCTTTTCGGGTTTCCACCAGTTTTCAGACTACGCGCGCGCATGCTGGCAGCCATGGCGATTGTCCTGTTGCTTCCCTATGTGATTCTTGGCTATTTTTGTCTCACCATTCTCGATAATATTCAGGGGCTTTCTGAGCACGAACTTCGCGTTGAAGCGAACGGTCTGATGTACAGATTACAGAGCTATTATACTGACCAGAAATTGCAGATTATGCTGCAATTGCTTAAAGCCAAAGCTCGGCTGATCAAGTCCGTAGATGATGATCCAGACAGTATCATGCGGCTGCCATCGCATGATATTCTGCCGCCAGCCAGCCTTATTGATCTGAATTTCTTTCGCGATGATGGTATCACAAGAGGGATTCACAACAGGCATAGAGAATCAACCGATTCTTCAAGTGTTTATAGTTATATGTCAGTAAAATATCTCGATAATCTGGGCGTTCTGGACAAACAGCGTTCGAAAGTAAGAAGCCTGCTCGAACAATCCATGTTTGCCGACGGTATGATGGAATCCATTCGTCAGAACTATGCCGAACATTACTCTCTGGTTAACGAAGCCTTTGAAACCAAAGACCTGGCAAAAATGGACGATTTTTCGCGCATGTTCTATTACCTGATCCCGACTGTAAAAAGGCCCGGAAACCCGGTTCGTGTTCTGGTAATGAGTAATGTCAATGATTCCGACTACATACTTATCAAACCTTATGAATTTTTGCCAGGAATGTTCTCACAAACCACAACGCTGGGTCAGCATGAATTTGCCATGGGGCAGCGCCGTATTGATGATATGATTTTGCGCTGGTGGCCGATTTCTATCAGCCTTGACTCCAGGATTAAAAGGCTTCTGCTGATTGCTGCCGGCAATCGCGAGAACGGTTTTCAGTCAGAGCAGAAAAATCAAATATCCACTTACCAGCAATATCGTTTTAACAAAAACGAACCGATTGTGTTTGCCGGAATTTCAACGGCTTCACCAGATCAGCTGCTGAAATTTTTTGTGCAGGGTTTTCCATTTTTGCTGTTGGTTATAGCTCTGATTAGCCTGTTTTTGTCTGGTGACATACTTGCCGCACTCTTTATTGCTCCTGTTAGAGGCTTTCATAAGGCTACCCGGCAGATAGGTGCCGGTAACTACCAGCTGGCGGTAAACATCGAAAAAACCGACGAGTTCTCCCTGCTTGCCGACTCTTTTAACCGCATGGCACTTGGTCTGGCGCAGCGCGAAAAGATGCGGCGTTTTGTTTCTGAGAATCTATATGAACAGCTGGGCAGTCAGATAACCGATACCGCTCCCCGTGTGTCACAGGTTACCCTGCTGGCCAGTGATATTCGCAGCTTTACCACGCTTAGCGAAAAATATGAACCGCAGCAGATTGTCAGTCTGCTCAACGACTATTTTACCGAAATGGAAACTGCGATAACCTCCTGCGGTGGCTTTATTGAGCGCCTGGTTGGTGATGCGGTGGTGGCGGTTTTTTATCAGGAAGCAACTAACAGCAGTGAACAGCGTGCGGCGCAGGCGGCGCTGCGCATGCGCGCGCGCCTTGTCCGCCTCAACCAGGAGCGTGCCGAATCCGGTTTGTTTACAATTGAAAATGGCATAGGTATAGCCACTGGTCAGGCGTTCTCAGGTATGGCCGGCGAAGAATCCGGTCGCCGCGTGTTTTCGGTTATTGGCGAAGTAGCCAGGCTTGCCGAGAAGCTCGAAGCCGCCAGCAGGTTTGTGAACTCGCGGATCCTGCTCTGTCCGCAGTCAGCAGCGGCTCTGGATAAGAATTTCAAAGTAATCACTGCCAGCGAAAAATGTGACTTTGTCGCGCTAGAACTGGTTTCTTGCGAGGTCGATCATGTCTGAGCAGAATATTGTAATCAGACGTCGGGTCAGTGCAGTCACTCTGCTGGCAACCTGGGTCATGGTTTTCATTCTTCCCGCTTTCCTTGTCTATCTGAGTTTAGATTATCTGTTCAATCTGACTCTGATTGCAGGAAAACGCGCGGCTACCGCCAGCATGACTAACGAAATGGACAGTTTCCGGCGCGATCTTGAAATGACCAGCTTTCTGCAGCGCCAGCTCGAAAATTACTTTGCCGGCCTGACAATGGTGCCTGACTGGCAAAATCCGGGGGATGCCATGAACAGGCTGACTTCAGCGACTGGTTTGCATCCAGTCGGTCTGATCACCCATTCTGCTGATACTCTTGAGATTGACTATCACATGGAAGGCGTTCTGGCATCTGAGGTCAAAACCCTTTCGCGCAATTTGATGCGGCGCTATCTGGTTACGCTCAATCAACAGCACACCCACCATTTTCACAGCTCACAGGCCGAGGCTTCAACCCAGGCATTGTTTCGCTTCGTTGATCCGACCAGAGCCAAAAAAGATGCCGATCTGTTTTTTCGTCGAATTTTCGGGCTGATCAGCGAAGTGCCGATTCTGCCACTGCGTGTCACCAAATCAATTTCTTCACGTCTCGGCGGTGCAGTATATTTTTATTATCACCCATTTATCAGCGTAAAAGCTGGTGAAAGACTGATAACAGGTGGACAGCTCCTTATTTTGCGTGGTTCCGACATTCCGTGGGAAAAGGCGGCGCGCTCAGCTACCTGCAATGCTTCGACTGGCATGCAGCGAAGTTTTGCAGCTTTCGAACATTCAATGTGGGAAAGCGGGCAAAGTCTGCAGGAAATAGCCACCAGGTTTTACGAAGACAAAACTGGTTACCATTTTGTTTCTACTCTGTCGCAGTGTAGTCTCGTCGATCTGATTCAGGGCGGTTCGCTGATTCCATACCGGCTACAGCAGGTTGTCACAAAAATGCCACTGCTTAAGGTTTCGATGCCCTGGTCAGAGCTGCAGCACCCGTTGCTGCCATGGTTGAAACACATAATTTTTGCGCTCAGACTATATATGTTGTTTGGCGCTTTGCTGGTGCTGCGTTTTTTCTTTTTCGGCATTGAGTTTCGAGCTGGTATTGGTGCCAAGGTAGTAATCGGAACTGTCTTTATTCTGCTGCTGCCAATTACTCTTCTGGTTGTCGGGTTTGTTACCTGGCAGCAGTTTCACCAGGTTTATGACTGGTATGAAGCCGAAACCAGACATCAACAGGTTTTTGCTGATTTCAGTAACAGATTTAATGCTTATCTGGCAACTTTGCAGCAACAGACATTTGATCTTTCCGTTGCCACAAAAAAGCTTTGTTTGCGCAACGACAAAAATGATTTCGGCGATCTTTTTGCCAACTGGCTAAAAACCTCGATTGCTGTTGATATTTCCTTAGATAGACCGTTAAAAGAGTCTATAAAAGTAAAATCAACAACTCAGCATAGCCCTGAACTGCCGGAAGAGGAATCAACCAGAAGACTTTCTGCCTCCTTGATTATTAACGCTTTTGATGCTGCCGACAACTTTAATAAAGTGTTTAACGATAGTGATAAGAGGAGCATAAATTCAGTTGAACCCAGTTTTATCAACGAAATGATTGCACGCTGGGGAAAGCTTTATATGTTCTCCAGCTTTAATATTGGCAGTCGTTTTTCGTCAGTTTATATCCACAAGCCCGGCAAAAACAGCCCAATGGCTATTCTAACTCTCAAATTCAACAACGAGACCATTCTGCGCGATTTTGTCACTCGCAGTTTCAAGTTGTTCAACAACTTTGCCGATATCGACTGTCAGTATTTTTTGATTCGAAAAGATTCAGGGGCATTGCGTTTTTACAATCTGTCTGATGAAAGTGAAATAGTCGATCCCAGACAGATTGCACGCTTAAATCTGGCAGTTACTTCCGGGCAATGCACGCATCGCCTTAATAATCGGGATCTTGTGCATTATTTTGCGATGAGTGAGTATCCTCTGGTTCTTTTTGCTCGCAGCAATAATGTTGCCGGCCGGCACGCTAACCCATGGTTTATCTCTCTGTTGATGCTTTATGCTCTGCTGCTGCTGCTGTTTATTTTTCTAGTGTTCATGCTGATTTATCTGCGACCGATCCGTGAGTTTATCAGGGTAACCGAAGCGGTGGCGGCCGGAGACTATCAACAGAAGGTTGCATTGACGCAGACTGACGAATTCGGCGATCTAAAAACCACCTTTGACGAAATGATTCAAGGCCTTGAACAGCGGCGCCGCCTTTCACATTTCGTTTCGAGCGAAGTAATAAAGGCCGTCGAGTCTGATTCAGAAGAGAGCATGGCAGTTGGCGGCGAGCGTATCGAAGCCACTGTTACCTTTGTGCAGCTCGAAAAACTGCAGCATTTTGCTTCTGATGCAACGGCCGAAGAGATTTTTGCGATTCTCGACGAATTTATCGCCGTTGCAGATAACTGCGCCAGTCTGCACGGTGGTGTTGTCGATAAACTCATCGAAGACACCCTGATGCTGGTATTCAGAGCCAGTCCTGAACGCCAGGACCATGCAGTTGCAGCCAGCACTGCCGTGCTTTCACTTGCTGAAATTATGCGGTCTCGTGGTCTGCGCATCTGCGCCGGCATTGCCAGCGGTATTGTTGTCTCAGGCCGTATTGGCTCACGTCTCGGCAAACTGGATTTTACCGTTATCGGCGACACGGTTAACCTTGCTGCTCGTCTCAAAGCTGAAGCCAAAAAGGCTGTTAACACCGGCATCATCATCTCGCCCGGCGCTATCCGCATTTTAAAAGGTCGCGCCCGCGTAACCTTTATCGAACGCACCGAGATTAAGGGAAAGAGCCGCGAATACCCGCTCTACGAACTCACCGCCTTGCGTCAGTAAACAGCGATTGTAACTAATCATCTGCAGGTGAAATCGTATATACAAGGGCGCAGGCAGGTTTCTCATGAGCGCAAACTTCGAGCCAGGCAGCTTTGACGCAATCACGACTGCTTCAACCTCAAAACTCCTTCTGGTGAGAGTTGTAGCGAATGAGATTCTGCCGAGAGCCCGGCATAAGCAGTGTCCAAACTAATTAGCCGTAATCCAACCTCTGGAGACTAAAATCAATTCAAAACTGGGTTTTTGTCTGAGCTGATCAATTTTGATTGCAGCGTGGTTCAGGAGTGCATACAATTAAACCGCAGACTAACGATCCGTGGAAGGTTGTTGCATTAGCTCAGGAGGCATTCATAATGAAATTTCCAGAGGGATTTATCTGGGGGGCGGCGACCGCAAGCTGTCAGATTGAAGGAGCAGCGCAGGCCGATGGCAAAGGGCCTTCGATCTGGGATTCGTTCTGTAAAAAGCCAGGAGTGATAGCTGACGCGTCAACACCAGAACACGCTGGCGATCACTACAATTTGTTTCGTGATGATGTCGCTTTGATGAAACAAATCGGAATTCAGGCTTACCGGTTCTCGATTTCATGGCCGCGCGTCCTGCCAGATGGCACTGGTCGCGTGAATGAAGCCGGTATCAGCTTTTATGAAAACCTTGTCGACAGTCTTCTCTGTCACAACATTCAGCCCTGGGTGACACTTTTCCACTGGGATTATCCCCAGGCTTTGTATGATCGGGGCGGCTGGCTCAATGAGCAAAGCTCCGACTGGTTCGAGAGTTACGTGCGTCTGATCGTTGATCGTTTGTCAGACCGGGTTACCCACTGGATAACTCTCAACGAACCCCAGGTTTACATTGAATACGGCCATAAAACCGGTATTCACGCGCCTGGTCTGAATCTTGCCTTTACCGACATTCTTAAAATCTGCCACAATAGCCTGCTGGCGCACGGAAAAGCAGTAAAGACAATTCGCGAGCACGCAAAAAAAACTCCCATAATCGGAGTTGCACCAGTCGGAATCATCGGCGTTCCGCTCCAGGAAAACCCTGAGAATATTGATGCCGCGCGCAGCACAACTTTTGGCATAAAACCAGATTCATGCTGGAACAATATCTGGTTCGGCGATCCCATGGTTCTCGGCCATTACCCGGAAGACGGTCTGCGGCTTTATGGCGATCTGATGCCGGACTTTCCAGCCTCCGATCTCGAACTGATCAAACAACCCCTCGATTTTTACGGCACCAACATTTACACAGCTGATCTGATAAAAGCGGAAAAACACGATTCATGGGCTTTGCCAAATCCACCGCAAGTCGTTAATCCTCCCGCCGGAATGCCTCGCTCTGCCATGGATTGGCCAGTGGTGCCGGAATCGCTATACTGGGGCACACGTTTTTTGTATGAACGCTATAAACTGCCGGTTGTCATCACCGAAAATGGTATGGCAAGCCATGACTGGCCCTGTCTTGACGGTCAGGTACATGATTCTTATCGCATTGATTACACGACACGTTATCTTAACCAGATACGTCGGGCCTGCCGCGAAGGAATTGCCTGCCCGGGCTACTTTCACTGGTCTCTGCTCGATAATTTTGAGTGGGCGTTTGGCTATAGCCGACGTTTTGGTCTGATCTACATCGATTACCAGACGCAAAAGCGCATATTAAAAGACAGCGCCCTCTGGTATGCCGATGTAATAAAGTCTAACGGTGCTGGACTGGGTCTACGGGAAAAAGCTTGAAACCAGTTTTTCGCTGGAGGCGTTATAAACGGTATTCACGACATTGTTGGTTGTCTCGCTGACTGCTGTTCTACCGAATTTATTCACGTAATTCAGCATGTCATTCGATGTGTCCTGCGGCAGAACGTTGCTGATGATGGCCTGGTTAACCTGACTGGTGTATTCGCCGAGGAGATTTCTTTTAATCATATCCGGGATATTGGTAACCAGCTTTTTCATTTCAGCAGAAAACGCAACCTTGCCTTCGGGGTCATATTTATAGCGGGCCAGACCGTTGGCATAAGCCTCTGCGGTTAAAACGCTGGCCCAGTTATTGCCGTATTCGGTCAGCATTTGTTTTTCAGCAGTAGCAATAATTGACGGCATCTGTCGTTCAACTTCGCTCCATCTGACATTCTGCGACTTGAGGTCATAAACTCTTTTTTCAACCAGTGCGGCCTTGTATTGGGAAGGACTTATTGCTGCAGTCCTGTCGTTAAGAAGTCTGGCTTCCTCTGGCGAAAGTTCAAGTTTGCCGCTTTTATACTGACGGCGAGTTTCCAGCAGTTTTTCATAGCTTTCAGTTCTCTTGCTGCTGTTCTCATACTTATCAAGATAAGTTTTTTGTATTGCCAGGCCGGCCAGCTGACTCAGCTTTTCATCAGAGGCATTGGCCAGCTCAGGATTTGTGGCCTGCAGCACTTTTTTCATTGCGTTAAGATGAGCCTCACCTCCACGCAGTCTGCCAAGTTCAAGCATCTGATTGAGCTTCGCATCACGCTCATAAGTTGCATTGACTTCACTTTTAGTAGCAATATTTTTCGGCAGCGCATCAGATTGTTGAGCAGTCAAAGATTGCTGCAGCCATTCGCTTCTTGCCTGGTTGACCAGCTTATTGTGGCTGGCCACAGCGCGGGCAAAGGTGGCCGGAGTTTTGTATTTAAGAGGGTTAGGAACATTCCCCTTTAATTCTTCGTATTTTTGCTGCAGCTTATTGGCTTTCTGCCATTCAGGGTTCTTTTCACGATAAAGGTTTTCAACTGCGGCTTTTTTGGCTCTGGGCCCGTCATAGACGTTGTATTTTATCGCATCAACTGTCAGTCGGGCTGATTGAACTGCAAAATTGTTCATCATTGTATCGAAACCAGCTTTGGTTGCATCGATCGTATCTCTTTTTTCGGCTTTTTCGGCAATCATCTTTTCGTAATAATCGTGTATGGGCGAGCCTTTATTGTAGCGACTCTGTTCTTTGCGCAACTTGTCGATATCACTGCTGATAAAGGATTTTTCCAGTGCGGCACCGGCCATACCGCTGCCGAAATTGACGGGCAGGGTTGAAAACAGACTGGAAAGGCTTTTTCCCCTGACCACAGAGCCAAACAGCTTAACCGAGGCCTGATCTGACCAACGCCCGAAAGTACTGTTATAAGCCCGGTCAGAAATTACTGATCCGGCAAAACCTGAGATGGCAGCTGCAATTCCAGCTCGCTTCAAATCTTTAACGGCATCTTCCTTGCTGTACATTTCGCCCTTCATCATCTCAACCTCTGATTTGAGGCGGTCAAGTTCTTCAACTTCGGCTTCGGTAAAGGGCGTTTCGCTGCTGAAGCGTGACTGCAGAATTTCATCGATTCTTGCTTCGTTGGCTTCGATTTTTTCCGGGTATTTAAAATAATATTTTGCCCAGACATTTTTGACCGCGCCGCCAACCTGGCTTGAAACTGCGCGTCCGGCAAAGGTAATTACCGCCTGCGACAGTGCCACCTTGGCGATAGCGTTTCCAATCGTTGGACCGACCATACCAAAAAGTCCGCCGGTGGCAAGATTAAATGGTGCCATAACGGCCTCTACAGCAGCCTGAACCGTAACATCGCGCCAGATTTTGGCTTCTTCCTTTTTTACCGTGCGATATTTTGCGTTCATACGCTTTTCGTAAGCATAAGTCATAGTGCCGGCAAGAGCAGCACCAGTGACAATTCCGCCAATAATCATGGCTAACGGAGAAAGTGGGGCAAGTATGGCGGTGGCGATAACCACGCCCATGGTCGGTAACAATGATTTGCCGATGGTCCAGGCGATTCTTTCCCATAACGGCATCTCGCCTGGAAGGCTGTTTCCGCCAAGCAGGCGCAGACCATTCTGGATGATTTTCGCATTGAACAGCTTGAAGCTTTGCCAGAAATTTTTTGAATGCTCTGCTTCTGAAGCAGCTTCAGCAATCTGGGTTGAGGCTGTTTCAACTGCCGGTGTGGCGGCCACCTGCCCTGTTTCACCGGCAATTACAGCAGTAGAGGGCTGAATATTTTGAGCCGGGCTGGTATTGAAACCTGCGCTTTTCTGATATGCCTCTTTGGCTGCCAGATAAGCATCAAGTTTATGGTTAATCTCATCTAGTGGAGCCTGAGATTGAACTGCAGCAACATATTCGCTGTAGGCGTTCTGGTAACCGGCAGAACTTAAGGAAACACCGTCCTGGCCAGCAAAGACCGGCACAACACATTGTGCCAGCATTGAGAAAACCAAAGCCCATGTTAGTAATAATCTACGATTCATTTGTTTAGTATAATGATTGGTACAAATCTGTCAATCAACAGTCATGCGGACAGCAGCCTTTCATGAAGACAGATTGGCCGGCTAAATCAAATCTAACAATTCTTAACGGTGCGTATGAGGAGTACATATTGAAAATTGGATGGCATGAAAATGCTATACAAATCAAACAGCTTATTGAAGCTTCGACTTACAGCTTTGTTGCCAAGACTCCTGGCATCCCCAGTTGCGCCTCCCGCGATCTCGGAACCGAGGTCGGCGGTCGTCGCGTTTGAAGGCATTTTAGATCCCCCTCCCGCCCAGGGCTACGCCAAATTTTAAACAAAGTCCGGGCGGTTGGCCAGTCGGCTCTGCCGTCTGACCACGGTGATTCATAAACACGAGCAAGTGTCGGGAATGCCATGGGTGGCAAATTCCCGAACGCGCCCCCAGGTGGATCCAATACATTATAAGAGTGGCTTTAAGATTTTGTTTGCGCTATTCGCGAATAGCGAATATAATATTATTATGCTGAAACCACAAGATATTGTAATCGTTCTGAAACTGGTCGCAAAAAACGCGGCTGCTTTGCCTTGGAACTTTGCGTCACTTGCCAAAGAGCTTTTTATGAGTTCTTCTGAAGTTCATGCCGGCTTTAAAAGAGCCGTAAAAGCGCAGCTAATCCACCCGCAAACTCGCGAGCCCAACATTAATGCATTGTCAGAGTTCATTGTACATGGCTTGCGTTACGTCTACCCTGCCGAGCGCGGCGAAATGACACGAGGCCTCCCGACTGCGCATTCATTTGGTCCGCTAAAAGAGCTTCTGGTTGATAATCAGGATATTCCGCCTGTCTGGCCTTATGCAAAGGGAAATACATGGGGGCAATCGTTTTTGCCGCTGTATAAATCCGTTCCCAGGGCTGCAGAATCAGATCCATGTCTTTATGAATTATTGGCATTGGTCGATGCTGTCAGAGGTGGCCGGGCCAGAGAAAGAAATCTGGCTGTTAAGGCATTGCAACAAAGATTGGGCGTTAACCAATGACATTATCTGTAAATGAACAAATGCTGCTTAAAGTGGCCGAAGGTCTCCCGCCGGAATTGAGAAATCAGGTCGTATTTATTGGCGGTTCTGTGGTTTCTCTTTTGATCACCGAAACCGCATTCGGCGGCATCAGACCGACAAAAGATGTGGATTTAATCATTGAAACATCGAACCGAAGTGGTTTTCACCGCTTTGAAGAGTCTTTAAGAAAGGCTGGCTTTCATCAGATCCTCGATGACGACCCGCCAATCATCTGCCGCTGGCGGATTAATTCAGTTGTTGTCGATGTTATGCCTTGTGATGCGGCTATTTTGGGCTTTTCAAACAAATGGTATAAAGCATCCGTTAAAAATTACAATATTATTAACCTGGAAGGCACTGAAATCAAAGTTGTTAACGCCCCATATTTTTTGGCCACCAAGGTCGAGGCCTTTCTCGGACGAGGTAATAATGACTTTATGGGCAGTCATGATCTGGAAGATATCATTACGATTCTGGATGGCCGTTCAGAAATTGTTGCAGAGATCAAAGCAGCAGAAACAAAACTTCAGGCCTATCTGGGAAAAATCTTTCAGATTTGGCTGCAAAACAGAGATTTCAGAAATGCTTTGCCGGGCATGTTAGCTCCAGATTCCGCCAGTCAGGCCAGACTCCAGATTGTTATATCCAGACTAACAGAAGTTTCGCAAATGTAAGAATACACACAGACAATAGCACCAGGAGGTCTTATGAGCGACACTAAAAAATCAAAAACCGGTTCAAGCAGTTGTAGACCGCGTAGTCAGCAAAGTCGTTGTTGCCTTTATTCGGCACCCAGACGCCGCCGAAGATGAACCGGATGTTTTCAAAGAGATTTACATTCCGGGTGAGCGCCCCAAGAAGGCGACATCATACCGATAGACCTGGAAAAATCAGACGTAATCACAGGCAACATCGGCTATACAATCTACTGCCAGGTTCTGTTTATGATTTCTTTTGCCAATGCTGTAGACGAGGCAACATTCAAATATCAGGAAAAGCACACCATGTCAGGCCTGTATAACGATCCGGCTGACATCGAGGCAATCCTCAAAGCCCGCCGGAAATTCTGGGAAGAGTGCAACAAAGACAAAGCCCGGCTCGAAAAGAAGAACCCGGAAAAGATCGTTTACTTCTCGAAGTCATCCTACTTATTTTTGCATGCTGATGTTTAAAAGTTATATTCTGCAGCATGATTTTCTTAATCAGCAGATCAACAGCCTTGAAAGAAATCCGCTGGGCCTTAAATTCATTTATTCAAATGATTTTGCTTTTTACAGGGATAATCTTAGTATCTCAGACAGTCCGTGGTTCAGTGAGATCTTCAGAAAAACGCGCGAACATCCGGCAGTAGAACCTCTGTTCACCAGTATAGACGGAAAGGACTACGTTTATGCCGGAATGCACTCACAGAACCTTGAATATCTCTACTTTTATGCGTTTTATCCGCTGGAAAAAATTGACGCCCAGATTGCCGAAGAACAGAGGTTCATGCTCAGCGCCGGTATCGTTACCATTATTCTGCTGATAGGGCTGGCACTGGTGTTTTCGGCCAGTTTTGTATCACCTTTGCTGGCGCTGCAGGCTGGAGCAATCGCAATCAGAAAGCGGGACTTTTCCTACAGGCTTTCGGAAGTGGCTGATGACGAATTTGGCGAGATGGCGCGGGTCTTTAACAACAGCATGGCCGATTTTGAAGAGCTCTCACTGGCCGGCATAGTTCAGGCCAGACTTCTGCCGCAACAGGGGATTTCTGACGCCAGGTTTGATCTGTTTGGCAAAAGCATTCCGATGACCGAGCTTGGCGGTGACTATTTTGATTACTTCCAGACTGACAGCAGCAACTATGCAATAATGGCCGGCGATGTGGCCGGGCATGGGGTTGGCGCTTCTCTGATCATGGCGATGGCCAAGGCCGGGGTTATGAGGTGTCACGATTGTTTGCACGACCCGGCCGCAGTCCTGGCAAGACTGCACCAGATAATTCACGAAACGCGCACCAAGGTTCAGAGAAAGATAATGACTTTCCAGTATCTCTATTACAACGCCGACTCCGGGGCAGGCGTTTACGCTAATGCCGGAGCCTGTTCGCCAATTCTGGTAGATAGAGAAAATTCCGAGACTCAGGAGTTAAACTTGTCGGGGCCAGTTCTCGGCGGTTTTAAAAAATCCAGATTCTCAAATCTTGATCTAAACATGGCATCAGGGCAGGCCCTGGTGTTTTACACCGATGGTATTATTGAGACAATGAATACTGATGGCAGGGAAATCGGCTATGAAGGCTTTAAACAGATGCTGCTTGACTGCTATGATGCTGATGCCAGTCGCTACTATGACAATGTTTACAGCAGCTACATCAAATGGCTTGGCACAAACGAACCCCAGGATGACCTGACCCTGATCATACTTATCAGAAAGTAATCTTCGAATAATCGAGTCCACTGTCACAATTGAACGAATAATGAGTCGTCAAGACTTAATGTAGTGATAATAAAAGAGTAAGGGCGTAGGCGGGTTTCCCATAAGCGTAAGCTTTGAGGCAGGCGCGATTGACGCAATCCCGATAACTCCTATCTCAAAACTGCATCTGCCGATAGCTGGAGCGTTGGGATTCCGCCGAGAGCCCGAAGATAGCAGTGCAAGAGCAATCTATATGCTCAACTGTGATGAAGGAGTAGTCACCCTTGGTGGTTTGTTATCTGGACTCCTGCTTATGTCACAACGGTGAGATTTTGATATCGAGCTCGCTGGAGCCGGATTTAACTCGCTTTACCACTATACGATAAGTCTTGCCGCGAAACTGCCGCTCGGCTGTGAAGCCGTTCCAGTCAGCCGGCATGTTCGGCTTGCACGTCAGCTTATCGCCGTCAGGTTTAATACCGAGCAGATTGTCGATCGTTGATTTATACAGCCAGCCTGACGAACCGCTATACCATGTCCAGGCCCCGCGGCCTTCGTTCAGAGACTCTGGCCCTTCGATGTTTCCCGGAGTTACATAGGGCTCACCCATGTATTTATCAGGCCGCGCATTCGAAAGTAGCGGCGGGCAAAGCCTCTTAAAGGTGTCGTAGACCTTTTCGCCGCGACCGGCTTTGTCCTGGGCCCACATTGCCCAGATTGCGGCATGTGTGTATACTCCGCCGTTTTCGCGAACCCCCGGTGAATAGCGGGTCAGGTAGCCGATATTTTTATCGACAACTGTGTATGCCGGTGTAAACAGCAGAACTCCATAATCTTTATAGAGATGTTTTTCGACATGATCGAGCAGGCTCTGCGCCTGTGAACCATCGACTACACCGTTGATTATTGCCCAGGTTTGAGCATTCAAAAAGATTTTTCCTTCTTTGCAGCGCTTTGAGCCAAGCACGTCGCCATTATCGGTAGTTGCACGAATGAACCAGTCACCTTCGAAGGCATGTTCTAAAACAGCTTTCTGCAGATCTTTGGCCGCGTTGCGATAAAAGGCTTCTTCTTCGCTCTTTCCGGCTGATTCGCGGCAGAGCTGAGAAAAATCATTTAATATTCCGATCAGAAAGTGCGAAAGCCAGATTGATTCGCCCTTCCAGTCTTTGCCAACGCCGTTCATGCCATCGTTCCAGTCACCTTCGCCCATAAGGCTCAGGCCGCGCGGACTCAGGCGATCAAGAGCTTTTTTAATCGCGCGTTCGCAATGATCAAAAATGCTGCCAGCGCCTTTGTCGAGGTAGACAACAGATTCGTCTAATATGCTTTTATCACCGGTTTCCTTGAGGTAGTTGAAAACTACAAATGGCAGCCAGAGCAGATCGTCGGTAATATCGGTCAGACGCCCTTCTTCAGAGATCGGGTGCCACCAGTGCTGAACCGTTCCATCTGATTGCTGATGCGAGGCGTGCGTAAGGATCTGCTGCCGGGTTTTTGCCGGGTCGAGGGTCAACCATATCTGGCTGTCCTGAAGCTGATCGCGAAAGCCGAAAGCGCCACCACATTGATAATAAGCGGTTCGGCCAAGTAACCGGCACGATATCGTCTGATACTTGAGCCAGTAGTTAACCATGATATTCAGCGCCTGATCAGGCGTGTCAACTGTGAGTCGTGAGCAAAGCTCCAGCCAGTGAGCCTTTACTTCTTCAAGAGCCGTATCTGGAGCTGTCAGCAGATCGATGTAAGCGGGAATCTCGGCTTCAAAACGTTCGCGCGCAAGAACGCCAAGAACAAAAGTCAGATCCCGGGTTTCACCGGGCTTAAGGCTCAGGCTGTGGCGTTGACTGACAATCTGCTCAAAGCCGGTGCCCGTTCTGTTAGAGAACTTGCTGCCGGCAAAAACGGCAGTGGCATCGCGCCAGTCACCGTTGCGTCCGAAGAATTCTTCCTTGTCGCAGGTATACGACTCGGGTTTGTTGCTCGAAAGAAAGAAGAAGCGGAAGGGCCAGTCCTTGTTCCAGCCGTGTTCGCCGGGCAGTGGTGCGCTCCAGAGCGTGTTTTCGGCAATAAGTGCGTTGCGTGATTCATCGAAACTGGTGCGCAAAAAGAGATTGTGAAACTCATGATGCCAATCAGGGAAAACGCCAAGCAGCAGCTCAAAATAGGGCATCAGCGTGATTTGCCGGGGTCGCTCCGAGTGATTTATCAGACGAACCTTCCAGGTCTCACAGGCCTTGTTCTGCGGAACGAACAGGGTCCATTCTGCCGTGATGTCTTCACAGCGGGTATAAAAAGTTGTGTAGCCAAGCCCATGCTTGCACTGGTAACTCTGATAATCGGGTTTAAGGGGCTGTGGCGCAATCGACCAGCTCTTGCCAGTCTCTTCGTCGCGAAGTATCAGAAACTTGCCGTCCTGGTCCTTTAAAATGTCCTGGTTCCAACGTGTTACGCGATTCAACATTGAATGATTCAGCCACGAATAGCCACCGCCGGCCTGAGAAACTGTCAGCCCCCATTGCCCGTTCGCGATAACGTTGATCCATGGCCGCGGAGTTTTCCAGTCCTCAATGCAGTATGCTGCGCCTTCATCGGTAAAATGACCGTATTTGCCTTTAAGAAGTTCCATTCTCTACTCCTTGACGCCGCCAGCGGCGATACCCTTGATATAGTGTTTCTGTGCCAACAGAAAAACCAGAATAACCGGAACCACGACCAATACAGAGCCTGCCATCAATAATCCCCAGTCAGTGTTGAACTGGCCGTTGAGATTGGCCAGAGCTACCGGCAGCGTCTGCATATCTTCACGCAACATTATGATCAGCGGCCAGAAGAACTCGTTCCAGGCGCCGATGAAGCTGAAAATAGCCAGAGTCGCCAGAATCGGCCGACAAAGCGGGAACATTATCGAAAAGAAGATGCGAAATTCGCTGCAACCATCGATTCGTGCGGCTTCCAGAATTTCTTCTGGTATATCGCGCATGAACTGCCGCAGCATGAAAATGCCAAAGACGCTGGCAACACCCGGAACAATCAGTCCGGTAAAGGTGTTGAGCAGCCCCAGGGTTTTGAGAATCAAAAAAACCGGCATCATGGTGACTTGTCCGGGCACCATCATGGTTAACAGTAGTAGCGCAAAAAGCTTTTCGCGACCGGGAAAGCTGAGCTTGGCGAAGCCATATGCCGCCATGGCATTGCACATCAGCGATAGAACTGTCATGCCGCATGCAAAAACAAGACTGTTAAGGAAACTGCGCCCGAGATTGGCTGCCTTGAGCAGATTTCTGAAGTTATCGAGGGTCGGCTGGGCCGGAATAAACGTGGGTGTCTGCGTGAAGATTTCCGCCGGGCTTTTGAAGGAGGTCGATACCATCCATACAAACGGAAAAAGCGTGCAACAAACCGAGACACACAGAAATACAAGAAAACCGGTTTTTTGCCATTTCGAAGCGGTTGATACCATGCTCATTTTTTAGCTCCTTCGAGGCGCTTTTTGATGATGCTCTGAATCAGGGTAAAGCACAGGATCAGCGCGAACAATACGTAGGCGATGCTCGATGCATAGCCTAGATTATAGAATTTAAAACCGTGGTTATACATGTAGAGAACCACCGACATTGTCTGATTGAGCGGGCCGCCTCCAGTCATGATGTAGGGTTCTGCGAAAAACTGCAAAAAACCTATGCTGGTCATGATTACCACAAAAAATGTTGTCTGGCGCAGCATCGGCAACGTAATATGCCAGAACTGCTGGCGGTCATTGGCACCGTCGATTTCTGCCGACTCGTAGAGCACGTCGGGGACCGACTGCAAGGCCGCGATAAAGATGATCATGTTGTAGCCGAAGCCTTTCCAGACCGCCATTATGATCAGTGACGGCAGGGCCAGCCATTGATTCGAGAGCCAGTTCTGTCCGGAAATCCCAACCCAGCCGAGCGCCATATTCAAAAGGCCGAACTCGGGGTTGTAGAGCCAGCGCCAGATGACCGCTACGGCGACCATCGTTGTTATGCAGGGAATGAAAAAGCCGATACGGAAAAGCGCTTTAAAGCGTATGAATTCACGGTTAAGAACCAGTGCCATAAGCAATGAGCAGATAAGATTCAATGGCACGCCAATAAAGGTAAACAGCAGACTGTTGCGCAGTGAAATCCAGAAAACCGGGTCGCTAAACAACTGCCGGTAATTGTCAAAACCAACCCAGACCACGCTTGACGGGTTGCTGATTCCGTACATGTCCCAGTTGGTGAAGCTCGCGAACCACGAGGCAACGATCGGAATAAACAAAAATGTTGCGAGCAGAAAGACCGCTGGAAGCACGAATATAACGGCGACTGGCTGAAATCTGCGATTACTTATGTTGTCCAGTTCCTTTGGACCCCAGCGGAAAAATGCCAGAAGCAGCATGATAACACCGGCCGCCAGGCCCAGTGCCAGTGTCCAGAGGCTTGTCGCACCCTCGGATTTTACCGCCCTGTGTAGAACGATCCCGGCTTTTGTCGATATGTCAGACAAAGCTTCTTCAGCAGTGCGTTTGCCGTGCATTACCGGCTCAACTACGTCGGAGATTGCATTGGCAATCTGCTCCCATTCCGGAATTGTCGGCGGTGCAACCGCATTTTCAAGTTGTCGGCGAAAGGCTTTGAGATGCGGGTTCTCGGCCAGCGCTGGTGCATTCCAGGCTTCGCGAACCGCTGGTAGATTCTTTGAAACCTCATACCAGGCGGTCTGATTTTCTGCGGTCATCATAAATTCGATGAATTTCCAGGCCAATTCTTTGTTTTTACTGCTTTTGAACATGACCAGATTGCTGCCGCCAATAAAAGAAGCGCCGCTCTGATTTGCCGGCATCGGTGCAGTTGTCCAGCTGCCAGCCAGCTGTGGTTTGCTCATATCAAGGCTCGAAACCATCCAGGGCCCGGCGACAAAAAGAGGGAAAAAGCCGGTTTCGAAGGCGGTAAGAAGATCCATGTCGCGGCCAGAAGTCAACGAGGCCAGATTTTCGTTGAAGAAGCTTCGCATAAACTCGAAGGCTTCAATTGCCGGCTTTGCGGTCAAAAGCGGGCTGAGGCCGCCCTCAGGGAATATTTGCCCGCCGGCCTGCCAGAAGAACATCAAAAAAATCTGCCAGTCGTTGGTTGGCAATGAAATCGCGAATCCTGGGCTGTTATCGCGCGCCTTGTTCTTCATAATTGCTGTTGCCAAGGCTTTCAGCTCGTTCCAGGTTTTGGGAAATTCACTGAATCCTGCGGCGGAAGCTATGTCTGTTCGATAAAAGAAGACGCGAGTATCGACATACCAGGGGAGTCCGAAGCGTTTTTCGTCAAGAAATGTCGATGATAAGGCTGACTCAAAGAAATCCTCGATTTTGACGAAAGATGACTTTTGCAGGTGCGAATCCAGCGGTTCCAGGGCGTCCATTGACTTGAACTCCGCCATCCAGGTGGTGCCGAGTTGGCAGATATCGGGAGCCATCCCGCCGATAACACCGGTAACCAGCTTTTCGTGCGCCGCCGCCCAGGGGATTGACTGGGTAATAATGCGAACATTCGGGTTGAGCGCTTCAAATCGATCCGCCATGTTCCTGATCAGAATTCCTTCGTTGCCCATTGCCCAGACGTTCAGTCGGACCTCTGGCTCAGAAGAAAAGGCGGGTTGCGCGGCAATCAACAGGCACAACAGTGTTAAAACCAGAATCAGGGCATTTTTTTTCATATTCAGCCACACTCTCAAAATAATTCCGACAATCTGATTTCAGCCATCATCATTGAAGGTAGGGGAAAAAACCAGTTGAATTTTACATCAACAGTTGCGTTGGCGTTTACATCGTGCGCGGCAATTGAAGCGGCAAAATGATCGACATCAACAAGTTCGAACTCTTTGCGCGGAATTTCCATAATCACGCGATATCCTGTTTTGACGCGCTCGTATTTCCACTGCAGGCTCTTTGTCAAAAGTTCGCCCTTCATGAATTCTTTCACGCGCAGTTCGTTTCCGCTCGCATCAGGCGAGAGAATGATCTGAAAATTGTGATCAGTGCTCCAGCTGAACGGCAGATTGCGTGAGTTTATATAAATCTCAAGGCTGTCGTCGAGATACATCTTTTCATCAGGACTGTTGGCGCGCAACTCCTGGTCGTGAACGTCAAATCTGAAGAAAAGGCTTTTGCTGTTGTAAAACATTCTCCAGAGAATCCAGAAATCCATGCGTAACGGCGGTTTTACAATCGTCTGACTAAGTTTTTCATCGATTACCATCGGGAAAGCAGTATTCCAGGCCGGGTCAGCAAAGTCGGTTGCGGCGAGCGTGAAGTTTTCCGAGATTTTACGACTTTCGTAAACCGGCCGACGATGCGGCACATAAGCTGCTGTTTCGAAAACAACAGCGTTGGCTGGCGGGTTGCCTTCGCCGCCGTCTTTTTTAAAGCCGGCTTTTTGCATGCCTTCCGTAATATACGGAATCTTCATGAAATTTTTCCAGACAAAGCCGCTGCGGGCATTCTCGATCATCAGCAGCATCGGGCCCTGGTTAATCGCGAACGCTTCCGAGGCTACAAAATTGCAATCCAGATTAAAGGAGTCGCTGAGGCCAAAACGGCCGATCAGCCGCCCGCCAAAGTTTTCGGCCAGCAACTTGCTTTCGTAATACTCGCGCAGAGCGGCCAGCGACAGGTCCGGCGTAAAGACTATCGAACAGGCAGCGGCAGCGGGCGCCACCGTTCCATCAACAATTGCCGGATTTGGCGGTGCACCATAGGCTTGATACTCATTCGGGCCAATACAGGCGGTCAAGCCCCAGCGGTTTTCTGCAAAAGTCTTGAAACTTGGCTGATTATCAAGGCAGAAGGCATGGTTAGCCAGCGTTGCCTGCCGCGAATTCTCAAAATAATTGGCGTAGCGATCGCGCTTGCCGCGAAAATCGAGCCAGACTTGGGGAAACTGGTGGGTAAAAAGTGGCGGATTGATCAGGTAGGTGTGCCCTTTATAGCGCCCCCAGACGCGCTGGAAATCCCATGAATCTGGTGATACCTGGTGTTTCGGCGCTCCAAGCGCCAGAATGTAGAGCAGCAGTCCTTCTGAATAATGATCCCAGGCTGCTGTAATGAAGCCGTTTTCGGGGGTCCAGCCCATCGAAACATATTTGTTGCCGTTGCTCATCCAGATCCAGTTGACCCGCGAATATAGCTGCAAAGCCAGCTCGTGGATTTCGCGGTCATTAAAATACTGTGCCGAAAAAAGGGCACCGGCCAGAAAAATGGCGGTGTCTATTGATGAAATTTCGCAATTCATCGCTCTTTTACCGGTTTTCATGTCGACAAAGTGGTAGAAAAAACCGTGCTTGTGCTCCATCTTTTCTTTGAAAAACTTCAGGGTTGTGCGCGTCAGAGCCAGGGCTGTTTCTCTCGACATCCAGCCGCGTTCAACCCCGACCGGATAAACTGTAAGGGCAAAGCCAACGCCGGCGATAGTCGCGGCCGAGTGCGCAAAATCAACACCAGGTTTGTCGGCTGGCAGATTCAGAGCTTTGTCCATAACCAGGCCGTTGGCTGGGTTTGTGCAGTCGATAAAATACCTGAAGGTCTGCTTTTGCACTCTGTCGAGAAAAGCGTCGTCTTCCGCCGAAAAAACTATTTGTGTGGCCTCTGACGTGCTCTTTGCCGCTAGAGCCTGTGAGCTGTTAAATGCCGGGGCAAAGATTGCGCAAAGTGCCAGCAACAGGCAAAACCACTGTCGGCGGCAGCATTTATGAGTTCTGAAAAAAAATCCGATCTCTTGAATCGCTGTTCTCATCTTTTTCACAGTCAGCACCTCTCTCATCTGCTCTGAGAATATCCAATCATAAGCGAAACCACGCTGATGTGCCAGATATAATACCAATTCACAGAAATTTAGCAGTAACTAAAATGACTCTCTTTTTGCAACGTCTCAATAACCTTGGGTAATCTTTGTACTCGTAATCGGTATTGGAGCACGAGTACGATTAAGATAAAACAAGAACACTGGTAAGCCTCGGGCTATTGAGAAGATGTCTTTTTTCGCGATAAGCATGTTTTTTTTGTTTCAGTACACGTCAATTTCCGGCAGCTTTGCGATGGTTATTCAGCATTTATCTGGTCTCTTTTTCTATTATCCTGATCAAATCTATGGTCTTGCCACTTAATTGTTATGGCATGGAATATGCTCTCTTCAGCGCATCTGAACTTAAAAAAAAATACACCTGTATTGATGAAGCTAACCTCGGGAGGTTCGATATGAAAGTCATGGCAGTTTTGGGAAGCCCCATAAAAGATGGCAACAGTGGTATTCTCGCACAAAAATTTCTTGATAAAGCTGTGGCAGCAGGTGCTGCGACTAGTTCTTTTTTTCTTGAAGGCATGAACTACAAGGGCTGCAAGGCCTGTGGCGGCTGTAAATCCGGCAGCGATAAATGCGTGATTAAAGACGATCTGGCAGAAGTGCTCGATGAAATGCACAAATCAGACATAATTGTTTATGCCACGCCAAACTATTTTGGTGATGTTTCGGGCCAGTTTAAGCTGTTTCTTGATCGAACTTTTTCACTGCTCACACCCTCATTCATGTCTGGCCCCAAAAAATCGCGCCTGGCGATGGGTAAAAAACTTGTTTTCATTCTGTCTCAGGGTGCTCCTGAGCAGGCATTCACCGATATTCTCACCAGATATGCTCATTTGCGCGATTACTTTGAATTCGCAGAATTTCACCCCATTCATGCCGGCAATCTTATGGAGAACGGTGCGGTAAAAAACCGTCCCGAACTGCTGGCGAAGGTTGAAAAACTGGCCGAGCAGCTGACGAAAAGCTAATACTTACTCATACTTCTTAGCGCGTGGTGCCTTAACCTTGCGGATCTTGGGCAGGGGTTGAAATACCCCTGCTTTTTCTATTTTACCGTATCTGCCATCGCCCGCATAATTTTCTGGCCCCGAATTCTGAATAAGTTTGAGCGTAAAGCAGGCTTTTTTTTAAAATAATTGCACACTTGTTTTTCTCAAACGTTTAATCTATGAAGCCATGAAAAAACAATTCCAGGATTTAACCGAAGACGAACTGATGCAGCTGTTGGCTGCCAGTGATATTTCCGCCCTGGAAGCTCTTTATCAGCTTCACGCGGTGAACGTCTACCGATATGCGGTGAGAATGCTGGGAAATCCTACAGAAGCTGATGATATTGTTCAGGATGTCTTTCTTAAAATCTGGAATTACCGGGAAAAATATGTTCCCGCCAGCCATTTTCGCGCCTGGGCTCTGCGCATCTGCGCCAACCTGTGCATTGATCGCCAGCGCCGAGCAGATAACCGGAATCTTGAATTGAGCAGCGCCGATGCAGTTCAGGCTAATGAAGAGCATTCACCGGAAGATGTGGCGCTCTACCACGAGTTGCTGGCAAAAGCCTGTCAGGCATTTCAGACCCTTTCCTATGATGATCAGCAAATTCTGGCTATGCGTTTTGACGGTGATCTTTCAGTGCCTGAAACAGCAGAAGCCATGGGATGTTCCATTCGAACAGTTTATTACCGTACAGCCCAGGCGATAGGACGTCTGCAGGTGGCCTCAGGAGGTTGTGATGAATAAGAATATAAGCATTTCCTGTCTAAGTTGCAGAAATGAGCTTTTCCTCAATAAATGCAGTTTGCGCACGGTCAGTCATCTTGATACCTGCTCAGATTGCCTTGCATATAAGAATTCCATGGCAAAAAAGGCTTCAATTGCTGCTGACCTCATGCCTGAAAATCGCGCATTCAGGCCCAACTGGGAAAAATTGCGCACAGAGATAGCGTTTGCAGAAAGTCGCCAGGCCTCTATTGTCAGCGCTGACAAGAAGAAGTCTGTCTGGCTTCAGTTCGTGGGAAATCTGGCTCTTAACTTTGTAGTTTTCTTTTTCATTGTCATCGGTCTATGGTTTTCTCCTCCGGGCGAGGACGCTCTTATCACGCAACAGAAGAGCATCGTTAAGACCACAGTCAGCAAATTTGTCAGATTTGCGAAGATTGTTCAAGAAAATTCCAGGTAAGTATTTACTTCTATTTATGGAGGATTTCAGATGAAAAGCAGGAACCTGTATTACCTCTCAGGTGCAGCGGCAATTGCATTGATGCTTTATTTCGCCGGCTTAACGCCGGTCAGGCTTATTGATCTGAGGAGTTTCGGAATGTTGTTGTTCTCAATAATCATTTCTCAAGCGTGGCAACCGGCAGGCAAACTGTTCACAGCTGTCAAGTCGGCGATTACCGGGGCAATTCCAGAAAATGAATCGTCAGCAGAACTGATTTCATGTGTTCATCAGCTTGAAAACTGCACTTTAATTTCCAGCTTTGCCCTGTTGTTTTACGGAGTGGTTAGCTTGATGGCTAAATTATCAGAGCCTTCTACCATTGGGCCAAATTGTTTTCTGGCTTTAACCTGTTCCATTTATGCCATTGCATTTTCCAAGCTTGTTTTAATGCCGCTAAGATTAAGGCTGGTAAGCTATTCACAAGCCTGGACAGAAAAATTGAGCGAGGAATTGCTCTCAAGCATTGCTCTGTTGGGTTTTCCCATCGCCAATTACGCGGTCATAATCATGGCTTTGTTTTCACTCAAATAAGGAGATCAAAAATGTTTAGAAAGCTCCCATGGCTATTTTCAATAGTTTCATTCGCCCTGATCCTCATCGTTTCAAGCCCGATAAAATATGTGCTCAATGTACCTTCGGCTATTGTGGCCGTTGTTTTGCCCATATTCATACTGCTTGCCGTTTTTTCAGCTGCCGATATCCGCCAGGCATTCAAGGACCTGTTTTCACCAGCTGATGCCGGCCAGTCAGCCTTTCAACTTAGAAAATCCTCTCAGGTATTTGTAACCTACGGAATCTTGAGTCTGGCCCTTGGCATCATTGCTTCAATGTTCTCGGTGGTTGCGATCCTGGGTAATCTCAGCACGCCTGAAGACTTGCCGGTCAACTTTTCAGTTTCAATGATCACTATTTTCTACGCTCTTCTGGTGATCGTTTTTCTGGCCTATCCGGCCAGCAATGCCCTTTCTTCAGCGGCCCGCCGTGCCACACTCATCGACGAGTCCTGATTTTTATTGCGAAAAGTCTTACTCATACTTCTTAGCTGGCGGTGCCTTTACTTTGCGGATTTTGGGCAGGGGGGCGGCTCATTTATGGGTCGCCCCCTTTTCGGTCTGCTGAAGGTGCTCAGCGGGCAGCGTTTCTGCTTCGACGGGTATAAAACTGCCATCAGCCTTTACAAAGCCAGTGTGGCTGCCTTCGTAAACAACGTAGTTCCCATGGGGCTCCATTCTTAAATCCGTGAAGGTATGCGGCAGCAACAATTTTCCTTGTGCGTCGATAAAGCCCCATAGCCCGTCTTTTTTTACTGGAGCCATATTGTTCCACATATCACCGGCTTTTTCAAATTGCGCTGGAATAACCATGTGCCCAGTTTCATCAATATAACCGCACTTACCGTTTACTCTGACCCAGCAGAGGTTTTCAGAAACATTGCCTGCGTTTTCGAAGGTCTGATTCTCGACGAGAGTGCCTTCAGCAGAGCGCAAAATCCAGTGTTTTCCGCTTTTTAAGAGCATGGCGCCGGTCGGGAACACGCTTATGTTTTCGTATGCCGGCCGCAGGAGCCATACGCCCTGTGAATCCTGCACGCCGTAACGCTCGTTGAAGCAAACCATTTGCCAGTCCGGGCGCTGGTAAAATGGGGTTTTGCTTACTCTTGGCTCTGCCGCAGGCTGGCCGTGTTTATTGATTATTGACACACCGGTTTCGTCTTCTACAGCAGCCTTGTACAATGAAAAATCGGTGACCCAGCAGTATCTGGCCGGAATCGCCTCTGTAAGCTCGGGGTCAAGAAAGCCCCACTTCCCGTCGCTGGTCTGAAACGCTGCCAATTCGTTATGAAAACTGTTGATGCTCTTATAACTGGTTGGAATAAACTCTTCCTCTCTCAAGTCATAAAGAGTCAGCGAATCTTCGCCGGCAATCAGCAGGTAGTCCTCGCCGATTGCCGATATCGCTGCACTGGCTATCGGCAGCAGAACCTTGCCGTTCGCGTCGAACATCCCCTGCATGCTGTCTTTCCAGGCGACGATGATGCCGTCTGCCGGAAACGTAAAGTTGAAGAATTCTATCGGAAGAATCATGCCCTGCGTGGTGCTGAAAATGCCGAATGACCAGTCCTTGCAAACCTTGAAGAGACACGGATCGGGTAAACGTGTGATCGAATCATATTCTGGTTTGAGCAGGTATTTACCGGTAGTGTCAATAATTCCCGTCTTTTCATTCTTTGTCACAATCGCTTTGCCAGAAGCGAATTGTTCGGCCAGATCGAACTGCTTTCGAATGACATCGTTGCCTGATCTATTGATATATCCCCATAGATTGTTCTGGCAGACCGCCGCCAGATCTTCACTGAAACTATCAGCCGAGTAATAGCGCATAGGAATGACCAGTTTGCCGTTACGGTCGATAAAACCCCAGTGGCCATCTGCAAAAACAGCTGCGCGCTCACAAGACATCGGCAACATGTTTTCATAGCCTTTTTTGCCGATCTGCCTGGCGTTGTCGTCGATCAGATACCAGCGATTATTCTTTTTTAACGCAAAAACGCCGGGGTTGAAACCGTTGGTCCAGTCATCAAGCGGATCAGCCTCGTAAAGATCGTCAGGATCTATACCATCTCCATAAAACCGCATGGTGATGCCGTAAACTCCCTCGCCAGTCTTTGGCGGCGACCAGACACGGTCAAAAGCCGGTTTAACGACATACTCGGCCTCGGTGTTGATGATTCCCCATTTTCCATCTTCTTTTACCGGAGCGTAGCCGTGCATGAAGCGGCATACCTTCTCAAACAGCGGATCAATCTCATATTCGCCAGAAGGCTTAAAGTATCCCCAGGCACCGGAGGCTGTGCCAAGATCAAAACCGAACCTGTAGCCGACCTGAACGGGCTTAAACTCCCAGTTGTCTATACCCTCAAACTTGAAATACGCGCGCCTGTCAGCAAACGTGATATGTGTCTGCTGACCAAAACCAGAACCTGCTGCTGTCAGCAGAAACACCGTTATAAAAACGCCAGGCAGTATTTTATTCATGAGAAGCCCGTCTTGTGAGTGTTGATGATGCGAATTTTATCATGATTTAGAAACATTCAGCCAAAACAAAAAAACGGCTGGCGCGTTCTTCGATTTTTTCTTCCTTTCTTCTCCCTTGCTTTCTTACTTGATTACTTGCTTTCTTACTCATTTGCAATATTAGCAGGTCTGGTAGAATGGATTTTTAGATTGTATCCGGAGACAATGATGCCAATAATCTTCGAGAAGGATGGTTACTAAGTTCTTCTTTTACAGCAATGAGCATAACCCTGTCCATGTACATGTCAGACATGGAAGCGGTGAGGCAGTTTTGGAAGTAGAAACCAGGGTGGAGCTTCGAGAATCACAAAACATGAAAATGCTTGAATTGCGAAAAGCCCTTAAGCTTGTTATAGATCATCGCGAGCTAATTTTGGAGAAATGGCATGAGTATCTTGGCTAGTTCAGTCAAAGCATGTTTTACAGACGGTTTTATCATCATTCAGATGGATGGCGGTATAGAAATTAAGTTCCCCGTTAGTCAGAACAAGCGTTTAGCAGCTGGAACTGAAAACCAGTTGAATCACATTGAGATTACTCCTTATGGTCTGCACTGGCCTGAACTTGACGAAGATCTTTCCTTTTAAGGTCTGGCTGAGGGAGATTTCGGACAACACGCCGGAACTCCAAACAATCGCTGCGACAAAAAAGTTTCTTCCCGAAGATGACTGAACTCACTCATACTTCTTAGCAGACGGTGCCTTTACTTTGCGGATTTTGGGCAGGGGTGGAAAAACCCTGCGGCAGTCTCAGCGATGATTAGAAATGTATAGTTTTGCAAGTCCCCAGGCAAGTCTATTGCGCTTGCAATGTATAACGTTATTCGTTATAATTAGATTGACAAAAGCATTTTGCGCTGGAAAATATAATGATTATATCCTTTCTCAACCAGGGTACAGAAAATATTTATGACCGAAAAGACAGTAAGGCCGCGCGCCAGATCTGCCCACAACAAATCTGGCGCATTGCGCAAAGGAAGCTTGATCAGCTAAATGCAGTGATTGAGCTCGAGTCTTTAAGAATCCCTCCCGGTAACTTTCTGGAAACACTTAGAGGTAGCCGGAAGGGGCAACACAGTATCAGAATAAACGATCAATATCGCATCTGTTTTGTCTGGGCAGGCGAAGGTGCTGCTAATGTGGAAATAACAGATTATCACTGAAGAAAGGAAGTAAGAGACAATGATACGTATTCCAAAAAATGGGGCCCCAACTCATCCTGGTGAAATGTTGCTTGAAGAATTTCTTAGACCTCTCAACATGACTCAGAGTGAACTGGCAAACAGACTTGGGGTTTCATATCCTCGAATCAATGAATTAATTCACGGGAAGCGGGGTCTTACTCCAGATACGGCACTTCGACTCGAAAGGCTTCTCGGTATGGAAGCTCAGTTCTGGCTTAATCTCCAGCTGGTTTGGGATCTTTATCACGCATCACATTCGCAGGCAGCCAAGGAGATAGAAAAGATAACCCGATTGCCAGCATTGGCACACACATGAAATGTCTGCCAGATTTTGCACAACAAAATCCAGGGCAGAGGCTTTACGCCATGACCCGGCAGTTAAGTAAGGTGTCCCGAATTCAACATGCCTGGCCGAATTTCGGCTGATGATCTTACTAAAATCGATAAGGCGATCAAAAACCAGCTGGCGTTGAGCTAAAACTCACTCATACTTCTTAGCAGGTGGAGCCTTTACTTTGCGGATTTTAGGCAGGGGTGGAAAAACCCTGCGGCAGTCGATGCTCAAACCGGCAAACTGCGCAATCTCGATCTGCGCCGTATCGTCATAAATTTCTTCGCCGGCATACCTGCCGTTTTTGCCGAGTTTGTTTACTCTCACCAGGCGCTCACTCGGGCTCACCAGCCAGAATTCTTTTACGCCGGCTTCTTCGTAGAGTGCGCGTTTTCTGATGTTGTCTTTGGATGCGGTCGATGGCGAAACAATCTCGATCACCAGGTCAGGTGCTCCGACAATGCCACGTTCTTCGATTTTCTTCGGATCGCAAACCACCATTATATCTGGCTGCACAACGGTGTAAATCTCGTTGTCATTTTTTGCACCTTTGAGTAAAATAACATCAAAAGGCGCGATAATCGCTTTACAGGGTTTGTCTTCAAAAAAATCGGCAAACTGCCTGAAAAGTTCACCGGCAATACTCTGGTGTGTAAAACTCGGCGAAGTCATATCAAACACTTCACCATCGATTATCTCGTAACGCTTATCGTCGTCCCAGCTCAGATAATCAGCGTAAGAATAACCCTGCTTCTTCTTTTTAACCGCTCCCGCCATCGCACCCTCCAAAACTTCCACAAAAATTTTCCACTTGATAAATTCTATCATGAATGAATGATTTGACCAGGCAGAAAATTGTAAGTATAATATACGTATAAAATGGAGGCGTGATGCACAAAAAACTTACCATTACTCTGGATGAACAGTTATATGACGGCTTGCACCGGGTGATCGGCCGTGGCAAAATCAGCCAGTTTATCGAAGACCTTCTCCGCCCCCATATTCTCAGCACTGAGCTTGACGCAGAATACAAAAAAATGGCAAAGAATGCCGCTAGAGAGCGCGAAGCCGAAGAATGGTGTGAGGGTGTGCTCGGAGGCGACAGAAATGAACCGTGGTGAAGTCTGGTGGGTCGATTTTTCGCCGGCAACTGGCGGAGAAGTAAAGAAAACCCGGCCGGCTGCAATAGTAAGCAACGACTCTTCGAATCGATTTCTCAATCGCGTTCAGATAATCCCGCTTACAACGAGTATAGAACGGTTATATCCCAGTGAAGCCTATGTGTTTCTGGAAGGCCGTCAGATAAAGGTTATGGCCGATCAGATAACCACGGTCAGCAAGAATCGCCTTTCGAACATGCTTGGCCGAATTTCAGTTGATGATCTTGCTAAAATCGATAAAGCGATCAAAATCCAGCTGGCGTTGAGCTAAGACTCACTCATATCTCGTAGCAGGCGGAGCCTTAACTTTGCGGATTTTGGGCATGGCTGGAAAAACCCTGCGGCAGTCGATGCTCAAACCGGCAAACTGCGCGATCTCGATCTGTGCTGTGTCGTCATAAATTTCTTCACGCTCGAAGCGGCCATCTTTACCGAGTTTGTTCACTCTGATCAGGCGTTCGATCGGGCTTATCAGCCAGAATTCTTTTACTCCAGCCTGCTCGTAAATTCGGCGCTTGATGATATTGTCTTTCGACGAAGTAGACGGCGAGATAATCTCGACCACCAGCTCGGGCGCGCCTACTATGCCGCGCTCCTCGAGTTTCTTTGGATCGCAGACAACCATAACGTCTGGCTGCACAACGGTAAACACTTCCTCGGATCTGCTGGTATTTTTTGCCAGCAGCACGTCGAGAGGTGCTACAAAGACCTTACATGGTTTGTTATCAAAAAAAATAACTAACTGCTTGAATAGCTCAGACAATATGCTCTGATGAAGCAAACTCGGCGAAGTCATATCAAATACTTCACCATCGATTATCTCACAGCGCTTATCGTCATCCCAGCTCAGATAATCGGCATAAGAATAGCGCTGCTTCTTCTTTATAACCGATCCAGCCATCGCACCCTCCGTCTGGTCATTTACGATATTATACACCATATGTCCTGAGTGCCACTAAGTTAACGAGAGGTCATAGATTTATAACCTTTATTCGTGCTCAGCTTCTTCCCTTTAACCGCTCCCGCCATAGCTATCCCCCGTCATGTCATTTTCGACATTATACACCATTATCCCTGTGCTTTTGGCAAAAGAGTTTGCTCTGCGTTTGCGCAGAGATCGCAGCAATAATGTTGTTTACCTGTATAGCTTCTGATAAAATACAAGAAGGGCAGGTGTGGTTCATGCCAGTAATATCAAGGTTCTATGGTATTGTCATCAAGATGTATTTTCAGCAGAGCGAGCACAATCCGCCGCACATACATGCTGTCTACGGGTGCAATTAACATTCAAACCCGGGAAATGCTTGAAGGAGATCTCCCGGCGAAGGCTCTGAGCCTGGTTCAGGAGTGGACCGAACTTCATCAGGCTGAATTGCTTGAAATCTGGAATACCCAGAAATTTCATCAGATTTCCCCGCTCGAATAAATTTTAAAGGTGCAAATCCGTGTTTAGCAGAGTAAAGAAGTTAAGCCTTTACCTGATCTCGTGCTGTTGGTGACTTTTGTGAATGGAGTGAGCAAGAGATACGATGTCAATGCGCTATTAAAAAAGTTTGAACCTTTCAGGATTTTTACTACCACTCCAGCCTTGTTTAATCTCGTAAACGTTGACCAGGGCGGGTATGGCATCGCCTGGAACGATGAACTGGATATCTCCTGCAATGAACTCTGGAACAACGGTGTTTCAGATCAGCAGAAAGCGGCCTGAAACAAAAATAGAGACAGCGTGCCAGCTTCACTCATACTTCAGCGGTGGTGGCGATTTTACCCGGCGGATTTTGGGCAGGGGCGGAAAAACCCTGCGACAGTCGACGCTCAAGCCGGCAAACTGCGCAATCTCGATCTGTGCGCTGTCATCATAGAGCTCTTCACGCCCGAACAGCCCGTCTTTGCCAAGCGTATAGACTCTGATCAGCCGATCAGTCGGATGCACCAGCCAGAACTCTTTTACTCCAGCCTGCTCGTAGATCCGGCGCTTGATTATATTATCTTTCGACGAGGTCGACGGCGAGATGATCTCGACCACCAGATCCGGTGCGCCGATGATACCGCGTTCTTCAATCTTTTTCTGATCACATACGACCATGACATCCGGCTGCACCACCGTAAATATATCATCGTCTTTCTTTGCGTTCTTCGCCAGAAGAACATCGAGAGGTGCTACAAATACTTTGCATGGCTTATCATCAAAAAAATTTGCCATTTGTCTGAACAATTCGCCACATACGCTCTGATGGACAACACTCGGCGAAGTCATATCAAACACTTCACCATCGATTATCTCGTAACGCTTATCGTCGTCCCAGCTCAGATAATCAGCGTAAGAATAACCCCGCTTCTTCTTTTTAACCGCACCCGCCATCGCATCCTCCAAAACTTCCAGTAAAATTTCCACTTATCAATTCAATCAATTCTATCATGAATGAATGATTTGACCAGGCAGAACATTATAAGTATTATATACGTATAAAGTGGAGGCGCGATGCACAAAAAACTTACCATTACTCTGGATGAACAATTATATGACGGCTTGCACCGGGTGATCGGCCGGGGCAAAATCAGCCAGTTTATCGAAGACCTTCTCCGCCCGCATATTCTCAACACTGAGCTTGACGCAGAATACAAAAATATGGCAAAGAATGCTGCTAGAGAGCGCGAAGCCGAAGAATGGTGCGAGGGAACGCTCGGAGGCGACAGAAATGAATCGTGGTGAAGTCTGGTGGGTTGATTTTTCGCCGGCAACTGGCGGCGAAGTAAAGAAAACCCGGCCAGCTGCAATCGTAAGCAACGATTCTTCGAATCGATTTCTCAATCGTGTTCAGGTAATTCCGCTTACCACGAGTATAGAACGGTTATATCCCAGTGAAGCCTATGTGTTCCTGGAAGGCCGTCAAATAAAGGCTATGGCCGATCAGATAACCACGGTCAGCAAGAATCGCCTTTCAAACATGCTTGGCCGAATTTCGGCTGATGATCTTACTAAAATCGATAGGGCGATCAAAATCCAGCTGGCGTTGAGCTAGCGGCTCACTCATACTTCTTAGCGGGCGGTGCCTTAACTTTGCGGATTTTGGGCAGGGGTGGAAAAACCCTGCGGCAGTCGACGCTCAAACCGGCAAACTGCGCAATCTCGATCTGTGCGCTGTCGTCATAAAGATCTTCACGCCCGAACAGCCCGTCTTTGCCAAGCGTATAGACTCTGATCAGGCGATCGGTCGGGTGCACCAGCCAGAACTCTTTTACGCCGGCTTCTTCGTAGAGAGCGCGTTTTCTGATGTTGTCCTGAGATGCGGTCGATGGCGAAACGATCTCAATCACCAGGTCAGGAGCGCCTATAACGCCGCGCTCTTCAATTTTTTTCGGATCGCAGACTACCATGATATCAGGCTGCACCACCGTAAATATCTGGTCGTCATTCTTTACGTTCTTCGCCAGAATCACATCGAAAGGCGCACATATTACCTCGCAAGGTTTGCCGTCAAAAAAGATCGCCAGTTGTGTGGCCAGTTCGAGGCTGATTTTCTGATGAGTAAAACCAGGTGAATTCATATCAAACACTTCACCATCAATTATCTCGTAACGCTTATCGTCGTCCCAGCTCAGATAATCGGCGTAAGAATAGCGCTGCTTCTTCTTTTTAATCGCTCCCGCCATAACATACCTCCGCCCCGCGTTTTATGTATTACACAATACCTCGCACAGAGACATTTGGCCATGGATGGCCTTATGCAGTTGCGCCACAGGAGAGAAGCGCAACTGCCAAAGCCGCACAGCCGCAAAGAAGTGTAAGCACTCAAACAACTGCATTCTCTAATCAAGTCTGTAATGTGCAATTCTTCTGGCAACATTTTCAACAGGAGAATCATGATCATAAACGACCAGGGCAATTAAAGAAAGCCGTGCGTTACTCAATGCCTTGTGAAGCCAGGATCATCTTCGGGAGCAATTTGTTTTGCATCTTCTATTCTTCTTTGCTCTAACTGTTTTTGTTCGATATCATATTCAAGTTTCTCTTCTTCTGTCATGTTTGACTGATTCGGTGCCTGCTGAGCCTCAGTTGCCTGCGATTGGGATGTTTCCTGCTGAATGGGTGTGGAGACTGTGGCTGAAGTGCCAATCTTGATCAGCGGCTGATCGCGCACTGATTTTTCCCATTTTTTCAGAATGAAAGAATCATTTGCCTGCTCAAAATGTGATTTCAAACTTTGTTTCAACTCTTCTGGTACTTCTTTTGCATCAATAATACTGTAAAAATTCTGTATGGCCACAGGACTGCCATTTTTACGCAAAGTTTGCATTTCGTTGAAAAAAGCTTCTTTTTCATTTAAAGCACCAAGTACTTTTATGTGCTCGCGTTGAAAATCAAAATTATCCGGTTCAGAAGCAAGAAGGATATCGAGTGTTTTGCGAGCTTGAACGTAATCCCCTGATGTAAACCGAGCGTTATACTGATTAATAAGCTCTGTTCTGTTTTGTGCCATTATTGCTAAACAGTTTACGCTTGTGAAAAAAAGTAAGATGATCGCAACAGTGAAACGGGTCTGCATTTGTTCTACTTAATAGCCTCCTGTAAAAAACTCCGTTTTTTATTTAACAATTCGATATTTCATGGCTTGTAACGGCGAATTCTTCTTATTCCACTGCCTGAATCGTTAACTCCAGAAGCCCCATCAATCAGATAAATATATGGCCCACATGGCACCGCGCTCATCATGAGGGTGTGAGTATCATCTATACCTGTAGAATCTTTCACGTTGGAAATTTGTCTGAACATGCCGGTATCCGGATTATACGCTATCGCCGTAGGCGGATTAAGACGAGCTCCGCTGCGACTTCCGCCAAAAATGAAAATTTCATCACCCCAGGAGCAGGCTGCCGGTTGGCCTTTTTCTGTAAGCCCGGTGTCCTCAGAATCTAAAGTAGCATCCCATAAGTTGGTATCAAAATTGAACCTGTCTATACTGGCATCCAGCGCTCCTCCATCGCTGGTGCCACCTCCTATACGGTACAGATACCACTTTTTATCTTTTCGACTGAAGTGAGTGACAAAACAATGATCTCGAACTGCGGTGGGAAGAGGAGGCATTGCAAGCGTTTCGCCGTATTTAGCAGGAGTCGTCGTATCCATGCGGGCATCAGGGTAATAAGTATAAACAATGCTTGTTGTCCCACCACTGTTGTTCCCGCCGCCAAAAACGAGCCCGTATGGTGTAAGACAGCCGGCAAGCACGTCTGCCGAGTAGTCTACATTGGAGTTATCTTGAATATTTCTCATAACCATTCCTGCCGTGTTATGGGTATACCAGGTATTATCACTGATTTTGTAGGCCTGCACATAGGGTACAAGCCCGGCCGTAGGAGATGTTCTAAGGCCCTGAACGCTGAAAACCACGTCGTTGTAAGCTAAAACAGATGAATGCCTGCCTTCTTCAGGTAGATTGGACAACGCTAAATCATACGTGCTGTCAATCGGATTAAACAGATCAAGTTTCGTTTGAGCGGCACCCTGGCGTCCGTCAGATCCACCCACAATATAAATTCCTCCCTTTGCCAAAACCGCTGTTTGGATTCCGCAGCGATTGCTGGCACGGGTTGTGTCATCAAAGGTCGAATAACTGTTCGGGGCGCTGGAAAAGCTGTTGAAGTGGCGCACGGCGAGAGAGACTGGTGCTGCCGGGAGAACTATGTCAGTAGGTGTTAGCACTGAAAGATCAGGGGTAACGTATGGAATAGCGTAAGCTATGTCAAACAGGTAGGCTTTGTTTGGAGTGCCGGATGTGAGAATCAATCTTCGTCCGTCTGGTGAAACTGCTATTTGCCAGCTTGTGGCATCTGTCAGAGATTTTGTTTTCCAGTTGGCTTCGCCAAAAAGGCCTAGCCCGTACAATGTGTCAACTCCAACTGTGTTGTTGATTATGAAAAGAACTGGGCGCGAGGTGTCGCGATTAAAGCACATGGTAAACCAGTCTGGATCACCACTGTCTGCATTTTCGTGCGGTAGAGTAATATCATCTGCAGCGGTGGAGGGATCACCAAACCATGTCGTTGTCATCGCAAATTCTATCTCTTTGAGCAGCTGCGGACGAAAGCGTAAAGCACGCATCTGCGCTGTTGGAACAGTGTTCCAGGTGCCGCCACCCCCCGAAAATGTTATGGGCGTGCCATTGGTATGGGATGGTGTACTGGTTAAAGAAGTTGTGCTATAGGCAAAGGCAGTATTTTCCCCTGCGTCATTGTTAGAATAATAATCACCCTGAAAATGAGAGGCCTTTGCGGTGGTGCTGATGTTGAATCCCCATGTTTCGTCACTGTCGCCATCTGACCACAAAGTTCCTGTGTTGTATGTGGCCGGACTACGATAAGTCCCATCAAAATAAAATTGGGATCCATCTTGGCCACAGAGTCCTAGTGCAGAGAAAGTCGGGTGATACCAGGTTCCAAAAAAACGGCTGGTTCGTGATGAGGTATAAAGGTCGGATCCGGAGTTGTAAAAGTTATACGGGTATGCCGGGTTGAGAGGTGAATTCGTATTAAATTTGGTTAATGATGTTTTCAAATTTAGTATTGAATCTACAGGCAGGGCTGCAAAAGATCCGGTAGGTGAACTATACCGGTTCAGAATCAGGCCTTCCTGCATTGGAAAACGCTGATTGTTGAGATCGTAGAGACGAATCATCTGGTGACCGTTGCCTGCTGTGCTGGTCCAATCATACAGGGCAAGCGTCGTGTCGTCAGGAGAAAGCGCCATTTTGTATGGGGCTCCTTCCGGGAAACCGTCCAACTTTCCGCGCCAGACATACATGATTCTGTGTTTGATCGTACCTTCGCTGCCTCCCAGGCCACCATGAGCACTTTTTTCGATCCAGATCAGAGCCGATTCGTTGGGGCTGGAAGTAGTATCCTGAAAAAGAACATAGGCACCATCCCTGCGGTGCATTGGTATTATTTCTTTGACTACGAAGGTTGATGGGAGCGCATAACCACATTCTACCGTCGTTACAAGATCACCAAGATCGTCAGCCTTATAGACAAGAACCCCGTTAACAGCCGAGGTACTCTCTCCGCTCGCACTTGTCGCTCCATCGCTTTTTACACCGACAATCAGGGATCTATCCAGCGTGTAGGCGGCATTAACCGCCTTGCAGCCTCCAGGAATTGTCAGCGCCATTGCAGTGGCCAGACCGTCAGCGTGATCGATCTTATGCGGCTGGACAATATTGTCAAGGCAAACTACTCCAACGTCAGCTCCGGCTGTTGTGGCAAAACTCAATGGTGCCGTTGCGAGAGTGATCTTTTTAGAATCGTCCAGTCGGCCACCACCACCGTAAAGGTCTATAACCTGGATGGACTTGTCGGCACATGCCACCCACGCGTAGGCCGGAATGCGACAATTAACATCGCTGGGAATGTCTGTCAGATCCAGGACTGGCATAGAGTCAGCGCTATTATAGTTGCCTGCTGCACCGGCGGCTACTTCAGCCCATTTTGGGAAATAGATTTTAGAGGTGATTCCTTTTAGAATTCCTTCTTTGCCCCATGGACTGTGCCGCGCAAGCGTCAGCAGGTCGGCAGAATTTGTCTTTGCACTGCGATTCCATGAACCCGGGTTGTCTGAGAACGTTGTGGTGTCCAGAGGGAGGCGGAAAAATCCGCAGTGTTCCTGGTTGCCACTTGTAGCCTGTGGCAGCATCAGCCATATATTATCTGGAGAAACGATCGGTGCGTTGTGTCTGTGGTCGTGATTGGCGGCATAGGTGGCACCAGAGAGAGTGCCATAGTTGGAGTCTGTTGGCGCCCACTTGTTGAATCTGCCCAGAAAAAATCCGCAGTACATCTCGAAAAGTTCGTGTCCACCCCAGCTAGAGGTCAGAGACCGCTGATGTGACTTTTTACCATGTGTATATATGGGTTGTGAAAAAGTTTCTTCCTGAAAACTATAAGTATTGAAAGCCTTGAAATGGTTGCTGTCACCAGAATTCATGTAGCCTACATACAGATTCTGGTCGTCGCACAGCTCAAGGAAGCCGATCGGTTGATTTTCGCCAATAAACGGGGCTGCTGCAACCCACTTGGCGACCCCAGGTAGTGATGCCGGAACATTATATGCATGGATCTTGCCGGTTCTGTCGGTGAAGAAAAGGTATTTTCCGTCTGATCGGAATACTATGCCGCGGTCGAGTCTTGTGCCGGTTTCGCCGGGATCACCAGTGTTCTCAACCGCAGTATTGGCGCATATGGTTCCTATTGCATCGATTATGCACCATACATTGCCTCTGGTTAAACTGTTGGCGCGTATGTCCATCAGGAAAATCTGTGTAGTGCTTTTTATGGCAAGCCATTCGCCGCCGGGATGAACTGCCAGGTGCAACGGAACATAGCTTGTAATAGCCGCGAGAGTGCTGATGCCAGTTAACTGGGTTATGTCGGCAAGAAGTGCTGGTGCCGCATAATTATCAACCAGAACATGGTTTTTGGGGGAGATCACCTTGATAGTTTTAGTGCCGGGACAGGCTGCGTAAATCATGTCGCCTGGGGTTTTGGGCTTCGATAGCATGGTGTAAAGGCAAACTGGCTCAACATCGGGTTCAGTTTCCTGCAATCTTACCACGATTGAAACTTCTCTAAAGTTTGGCTCCTGCGGTCCATCCAGGCCTGAGGCAGATCCATCATATTCTATAAGATTCACGGGAGTGTTTACTTCAATTGAGATAATAAAATTGTATTCAGGAAATGCGGCATTGGGATAGGGTACGGTTATGGCTTCATCAATAGGAGTGGTGCCCACATATGAGCAGAGATCAATTATTTCATTCAATTTTGACTCTGCGACGTTTTGCATTGCTGAACGAAGCCTGACGGCGTTCGCTCTGGATACCCCATGGTTAAGAGTTCCCAGGATGGGAACCATGCACGACCCGGCGATGATAACCATTATCAGTGCTTCAACCAGCGTTATACCTTTTCGCATGTCGGCAACTCCTGAAAATTAATAAAACTCATCCTGCCAATCCCAGAAATCGTTGATTGACAAGCCTCCTGTTACTGAACCGGTGGGTTGAACTGCCATATTTCCCCATTTTTTTAATGTTACCGTCTTTGTCGTGTTGTCTATCTCTAAAAGTGCCCAGACCTGCGAACGATAAACGTTTGCTGAATCGACAAAGCTCCCCTGTGATTTCACCCAATAATCTACAGCTGGGGTCACACCAGGATAAGTGCAAAGCGTAAATCGACAGTTAGTCGGATCAGCATTGGTATCTACTGTGTTTGCAAAGATGTGATCGCTGGCAAATGTTTCTTTGCCCTTTACATTGGGGGTATACCCCGAATAACTCACATCGACATTACTGCCAGCAATCTTTTTGTAATGATGCGCAGTAGTACAGTTGGCGTCAAAGGTGAAATAAAGGCGCGAGGCTGTTGTCCATGTGGGATCCGCGTTGGCCCGCAGACGACTGATGACAAAATGGATGCCGGCAATTGCCGCATAGTTTGCTTGCTTGTAGTTGCTTCTTGCCTTTTCACCAAGAGATTCGGTTTGAATCATGAGAGTGTTGCTGGTACTGACGGTCATGAGAATTCCCAGGACCAATACTACAACTATAATACCGACGAATCCGGATTTACCAGAAACTGTCATTGCGGCTGCGCGGCGGAGCCGAAGCAGGAAGCAATCTTGACTTTGTGAGATTGCTTCGTCGACTGACGTCTCCTCGCAATGACACTTTGATTTAGTGCTGTTTGGTAGTAGCATTCCCTCGCTGCTCCTTTAAAACTATGGCCCCGGGTTGGGAACGAGAACCGAACGAAAATATTCATTTTCAGTTTCGAATTCATCATCCAACCGTCTTGATTTTAAAACTACTCTTACATCAACCCGATTTGCCGATACTCTCGTGATCTCCAGGGTGTCTACATGGCGCCCCAGGTCATAGTTGTGTCTGGACCTGGCAAGTTGTTTTGCAACATTTGCAGGATCATTTGCGACAGTCCAGAGAGTGTCTAAGGTTCCTTCGTTGTATTTTGAATATACACGCCTTTCGGTTGGATGCTTTTCGATTCTAAAGCTGCATGACGCGGTGGAGTTTGCACGATTATAGTCGAAAACAGTTCTCTTATAAATAATAGTGCTTGTGGCTGGCGCTCCAACATTAGGAGAAATAATTGCACTGGCAAAGCTCATTTCACGGTCAAAAGTGTCGAGCAGCATTTGCCCTTCACTTGCCAAAGTGGTGGCGAAATGGGTTCTTTGCCAAACCTCCGAGGCATAGGCAACAAAACCAAGGATTGACATCATCATCATAGCAATTACTATAGACGAGACAAGTACTTCGACAAGCGTGAACCCTGATCTAGTAATCTTCATACGCACTGCTTTCGATTGCCCCGGATGGAGTTATATCTACCTCTATCCCTGAGTCTGTTCCGGCGGCATCATACAAAAATTTTACTTTAAGGGTTCCAAATATGCTTGCTGAGCTATTTGGAGCAGAAACCAGGAGGCCGTCCGGCCGAAAAAAGACAGGTGGCGGAACTGCCGGAGAAAACACTAACCTGATTCCGCCAGAATCAATCTCACGAGATGGGCCATCTATGATCGAACGCCAATATGTTGGTTCTTCACTATAATCATTCGTTTCTGAGGGGCTCATGGCGAAATCAGGATCGCCAGAAATTGTCTCGCCGAAACCATCTGTCAATTCCTGGACTACCCAGATAGAATAGTCAGCAGGGTTGAATACGATTCGAACATAGGTTTGATTTTCCAGCGACCAGGCTCTGGCAAAGCGCACATCTGAGGTCAAGGTCGAGGCGTGGCTGGTAGCTGCTTCGGCGGTGTAAAAGCCGTCAACTGCGGGCAGGGCAATTGATGAAAACACTGCGACAATAGATATCGCTACAAGTATTTCCATTAAAGAATATGCTGCTGTCGATCTTTGCCGGCGCGGAAATTGAGTTTTCATATGCATTATATTACTCTGAATCTACAGGGCTTTGTCTCGGAAGAGATGTTAGTCGTTAGCTGCAAACAGTGGGTACCTTCAGGCTCGCTTTCAGCGAGGCCATGATCACATTCTAAGTCAATGATTAAAATTTTTAACATCTTTCAGCTACCCTCACGCTAACTAAATTATAGCATAAGATCGCAACTCATCAATGCCTGTGTGCTCAAAAATACTGGCAGTCAGCTCTTTATCCAGCCGCGCGTGCGATCCAGCGCGCGTGTTCGCGGTAAACAACTACATATAGAAGCAAGGAACATACCACAATCATCAGTGGTTGCCGATGATCATTTGCTCTGAGAGATTGTTACAGCCTCTATTTATATTCTACACTAAAAACATGACCAGCAAAACTTTTTTACAGTATGTAAAAAAGTTTCCCTGTGGCACTTTTCGGTGTACTGTCGCGCAAACGTGGCCATAAATGGTGGATTGGCTTATGGTAGCCATCAGGCAGACGAAAAAGAATGGTTGGACAGGTTCGGGGGGTTCGGGGGGTTCGGGGGGTTCGGGGGGGTTCGGGGTTCGGGGGACACCTTACTTAATTCTTCGAATTAAGTAAGGTGTCCCCCC
>JAHISQ010000026.1 GCA_018818125.1 Candidatus Rifleibacteriota bacterium
AAGATGCGGTTAATTTAGCGCTTACGTTTGAAACAGAACCAAATGCGGTCTCGAATTTTTCCATGTTCGAGAAAGTTGATGAATTCCTATCAGGTCCCGGTGTATACCAATTCCCTCCTGGAAATCTTTTTTTCACGTCAAGAAGTTGGTTGGAAACGTCTGCAGGACTTTTCGGACTAACTTCATATTGAAACCACTCACAGTCATAAGCCGCATCATAAACGAGCTCGTTGTTATCCCTGTAGAAGCGCATGGGAATCCACCCGGCGAAATCGAAGCCTTTTCTTACCAGATTGCCGGAACCGAGAATGGTGACATTTTCTTTCGTCGTGTATTCTCGCAGGTCGACCGGCCCCCCTCCGCCAGTGGCATCTGAGTTAAGGTAATACACCTTGATCGGAGTCGGGGTTAAAGGATCGCCTTTCTTAACCCAACGGGCATCAAAAATATAACTCAGTGCTGCATTCCATCTAAAGTAAGAATTGTTAGACTTGTATATACCACCCGCATTCCAGGTGCCTAGTAAATCCCAGCCATCAAAATTATAGCCTGCTTTGGTAAGGTTCCCAGGATTCCCTGGAAGGTTATAATAACCATAGCCCCCGCAGAAATAAGGTCTATCTCTATATGTTTCAGGGGGTGTTCCGCTGTCACTTCCATTACCATTGAAGGTCAGCGTTCTATCAACTCCAAAATATTGAAGTAAAAACCAGCATGACACTAACGCTTCCGTTGAATATCCGCGGATTTCGCCAGAGTGAGAAACCCTGGATGCCAAGAGAGGATTCTTCAGAGGAACATTGGATTTAAGCAGAGGAGAATCATTGGGGTCGAACTCCCTGAGGAGGGTATAAAACTTCTGCAGATCACTGTTGAACAACAGCTTGAGCAGGGTGTCGGCGCCGAGGCTTTGGAACCGGGGTTGAAGATCGAGAGTAATACTGCCGACACCTGTCGAGGTGGCCTTGAACTCGGCCTGGGCGGGACTCGGAAGGCCGGCGATTATCTGGGCGACGACTGTGGCAACAGCCGGCACCTCGTCGAGATTCTGGCTCGAATTCAATAAAAATTCCGGGTCGCTCAGGTAGGGCAGCATCGCCTTTACTACGTTGTTGACAACTTCGTCAGTCAGTCCTTTTTCAAAGGTAAAATAGTCGAAATCGTGGCCGACCTGTTGCTTCTTGGCTTCATACAGATACACTTTTGCAGTGCTTTCCGGACCATACGTGGGACTGGCCGTGGCCGTTGCATCGGCATAGGAAATGATTGTCGCCACACGATTCGCACCTTTCTCATTCTTAAGGTCGAATCGATAAAACGACATGGCGGGTACTTCCATCGGCAGGGGCAGACTGGTCTTGTCAGAAGCCAAAAAACTGCCAATCATCTGCAATTCCTCAGAAGTAAAGCCTGTCTGGTCGGCAAGGCTCGGCGGAGCCGCGGGAGAGACTTCGTCCCCATCATCGCTATAGTTTCCCATGAACTGACAGCCTAAAAGAGAAAAACAAACCACCACAAGAATCATCAGAATGGAATAAAATCGTTTCATAGCAGGCTCCAGATTAAAAATGAGTAAAAAATAGGGTTTGCCCCAGACAAACGAAAGAACGACAGGTGATACATAGAGACGTTATGGTACTAAGGTGATAATTCATGATCTTTTACCAGAAGAGAAGCAGTTGCTAACAGGGGACCTGGGCTCAGGCGCTGCGACCCTAAATGTTCATTCTGAATGGCGGTACACCGACGTAGTTGCCAGGCCATCGAGACGCCTTCCTGGCCCAAAATTTCGCGCATGGGCAGACCAGCAGCGATCAAAACAGAGGAAGTAAACGAATTGCAGTTCTCGATCAGGTGATACCCGCGCAGATAGGGGAAATACCAGAAATTCCCTTCCCGCGTCATTTCATGGCCTCGATTTTTGTGTAAGGCGGTCACCATACGGGAAACCCCCTTTTCCGTGAGCCAGAAGTGGAAGACCTTGTCGGATGGGATTTTCATGCGTTCCCAGTAGGGACGGAGAAAAACGCCAAACCGGAGGACGGCCGAGGTTTTCTTAGCCAGCGATTTGGTGACCACTTCCCACACGTTTGGGTCGTTGCCGAGATACCATTCCTTGGCCCCCATGTGCCACTCCTGATACCCGCCCAGAGAGTAATCAGGAAAATTGATGCAGGAGTGATAATCATCGATGGAGACATAGACCATGAACCGGTCATCACGCTCTTTTGCCGGCCACAACTCGAGATCAGGCTGCGGAAAAGCCAGCCATAGAAAGAAAACAACCAGCACCGGAACCGCGCGGATCGCGAACCGCCAGAACAGTCTGAAACTTTCTGAAACCCACTTCCTTAAAACGGGGTATCTAGCTATAATGACCTGTTCCAGATAGCGTAGCCTCTCTAAAGTTCTAGGATATATATATGTAAATAATAACATTAGTAAGATAGCATGTTTAGTGATCTTAAGAATGCAAAAAATTATTGGTTTACAGATGTATAATCTTTTCTAAATTGTTTCGAAGATTTTCATTGCCTCGTACACGCAGCCCGTCCACTGCCGGAACTCGCCTGGAATCACGGAAATCGGGGCCGATAGACATGCAAATCAATTTGAATTCAATGACAAATGCTAATAGTACGAATAAAATTTCCTTTGATTATATGACAATGGTCAACAATCTCAAATCCTTCTGAAATAAGGGCTTTATCCATATCTTCAAAAGTTATTATTACGAGTTTGTCTGCAATTCGTCGAGCTGTTTTAATAATTTCACGCTGCTTTTCCAACGTAATTGGAGTGAATAGCCCGTATGGAATATCGACAATTGCAACATCAAAGTGTTCTTTTATCTTGTGCATGTCTCCATTTTCGATGACATTTTCGTATCCAAAAAAGGCTAAATTTTGCTCTGCTTTTCTGGCGATGAGCCAATTAATTTCATAACCTTTAACATTTATTTGCATTGAAATAGCTTCAATCACAACGGTACCAACACCGCAGCACGGATCAATCAACTTACAATTTAATTCATCACCAACCGCAATATTCACAAGAGCTTTTGCTGCTCTTGTTTTTAGAGAATGACTATTGCTATTTGGTTTCTCATTATGCTCCTGCCAATGATTATTATTTTTTTCAAACTCTCCAAAAATCCATTGCCCATGAACCTTTGTGGCACCTAACATTATTTTCGGATTCACCATATCTACAGCCCCATCAATCACGCTACCAAGCGACGCTACACAGCTGATCCATTCATCATATCCAAGTTCGCTATCTGCAATTTTAAAATAGACAAACTTGAAATCATTGTAGGCCACTTTACTATTTTGGAGCTTTTCCATTAACTCTTTTAAAGAATCAGCACAATACATCACAAACACACTATGCTTAATATAGGGGCTTCTAGAGGGACTTATTTTCTTTCCAGAGAAGAAATATTTTTCCTTGATTTCTTTGTGGAACAAATATTTCATTTCCAATTGGCATAAACCTTCTTCATTAGCAGGATAGTTTATTACATAGAGATAATCTTTTAACACAATTCCAGCCAATGTAGACTCCCATTATTAATCATTTTCGACATTGTGTTTTTCATTCAGAATTTTCACAACCAGATTGAAATGAAATTTGAAGAAACTGAATTTTCTATGTTTATTGCCAGTAGTTATTCTGATTCTGATGGCACCAGATTAAGAAAAAGCAGAGCTGGCAGGAAATTCAGCTCTGCTTTTTTTTAAATCATAGGACTTTCCGCAGCTGCATCAGTCACCTTCAGGCGAAACTTCGACTATCATGTCGGCAGCGATTTCGGGAGTTGACTCATCGCTGTCTTCTTCATCGGCATTCCAAGTAAGTGAGCATTTCCAGCCAGGTTTGAGATTACGTAACTCAGTGACATAAATATAACCGTTCACATTGACCATAATGATCGTATATTTGTGAACCAGAAAAGCACGCTCTTTGCCGGTATCTGTTCTGATGCTGATCATGCCAACGATCTTGGGAGAAGCTTCCGGTCCGGACAAGGCTATTTCACCAATACGACCTTCAATGCGCTTGCGTATTGAAGGCCTCATCCCGATACTCTCACAGTCGTAAATAGATGGATCATGTCGGGCAGACAGGCTTACTAACAAGGTCTGGCCGACACCAATATCACTAGCACAAAGCATTCTGTTATTCTGCATTTGAAAAACAGTGTTTTCACTGACAACCATACTGAATCGCAAAGGCAACTCTGACATACGTGAAGCAGTCTCTACCGACAGAACCAGACCTTCGCTGCCGGTTTCGATATCGAGAATTCTGACATCTACGATCTGAGCCTGAAGAGACAGGGAGACCACGACAAAAATAGCAAAAAGCAGAAACATTCGAGTTCTGGATTTCATCTAATAACCCCTCAGCTGTTTGATCAGAATATCGTATCATTCACGATGGATAATAACAAGTCTGTCTCTAATACAGACGTGTAAACTCTGGCACCATAGCGCGACGGCGGCATTATCCGTGTTCACACAACACGATATGGGTAACTCTTCACAACTGATAGCAGGCATAGTTTCGAGGTCAGTTCCAATCTTCTTTAACAAAACGATTATTGCTGCTGGAAAACTTCCAATCCTAAATATGATTGGTCGCGTCGTCAGTCATCACACCAATCCGGCCTTTTTCAATTCGTCACGGAGGATGCCGTATTCGACCTTCGAGCGATGGCGCAGATCCATGGGAATGTCCGGATGGAATATCACCTGATCCACCGGGATCCCGTTCTTATCCATAACCCGTTTAATCTCGGCTTCGCGTTCGGCGCAGAGCTTCTTGTTCTTGATGTCGGCATTGTCCTTCGGTGCGACCACACAGACGGTCTTCTCGCCAAGCTTATCGTTCGGCACGCCGAGATAGGCGGCCAACCGAGTGTAGGGTTGACGCTTCAGCACGACTTCTGCCTGCACGGGGAAAAGATACTTTCCGTCACGCTCGATGACGTTGTGAATTCGGCCGACGATCCAGACATACCCCTTTTCGCTGAGGCGGGCGAGATCACCAGTTCTGTGCCACACGATGTCGTTGTGGTCGCGTATCTTCGTTGTCTTGAAGGCTTCAGGGTTGTTGTAATACACGCGGCAGACATGTTCACCGGCGACCAACAATTCACCGACGCTTCCCTGCGGAACCTCAAGCTTGGACCACTGTTCGTCGGAAGCGATTTCGATGGGACCACGCACGATTTTTATAAACTTGGACTGCAGTCCATCGGCGAAGTGCCCCACGTTGACGCCGGCATCGACGAGTTCGGGATCATCTTCGGTGACGCTGCGCTGAGCGAGCATCTCCTTGCCCGTGATGTGTGTCATCGGCTCAGACTCGGTAGAGCCGTACATGACAACGAGCTCTGCGTTCGGCGCAATCTTCGCGAATTCCTCCACGACGTCACGCGACACGGCAGCACCGCCGGCGGCGACACGACGCAACTCGGGAAGGGTCTTGCCCTTCTCGATGCAATACTTGTTCAGCCCGTTTAGCAACGAGGGGTTCAGCGTGAGAGTGGTAATGCCCTCACCCTTGATTTGCGTAAAGAGCACATACGGATCATTGTCCGCCGGTTCTGCCACGTTGATGGCCGGCAGAATAGTTGGCAAGCCCGCCGCGAGATTGTTCAAAGAGAATACAGGAAAGACCGGCAGATCCATGTCGCTCTCCTCATACGGCAGACAAGCATTGATGGCGTAATGCTGTGCGGCGAGGAATCGATGTGAACGGTCAGCCCCTTTGGGCGTTCCGGACGAACCAGTGGTGAACGTGATGAGCGCGGAGTGCTCTTGCTTGACCGGAACCGGTTCTGCGGCCTCGGGCGTTTCGAGAAGTTCTTCGAAGCGGGCAGTCCACTTTTTCGTGCATGGCCCCATGTTTATCTTTATCGGAATGGCTTCAAGGGCAGGTTGCCCCTCCCCCATAGCGAAACCACGCTCGCCTGACAACCAGACTTTGGGTTTGCAGAGGTCGGCAACGTAGCCGAGCTGATCAGCCCGTGCGAAGGAATCCAGAAAAATGCATGTGGCCCCCAGCATCTGGAATGCGAACATTCCAACATAGAGCCACGGAATCATGGGTACGTACACCAGTGCATAGTCGCCTTTTTCGACACCTAGCTTTTTGTAACCGGCGGCAACATGGACGACCATGTCGTAGATATCTTTATAGGTGAATGTGTCGTGCTTCAGCGTCCGAGCGAACGGATTGTAGTTAAACCACAACTTGTTCTTCGTGTTGACCCACTTCATACAAACTCTGTCGGGATGCCTCTCGACGTGATCCTGAAGAAAACTGAAACAGTTGTTCCGCAAACTTTCGTTCCCAATGTCATAGCCAATTTTTGGAAGCGCCATTATCGACTCCTTGCCAAACTTCAATTTAAAATGATTTGTTAAAACCTTTCATGAAATTACAATATACAGTAAGCCAGCCTAAAAACTCTTCAAATAATTTTGCTTTAAGAAAATCATACTACTTGGAATGCAAAAGACTGTTGGCTACTCCCTGACGCGGCGTGAAGTGGAACGTTGCGGCCCGTTTGGGAACATGTTTTGATTAGGGTGTGTGAGTTAATGAAGCGGCTGCCCGGCGGGCACTCAACGCTGATATCAGAGTCTATGCATTTCTGGCATAAAAAGGCGGTTATGGCCTTTGCCCAGTTCGTTTTTCTTCAGGGGGCAACCGACAGAGTGAACTTCCCCGGGGCCACGGCCAAGGCTTTGTCCAGCAGGGAAAGGGAAACGCTGAATTCCTGCTGTGATCCGGCCGAAAGACCGGGAAGCAGGTTGTTCTGATCAGGGGCGGGGTCCCAAAGCCCCCATATACCGGGGATCGGGCTCAGGCTGATGTTTTCCTGGTCCTGTTCCAGAAGACGCTGGCGGTATCGGGGAACCAAAAGCAAGGTTGACGGGTCGACTCTCATTCCCTGGTGGACAGACAATTGCTGCGGGTCGACAGAGATACCATCCAGTTTCAATTTGTACAATGGAACCTCGACACGCACGATATCAACCAGAAAGCGAGCATTGTCAAAAAAGTTAAGCGCACCGCCAATCGACAGCTCGGCCCCGCCTTTCACCTTGAAAACTGACAGGATCGGGCGACCTTTGCTTCGTTCGCCGGCCGGCGAACGAAGCAGCGTTGCGGCAGCTCCGGGAGTCACATACAGGCCGGTACGCAAGCTCGGTCCGGCCAGATCGTTGATGAAAAAATCAACCGCCACCCCGACAAAGAGCTTGGCGCTCAACTCACCCACATTCCCTTCCAGACTGAATTTTCGCGGCTTAACCGCCATGGTTGCCTGGGAAATATTCTTCCAGCTGCCTGACTCACGCCGGGCCCCCGTGACAAATGGCGCCGTAAAAGAAAAAGCCCCCGAGCAGCCAATCGAACCACTCAACCGGCCTTTTACCAGAACGCGCAGACGTGGCCGGACATACAAGGGTATCGGCCCGAGCATCCCCAGGATGATCGGTTTCAATCGGATCTTCAGCACCGTATGCTTGAAACTGACGCCGCGGGCTGGGCTGAATCCCAGACCTGTCTCCAGAATGATTTTTCCGGAAAAGCTCAGTTGATCGCGCCGAAAAACCAGGGCAGGATTCTCCACCCGGAGGCGGGCATTCCCGGTTATGCCATTAGAATTCCATTCCAGCCTCGCTCCGGAGGAAAAAACCGCCGTTTCGCGAACCCGGGACCAGATTCCCTTGTCCCCGGTCCGGGCAGCAGTGGCTGGCGCGCTCATCAACAGAGCACCGGTTTCTGTCGATGCCTGCAGACCAGTCGGCAATCTGATTGCCATCGGGGTTACCGGAATAGTCTCAATCATGGTTTCTTCGATATCCTCAGCCCTGATCGCCACATCCTGCCCCGGCTGATTACCAAGAAGATCGGCCATGGTCACCGGGGTGACCATTACTTCAAAGGTGTTTCGCTCACGCCTGAGACTGCGAACCCGCACTGCCAGGCCATCAGGAAATTTTCTCCCGGCCGGGGCAAGCAGCAAACTGTCGACGGCGATCATGGCAAGACGGGATTGGGAAAATTCTCCGTCAATCCGAAAGATCAGCATACGTTGATTTTCAGAGACTGAAATCAGGGACTTTTCAAGGTTCGGGGTAAAGGCCACCAGGTTCCGGAGAGCCCTGGAGGACGGATTTTGGGGGCCGCTTCCGGCCGCCATGCCAGTACCCGGGGCAAACAGCCCCGTGGCCATCCAGACAATCAAAAAAAACTGAATCCTGACGAAGCGGTGATTCTCTTTCACGCTTTCCCTCTGATCGGATATTCTGAAAAATTGATCATTGCATCACTTCAGAAATAATTCTATCACACTTTCTGCTACTTTCTACAATATGACCACACTCCGAATGTCCTACCGATTCCAAGTGACTCGCTGGTAGAAAGACAACGTCATCGTGCTTTTCTTTTAAACGCCTTCCGCGCACCACGTGAGTTTGTCGCAGCGATTATAGCCCAGCGCACGACCACACAAAATACAAACCGCAGAAAATGACTAATAAGTTCTAATTATGAATGGTAGAAATCTTAGAGTTACTAACAGTATACTCTGCTCAGAAAAGCAGAATTCTATCCAAGAGGCTCGCGCATGAAAATAAAATCTTTTTGGGTGATATGGATCCTCCTGTTCGTAGTTTTTCTCTGGGCAGGAATTATCGGATACAGCGGCCTGTGTCTCTGGAACATGTATCAGGATCTTCAACCAAGTGCATTCTTTTATCCTGGGTTGAAAACGAAAGAGTTTTCCCTGACCAAAAGGATAGGATATCTCGATGAGAAATTGCTGACCTGCTTTGAGGAGCTTCAGAAGTCTTCCGGGACTGCGATTCCGGGAAGCTACACCTTCTTTCTGGCGAGCATTCCAGATTCAAAGACGATTTCAAAAGAGATTATCGATTTTGTGGCAAGCTCCACGAGGGGATTTCCTGATCTGGCTCCCCCTCCTTCCCTGCCTGGAAAATCTGAGATTTTTGATTTTTTGTCCGGCGGGGTAACAGATACGGCGAAAGCCTGGATGGGAATAGCTCTTGGAACGCTTAACCGGGAAAAACCCATGAACTCAGGGCTTATTCTCCTCGGAATTTCTTTAATAGCATACCAGATCGAAGTGGAGATCGAAGGGAACTACTGGTTGATGGATCGGATGGAGGGGAATTTATGCCGTGAACTGGCCGCCGATGGCTTCGTGCAATGTGCGGAGCCTGCGTCATTTTCAAAGGAGGATATAAAGATCCTGATTTCAAATCTACAGACCCTTGAAGGAAAACTTCCCCCGTTACAGCAGATATTTCCCGCGCGTCTGAATTACCTTCTGGCTTGGGGAAAACTGCTCAAGTCTGCTGTAATGCGCGCCAAAACTTCATCTTCGTTTCGATGGGGAGGAGCTATACTTTCCGACTATCTTCTTTCACCTGCTTTCACCCGGTTTTATCAGAAGCAGATCATTGATTCGCTGAAAGAAACTGCCTCGAAATCCTGGGCAGAAAGCGTTTCCGAACGGGCTGCCATCCATGAGAGAATACTGGCTCTTGCTGTAAAAGGCAGAAAGCCAAATCCTGCCTGGTGGATGTATGTTTTTATTCCCATGCAATTCCTGTTTGACCGGGAGGAAATGATTGCCATGGAGGCCTTCGAACAATATTCTCTGAACGACCGGAAGGCCAGTCAGAAGCTTCGGATGGCTCAATGGGCTCTTGCTCTTCATGGATTTCGAAGGAATGAAGGAAGGTGGCCGGTCGGCCAGGAGGAGATTGAGACATGGCTTGGCTGCGGACTTCCGGGGGATGTTTTTTCTGGAAAGCCTCTGCTTTTCCGCGTTGGAACTTTTCCCGATGTTCGTAGTATCGGACCGGATCTGATAGCCGATACTTCCGACGACCTTTCTTGTGATCTTTTCAGGAAATAATGACACCAAAGACCTGATGATTGAAATTCAAAGGGTTAATATCGTAAATATTATTTCCAATCTTTAGTCTGATTAATTTTTTGCGTGCTTTCCTGGCAGAGCACGGCGTTTAAGTTAAACGATACAAGAGCCTTACCTATAGGCACGCACCACCTCACGAAAACGTTTCTGTCTGGCTCCTGATGGTCAGTTTTTCGTGCAAAATCAGCTTGCTTATAGTTATAATTAAACAAATATTCTAATAACTGGATATTCGTTAGATTTTAGAAATTCAAATATTGAGTGGGAGGAACAGAGATGAAAACCGGCCAGGTTGAGATCGATAGTGTTCTTAGAAGATGGCTATTTGCAAATTCGATAATCTCATCAGGCCTCGGATTGTTTTTCATTATGGCAGAGATTATTTCCAAACACAAAAGTTCAGCCACAATTCCAATAGCCATAGTTGCACTTGTCATTGGAACGATTTCGACCCTGCTTTACGTTCGAACAAAAATGTCAGTAAAAATTGATGAAGAGGGCAGATTTCTGTTAACTGGTTTTGAAATATTTGGCAAAGACAGAGTAATAGAGCTTGTTGCTTTCGATGACGTTGAGGCCATAACTACCTCCAGTTATACAGCCTATGATCTTTTTGACAAATACGAAACCTTTAAAGTTTATACGAAAATACAGGCTATTTCGAAGTCTGGTAATCTGATAGATCTAAGCAAATACGAAAAGGGTTTTGATTCTGTTTTGATTAAAGCCAGAGAGATTGCTGAAAACCTGGGAATAAAGTTTATTGAGGGAAAGTCGGCTCTTGCGGTGATTCTCAAATGGAGCAGTGGTAACTTTGAAGTTTCTTTTCAACCAGACGACTTCTTCATAAATATATTTTTCTGGGTTCCAGCAGTCGTTCTGGGAGCTGTTTGTTATGCCGTTATTTCATATGTAGATCATATCAGCACATCTTAATAGATTATGGCACGATCTATCATTTCCTTACCATCTCCTGATTATTTAAACCTTTAAAAAGCGGTCTAGTTGCAGAAACTGCTGCAGACCGACTTTTCTGGTCAATGCCAACGAAGCCTGATTATCAGCATCGACCGTATAAATCAGATTTCTTCCAGATTTTGCTGCTTCGAGCAATGCCAGAGACAGAAGGTGGTTACCCAGTCCGCGCTGGCGCATGCCCGGCTGAACTTCGATATACACTTCGGCAAAATTCGGCGTCAGACGAATTGATTTAACATAACCCTGGATCTGGTCTTCTGCCAGCAGATACAAAGCGAAACTGCCAGCTTCGTCGCCAGCTCGCCGCTGCAGAGTCAAACCTGACTTCGATAACACGTCAGCTGATACCGCCGCCTCACCGTCAACTGCATCTGTAGCAGTATGTACACCTTCAAAATAAATCAATGAACTTTGCTGTTTAAAACGATCGACAAAAAGGTGCGAAAACTCCGACGGCACCAACAGATTCGTTTCGGTTTCCGGCAGCAATGTCAGAGTCGTTAAGGCCTCGCTGCCCTGCCCCAGCATGCGGGCAATGTTCCAGTCACCACTGCCCGGCTCAGCCGGAAGATAAAGCCAGCCACCACTAAGCGCAGACGCGTCATCAGGAAACAGCTGAACAGCGGAATCGGTATTGAGACGATGTATCTCGTCGACGTAGTAATGCTCACTCTCAAGCAACCAGCACCGCAGATCTGAAAGACTTTTCATCAGCGCTTTCTGTCACTGCGTTGTTTACCTGAACCAGAACCAGACGAGCGGCGCCCCTTGTCATGAGGCTTGCGTTGGCTATTATCAGGCTTGGAGTCGGAATGTCCCTGAATCAGATTGCGCGCTTTCAGGCGGTCAGAATGATTTTTGGCAACGCGAATCTGCTTTCCCTCCAGATCGAGGCCGGTATGGTACATTGCGGTAGCCAGACTGCCAGGCGTCGGAGTGAATTCCTGAAGTTGTTCGTGAACAAGATTCAAAGACCTGATTTTGGCAGCAAGAACCTCATCAGCGGCGTCAGACCCCGGAAAAGCCGTCATCAGATATGGCACCAGAAACAACTTTTTATCGGCCTCTCGACAGCTTTGATAAAACCTCGCTGCAAAACCGGCAAAATCGACGTTTTCGCCCTTTCGCATCAGTGACAACACACGTTTGTCAAAATGTTCGGGTGCAACTTTAAGCTGACCAGAGACATGGTTGAAAACTATATATTTAAAGTGATCCCATTCATCGGGGCGGATAAGGTCGTAACGGATTCCAGAGCCGAGAAAAACTCTTTTAATGCCCGGCACGGCAGCAGCGGCCTGCAACAGATCACGCAGGGGCTTCAGACTGCATGACAGGTTCGGACAGTTGCTCGGATAAATGCACATTCGACGATCACAACCATCAGTGCGGCATTGCCAGCCATACATGTTAACCGAAGGACCACCAATATCCGGTATTATGCCCTTGAAATCAGGGTGATCAGGAAAACGCGCAATCTCGGCCAACAGACTATGTTGTGTTCGCGAGCGGATCATACGCCCCTGATGCAAAGATAAAGCGCAGAACGTGCAGGTTCCAAGACAGCCGCGATGCGACTGCACCGAAAATTGAACGGGTTCGAGACCGGCTATCGGCTCAGAATATAGCGGATGCGAGCGACGATTGAACAACAATGTGCCCATTATCTGAGGTTCGGCGATAAAATCTGACAAATTGGGCGGATAGCAGATTATATCGCCTTTCGGATGCTGCTGAATCAGTATTTTACCGCCTGGGCGCACCGAATTATCAAGAGTTTTCGCCATCTGCAAAAATATGTGGCGATCCTGCCGGCAGACCTCAACCGTCGGCAACAGCTCAAATCCATCTTTTAGCCAATCACGCCAGCTGTCATGTTTAACTCTGATGCACGTCTGCGGGATCTTTGCAGGCAAAGTGACGCCGGAAACCCGCTGTTTAAAATAATCGACAACTTTGGGCAGCACAGCTTCAGCCATGCCATAAACAAGAAGATCAGCGTGAGCATCGATCAGAATCGGGTCACGCAGTCGGTCCTCCCAGAAGTCATAATGCACAAAGCGCCGCAGCGAAGCTTCGATACCACCGATCACCACGCCGACATCCTTATAAAGCTGACGAATCTTTTGCACATAGATCTGCACAGCCCTCTTGGGTCGCAATCCGGGTTCAGATCCTGGCGATAAACGATCCTTTCCACGTGGCATACGACTGGCTGTGTAATTCGCTACCATACTGTCCATGGCACCCGGCACTACCGCAAAAAACAGGTTCGGACGACCCCAGGCGACAAAATCTATATCAGAATTCCAGTCTGGCTGGGCGATTACAGCAACACTCAGGCCCAGCTGCTGCAAGCGGCGACACACAACGGCAGCAGCAAAAGCCGGGTGATCGACGTAGGCATCGCCCGAGATAATAACTACATCGTATTCGCGACGACGGTTCTCGCCTGTCGGCACGTAGTTTTGCCCTCGAAAAGACAGAGCCGGATAGTTTAACCAGGGCAATTTTTGCCTCCAATAGAGCATGTCAGCGGGGTCAATTCATAAGTCATCATCAGGAGTCGCTTTTAATGGATCAAGAACTACCAGGCGAGCTCAGGAACGAGTATCTGAATGCACGAAAATCTGGCGCGGTCTACCATATACAGCGGTGGCACCAGATATTTGCCATTAACGACTATTGCTGAGGAAGAGCCGCCATCAAGAAAAATCGCTTCGCGTATTTTCGCGAAAATCGGTTCTTTGACCAGGGTTTGTGCAGCCTGATAAAAAGTGTTACCAGTTTCGAACACCAGGAAATAAAGGCTGCGTTCCGAATCTTGGGCGATTATTGTCTTGCGACTGTTCTGGTCAGCCTTTCTGAAACGGAAGCGCTGACGTTCATAGGCCTCGTTGTGCACATATTTGCCGCCGCGCAGAATCCAGCCACCGCCACCGAGCAGGTTATCACAATAATTGGCAAAAACATTCGGCACGTTAAACCAGCCACGTTCCTTAAACCCAAGTCTCAACAATTCACCACCCAGCAGACTGGTTTCACCGAGATACCAGGTCTGGTGATTCTTATCGCCACGGAATGATGCAATAAAGCATCGCGAAAGTTTGCCTGGCGCCTGATACAACCCAGACGGAATACCAGAGTCAGACACTACTGACCCCAACACACCACGACTGCAATAAAAAGTTCCATTTACAGCGGCAACAATCTTGAGACCATCTTCTTCTGACCGCTTGTAGTTGTCGAGCAGACCGGTCTCGTCAGTCCAGGCATGCACACGCATTTCAAGCTTTCCCTGCCTGATTTTAAAGCCACGATAATCGGAGCCTTCAATTATTTCAAAGCCCTCTGGCAGTTTGCCCAGCTCAGCAACTGTAACTTTCGGTGACATCTGCGCCAGCACTTGGCGCGCACCTTCTTTCAGCTCAGCCGGCAGGTCATAACCAGACAGATTTGAACCTGAAGAAAGACATAAAATCATAAGAATGAAGAGTGTAATTTTCTTCATGGTTGACTGCTCATCCTTTATAAACCACCAATTTGACTTGTAATCATTAAAACAGGTTAGACAGATCAGAAATATCGATGGCAAAATAAGTGTTGCTCTTATCATAACCAGTCTGCTTAGCATAACCAATGCGCACAATCAGAGGAATGCGTTTGAACAGCAGGAGTTGACTGCGCAATTCTATCCCGCGATCATAACGCCAGTTGAAATTTCCCTGATTTTTAACATCGCCCATTTCCCAGAACATTTCGGCAATCATGAACTCATTGTAGACCCAGCTCATGAATCGAGGAAGCTTAATTCGGATCGGACGACCTAGATGCAACGCAAACGCACGCAAAGAATCGCCATATCTATATGAAGCATCGTAAGCACGCATAAAATCTGTGCCACCCAGACTCAGATCGTCAGGGCGCCTGACACCATCTTCCTTATCGTCTTCGGCAACCACCGTGCGGGCAGTCAGCACCCAATCTTTATTGAGCGGAAAATGCTCGTTCCAGCGTAGTGACATGCTGTCATAATTCATTTCGCCATCAAAAACCTCATTGCCACGCTTATAGCTTGCAGCAACCGTTCGCCCTTTTCGCGGAAAAACCTCGTAATAAGGCTCTGTTCTTATCGCTCGATGATTAACACGGGCATAAAACGAATGATCTTTTCCGATAGTCGGCAAAGGCTTGGTCGTCAGATCTGGATATTTGACAATACTGCGCTCGGTAAGATCCATACCAACCGATACCGTAGTAGAAAGTGTCAGAGGATACTGTATATCTATCACTTTTGCCTTACTGCGCTCAAAATAGTCCTGATCAAGATAGGTTTTCTCTCTAACAGTGTCTACCACTGACCCGGTGACTTTGAACAGGTCAAAGCGCTGCATAAGCATAGCCATGTATCCCCAGTTCTTGCTTTCAACACCATATTGGGGTGCAATTACGATATTACTGCGGCCAAGGCGGTCAGTGCGATAACTGTAAACACCGAACGTATAGCCTTCTTCGTCTTCTGACATCAGCGGTTTCCAGTAGCTGGTGCTATATTCACTGCGGTATATTTTGCCACGCACCGGGCTTAGTTCAGGCACATTGACTTCGATCGGACGGGCGACCTGCCTGGAGGCAAAAGTTGGGGTCTGAGACGAAATCGAGGTTTTCCAGAATTCACCGCGGTTGAGGGTAATTAATTCGATTTTGTCATTGTTAAAATTTATATCCCAGACGCCACCGGGCAGCTGAGTCCACTTTTCTAGATAAAAGTCATCGAGATTTATTGAAAAAAGCTGCCTGGTATAAAAATCTTTTTCGGCAGCAAACCAGATCTTCTTGTTTTCAAACTGCAGAGTGCCAATATCGCCTTCAGAGGCAAACAGCTGAATTGGGTTTTCGTTCTTGTCGTCACCCTTAATCGAAACCACGGTCAAACTCTTTTTAAAATCAGCGGTTTCGACAGTATAGAAAAGCTCTCGACATGACTTGCTTAACGCCAGATCCAGCGGATGAACAGCCGGCGGAAAAGAGTATTCAACTCTGATCGAGTTTTTAAATTCAGGATCAACCGACATTACTTTGGTAATACCGCTGGTAATAGAAGTATAAAAAATCCGGCCAAATTGTTTGCCGAGCGGCTTAAAACTGCCCTTTGCGCTGACCAGGCAATGACTTCTGCCCTCTGGTGTCACCGACCACAGACCCAAGCTACGCTGACGATTACGATTTACCTCATACTTGCCAATGTAGATCTCGCGGCTGAATTCATCTACCAGTAGCAACGGATGCACATTTTTGAGCAGCACTATCGGTCTTTTGTCGCCCTTCTGATAGAAAAGATCATAAGTTTCAGTGCTGTAGCGCCGTGAAGACACCCACACCCGTTCTTCTGGCGACACATTGCGCACCGACCTGAAAAAGTTGCCACCGATTTCGCGATCCTCGATCTCAAATGGCTGCATTTCTGCACGTTCCTTGAACTCGTTGCACTTTTCACAGACATACTCTCGATATGCCTTGTATGCGTCATTCAAGCTCACACCGTAGTGCTCGCGAAATTTGCGGTTAAACTCGCCGGGACGACGCATGATGCTCTTGAGCAGGTTTATCGGTGCGTTCCGGTCGTATTTCTTTTCCCAGAACTCAAACATGCTGTGCGCCTGAAAACGCATTTCTTCCTGAATCATCGTTGGCTGGCTCAAAATAGTATTCAGTTTATCGAGCGAATAAAGCCTGTTCTGCCGAGCCATGTCAAGCAGGCGACTGTAATGAATCGAATCGAGGGGAAATGCATGTTTGAGCGCCAACCCATCCATAAACCATTGCGGCACTGCCAGAATTGCAAACCGGCGCCGCCAGGAATTGCTGGATGCAGCCAGTGTACGCAGAATCATGATATTGGCAAGACTCATGGCAAAACGTTTTTCGAGAGAATAGGCACGCGTCGACAGCACGCCAATTTCTTCGAACATGCCAAGGCTGATCCAGTCAAATTCTGAGTCGCTGGAACTGCTTATTCTATCATCATGATCGTTGAGAATTACCGTTGCTTCAAACGGTCTCTGATCGGGAAAAGAAAGCAGCATTTTCTCGCGGACCTTCGCGAGACTGACCACTACGCGCGGGATAGCCTTTTCAGCAGAGATTGGGTAATAGAGTCTGATCCCGGAGGTTGCAACAACCTTGTAATCGCCAAGCTGGCGGTAAACATCATTGAGTTCCACCGCACCAGCCGTTGAAGCGAATATACAACTCCAAATAAACAGCAGCAGCACCCGACTAAGCAGAGAACCACTCCTGAATACATCTTCATGGCGTTTGCAATGCTTCTGTGTATAATTACGTCGTTTGTTCATATCATGATTTTCCTCTATTGGTCATCCTTCTGCTGTTTTAAAACCTTTTCTATAGCGATTGTTTCTTTGATTCACCACTTCGATCAGCGGAAACTCTATTTTAAGAGAATTTCTGCCGCAAAGCTTTTCCCATGACTTGATAAGGCCCGGATTCAAATTTATGCGAAACCGTGCCGGCGGCTTGAGAAGCACTTTTGGGCCTTCAGGTGAATAAATTTTAAGCAAAAACGGTGTATTACCAGGACTTTTCTGAAGAATACCCAGCAGTTTCTGGTAGTTCTCGCGCATTGCCACACTTGGCGGCACCTCAAATGTGATCTTCGAAAAGCCCTCTTCGTTAAAATCATCGATGGTCAATATCTTTTCGGCGTTTATTTTGACCGTGCCATCGACGAGTTGTGTCTGCACAACCATAAACATCGGCTCGTCAATTTTGAGCTGGTGATGATATTCCTGGTAAGACCTCGGAAAAAGCGTTACGTCGAGCGAGGCATTATCGGCCTCGATGGTGAGAAAAGCCATGTAGTCGCCTTTTTTGGTGATATGCCGTTTATAGGCCGTCAGAATTCCGGCAATTCGACATATTTTACCTTCGCCAGCCTCAAGTATGCCGCTCAGAGTATGCGTAGAAAAAACCCTGCCCAATGGAGCTACAGCATTGAAAGGATCACCGGTAAGATAAAATCCGAACACTTCCTTTTCGGAGGCCAGCAGCTCTTTTTCGGTCAGTTCTGGAACGTCAGGCGGTGTCAGGTCTATATCACCCATTCCTTCTGCATCCTCGCCAAATACGTCAAAGAAGGTGATCTGCCCGGCGCTGCGGCTCTTCTGGGCCGACTGACCTGATTTAAGCGCTTCGGTGGACATGGCAATCAACTGGCTCTTCTTGAGACCAAACGAATCAAAGGCTCCTGCCTTGATCAGGGCATCTATGACCCTGCTGTTAACCTGGCTGGTATTAACCCTACGGGTAAAATCGCCCAACGACTTGAACGGCCCATCTTTCTCTCTGGTTGCGACGATCGATTCAACCGCACTGGCACCAACCCCTTTAATCGCACTCATACCGAAGCGAACATTGCCTTTATCAACCTTGAACAAGGATTCTGAGATATTGACGTCTGGCGTTAGAATCTCAATGTTAATGGTGCGACATTCATCTACGTATTCTGCAACTTTGTCGGTATTACTGATTTCGGCAGAAAGTACGGCCGCCATGAATTCTACTGGATAATGCGCCTTTAAATAGGCGGTTCTGAAGGTAATTACCGCATAAGCAGCCGAGTGAGACTTATTGAAGCCGTATTCAGCAAAACCAGCCATCAGGTCAAATATTTCCTGGGCTTTCTCTTGCGGCACTCCACGTTCGACCGCGCCTTTAACAAACAGTTTTCCCATCTTTTCCATGACTTCGGCGATTTTTTTGCCCATCGCCTTACGCAGTGCGTCGGCTTGAGCCATGCTGAAGTTGGCAAGGATGTTGGCAGTCTGCATGACCTGTTCCTGGTAGAGAAAAACGCCGTAGGTGTCTTTTAATACCGGCTCAAGATCAGGATGCGGGTAGTCAAGGGATTTTCGGCCATGCTTGCGCTCAACAAAATCATCGACCATGCCCGAGCTTAATGGGCCGGGGCGGTACATCGCCAGCAACGCAATGATGTCTTCAAAAACCGAGGGTTTGAGGCGTGCGATCAGATTACGCATGCCTGCTGATTCGAGCTGAAAGATACCCATTGTCAGCGCCTGTTGCAGCAGCTCGTAAGATTTCGGGTCATCGATCGGAGCCTTGGTCAGATCGAGCTCGATACCCTGTGCTACTTTGATGTTTTCAAGGGCGCGCTGAATAATCGTCAACGTCTTGAGTCCGAGAAAATCCATTTTGAGCAGGCCAATACTCTCAATGGCGTTTTTCTCATACTGTGTCATCAATTCCTTGTTCTTATCAAGATAAAGCGGCACGATATCCATCAGATCCTGGTGTGAAATAACAATGCCACAGGCATGCACACCGGTGTGTCGAACCAGGCCATCGACGGTTTCGGCAATGCGCAAAAGCTTTTTCTGCTGATCGCTGCCGTGCGCAAGAACTTCCTTTAACTCTGGCACCTCATAGAGCACCTTTTTAAGATGTGTGCCCGGTTTTTCCGGCACCATTTTGGCGATGCGATCAACTTCTGAGAGTTCCATGCCAAGCACGCGACCAATATCTCTGATCGCCATCTTGGCCAGCATAAAGTTAAAGGTAATAATCGAAGAAACCTTGTTGCGACCATATTTGGCGACAACATAGTCGATAACCCGCTGCCGGCCATCATCGCTGAAATCAATGTCGATATCGGGCATGCTGATGCGCTCAGGATTCAAAAATCGCTCAAACAGCAGACCATATTTAATCGGATCGATATCGGTAATGCCGAGCAGATAGGCAACAATACTGCCAGCGGCTGAACCGCGCCCCGGCCCGACTGGCACGCCCATTTCGATGGCGGCTTTGATAAAATCCCAGACGATAAGAAAGTAATCGCAGAAACCCATGCGTTTGATAACCGAAAGCTCATACTCAAGACGTGTTGTCAGCTCTTCGCGGGGATTTTCGCCGTATCGCCAGATCATGCCCTGGTAGCAAAGCTCGGTCATGTAACTTTCTGATGTTTTGCCATCTGGAATCGGAAAATTTGGCAGAATCGACTTGCCCAGCGACAGCTCTACATTACAGCGCTCGGCGATGCGTAGTGTGTTAGAAATCGCCTCGGGGTATTCGGCAAACAGGTCGCTCATTTCCTGCGGTGACTTGAGATAAAACTCGCGCGTTTGAAAACGCATGCGTTTAACATCATCAATTTTAGCGTTGGTACTCAGACAGAGCAGCGCATCCTGGGCTTCCCAGTCTTCGGGTTTGACATAATGACTGTCATTGCTGGCGACAATTGGTGCATCACACGAACGTGCTACATCGACCAGATCTTTGAGAATCTTGCGCTGTTCAGGTATACCGTGGTCCTGAATTTCGACATAAAAGTTCTCGGCCCCAAAAATCTTCTGGTAACGCTTTATCGCCGCCTTTGCCGCTTCGCGGTCTTCCTTGAGCAGCTCGCGCGGTATTTCGCCAGCTAGACAGGCGCTGAGCGCAATCAGGCCAGCGCTGTATTTTTCCATCATTTCAAAATCGATGCGGGGTTTGTAATAAAAACCCTCGGTAAAACCCAAAGTCGAGAGCTTAACCAGATTTCGATAACCTTCGATGTTGCGGGCCAGCAGCACAATATGATAGAGAGGCAGTTCGCGCGAACGATCAGTGTGAGAACCGCCGGTTAGATATGCTTCAAAGCCAATAATCGGTTTTACACCCCTTTTGAGAGCGTATTGGTAAAGCTCAATCGCACCAAACATGTTGCCGTGGTCAGTAATCGCGATAGCAGGCATGCGAAAACGCCGGGCAGCATCGACAATCCCCTTGACTGGCGCAGCGCCGTCGAGCAGACTGTAATGGCTGTGTACATGAAGATGAACGAAATTGGTATGGTACATGGCAACAAGATTATATCAATTTACCGCTGGTTAGCAAAGAAAAACGAAAAGTTACAGCAAAAATTCAGTTACCAGTTGGCTTGCCAGTTTTAGGAACATAGTCAGAACTTGCACTCGTGAGGCCGGGAGAATTCTCCCTGACGAGCTTACCGACCCGCAGCAACCCGGTGAACACTTATTCCGTGCCAAAAAAACCTGCCGGCGTATAGAAAGCCGAACACATAGACGTTTTTTTGCTGGCTCACAGCTGATGATTATATTAGAATTGGCCGGACAGAGAAGAGGAGTAGAACAAAGTGGCCGGCGGTTCAGCAAAAATTCAGGTTGGTTTCAGATATGCATTTGGAGTAGTAAGCCCGATATTATTAAGCCTGATCATAGTATTGGCGGCAACCTTTTTTCATGACTACCGACAGTCTCAGCAGCAAAATTACAAGCGCCAGACCTGGGAAGAAAGTGCCGAAATCACAATGGCTTCGGTGCGCTCAAATCTTACTTTCGCAGACCAGTTCAGCAGATTTGGCAATAATCTGAGCAATGAGATTGTGCAGAGTAGCGCCGCATCTTTTTCAACGGATAGGCTGCGACAAGCCGCAGACAGGCATTTTCCCAAAGGTTATTTAACTGAAGAAACCATGATCTGGGCTTTTTCAGTCAATGAAAACAGAGCCAGAGCATTAGTCGCAGACGGCTTTGAAAAAACGCGTATGCGTATGATGGAAAAACTGCTGAATGGACTACTTGAGTTTGCCAATAACGCAGAAATCACAAGCAGTCAGATATCACGCCATGACAAGATCATAAAAAACGTGTTGGGACTGCACTCCGCGCCACTACAACTCGGGCGCCAACGTGAAGGACGCCTTACGCCGGTTAAATTTGAGGGAAAGTCATGTTTTATTTACTGGCGACAGTTCAAAAATGCGGACATGGCTTTTGCCGGCTGGCTGGTATTGATACCGGAACATCAGGTTGAAAACAGAGACTTTGCTCTGCGCCATATCGCCAGCAGCACTCTCGAAAAGACCCGCAGACACCTGGCTGTTGCCTTTGTTCCAAGCAAAGGAAATTCACAGAGTCTGCCGGTTATTCTTCCAGAACAGTTTGCTCAAAATGCTGAATACAGCCTGACGATAAGCAATCTGCTCAGACAGATTCCCGAACTGAACTTTGCCAATACGACGCAGCAAAGTGATACGCAAAATGGAAAAAGCAAAACGGTAGAATTGGCCGACCACATGTTTCTGCGTGACTTCACTACAACAGACATTCCATATGATGCCGTAGTCTTTGCCCCTCAACCTAAGGCACTGACACGCGGCAAAACCAGCCCAGTTCCTGCAATGGCAGCAATACTATTTGCCTGGCTGCTTGTTTTTATTTACTACTACATTAAAAATGGCAGAACTGGTCTGCCTCTGGCAGTGTCATTTCGCGTGCTCTTTCTGTTCTCCGGGTTCCTGCCAATCTTTATGATGCTGGCGCTCGCGCATGGCCTGATCGAAGATTCTTACAGTTCAGCACTAATTGAATTACGTCAGGAGAACACCAATAAGCTCTCCAGAATTAACGAGAAAAGTGATAATCTGTTACAGCTTTTTGGCAGCAACGTTTCGCGCGCCATCAATGAACTGAATTTATGCCCTTTGCTGACCTCGAACCTACGTAAAGATGCAGAAAAAGCCTTTAACCTGGTCAGAACCCATCTTGAAAAAATAGAACTCGCCCTCGATTATATGTTTGTACTTGTTCCGGGGGGCATATCTGAGCTTCTGGTACATGATCGGCGCCGTTACAATTCGGCCAACACAATTCGGGATATACTTGCCCCGTCTATTTACAGTATCAACTACAAGTATTCCGAACTCTGGAATCTGCCGGAAATAAAACTGTCTGCCTCGCAGAAGAATTTTTTTAAAATACTTGGAGGCTTTGGCAACAATTTTCTCGAAGAAGTTTTCATGTATACCTATGAAAAAGAAATTGCGCTTAAGTTTGGCGACAGCAGCAATGATTATTTTTATACGGTTGCCTTTTCAGACAAAGGAAGAATAAAAAGCTACGTCGGTTTTGCAGCAAATTCAGAAGGACTTTTCCGGCAATTTCTGGCACGCGAACTCAATTCACTGAACATGGTAGATTCAACCATCTTCCTTGCAGCCGAAGAATTGAGCAATTCAGATTATTCGATCTTTCCGGTCAAAAAAATGAATGTTCTTAACAGTCAGGTGGGCAGAAATGCCATGAACTTTCTCACCAAATGCCGCGGCTCACTGTTTGAAAAGCACATAACTGATCTTGATTACATGTATGTCTTTTATCCGATGGCTAAAATGCCAAAATATGCTGGCGGGTGCGTGGTTTCGCTGGCCGGAATCAACCGTGAACGCAATCTTAAGCGCCTTGCCCTTTTCGCCATAACTGTTCTGCTCGCCTGCCTGATGTATATTATGGCCTCTTTTGCCACTTCACACATGCTGTCACCGCTCAACGACATCAATAATACCCTGCAGAAAATAAGCAACGGGAATCTTGACTGCAAAATCGATTTTATGCGAAGTGATGAGCTCGGGCAGCTTGGCAAAACCATTAACCTGATGCTGGACGGTTTTAAGAGACGACTTCGCCTTGGCAAATTTGTCTCGACTACCTTTGAGAGAAGTCTTGAAAGCAACGTCGATCTCGAAGAAAGCAAGAAAGTCAGAAATATGACTGGCACAGTGTTGTTTTCCGATATCCGCAACTTTACAACACTATCGGAAACCTTTCCACCGGAAGAAATTGCTGCCATGCTCAACAAACATCTTGAAACCATGACCAATTCTATCCAGCGCTCGGGCGGTCAGGTTGAACAGTTCATCGGTGATGCTATTGTCGCCTTTTTTCCGGACAAAAAGCCGGAAGGAAGTAAGACAGGAGCTGTTCAAGCGGCGCTTGCCATGAACAGAGCACACCTGGCAATCAACTCAGAACGTGCTTCCAGAATGCAGTTTACCTATGCAATGGGCACAGGTCTCAGTCATGGGCCTATCATTGCGGGACCACTGATCACACCGACGCGCTCGGAATACTGCATTATCGGCAAAGCCAAAGCTGATGCCGAATACTATGAACAGCAGAGCAAACTGGGGAAACATAGCAAAATCATTGTCTCGGCTGATTTTAAAAGTGCATTAGCAGAGACTGCTGGTCTTGATTGTTCTGCCCTTGCCGATACAGATTTGCTTGAACTCATTATCAATGAGGCCCATTCATGAAGAAGGCCTTGTTGATAATAATTGCTGCTATATTTCTCGCTGCACCGGCACTGGTTCTCTATTCTTCGCTGCGCGCATCAACTCTGGCAATGCAGACGGAACACGAACAACAGCTTCTACAAAGAATGCAGAATGAACTGCAGAGACAGGATATTGTCACCAATCCAGTAATCGAAATTTTTCGCAAACTTTTCATGGCGATAAAAGAAGCGAAGAATAAAATCTATGAACTCTCGGAGCAGGATGAGATAAACGACGCGTTGCTTGGCTATACCACTAATCTGATGAAAGAAATCACCTCAATGTGGTTTGGCGGAGAAGCAGCCATGGTTTACGCTTATCAGGGCCAACAAAAGAGCCTGACCGTAAAAAATGGCGAAGTGAGCAGCGCCGGGTTACTTGAGACGGCTACCTTTCTTTTGCGTGGAGTACAAAAACACTTGTATTCACCATCTTCAGGCGCAAAGGAGTTGGAAGAATTTAAGGCCTTTCTTCAGGAGAAGCTGCAGGTCTATTTTAGTCTAACAATTCTAAAAACGAGCGGCGACGGTGACCGTATTCAGCGTGCGATCATCCGGGAGAATGATTCACACAAACTCCTGATTCTTCTTCGTCTTCAAAGTGCTTTTCTGATCAATTATCTTGTTGATGTAAGCAAGGTAAATGCTGAAGCAACAGCTAGACGCAAGGTTGCAATCTGGCAGCATCAGGATATGGGTCTGGCATTTGTAATCAGCAAAAAACCGAAACAGCTTATTGCCTCGAATTACCTTGCCGACAAATCAAAACTTCAGCGCCAACTTATCGGACTGATCGCCAGTTCAAACGGGCGCAGCATAAACGTTAAAAGAGACGGTTATTTAATTCTTGCATCAGGCCTTGACCCAAAAAGGCAGCACCGAACAGTGGTTATAGCAAGAAAACCTGCTCCAACAAAGCAACCGGGAATGCTTTTTCTGGTCATAGTATTCGGAATTTCAGGCTGCATCATATTTATACTGCTGATAGAAGCAATGATTTTCAGGCGCGGCAGCGGACTTTCACTTAAAAGCTTTATTGTTACAATCTTTATTCTGGTGAGCATGTTGCCAATGCTGAGTTCTGCCTACCTGACAAACGAATTTGTCACGGCCAACTTCAAAAAAGAAAAGAACAGCGTGGCCAGAGAACTCAGCGATGAGCTGTTGAGCCTCGATATGCAGACATTTTTGGCATACCGGGCCTCAATCAACCAGGTCAAAAATCTTGATTCAGTCGAAAAACTTTGTGAACTGACTCAGCTTCCGGCTTCGACTCCGATCAAGGACTTGAGTATGGCAGCCATACTGCGACTGGCTGAAATCAGCAAAAAAGCAATGTTTTCTGAAGTCTGGGTTTACAATGAAAACTACGATTTCTCATCGGTAAAGCAAGACTGGGATAAGAAAAAATATAATTTCAGCGCCGGCAATAATGCTATGCTTGTCGAGTTTTTTTTGCCAAGGTATCGCGAATATCTGCTTCAACAAAACCCCGAATTAAAGCCAGCTAAAAATCAGTCGCAAGCTGAGACAATCGAATTTGACGAATTAAAAACTGAACTGCTCGACAGCTTCTTTCTTAACATGTTTGGCGACAAGACCTACTACAAAATCCATGAAAATTTCGGCTCAATTTTGCGGCAGGAATCTTTTATGGATACCAATGCAATATTATCTGTGCCAATAAGCTTGAACGGCAGAGCAAGATATGTCTTCACCTGGATATTTGACTCAAAATCAATACGAGAACACCTGCCACAACAAAGCCTTAGAACCGACCCCGAAAAACCAATATTCGCCCTGTATGGAAATGACCAGTATGTCGGCACACGACCACCTGACATGAGCAATTTGAGCCGGAATTTTCCGACATTGATGGCGCTGGCCAATCAATCGCTGCTTACTGGCAGCAGGCTATTCATGCAGGACTATCTAGCCTCGGGATCACCAATTTTTGAAGCACGGCCAGCACGTTATTCAGACCTGATACTCTGTGGCAGTCGCAGCACCCGTGACCTTGAAAGCATAAACCGTGAACTTCTGGCAGAAGCGCTCAAGTATTTTGTTGCCATCGCCCTGACCGGCATGCTGCTGGCAATACTTACCTCAATGTATTTCACTATTCCAATCCGCCAGCTGACTGATGCAACACAGCAGATCGCCGATGGAAATTATGAGATTCGCCTTGACCCGCGCCATCCCGACGAATTCGCAATCGCTGCGGCAACTTTCAACAAAATGGCAGTCGGTCTGCAGGAAGGTCAGCTGCTCAGCAGCTTTGTTTCCGAGAGTGTCAAGGAACTGGCCACACGCGAGCACCTGACCAGCGAAGATATTGCGCAAACCTGCCAGGCAACCGTATTATTTTCGAGCATCAAAGATTTTCAGACATTACAGCAGAAGCACGACCCCGAAAAGACATTCGAAATTCTGCAGGCGCATCTTTCGGCAGCGGTCGATGCAGTTGCGCGCTTTGGCGGCGAAATTGACAAAATGATCGAAGAAAAGGTCATGATTGTCTTCGATAATAAGAAATACAGCGAATCAGAGCATGTTCGGGCGGCGACTGAAGTCGCCCTGGCAATAAAAAAAGAGATGAACAGACAATACGGCCTGCTAACTGCCGCCGGCATAACCACCGGCGAAGTAGTTTCCGGCGTCATGGGTGCCAGTACCGTCAGACTTTCCAAAACGGTTGTCGGTGATACCGTAAATCTGGCGGCGCGCCTGGCTGTTGTCGCAGCCGATCTGACCGATGGTGGCATTGTTGCGGCAGAAAGTTGCGTCAGATTGCTTCCCAGCGTCTATTCACATGAGAAGCTTCCGATCAGCCAGGTAAAGGGCAAAACCCAGACGGTCGAAGCCTTTCTGATCAAAGAGTTAAAGCATGCTTAAATCATGGGGGTTACGGTCAGCATTCGTATTTATCTTTCCGATAATTATTGGCTTGATGCTTTTTCTTGTATTTTCTGGCGCACTTAATCGGCTTGAGCAACTACGGCAACAGCAGATCGAAGACGACTGGCTTAACCACGCCTCAATTCTCGCAGCCAAAATAAGATCGGAATATACAACCGCTCTGCAGTCAGAAAAGGCACTCAGAAAAGCAGCAGAGCAGATTGAAAATACCGTGGAGTTTTCTGACAAATCTTTGCCGGAAACTGTTGCGGAAGCATTCACAAAGAATTTGCCGGTCGAAATCGCTGCCAAATGCAAAATATGGGCATTTGCCAACGACAATAATTCCTGCCGGCTGCTCGAAAATGATTTGCTTATGAGCCAGAAAAAACGAGCATTCATAAGAGTGTTTGAAGCGCTTACGCAATTATCGACTGATACCGCCGAATCCGCCAACACCCGCAAGCACGAGCGCTTTATCAGCGGCATGTTTGGCGAAAACTCGTCACCGCAGCATCTGGCAACCGAGCGGCAGGGTTTGCTTACGTCCGTTGTATTCGAAAGAAACCACGCTTACCTGTGCTGGCGGCAGATAAATCTTGGCAACAACCGCTATGTCGGTTTCATCTGCATTCTGCCGGGAGTCTTTGTTGAAGACAATCTGAGCGCAATGCAGCGCCTTGTCAACAAACTCTATGAAGAAACTAACAGTTACACAAAGAGCCTCTATCTGCCCGTCTTTGTGAACTCCCTGCAGCTCGAACCAGAGGTTAAACCGATTGTACCAGAGCAGATAAGAGATAACACTGCAGCAACGGAACTCACAGGTCTGCTGCGAAAAGAGTGGAAAAACGGCTCAATCAAGCCAAGACAGCTGAATAAAAAAACTGAAGGCTGGCTGTTTTTTGACAACATCGACGCAGAAACCCCATTTTCGCTGGTTGTGCTAGAAAAAACCTCTTACAGCAAAGACTCATCCATAACTGTTAATATCGCCTGTTTTATTTTGCTGCTTGCGATCTGGGTTGTATTCTTCATCAGGCGACAACAAAAAGGCGGGGTATCGCTTCCCCTGGCTTTCAAACTGCTGTTTTTTTTAACCGGAATGCTGCCAGTAGCTGTGCTGGTGATTATGGCAATACGCCTGATAAATGAATCCGCCGAAGTCAGCATTAAAACCAGAATCAATTCATCACAAAAAGCATTAAGAGCAATTAACGAAAAAGCTGAAGATATTTCTAACTGGTGCGGAGTTATAGTGGGCGAACAATTAAAAGCCCCACAACTACAAAAGCAGCTTACCAGTGACAACGGCAGCGAAGGATTCAACTTTTTATGCAATAGTCTTGCTGCACACAATTATAACCTTCACTATATGCTGTTGTTTAAATCTGGCCAGGAACCACGATTCTTAATCAGTTCGCCATCACAAACGGTTCTGGCAAAGTTTCATCTCGACTATTTCGCCGTGTCATGCGAAGCGATAACCCAGCTTCTTGCAACATACAGACCTGGACTGCCGGGGCTCAAACTTTCGACCCTGCAGAGAACTCTTTTCAACGTCTTCAATGATATTGGCTCATCAATTGCGAAAGAAATCTTTCTCGACTCGCTCGAGCGCGTAACCTATCTTCAAATCGGAAATTCCACCCGCAACTTTTTTTACTCATCTATTTTGTCGGGAAAAGATGGTCTGCCTTGCTTTGTGGTTTTAAGCATCGGAGCAGAGCAAACTTTCTCGCAGCTTCTCACCCGAGAGCTTTCGCAGTCTAATAACAGCGACAATGCAACGATTGTCTGTATAAACCGCAATATTTCTGCCTCAAATAAAATCTTACCTGCTCAGGCGCAAAAATTTATTCAGACACCTGTCGGTCAAAAGTTTCACGAATTTATTGATTCTGCCGCAAGCTCTTATATCGGGCTGGTCTTACGTGACTCTGACAATATATTTATATATGAACCCATGCTAAAACTTGGACTTTATTGTGGCGGAGCAGCAATTGACATTTCTGATCTGAAAAGAGAAATGAGCTTTCGCAAATTTCTGCTGTTACTTGTGGTTATAGCACTTTCGCTGATTATTTATCTCCTCTCGACAGCCACCGCAAGAATTTTCATCGAACCGACGAAGGAGCTGGCAGGAGTCTTCGCAAAGATTGCGGATGGCGATTATCTACAGAAATTCAACTACAGTTATGACAACGAACTGGGTGAGCTTGCCAAAGCTACGAACAATATGGTTACCGGGCTGAAAGAGCGCCAGCTGCTGGGCAAATTTGTTTCGACAACTTTTGACAACCAGGTGTTAAATGCAACAGCAGTCAGCACTGCCAAAAAAATGAGCGGAGTGATTCTTTTTTGTGACATCCGCAGCTTCACAACTCTTTCTGAGGCAAATCCGCCTGAAGTGCTCAGCCAGATGCTCAATCATCACCTCTACAGTATGGTCAACGCGATCAACGCAAACAATGGCCAGGTCGAACAATTTATCGGAGATGCAGTAGTCGCATTTTTTCATGGAGACAGCAGACAATCCTGCGTTAACGCGCTAAAAGCCGCCACTGGCATGATGTTGCAACATCATGAAATAAACGCCAGGCGCCGGCAACAAAGTTTATTCACCTATAAAATTGGCATCGGCCTTGCTTATGGGCAAGTAATAGCTGGCATATTAAGTTCTGGAACCAGATCAGAATTTACCATCCTGGGAGTTGCACGAAGTCTGGCAGAGCAGCTTGAAGCCAGCAGTAAAACCGCGCGGCATACCGGCATCATCGCTTCTTATGAGCTTGCTCAAATGCTTGATGATCTATCAGAATATTTCGTGGAGCACGAAGACAAAGGCTTCGAACTGATTGATCTGGAAAAATTCATATGAAAAAAATGGCACTACTATTGATCCTTATCTGTGTAGTCTTTTTTCCGCCGGTCATTGTATATCTGTCCATGCAGGCTGCAGTAAGGATGAAAACTTTCGAACAGGATCTTGAGCGTCAGAAAAGGATCGATTCAGATCTGGCCGGTCTGGAAATGTCTTATACCGGTTACAGTAACATTCAGATGCAGATGGAGCACCTGGTAAAACGACTCGATTACGAAAAAGACAATGAGGGGCTCGTTCTTTACCAGAAAGCCTGCGACAAAAACGCTGACATGTATTTTGCCGGACTTGCCGAGAAAATCAGTAACAATCTTGCCTACCCCTGCGAATTCGCTTTCGTTTTTAAACCAGATGAAAACAGCAGAGAGATACGTTTGTTCAGACATGGGCACAATCTGGGCATTGAAAAAGTAATTAATACAAATCTCAACAATTCACCATTATGGGCACGCTATCTCGCAGCGACTCTCGATGATTCAGCTGACGAACTGATTTACAGAAATTCTTTCTCGCTACGAATAGACGACAAATTCCTCATGCTGTTCGCAACATCTCTTACTAATGAAATTAAGTTATATGCACTCTCAGACTTAAATTCAATAACTCCTGAAAAATCTCTTAAAAAGCAGATAAAAGATTTTAAGCAGAGCGATTATGGCATTGGTTGCTGGTTTAGCAATAACCACAAGCCTGTTTTTTCCGATTATTTTGCCGATAAATCTGAGCTGAAACATAAAATTATCAATTTCATAAATACAGCCGGAAATAATCCTGAAATAGCCTTTCTTGGCGGCTTTAGACTTTCAATTTCGGCAATCGATACACGTAAAGGCAGAAGACTGTTTGCTGTTACCGCCCCAATAGTTTCTGCGCCAGGCTCAAAACGTCGCCAGAATATTATTCTTCTAATGCTTATAGCAGGCCTCTCTGCCATAATCTTCATAGTAATCACACAGAAAATTGTTCTTGACAGAGGCATGGATCTGCCAATCAGATATCTGATTCCGACCGTATTTCTCATACTGTTTATCCAGCCAATTTTTTCGATGCTTTACCTGGCTAACGAATACCTGCAGATGAGCTATAACAATAGCCGGAGCACCAGCACGGAAAAACTTGAGAATGATCTGAGAAACCTGGATTACATAACGAACGACAAATTTCTCGAAAAAATAAATCTGGCGCGCAGCTTCGATTCCATTGAAAAGATCGCCAGCTTTACTGAAACAGCCTACGAGCCTGCCAAAGACTTTGAATTCTGCCTTAATCTACTGAACAAACTTAGTGACAAATTGAAAAATCAGTATTTTTCTTCGCTCTGGATATGCCGGAAAGATGGCGACTTCGTTGCACTGTCATTGCGTGCTGACAAAGAATATCACCCGGAAAAATCAGAAAGAGACTTTACCGGTTTTTTTAACAACAGATTCATGGAAATCCTGGATTACAAAAACAATAACCACATACTCCCTGCAGCTAAAAATAGCGACAATATTGAAGGTGAGCTTAAAGGCGAATATTCGCGAGACTTTTTTCTGCAGATTTTTGGTCCCGATGCCTTCTTTAAATTCAGGCGCTACTCGCCACTACTGCTTGATATCAGCTCTTCTTACAAAAAGAATAAGCTTATTGGTCATCCTATTTACTATAAAGATTCATATTATGCATACCTCACATGGCACACAGGTGAGGATGACGCCAGGAACAATTTTCCTGACAGAATGCTTACCCTTCACTCAAAATCGCCAAGACTGGCGGTATATGGCAGTGAAAGAAAAGTAGACAGCCTACTTTTCTCTATAACCGAAACCGAAAGCGCAAACCCCGAGCTGTTTGACATTGCAAAAACCGCCCATATTCACAGGTCTCAAGCCTCAAGCATTTAGAAATCGAGCGACTCGATTACTATCAATCACGCAATTCCATGTAATTTCTCATTCTTTACAGTCGCTGGCAGCACAGAGATTGACAGCTTTGAAAAATATAGCCGCAATTTCGAGCAGCAGGCCCTGTATTTTCTTGTCGCTCTCACGGTTGTAAGTATTTTACTGGCCATGGCGGGTGCCGTATATTTTACTGCGCCGCTTCGAGAACTGACCAATGCCACAAATCAGATCAGCAAGGGAAATTTCGAGACCAGAATTTCAGAAAAACACCCGGATGAATTTGCTGAGATTGCCAGAGCTTTTAACACTATGGCTACCGGACTGCAGGAAGGCGGAATGCTAAGAAATTTTGTGGCGGAGTCAGTAAGACGAGAAATTTCTGATCAGACAATAGACGAGCTTGCGCAAAAGTCGCAGTTACGCCGTGCAACCATCATATTTGCCGGCATCTGTGATTTTAACAGTTATCAGAGAAATCATGACGAACACGAAACGTTTGCACTGCTGCAAAAGCTTCTCCAGGTCTCGGATAATGCAACCAGTATCTTCGGCGGAGAAATCGACAAAGTCATCGAAGATAAGATCATGATCGTTTTTGAACACGAAAATGACGATCAGCCTTTCTGTGAAAAAGCCATAATGACTGCTATTAACATCAGCGAACAGATGTGGGCGCAAGCTGGCTACAGGGTGGCCGCTGGCGTTAATACCGGCATTACCGTTGCCGGCATAATGGGAGCCGCTAACGCACGTCTTTCCAGAACCGTTGTCGGCGACCCGGTTAATCTGGCCGCAAGACTAACATCTCTGGCAACCAAGCTACCAGAGGGCGGTGTCATTGTCAGCGGCGCGCTCGTTTCTGCAGTTCCGCATGGTTACGAATGTGAGAAGCTGCCGGTAAGTTCGGTTAAAGGTAAAACCCAGGCAATTGAAGCATATCTGGTAAAATCCCTGTCATGAGAGGAACTTGCAATATTCGTAAAACAATGAGATTAGCTCAGAGCTGGCTTATGCCTTTGGCATACCGCTTCGCTACGCTCGCAATGACAAAGTCGCTCTTGATCTGTCATTGCGAGGAGCAAAGCAATTTGCCCAAGGATGGGCTTATGCAGTTGCGCCACAGGAAAGTAGCGCAACCTGCCGTGGCAATCTCAATGATTGCGAAAAATTCATAATTTTGCAAGTTCCTCATGAGTGATTATTTATTTCATGAAATTTCTATACAATGTCATATAATTTTCAGTAGCTCTGTGGACTAAGGAAGGTCGATTAATAAATGCAACGCAAGATTTACGCTTTTATTCTGCTGTTATTGGTGTTGGTGGGTAATCAGGCTTTTGCCAGACAGGCTTCTGACAATCAGACTGTTGACGACGAGCGCTGTTTTATCGCCAACGGGAAATCCGGTGCTGTAAGCTGCGGGAACCCTCTTGCCGCTGCTGCTGCATTGCAAATACTGCAAAATGGCGGAAATGCTGTTGATGCGGCTATTTGCGCAGGCTTTATGCTTGGCGTAGTGGACTTTTCAAATTCAGGAATCGGCGGCGATGGTTTTGCACTGATTCGCCTGCCAGACGGCAGAGTTCATGCCTGGGACGCCTCGGTTAAGCGCCCACGCAGCTGCCAGAACCTTAAAATCACTAATCATATTGGCCTGCCAACTATGCCAGATCTGCTACTGCGACTGCGCCGCATTTATGGCAGCCGGCCGCTCGCAGCACTTATGCAGCCAGCAATTCAAACTGCTCAGCAGGGCTTTAAATTAAGCGCGTATCTCGAAAAAATAATCGAAAAGGACCTGCTCAAGCTGAGCGACCCTGCCGCCATTAAGTTCCTGGCTCCATACGGCTATCCACTGCGAGCCGGCCAGGTGCTTAAACAGCCGACATTAGCTGAAACGCTCAGTCAAATCGCAGCAGACGAAGGCAGATCATTTTATCGTGGTCAGATTGCGCAAGGACTGGTCGCCAGTATGCGGCAACTCGGCTCTGAATATGACCAGACAGATATGGCACTGTTTCGCAGTCAAGCTGTAAAACCGGTGCGTCGAGACTGGCATGACTACTCAATGTATGGCACTCCACCGCCGTCATGCTCGATAGCAACAATTAAACTGGTTGAAGATCTGTTAGACAGCAATATCAGCCTTTATGAGCAAAAAGCCAGCGATATTCTGGCGACAGCCGCGCTGGGCCGCAGAATCATTGACACCAAGTATTCTTATCTATCGCATTGCCTGATAATTCCTGAGTTGTTTATTGAGTTCGCAAATAGCAGCAATGTTAAAAACAGTGATGCTCCACGTGAAGACGGCTTTACCACGCACCTTTGCGTCTGGGACAAAAACGGCATGGTGGTGACGATGACCCTCACTCTCGGCAGTCATTTTGGCACTGGCGAGTATTCTCCTGCCGGTTTTTTCTATAACAACGGCCTGCGCAATTATACCGGCACAGTATCCGGTTATCCCGATGATTACCCGCTGACCGCCGGGCCGGTTTCGGCTAAATCGCCGATACTGGTCACAAAAAACAACCAGCCGATTCTTGCAATTGGTGGTGCCGGCTCTGATCGCATAATATTCAATACCGCCCTGGCCACCGCAAGATTCTTAAGGCAACCGCAAAATTTTACGAAGTTGATCAGCATGCCCCGCTATTTTCTGGATTACAAGCAGACGTTTTTTGTCGAATGGCGACCCGACCACGCATTGCTCGATGAGCTTAAAAGCAGCGGCACAGAGGTTACAGTCAAACCTGGCTGCGACGATTATTTCGGTCTACTGTCAGCGATTATGGCCGAAGGCTCTCAGATAACGGCAATTGCCGATCAACGCCGTGATGGTTCCTGCGCTGCGGCTGATTGATCAGTCCTTCAAAGCTCCACTGGTGATGCCTTCGATAATTTCTTTCTGAAACAGCCAGAAAATCGCTATTATCGGCAGTGAGCTGACTGCCGCGCCGGCCATGAGAGCGCCCCAGTCGGTTGCGTAGGGGCCCTGGGAAAACATGGCCAGAGCAACCGGCAGCGTGCGCACTGAGGCGCTGTCAGTAAGAATCAGCGGAAAAAGAAACGAGTTCCAGTTGATGATTGCGGTATTGATAATTAGAACCGCAATTGCCGGGCGGCTCAGCGGTGCAATAACGTGCCAGAGAATGCCGATCTCGCCGGCACCATCGGTTCTCGCCGCATCTTCGAGATCTGCCGGCAGTCCCTGAATATACTGCTTCATCAGAAAGAGATTGAAACCATCAACGCAGAACGGCAATATCAAAGCCCATAGCGTGTTATGCATACCCAGGCGAACCATCAGGTCGAGCAGCGGAATCATCAACGTCTGCTTTGGCACCATGAGAGTTACCAGAACCATCCAGAAAAGAAAATTCTTGAACGGAAACTTGTAGCGCGCAAAGGCGTAGCCCACCATTACCGAAAACACCACATTCGCCACCAGGACTACAGTAAGAACAAGAAAACTGTTAAACAGATAGGTCGGAAATCCGGCATTGCCGAGCACAAGTCGATAAAAATCCAGTGTAAACAAGCCCTGCCCATCAGATTGCCCAGGTTCATGGCGCATAAACGAACGCATTAGCATGTAGAGCCAGGGATAAAGATAGCTCAGCGCCAATGCGGTTAGAATTGCAAAAAGCCCTTTTTGCCGTGAACTGTGCTGCTTCATTGGCGTTTTCCTTTTTTTCGGCCGATGCCCTGCAGAACATACATCTGCAGCAGCGAAAAAATCATGATTATCGCCAGCAGCACGTATGATATCGCTGAAGAATAGCCCATCTCATGATACCTGAATGCTGTTTCGTAGAGATGATGAACCAGCGTATTGGTGCTGCCGACCGGCCCGCCGCGGGTAAGCGTAAATACTTCAGGAAACACCTGCCAGCTGCGAATAGTGTTGACGGTAAGGATAAAAATTGTCATGTAATGGATCTGCGGCAGCGTAATATAGCGAAACTGCTGCCAGTCGCTGGCACCATCAACTTCGGCCGCCTCATATAGCTGTCTTGGCACAGCCTTTAACGCAGCGAGATAGAGAACCATGTAATAGCCGGTGTAGGCCCAGATGTTCATCAGCATGATTGCCGGCAGTGCCAGATTCTTTTCGACCAACCAGGCATGGCCAGGCAGACCAAATATAGCAAGCAGGCTGTTTAGCGCACCTACCGGCGAATACAAAGACTTAAAAATGGTTGCGGTAACTACGATAGAAATTATCGAAGGCAGAAAAAAAATCGAACGAAAAACCTCGCTGCCACGAGTTACACTGTTGACCATCAGAGCCAGTGTCAGTGCCAGCAAAGTAGTTACCGGCGTCGTACCGATGACAAAAATCAGAGTATTGAAGAATGACTGGATAAAATCACGGTCACTGAAAAGACGCAGGTAATTTTTAAAACCAGCGAAGCTGAAAAGTGCCGGGTGGAAAACATCGTAATCACAAAAACTCAGTATCAGCGAAAAAATCAGCGGATACAGCCAGAAAACGGCAAAGGTAATCAGCCATGGCGACAGAAAGAGCAGTACCTGCTGCGACTTTTCGATCGGCCCGACTCTTCGGGTTTTACCGATCAACTTGCGTTTTTTTTTACCTCATATATCAAAAACAGCAGAAGAATTGCGTTCAAAAGTGTACCGACACCAATCAGCGTAAGCAAAAGAACCTGGCTTGAGCCGCCATTCTGTCCTGCACTGACAACAGCGCCAGCCGCCGACCCACTGGCATTTGCAACAGCAGCCGCTCCATTCGAGTCGCGTTGAGCAACACGCGCAAACTCACGTTTTGCATCAGCGAATACGACATCGGGAGATTCGCCATACATAGCTCTTTCAACAGTATTATTGATAATTTTTTCGAGCTCGATCCAGAGACGGTGTACCGGTGGATGAACAGCAGTCTTCATCTGCTCGACAAACACATTTAAGCGCGGGTCATTTGTAAACATGGCGTCTTTATAAGCGCCTTTATGCGCCGGAAAGCTGACCAGGGCTTCTCTGGTAATCGGCAAAGTGTTTTCTACAGTCGTGAGGAATCTGACAAATCTTGCGGCCACGTCAGGATCCTTGCAGCTCTTGAACAGCACAAGAATTTCGCCGCCGAAAAACGACGTAGAAAAACCTTTATCTTTGGCTGGTTTTGGCATCAAGGTAACACCAAAGTCCAGTTCTGGTGCGTCAATCGGATATCTGGCAAAATTCCATGAGCCTGAAATTGCCAAACCCAGTCGACCGCGCTTAAAAGCCTCATCAAGCAGATCCTGTTTTTCGCAATAGCTGAATTCTTTGAGTCTGAGATAAAAATCAAGAGCCTCGCGGTTCAGGGGGCTGTCGAATACCATCGCGTCGTTCTCGTCGATGATTTTTCCACCGTTGCCCCACGCGAATGGCATGAATTTCTTGTAGAGAATGTGCCCTTCACCTGCATTCATGCCAAAACCATACAAACCCTTCTCAGGATTGTGTATCAGCCGGGCCGCTTCCAACAGCTCAGCCCAGGTTTCGGGGCCGTGATCGGGATCGAGACCGGCGTTTTTGAACAGGGTGCGGTTGTAAAACATTACGCGCGTGCCGGCAAGCCAGGGCATGCCATAGAGGCGACCGTTCATGGTGGCAGGTTCCCACATCATATAGTCAGGCTTGAGGTCGCAAAATTTATCGGTAACATCTAGCAATGCACCCTCAGCCATGAATTTGCCCATCCATGTCGAACCGAGCTCGCAAATATCCGGGGCGCGGCCGTTAGCCATGGCAACCACAATCTTGTCAAGACCGTTGCCCCAGCTGACCTGTTCGTTGTTGATCTTTACTCCCGGGTTATCTTTTTCGAACTGTTTAATAACCGGAAGAATGAACTTTGGATCCCAGAAGTTCCAGAAGGTCAGTTCAACATCTGCGCCCTGCACTAAAGCAGGAACAAGCAAAAGCAGCAACAGTATTGATTTTATGACCGTCTTGTACATGGCATCTTTCTATCAGATCCCGCCACACAACGCAAGCACTAAAAAATCAGTTCGGAGCGGACGCAGATGCGTTACTCTCAGAAGCGTTACCAGGAACCACTTTGGCAGCGCCATCCACCTTTTTGCCAGCAGTCGGACAGGAGGTTACACGCTTCAAAAAACTTTTTACGCGGTTACGCGAAGCAGGATGAGCCATGATTCCCAGCAACAGAAAGATAATGATCGCAAGAGTCAAGTACAGACGCCAGTTTGATTTCTTTGTGGCAAATGGGTCGTCATAAGATCGCGCTGAACCGACTGGCAACTTGGCCATTCGCGTGAGAGTTTTGCCGAAAGCCATGTTGATCTGCGCTCTGGTGTTAACAGCCCAACCGTTAGCATCCAGAATGGCTCCAAGATTACGTTGGCGCAGACGTATCGCCGCCAGAATCATGGAAGGCCCCGAAATCACAAGTAAAATTCCGATTATGGCGAGCGGCATCTGCCACCAGCTCAGGCTGATAAAACCAGCAACAATCGAGGCAAATGTTGATCCGATTGCGGCCAGCGCCAGGCCTATCGCGGCAAAAATTCCAGCAAATTTTCCGACATCAAAAGGAGTTGCTGATGGCGCACTTGCGGCACCTGTCGCTGGCACTGCAGCCACAACAGTTGTAACCTTTGCGCCTGCCTCGTTAACCCCGGCAGACAGAGAGTCGGTGACCAATTTGTCTTTAGAGCTGGCGAATTTTTCGACCTGCTCGTTAACAAAACGACCAAGACGCTTATAGGGCGACCAGAAAGCCTGCCTGATACTGATCGGATGATCAATAATTTTAACGACCGTCGCATCCCAGTAATTGCCCTTGCGGTCAATAAACAAGCCGTTGCGACCAAGCATGAGCTGCTCAGAGTCACCATCGGTAAAGGCGACAGCAATGTACATCTTTTCTCCGCTGGCATGCCTGATGCACTCGCAATACACCAGAAAAGTATAGCATGAGTTAGCCATCGCACTGTGTTTAGCCACATCTTCGACTTTAACACAGAGCTCACAACTGCGACTGTCCATGAACAGTGTGCCAATCTGGAAAATTGCGCGAGTTTTGGTATTGTAAAAGTCTTTGAGAGAAACAAAATTCTTGAGAAGAGTATAGAGATAGCGATAATAGCGCACCAGCCTCTCAACACTCTCCATGTCTTTAAACTGTGGTTCAAGAGCGCGATCACACAAAATCAGGCTGCGCACTTTCTCGCCGAGACCTGAGGCCAGAATCTCCTGTAATCTTGTTTCGCCAAGTTTTTCAACCTCGCTGCCGACTTTTTGAGCCTGCCATATTTCGTAAGGCGCAAATTTGGCCTGAATAGCCCGCCAGTCCTGCTCACTTAAGCGCTTTACATCGCCGACCAGCTTTAATACTACCTGATTGTGAAAGGCCACCATATCACTGTTCCAGGCCGGATTTGTCCGCTCGTTAAGCGGCAGACTGTTTTCTGCACCGACCATGGCGAGCGGAAAATCCCTCAATTCAACCATATTCTGCGAAAGATTCAGCTTAAGCAGCGAAATATATTCCTTCTCAAGGTGTTGGCCGGTTTCGGCAAAGTTCGCATCAAACGCAAAAAGCTGACAGCGAGTAAAAAAATCATCAATTTTTGCTTTAACGGCTAAATAGCACCTGGCATGCTCATGCGTCGACTCACCATTGAAGAGAATTTCGCCGGCGTTATCACGCGCTTTCTTCTGCCAGGCGATATAGCTGGTCGCGGCACCAAGAAATTTGTCGAGCAGCGGCTCAGAAATCCCGGGCTTGCCGCTCCGATCTTCTTCGCTGCCGACACAGTCCAGAATATTATTTATAAGTAACAGCATCATCGCATCTGCAGCCGCATCTAAAGTGATCACGCCATCGCCATTGAACGCTGTCGCCGCAAAAATCTTTTGAGTATCAGCGAGATCATCAAGATTGATCGCCTCAGCATCATTTTTGCCGAGATTACTCAGAATCTGGCGAGCTGATGCCAGGAGTCTTTCGCCTTCAGGATTTTCGGTATTAATAGCCGTGAGAGGAAGTATCTGTTCGCATTTCAGCAGGTCAGCCGGCTTTTTAAGCAAAGCGCAGATCCATTTAAGACCAGTGATAACCTCTGCAATCTTGATGCGCCCGTCCTTGTCAGTATCCAGAAATTCAAGTGTACGCGCATCAAAGTCGATATTCGTGGTTGGACAGGTCAAAACGGCCCAGAGCTTGGGATCGAGATGTTCGAGCGCCAGCAGATCTTCTGCTGTTTCGAAACTTACCTGATCGATTCCTCCGTAACGAAAGAATTTCCAGCGATGTTTAGATACCTCACTCACTTGGCTATCCAAAGTCATTTCTTACCCTGAATAGTATCATATACTGATTGAGCCCATCCATTGGCTACTTTTGTACCTTCAGTGCCACCGTAATGAACGCCATCGCCACCTGTTGCCGGATATTCGGTGTAGGGCCGTGAATCGACAAAAGTTCCACCGAATTCAATGACAGCTGCGTTAAGAAGCTTATACAACCGATCCTGTGTGGTAGTCGGTTTTTGACTGGCACGGCCATCTGGCGGGCCAATCCAGACTACCTTCGTTCCATATTGTTTGGCGACGTCGAAGATGCTTTTCACATGGGCTCGAATCGCTGCATCGCTTGCTGTGGCAAAGTTTGCGCCGAGCGAAACCATTAACACATCAGGCTTTTTCTGCTTGATAAGATCGATCAGACTTGGTGTAGCACGCGGAGTGCGCCAATCTGCCGGCTGATCAACCTTTCCCTGCTCATCTTTTGAATAGTAACCGCTCTTGCCAACAGTTCCGTTGAACCACCATGATGGTGACGAGCCAGAAACCCCATAAGTACTGACACTCGCACCAGTCTCACGCATAAGAGAATCCATTGCTTTGCCGTAAACACCGCAGGTATGGGAGTCTCCGATATGCAACACGCGGCTCTCGCTTGTGATGACAGGCGCGCCCGGACCAGGAGTCGGACGGGGCGTAGAGCTGGAAGTAGTTGTCGAGCTACCTGACGATTGCGATGTTGACGCACTCGGCGCCGACGCAGCAGAGCCTGAAGTCGCGGAAGTATTGGAGGTGTTGGCGACGGCAGAATTTGTCGTAGAATTGCCGGCATTTGCCTGTGAAGCAGTATTGGGCTTTGCAGATGAGGGTGGCGCCATTCTAAGTTTCCATCCTATGTGAATCAAGTCTGGATTTTTGAGCAGAGAGGGGTAACGATCCTGATTCCAGGCCACAAGCTCAGGCCAGCGTGAAGCGCTGCCAAGAAGCTTGCGAGCCAGTGTACTGAGGCAGTCTCCCTTAACCACAGTCACATCGGAAGCCGAAGTTGTCGAGTCGCTTCCAGTCATTGCCAGCAGATCGTCGAGTTCACTCGAAACTGCCTGCAATTCCCCAGTGATTTGCCTTATCTCCTGGAGATTGAGCTGACTAGCCTGACTTGTCGTCTGTCCGAACGTACATACCGGAAGCAACACTACCATAGACGTTACCAGCAATCTTTTAATCGATCCAGAATTCAATATCTTCATAATTCCCCCTCTGAGTGAGAAAGCTCACAGATTACAATTATAAACCACACTGATCATTCTCACAATAAAGTACGTAAATCAGCGCATTTTCAGGGCTGCCGACAAAAAAAATGTCTTAATTCACACTATCAGCGAACAAAACAATAAAAACGCTTGGCTTTGCAGCGTTTTTAGGTTATCATCTTGGCCTGATTCGAAGAGTCTTGATGTCTGGGCCAACTGGTTTTTTACAGAACTCTCTTCCATCAGTTCGAGAATTCCTTACACCGAGGCTTCTGGAAATGCGCCTATTCACACAAAGGAAACACAGTACAAATGCAGTTGGAAACCATGCGGCGAGTCCGAAATATTGGCATTATCGCTCACATCGATGCTGGCAAGACCACCACCACCGAGCGAATTCTCTATTTTACCGGTAAAAATTACAAGATCGGTGAAGTCCATGATGGCGCTGCCACCATGGACTGGATGGTTCAGGAACAGGAGCGCGGAATCACCATTACCAGCGCTGCTACCAAGTGCCATTGGCTGGGTGCAGATATTAATATCATTGACACACCAGGTCACGTCGATTTTACCGCAGAAGTCGAGCGCTCACTGCGCGTTCTAGATGGATGCGTCGTGTTATTCTGCGCAGTAGCCGGCGTTCAACCTCAATCAGAGACCGTCTGGCGCCAGGCCAACCGCTATTCTGTGCCTCGACTGGCTTTTGTAAATAAAATGGATCGGGTCGGCGCCAATTTCAAGCGCGTAGTTGGCCAGATCAAGGAACGTCTTAATTCAACTCCTCTCGTGCTTGCGCTACCCATTGGCGGCGAAGATGTCTATGACGGCCACATTGATCTCGTCGAAATGACCGCCTACACCTGGGAAGTCGGCGAAAAAGAAGTACCTGGCGCACGAATCGCAGTTGAGATTCAGCCAGAAATGCGTGCCGAAGCCGAAGAGGCCCGCATAGTAATGCTGGAGACCCTGTCTTCATTCAATGACGAAATTTTCGATAAATACCTGGCCAACGAGCCAATTTCATCTGAATTAATCGTAACCGCGATCCGTGAGGCAACCCTCAAAAATCACGTTGTGCCTGTTCTGTGCGGCTCTTCATTTCGCAACAAGGGCGTCCAGGCGCTTCTTGACGCAATAGTTAATTACCTGCCTTCGCCACTTGATATTGCGCCGGCAGTTGCATTTCAGCAGGATACAAATGAACAGGTCGAAGTTCGAGCAGACCCGTCGCTGCCATTTTCTGGAATGGCCTTCAAGATCGCTGCTCACCCGCATGTTGGCAAGCTGGTTTATCTGCGCGTCTATTCAGGAACCCTCAAAGCCGGTGACCAGGTCTACAATGTAACCCGTGGCACAAGAGAACGCATCGGTCGAATTCTTCAGATGCATGCCAATCAACGCGTCGATCTCGACGAAGTTCACGCCGGAGACATTGTTGCAATAGTTGGCCCCAAGCGAATCGGCACCGGCGACACGCTGGCGTTCAGCAAAGAGTCACCGGTTCTCGAAAAAATTACCTTCCCGGAAACTGTCATCTCAGTTTCGATTGAACCCAAAACAAAAAGTGATCTGACCAAGCTCAGCACAGTTCTGCACACATTGATGGATGAAGATCCTACCTTCAAAGCCTCCATGGATCCGGACACTGGCGAAACCATCATTGCAGGAATGGGAGAGTTGCACCTCGAAATCATCGTAGACCGCATCACTCGCGAATTCAACATTCAGGCAGTGATCGGAATTCCTCAGGTCGCTTACAAAGAAGGCATTCGCAGGCTTGTGCATACCGAGGGAAAATGCGTTAAACAGAGCGGCGGACGTGGCCAATATGGTCATGTCGTCATGGACATTGAGCCTCTCGAACGCGGTGGCGGCTTGATTTTCGACACGAAGATCAAGGGTGGCACCATACCTTCCGTTTACTTTCCCGGTGTCGAAACGGGTGTTCGTGATTCACTAAAAGAAGGGCCACTCGCCAAGTATCCGGTTATAGACGTTAAAGTAACACTTCTCGACGGATCTTATCACGAAGTCGACAGCAGCGTAATCGCGTTCAGAACGGCCGCGATCGAAGCGATGCGTGAGGGTCTGGCCAAAGCTTCTCCGGTCCTGCTTGAGCCCACCATGCGCGTTGAAGTTGAGACGCCCGAACAGTATATGGGCGATATCATCGGTCATATAAATTCACGCCGAGGCAAAGTGGTCAGCATGGAAATGCGCGGCGATCTGCGTATTGTCGAATGCCAGGTCCCGCTTGCCGAAATGTTCAATTATTCAACGCATCTGCGCACGCTGTCACAGGGACGCGCCAGTTACAGCATGGAAGTTCTGCACTATACAGAGGTACCAGAAAGCGTAGCTCTCAAAATAATGCATCCGCTCAAAGACAAAACCGCTAAGCGCAACTGACCACTTAGATTTACATCTGACAACGTAACAACCTGGGGCTGTCTCATAAGCGATGAGACAGCCCCAGATCTTTTTCGCATCGGATAGTGCAGATTTAATCAGTCAGCTCGCGCATGCTTCAATAACTGCCAGCTCAATCAAAATTTTCCGCACTCAAATTTCATGGTCTGCCTAAAATAGCTTGCCACCTCATATAGCAATAGGTAGAATAATTTATTGGCAGATAAAGCACATTAGGGGGCAGTTATGAAAAAAAACCGTCAGTTCAATTTTTTGAGTTTTAGACTCAAGGTTATTGTCAGCCTGCTTGCACTTGTTTTCCTGATGTCATCCGCGCAAACGATTTCTGCCAGAAGTCTGCAGAAGGCAATCCCAGAAAATGCCTCGATTAAAGGCTTCTCGTTACACAGTTTCGCCGATCTGCAGATACTGATGCCTGACGCTGGAGCCGGCAAAAATATTATTTTACCACTGGAAAAAAATGATAACGGCAAAACTGCGACACAGCAGCTGATTAAATTTTTCGGTAGCTCTTCCCGTGGTCGGGCAGAACTGTCAGAACTTGCCCCTGAAACGCAGTATGAAAAGGATCTGGCGGCTGCATTTCCTGATTTACGGATGTTTGTGATCAATGAGCTGTTGCCTGTGGCAATACAGAAACGATTCAACCGCAAACTCGATTTTGGTGGGCCGAACTGCTTCTACACTGCTCTTTCAATGACAGATGGCCTTGATCAGAGCGAAACTCGTCACGTTTCATTGAATGAATTCAAAGCCCGCCTGGCGCTTCTTTACACGGAAATTCCCGGTAAAACGGCTCAACCCGGCGACGTTCTTCTGTTTAATTCTTCAGATCACGGTGCTGTATTTTTGGGTGGCGACAGAGTTTTTCATAAAAAAGACCTTAATAAGGAATACTATTTTCGCATGCCGCGCATGCTTGAAGTTTTCTTTCCAGATCCCGGCGAGTGGGTTCCTGGACCCAATTACTGCGGCCCCTACTCTCGCCCGCACGACACTAAAGTAAGCAAAATCCAGATTTTCAGACGCAACAAGACTCCTCTTGCCACATGGAATGAGTCGATCAGAAACCTGCCGGAATATGGCATCATAAATCTGATGAAAACATCGGTCATGAAAACAGCGCCGGCCTGGAGTCTTGGCAAAATAATGGGTTACTGGAGCGAGATCCTGTCTGAAGAGATGGTAAGAACTTTTGATTCACCACTGAAGGCAGTTAACAACGGCCAACAGCTCATGACTGAGCTTGAGAGCATTCGCGACCAGATATTTATCAGCATTGAAGACGGCTACTTTTCAAGTCCTTATGCAAAAGCAAAGATAATTAAAGAAATCTGGTTCTATGATAACGACTACTCGCGAGAACTGGTCAGAATCACCCGTGACCACTACGGACTGGCAACAAGCGAAGAAGACATGACCAGAATTCTGGCCGCTTTAAAAGCCATAGATGGCGACCCTCGCGGCAAATCACTTCTGGCAATTATTCGATCCTGACAGGCTGATCTTTTTTTACGAATCGACCCTTTGCCAACGCTTGAGATTGAGCCAACCACGCAGAATTTCGTCGAATGCGGCAGTTAAGCCCAGTCCCAGAATTCCGAGACCGAGCGGAAAACTCAAGAACCATGCGATTGGCAGACTGACAAGAATCATTACAACAAAGGCTGTGCGAGCTACGAATGCGGCATCGCCGCGCGCTTTCAGAGCTGGAGCAATAGTAGTGTTGCAGCTTCTACCGATTTCGATCAAAACAAAACACCCCAGTAAAATTTTGGCGGCTATGATTACAGACTGGTCACTGGTAAAAATCGACACCAGCTGTGCTGCGTTTAAATAGATAAACAGGGCAAACAACGGTGCCAGCACAACGGTCAGACGGCAACTGCGCAAAACGACGCTACGTGCTTCATCTAACTGACCGGACCCGATAAGGTAGCTCACCTGAATCTGGGCACCCCAACCCAGCGCGATACCCAGCAGCGACGGAATAACGGAAATAGTGCCGGCATAAGCTCTGGCTGCGAGGGCTGCGTCGCCAAGCTCTGCAAAGAAACGGCTGATTACGACCTGAGCCAGGCTGTAAGAAACAGGTTCGAGAATAACAGCGAACGCCAGAATCAGAATTGCTTTGAATTCCATACCCGAAAAGCGGCCGGGAGAAGGCAATTCTACAGGTGCATGCAGAAACAGCAAAAACACCGATATCGAGATCAGCAATGCCACAAGACTGCCGCTCAGTTGACAGAGAGCTATCCATTCGATACTGCTTATATCCAGCGCAGCTGAATAATCTGGCAACAGCCAGAGAAGTGTCAGAGTCAGACTGCTGTTTATCAGTGCAATCAAAAATGGCAGCATACTGTTACCAAGGCTGCGAAATATTGCGGTCATGAACTGCGCAATCGCCTGCGTTGCCAGCGACCATTGCGCGATACGGCAGTAATTCATTGCATACTCCGCTGAATTCCCCGATAAACCCATGACCTGGGTTACCAGAAAAGAGCGACCCGCTGAAACCAGCAGCAGAATCGCAGTGGTTGTAATCAGAAAAATCAGCAGCAGCGAACCGCGCTGCCGAGCGGCCAGCTGGTCATTGCCACGGCCGCAGGCGTTAGCGATCATTATGCCGCCGGCCTGTGACAGTCCAAGAAAAAGCATGTTAAACAAGCTGAACAGACTGTTAACCGAGCCAGTTGCGCCGGATGCAGCATCAGCAATTTTACCTAGCAGGCGAAACAGCACAAGACTGACACAGAAATTCAGCAGCAACTCAGCCAGGATCGGTCCCGAGAAGCGACTGAGGCGGTTCATGGTTACCCGACCCGGTGTTTAAAAAACGAGTAATTGCGCTTACTGTCGTCTTTGACCTGCCAGATCGCGCATTCGCCCGGTGCAAGAGTTGGCGTAACCAGCCCGGCGACAGCAGTAATTCTGCGCCCGGTGAATACTTCTTCGAGCTGAACCTGAGAGAACAGCCAGCCCCAGGGCACAGTCAGGGTTGGCTGTCTTCTAGTGCGGCTGTTGTTCCAGGTGACGAGAGTCAGACAGTGCGGGTCTTCTGGTGAAGCACAAAAGAACGCAAAAACATCAGGATGCCCATCGGTAAATATTGGCTGCCAGGTGCCACCGGTAAGTTCGGGTGAATTGCGCCTCAGCTCGGCGAGCTTGCGCAGTTCGTCGATTTCGGCAACGATGCCGGCCTGATTTAATTTTTCCCAGGTTGGTGTTGCACGGTTGTCGGGGTCTGATTTGCCACGCATGGCAATTTCTTCGCCATAATAAAGCATGGGAATGCCAGGAAGGGTGAACTGCAGACGACGGGCCGCCCGCAGAAACGCGGCCGACCTGCCCCATTCGCTGTGAATTCTTGGAGTGTCATGCGACGAAAGCATCTGGAACTGCCGATGCGCACCGGTCGCATAAGCAATCTGCATATTGGCCAGACACTGCCTGGTCGTTATACTACCAGATTTAAGCGCCTTCAGCGAGTCAGTAAAAAAGTAGCTCTGCGTTGCATCGAGAACACGCAACCAGGGCACCGAGTAATTAACTACCTCACCGATAATAGCCGCCTGCGGGTAACGTGGCCTGATGCTGGTCACAATTTTTTCGCAGATTTCGTGAGTCAGGTCATTGGCACAATCAAGTCTGACTCCGTCGAAACCTTTGTCAAGCCAGAACGAGATAACATTGTCCTTGCCCAGAAAAAACTTCTGCTGCAGATCAGGGTTGTTGAACTGCAGTTCAGGCAAGGTTTCATATCCCCACCAGCACTGGTAGTTCCCGGCGCTGTCGAATTTAAACCAGCTTCTTTCTTTGCAGTGCGGATCTTTAAGCGCTTTCTGGAACCAGGGGTGCTGATGCGAGACATGATTTAGCGCGACATCAAACATCAGTTTCAGGCCGCGCCGGTGGGCTTCATGAACAAGATTGTCGAGGTCCTTCCAGTCGCCGAGCATTGGGTCGAGCGCACAGAAATCGACAGTGTCATAGCGATGATAAGAAGGTGCCTGATTGATCGGCGTCAGCAGAATGGTGTTCACACCCAATCCCGCGATATGATCGAGCTTTCCACAGATTCCTCTGAGGTTGCCACCGAAAAACTCTCCACCGCCACGACCGCTGCTGCCTGGCCGGGCTTCCCATTCTGTCAGTCCAGCTTCGCTGCTGCCGGTATTATCCCTGGCAAAGCGGTCAGGCATTATCTGATAAAAAATCGCTTCATTAAGCCATTGCGGGGTATCTTTACGGTAATGAGTCATATAAGTTATTTGCGCTGCAGGACTTTCAGAAAAAAACCGGCCTCTTTCTCCAGCGAATCAACCAGATTTATCTTCTGCCGAAACCCGTGCCCCTCGCCTTCATACTCATGATACTCGTGCATGATTTTCTTGCGGGCAAGAATTTCTGCCACTTCACGTGAGTTTTCCGGAGGCACGACTCTGTCTTCTGACCCCTGAAAAATGATCATCGGGCTCTTGAGATTTTCGAGGTGATTAATCGGAGAGCGCTCCTCGAATACGTGGCGATGGGTAGTCATCGGGCCACCGAGAAGGCCTTCAAGATAGCGCGATTCGAACTTGTGAGTCAGATTTTGCAGGGTGACGAGATTGCCAATACCAAAATGGCTGGCGCCAGTCGCAAACAGGTCGGGAAAGTGCGTAAGAAGCCGCTGCACGGTATATCCGCCGGCACTGCCGCCGGAAACCACTGCTTTGTCGCCGATCAATCCCTGCTTACGCAGATATTTGAGACCATCGCGAACATCATTAATTTCCAGCACACCCCATTGCCCGAGCAGAGCATCACGATAAGCACGGCCAAATCCTAAGGAACCGCGATAGTTCACGTCAAAAATGGCATAACCCTGAGATGTCCAGAAGGCATTCTCGCGCGAAAATCCTGGCCTGGTCATGCCGGTAGGTCCACCGTGCACAAGCACGCGAACTGGTGGCAATTCACCATCTGGCGCCTGATAACACCGATTTTTGGGCGGGTAGTAATAGCCATGGCAGGTTCCACCATCCTCGGTGGGAAAAGAAACCGGCTGAGCACGGCTGACGTCATCTGGATCCAGGTCACTCTCAGATGCTTCGCAAAGAATCTCGACCTCGCCATTCAGTTTGATCAGTGCCAGCTGGGCTGGGCGATCGGCAGGCGTTCCAACTGTCGCAATACAATCTCCAAGCGAAACAGGCTTAGAAACGGCAGCGAATGGTGACTCCAGCGTCGACAGTTCTCCGGTTACATCATCGATCCAGGTCAAAGCGGATGCACCATCAACGAATGTCATGGCAAGAATCCTGTTTCTGGCGTGAGTGACCAGAGAAATCTCCTGCGTTTTCCGGGTCAAAGGGTGAACAACCCCATCACGCCATGTATACAGGTTGAAAAAATTTTCGGGAGAATCGGGTGAAGCGTTTTTAGTATCCATAATAAAGCGAAGTTCACCCTCGGGGCTGAAGGCAAAGTCGTTTACCGCTACCGTCGTTGATCCTGCAACTGTCTGTATTTTATCGGCAACAGCGTTACCCTCGGCAAACGGCACTGCCTGCAGAATGGTAGAATTCCAGGGCATGAACGGGTGATCCCATTGCAGCCATGCCAGGCTGGTTCCATCTGGTGAAAATGTCGGCTGTTTGTAGAAGTCAGCGCCGCTTACCAGAATTCGCGGTTCCTGCAGGCCGTCACGATTCAGATCAAGAACACACAGGGAGTTCATCGGTTCGTCGCTGCCGCCCTCCAGTTCATAGGCTGCCACGAGCCAGCGACCATCTGGTGATATGACGGGTTGCATAAACTTCATCATGCGCCCGTCGGCATTACGCTCTGGCGTCAGTGGTTGCGGGTCACCCGGCTGGTCCAGGCTCAGTCCGTAAAGGCGCTGATCGGTAAAATTAGCAAAGACAATCCGCCCATGGCCTGCAACGTAGGGCATGCCGCCATATTCCATCACCCGCGATCTGGCCGAATAAGGCGCAGGCAGCAGCTCGCGAATTTCTCCCCCAGTTGTGCGCATCATGAGGACACAGCGGCCCTTTTCCTCGGGGCGGAGTTCGACCCAGAAAAGGCTACCTTCGCCATCAGTCGATAGGAAAGAAAAGCTGACAGTAGAGCTGAATACATCCTGCGCGCTTATAGCCGGCTTCCAGTCAACGTAAGAGGCAACAACAGGTTTTTGCGACATCGAGAACTCCCTTGGACATGCAATTCGCCTTTGGATCAACGGGCAAGAAAGGCTTAGCGCCAAGGTTACCATAATCGAATTTGTCAGACAAGAACGATATGATCATTTAAATCTGGCTGGAATTCTACTTCTTTTGCGTATTAAGCATAGCCAGCCGCTCTAGCAGGGCTTGAGCTGTTTCCGCCGACGACGACGGATTTTGCCCGGTGATGAGATTTTCGTCAGAAACTACGAAGCTGGCCCAGGGAGCAGTCGCTTTCTGGTAACCTTCCTGGCTCTCTTTGTTTAATTGCTCTTCAAGACAATAGGGAACGACATTTGCCATTCCAGCCAGTTCTTCTTCCTGAGCGGAAAACCCGGTAACTTTTTTACCTTCAAGGAACATCCTGCCATTTGGCAGAGGAATACCGATGAGTGCACCGGGCCCATGGCAAACCGCGGCAACAATGCGATTTTTCGCAACAGCCTGCTGCACGATTTCCGCTATTTCCGGGGAGTTAGTGAGATCCCACATAACGCCATGGCCGCCAACTACAAAGATTGCCGAAAAGTCATTGACTCTAACTTTTGCGAGTGGAATGGTTTTGGTAAATTCGCTATTTTTGTCCAGTCCCAGGCGCAATTCTTTCGCAGGTTCTTCTCCCACATTTTTCGGATCGATGGATCCCGGATCTACCGGCGCACGTCCACCTTTTAACGATGCCGTCGAAACCCTGTATCCAGACTTTTTAAACATCTCACAGGGAACGACAAACTCTTCCGCCCAGAACCCTGTCTCTCTTTGCGTATTCGGAACCTTGTCAATGCCGGTCAGGATCATCAAAATCCGCGGATGCGAACCGGAGAGACCTTTTTTTGCCGGTAGTGGCTTTGCCGCAACCTGATTCAATGAAAAGCAAACCATAAGCAAAATTAAAAAAAGTGCAGCCAATTTGATCCGGGTTTTCATGTATTCCTCCAAAAATTTGAGTTGGTCTTGTTTTGTTGTTTCAAGGCTATCATTGAAAATCACCCAAATCAATAGAGACTGAAAGGACATATTGACACCAGTAATCCAGAGATGTAATCTAGCTTAGGCAGCTAATTTACTGCCCGTTACAAGGAAATGTCATGAAATCATTCCGGAAAAGCTTTCCCTTCACCGCCATGGTCGGGCAAAATGAGCTGAAAATAGCTTATCTTGTCAATATTGTGAACCCTGACATCGGCGGTCTGTTGATCAGCGGCCCAAAAGGTACCGGCAAAAGCACTATTGTCTATTCCGTGCTTGAACTGTTGCCAGATTATGAAGCGGTCAGCGACTGTATTTTTAACTGCTCAGCCAGACCCGGCGATCCATTGTGCACTTCCTGCAGCGAAAAACTCGCCGAAAACGGCAAACTCCAGAAAACAACGAAAAAAATGAGTGTTGTGCCCCTGCCGCTGAGCTGTACAGAAGACCGTCTCATCGGGACTATCAATGTTGAAAAGCTGCTCAAAACAGGTGAAAAGATTATTCAGCCAGGAATTCTTGGCGATGCCAATAACAACATCCTCTACATCGACGAGGTAAATCTGCTCCCTGACCATATTGTTGATGACATTCTTGATGCGGCAGCATCTCACTGGAACGCCATTGAGCGAGAAGGCATATCCTGCAGCCATCCTTCGCGATTCATATTAGTCGGCACCATGAACCCGGAAGAGGGCGAACTCAGGCCGCAGATCCTTGACCGTTTTCCCCTTTGCGTTAAGCTGAAGTCCATTACCGATATTGATTCAAGAAAAGAGATCATCAAACGCAACATACTTTTTGAGAATGATCCCGGGAACCTGATCCAACAGTTTCAGGAAGAATCCGCCTTGTATGCTCAGTTGATCCTTGATGCCCGGGAACTGCTGCAATCCGTTCAATTCCCCGACTTTTTTCTTACCGTGATCGCGGGGGCCTGCAGTCATCTCAAGGTTGATGGGCAGAGACCTGACATCGTTATCCTCAAAACTGCCATTGCCATTGCTGCCCTTGAAAAGAGATCCGAGACTGTTGCCGATGACATCTTTCTGGCTGGAGAACTTACTCTTTGTCACCGAACAAGAGATGGTGGACTGCTGCCACCGGCGACTTCCGAGGAAATCAAAAAGGCTTTCGCTGAAATGTTTGACAGCATCAAACCACAGGAAAAGGTTGGTCTCGACAAAACCACAATGTATGGGATCAGGGCTGCAAAAAAAGAAGATTCTCTAACGCAAAAAAAAAACTGACGATTTGCAGTAATTTGCCGCATAATTCAGGAAATACCTGCAACCAGTCGTCTCACGCATCTGACAAAGAATCAGACCATGCCCCAATTGCTTTTGGAAGAGACTCGGACGGTGTTATTGTTCGCGAGAATGGCCTTGGCGCAGACAATGTTGCGTTCAAGGTCCACAGAGCGCAGCCCGAAAAAACTTCTGGCAGCCTGTTTCAGGGTTTGCTCGACCTTGCCGAAACCTCAGGGAAAGCAATAAAGAAAATACTGGATAAGATGCGGGGAACAGCGCGGCGCAGTTTCAAGGGAACCCCGCGGCGAAAAACCGTTGAATCAACAGGTTACGGAAGAAACACTCAGCTTACTCCCTTTAAACATAACGATTCTGCTATCGCGTTTCTGGCAACCATTTTCAAGGCATTAAAAGGAGGGTCTTATAATCCTTCACGTCAGGCAGGCTTGATTCAGACCAACGACTTTCTTTGCTGGCGCAAGACAACCCGAGAGAGCTTTAATCTTGTTTTAATCGCGGATTCAAGCAAATCAACCAATCAATTTCTCGGAAAGTTCGCAGACATTGTCAAACGTCTGGCCAGTTACTTCAAAAAGAACAAGGATCGAATGGGATTGATCGTGGTTCAGGGTGAGCAGGCCAGGGTTTTACATAATCCCACCAACAACTACCGGGTCGTTACCAGAAGCCTGATGACAATTGGGATTGGCGGAGAAACACCTCTTGCCAGCGGATTACAAAGAAGCTTGGATATGATTGCACTTGAGAAGTTTCGCAAGCCCGGCGCAAAGAACCTTGTCATTCTTATCAGCGATTGTGCACCGGAGCCCCTCACCGGAAAATTCGCAGATGTTCTCGAAGAGCCCAGTTACCAGGCATGTATTGCTGCTGCAAAAACCATGAAAAAAAGAAAAATCCCATTGATTATTATCAACCCATCTTTCTGGAGCAAAGACGAACACTACCCTCATGAAAGGCTTGCCAATCTGCTGGCGAAAGTCAGCGGTGCAAGTTTGATCAAACTCAAGGGCGAACGCGACGAACAAAAAACATTTTCTGACACTGATATTTCGCGGATTTTTTCCGAAATCGAATGCCTCTATGGCTAACAGAAACCAACTGATAGCAGCCAGATAAAATCATTGGCGACCGTGCACAGCAAATACAACAGAGCGCAGTCCATTCAATCATAGATTTTATCGACGAGAAATCTGCGCAAATCTTCCAGTATAATTTTTTCTAATACTTATACCGCTTCCACATAATGTTGTCTGTAGCAACATTATACCGAAAAACCGACACATTTTGCCGAGGAAACAGGCCGTTTTTAGTTTGACGAGGTCATTTTTTGCGCCTATTATAAAAAAGCATAGAATCGGCATAAAAATAACTGTTCTGTGGCAAATAATATGAAACCTTGACTTAACGTTCCTCGACATGTATCATTATTGTAGATACATAAAAAGGAGTTCATATGAAAGGCAAAGTTCAAATGTGGGGGAATAGCTTGGCTATTCGAATTCCCAAGCCATTTGCAAATGAGATCCATCTAACTAACAATTCCGAAGTGGAAATTTCCTTAAAAAACGGAGTTTTGGTCGTTGAACCTGCCTCGGAAGAAGTTGATTTCGATAAACTCTTGGAAAAAGTAAATAAAGATAATATACATAAATTGGTTGATTTCGGACCACCACGCGGTAAAGAGGTTTGGTAAAAATGGCCAAAACAATTCCAGATCGTGGAGATGTAGTATGGATTGATTTTGACCCATCATTGGGGCATGAACAAGCTGGTCGAAGACCGGGTTTGATATTGTCCTCTCAAAAATATCATCAAAAAGTAGGATTGGCCATAGTTTGTCCAATAACATCTAAGGCCAAAGGGTATCCTTTTGAAGTTCCGAT
>JAHISQ010000027.1 GCA_018818125.1 Candidatus Rifleibacteriota bacterium
ATCTGCATTAAAGATCTATGGGTGAAGATTCACTATTCAGCTGCTCAGGCTTGCCCCCTCTTTACCCGATTCGACCTCTTCAATATAATTCGATTTTTATGAATTTTGAGTAATGTTTGAAATCATTATCGCAGGTGAAAATTGGAATTTTATTCCTGGCTGCCACAGCGCAGATCAAAAAATCAATGTGCCCTCCCTGAATTCCATTTTTTCTGCAGTCATTTGAAAACTCTGCGGCAAGAACGTAATCATCGTCTATTATTTGCAAATTGGCAAAGGCATCAAGTTTGTTCTTTAGTTTTTTGAACTTTTTGCGATCTGAGTATCCAGACAAGATTTCTTGACGAATCGGCCCAACAATCAAAGCATCGTTGTTTAGAATGAGTTCAACTAACTTCTTTTCAATGTCCTTATTGGCTATTCTGTCTCTTCGCAGGACAGACGACCAAATACATGTGTCAACGAGGGTTTTCATTATTATCGTCCTGACTTGTAATCATAGTCGGGGTCAGGATCAAACTTCCCAAACAATTGGATAATTTCTTTCTGCTTTCTCTTTTCAATAAACTCTTTTAATGCTTGGTTAACTGTTTCCTTTTTGGTTCGAAGTTTTCCAATTTCAAGAGCAAGTTTCAGAAGATCATCATCAATAGCAAGATTTGTTGGCATAAGCTTCACCTCCACACATATTATAACACATATGGATGTGTGGTGTCATTTGCATTTTCCGCGTCGACGCATTCGTTAGAGCCTTCTACATTTCTAAAAATTCTCCAAGCTTGGCCTAAGACATTAAGTAAAGCATCTTGACTTTTCAGTTGATGTTCCGTATTGTTCCTTGTTGTTCCATTTAAAAAACTCAGGAGAACTTTATGGACTCAAAATATTATTCCGTTGATGATTTAACAAAGATTCTGAAATTGCATCGAAAAACGATCTTACGCTTCATTAAGGAGAAAAAAATAGGAGCAAGAAAGATCGGACGATCTTGGATGATTAGTGAAAAGGAACTTAAATCCTATGTACATGGAGAGTTAGCGAACAAGACTGATTTGGACAATTCTGTAAGCTATCAGACCTTAGCTGAGAGAATACATATATCAGCAGTTATTGAAATCGTTGAGCAAAATTCAGAAGAAGCATCAAGAATATCCAATTCATTGATGGCAATGCTAAACAGTATGGACGACTCAACAGAAAAAAGACGTTTTGACTTTTTCTATTATCCAGAAATTGGCAAAGCAAAATATATCGTTCATGGTTCTCCAAAGTTTATTAGCCTAATAATGTCATCATTTGAAGTCCTTTCTCAACAATAAGGAAGAGCCAATGACAAGCAGCGTATACAAAACGGATGAAGGTAGAAGCATAATAGAGGCAAACTACCAAAAGTTGCTTTCGGATCACTTAGAGCCAAGGTTTGAACAAATTTTCATTTCAACCCAAATTGGCAAAATTCATATTTTAAAATTCGGATCTAATTCAAATCCACCTTTAGTAATGCTCCATGGATCAATGAGCAATAGTGCCACATGGCTCGGAACTGCTAGTTTTTTTACAAATAATTTTTGTATCTACTGCATTGACATCCCGGGTGAACCAGGTCTTAGTGAGCCACATAGGGTTTCTCTGAATTCTCAAAACAGCTCAGCTTGGCTAAAGGAAGTCTTAGACAAGATTGGGGTGAAAAAATGTTTTATAGTTTCAATGAGCTTGGGTAGCTGGTATGCAATGAAATTGTCAATTGAAAATCCAGAGCGAGTTTGTGCTTTATCAATGATAACAGCGTGCGGTATTGCCCCACAAAAAATCAGTTTTATTTTCAAAGCCATACTCTATTTGATGCTCGGGAAATTCGGCCAAAACATGCTAAATAAAGCTGTATATCATAATACTCAGGTTTCCCCCCAAGCCCTTCTTTTTCAATCCATTGTTTCAAAACATTTTAGCCCTGTAACAGAAATTGTTCCAATCTTTACCGATGATCAGCTTCGTAAAATGACTCACCCAACACAATACTTCGGTGGCGACCACGATGCACTGTTGAACACACAAAGGACAGCTGAGCGACTTAACAATCTTTTGGCAGATATAGAAGTAAATGTTTTGAAAGACACTGGCCATGTGATAATTGATCAATTCAATAAGATAGAATCGTTTTTAACCAGCAAACTTTCACAGTAGTTGCAAGCCTAAACAAATATCAGACTTCTCTAGAGGCATTACCCTGTGAAAAGTCTTTCTTATAAAGGATTCTAAGTGGTCGTTCTGTACCTCGTATATTTCAAACCATTCAATTTTAGAAATGGAAGTTGTCAGTATCAACAAGCGATTTCCTAAGCCTAAACAGGCTTCAGGTTTGAGCAGGTCTACCGGAATAAAATTTGCTCTTTTCCGCGAAACCCTTCACCATGTGAGTCCCCGATTTTCAATTAGGCAAGATCCTGGTGAGCCTTTTTCTACTATTTCGCAGGGTTTACGCTAATTTTGTGCTTTCTTTGCCTATTGCCAGTGCTTTATAGCCACCACCGGGAAAAACAATTACGGCTGTACGGGAAGAGTTTCTTTTGGGAAAATAAATCCTAATTGTCGGAAACCTTACATTAGTTGGTGAATTTTGTGAAATGGCCTCTTTTTCTGGTAGATTTTCTATTTCCTTAGCCAAGACTGCAGCATTAATAGGCCAAATTGGCTTTTCGATTGCTTCATTTCCTTGGGAAAAGGAATCGGCGCGTACAATTCCCAAAAGCATATGGAAAAAGATTAAGTAAAATAGCATAAAGACACCTCAATTATCTTTTTTGTTTCCCGTATGAGCGGATTTTTTTGTCGAACAAGCTGTCATCGAGAAGATTCTGAAACATCTCGGGTTATGGCTTGACAACTCTTGGGCACCACCTCGAAGGCTGGCCTCAGGGGACTGCGAAGACGAGTGCATCGAACAGCCTGCCCCAGAAGATTTCTTCCCGGACCCTGACCATTCCTGGGATGACTACCTTTAACACCTGACGCACTCTCAACCGAGCGTGTGAGGGGATCGCTTTCCCCAAAACTGCTGGAAACACCCTTCCCTGGATATTTTGCACCAATTTTGTGCCTCATTTCCGGCAGCTCGTGACCCCGAAGTGACAGTTTATGGTTCGAAGTGGAAAAAGCGAACGACTTGTCCTCCAAATTCGGGAAAATGTGGCCTTGACACCAAAATGAGTGGGTGATATTTTGAGGCTGGTAAATTGAGCTTCCTATCAAGTCTCCATGAGGGGCAGGAATGGATTCAAACCTATGATCCGGCATTCACCTGCACTGAGGTGCCCGCCTATGCCTGGGACATCGTGTGGATGAGTCGATCCAGCCCCGGTATCGCCATGATCGAAGTCTATCGCCAACAGCATCCGGTTTAGATCGCCGGCCGCGAGGAAGTTGATTGATGCATTCGGGTTATCTTGGGAAAGAAACGACCATCACGGAGGCGCAGATCGCCAGCCTTTCACGGTTTCTCGAGCAGGACTTTTTTCTTCGCGAGGATCCATCTGCGACCTTGAGTGACAAAATTCAGGCCATCTTCTTTGCTTTATTCATCATCGGAAGCATCGTCATGGGGATTGTCGCCACGGTCCTTTTCATGAATTACCATGCGGTGACTCGCTTCCAAAATTCCTCTGAGGCAATGAATTTCATAGGATTCGTGGAGGCCTGTATCCTGGTGGGAGGGAGCTATTTCACCGTGGGGTTCATCCTTTATTGGCGGAATTGGAGAAGGAAAGCCCACGTTGCATTCAAAAGGGATCTCCAAATTCAAGGCGACCCTCCAAATAGCAATCCGAATTTTCTCTTGTTTGAGTCTGTTATGTTTCTGTTCGGAGCATTGTTCCAGACATTGGACATCCTTTTCGAAGTTCGTACATCGTATCCATCGAAATCCTATGCGTGCCTTCTCCTACTCACGGGTTTACGAAAAACAGTGAACATCCAAACGCCTCCGAGAAGCACAAACCCATGCATCCAGAAATCTCTTCCCGATAGCATTGAAAACTTTCGTCAGAGCGTCTCGCTGTTGAAAAAATGGAAACTGGTAGAAATCCTTACCCCGCCTCTTCCGGAATCCAAAGATGAGTATGAACATGCCCGTCGATACTTGGGTATGCCCCCGAAACTGGCTGAGCCCTCAGAAATGAGGGCAACCGAGATGACTCGACTGCTGTTGCAAAGATTCCAGATTCTCTCCGAGGAACTGTCGCCACCAGAGGAATCCGAAATCCTGGACAAAGACAGGACCTGAGTTCACCCCGTCTTGAGACCTGCCGCCATTTTTCATGGAAGAACACAGCTTCAGACCGTTGTTTCGAGCTCCCGCTGCCAGACGTGTTCCAGGAAAACCCGTTCCATGTTCCGACCGAGTAAAGGTTCGCCCACCGCCATGAAGGCTTCGGGGCTGTCGGAAACATAAAATTCGATCGCACCGGGCTCCTCAACACAACTCGCTTCCGCGCAGGGAGCGAAGTCACGCAATAGTTTCTTGGCTGCATTTGGCAATTGTCCCGTCTGCGGGAGAGTGTAAGTATACAGGCCAAAAAGTTTTTCAACCCGTATTGAGGAAATCAATGGACTTTATTTTGCTAACATATATTCATTGCCTTTTCATGGTTATTTACTGCCCAACATCTGCTTACAAATTAACGGATGCTGCGACAAATAAAATCAGCGGTATCAGGCAGCATTATCAGACGCAACAACTTTTAAGAATGGCCGTTTGCTTTTAATCCTATTTGAGAGCTCCA
>JAHISQ010000028.1 GCA_018818125.1 Candidatus Rifleibacteriota bacterium
TCCTGAGCCGCCTGGCATAAGCGCATCCATGCGCAAAAAACCCGCCTACGCCCTTACTCTTTTTTTATTACTCCATTAAGTCTTGGCGAATTATCATGCTGTCAATTGTGATGAAGGACTAGTGCGTATCGCCACCAAGAATGAGTTGAAGTGAGGCTCCTATTAGCTATGATTTTCGTTTATTTCCATGGGGAGATATGTGCCTTTTTGTGAGCCATTAAAGACCAGCACAACCATGGTCAAATCATCTTGCGCCCCTTCATTGCCGATGTGCTGCATGTAGGCGCGAAAAATGTTGTTGTAATAGGTTTCTGCATCTTGATCCCAGCAACTTTTCAATAATTCTTTGAGGTGTTCATAGCTGAGTTCATCTCCGGCGCTATTGCGGGCCTCAACAATACCATCAGTGTAAAAAATCATAGCATCACCTGGTGAAAAAACTACTTCAATCTCTGAAAAATTGGCCTTTTTAAAGGCGCCGAGGGCTGCGCCGGCCAGGGTCAGTTCTTCGGCGACACTGGCATTTTCCCTGATCATAATTGGTGAACAGGCTCCGGCATTTGAATACCTGCCGCGACCTGTCAATCCGTCAAGGCACAGGTATTGAAAAGTCATGATTTTCTTCTGTTTTTTTGTTTTTGAGGCCAGAATCAAGTCGTGCAGCTCTGTTATCAGCGCCAGAGGCTGGTTGAGGAGGTGGTCTAACTGTATTATGCCCGCTTTGGCCATTGCCATGATCAATGCCGCTCCTACGCCGTGTCCGGCGACATCACCAAGCAAAACGCTGAATTTATGGTTGTCCAGAGCCAGATAGTCATAATAATCACCACCGAGCTCGGCCATGGAGACACTCCGGCCAAAAAGGCTGAAGTTGCCTGTTTCAATCGAGGTTTGCGGCAATAATTGCTCTTGAATGGCGCTGGCCACCGAAAGTTCTTCAAGGTCGACCATAACGTTGTTGAATATCTGCCCCATAGCGCCAAATTCGTCTCTCCCCAGTTCGGGAAGTCGATGTTCAAAGTGTTTGTTTTCTATGGCCTTAGCGCCGGCGGTTATTACCTGCAAAGGCATCAGAAAACCTTGCGCCAGAACCTGTGAGAGTCCAAAAGTCATCAGCAGACTCAAAATAGCAAAGATCAGAAGCTGTCTTTTCTGTTTGTTAATTAAAACATCAATATTTTCGACTGGATATAGCCCGATGAGCTGATAATCAGAAATGAATTTGCCAGTAAAGCCCATTGCAAGGTAGTCTTGAGAGTCGTAATGAATAATTTTCAATTCTTTTTCCGGGTAGGTGGTCAGAGTAGAGGAATATTCCCGTAAAACAGAGCTGCTATAGGACTTTTGAGGCAGCGACCAACGGATGTCACTTAAAGCAAAGATTTTCATGCCAAGATGATTTCTGTTTGCCTGAGACAGCTGTTTTTTCAGGAAGGCATGCTGAAAATCAATGCGTCTGAAAGTGAGGAGGAAGAAGTAGTCTGCATTTGTGGAGTTTACTCGCGAAAATGTATCAACAATTGCCGGATGAATGTCATTACCAAACCCCCACTGCAGAAAATGGCCACGCTTCACTAGAAGAGTATGGGTGAAATTGCTTAGGGGCTTTTGTGTAATTGATTCTATCAGCAGCTCAATTTCTGTGGCAATTTTCTCAGGAATCTTGTCGCCATTTATCCTGTTAAGAAAGAAATGTCCAATTTTACGCAGGAAATCATTCTGAGTTTTTGAACTTTTACCACCATCTTTTACTGACTGGGGAACAATGCCACGGTCTTCATCCATTAGTCCGACTTTGGTGCCAATAAGGTCGCTTTTGCTCGCTACCAATGCGACATCCCATACTTGTGGCCCGAGCTGATGAATAAATTCCATAAAATTATCGTCATTCAGTTTTTCGGTCGTAAGACGTAGCAAAAGATTTTTCTCAGCTTTTTTCTTTGCAACCATGGTTTTGGCAAATTCTATTTCTATTTTTTCATCGAAATCCTGTAAGAAGCTTATGCCGCTTCCATGAGTCTCACGCAGCAGGTTATCACGCTTCTGATTCAGATAATCGGTGCCGATAAAAAACAAAACCAGCAGAGGAAGACCATTAGCGAAAAAGAAGAGAAACCTCAGCTTCCAGCGCAGCGACAGGCTGTCTGGTTCTTCACGAATGATTAACCTGTGCGAGTATCGCCCTATGGCAATAAAAACAAAGGTCAACAGTAATCCTAATATAAAGCCGGGCAGCCAAAGTCTGTTGTCTGAAATTTGTGATTTGTTGATGTAACCACAAATTGTCAAATCTGACTTTATAAATCTTGGGAATGCAAGCAGATTAGTGGTTTGAATCAGGGAGGACTTTTCTTGCCCATATTCTGTGAAAGCCTGCTGAACCTGACTTTCAAACTCACGTAAGGTGTCTGAGCATCTAAAGTCCTTGTTGTGCTCGATCATGGCAAAATCATAGACGCCGCCTGATTTTTCGCTGAAATCTTTAAGAAAATTCCAGATCCCATCGTATGAATCAAGTTCTGTCGGTTCTATCAAGATAACGACGAGGTGCTTGTGCACCATTTTTGCCCAGATAAGAGGTTTTTCTAAGGTACTGTCAGTCCAAGTCAGATAATTCGAGCTTTCGAGAAGATGCCCCCAGTTGAGTTGAGGTCCAATTGTTCGACCGGCTGCCTGTTGCTCGAATTCGGTGACTTCTTTACTGTTTCCATGAAGTATTTTCCAGATCATGACCAGAGTCAATCGGCAGTCTTCAGCCGGTTCTAAGGGAACAGAGGTCGTTGCGACCCCGTCTTTGTCATTATACACAACGTAGTTAAATCGCAAGTTTCTTCGCAGCTTGACAATTTTCTCTATGACTTCAGAGGCTTGATCTTTGTTACTGATGACTTCATTGTTAAGGTTTTTAGTAAGATAATTGCACCAGAAGGATTCACCGTTTGCTGCAGGCTGAAGAGTCTTAAAAAAACGATTAAGTTCCGTTTGATGTCTGACAATGCTTATTTGTTGATGCTGGTTATGTAGATACAGAAAGCCATAAACTGTCAGCAGCGCAGGAATACCGGAAAAGCAGAGCATGAATGCTAACCAGTAAAGAATCTTCTTTAGTGTTGTTTTCATGCTCTGTCTTCCTGCTTTTTAAAGCCAATCAGAACCATTGTTATGTCATCATCTGCTTCAGGGGACCAATTAGTATAGGCCTTAAAAATGCGCTCATAATATGTCTCAAGGTTCGTATCAAATGTTTCACCCAGCATTCTGGTGAAATTGTCGAATCCCATTTCCTTGCCTTCACGGTTTTGTGATTCAATGATGCCATCGGTGTAAAGCAATACGATATCGCCTGGTTCAAGTTTCAGACAGGTATTCTCATACTTTGGGTTTCTGGTGATGCCGAGAGGAGTCCCTATAAGCGTTATCAGTTCAACTTCCTGCCCGCCTTTTCTTATTACTGCAGGAAAGCAGTGACCAGCGTTTGACGCTGTATATTCGCCGGAGTTAGAATTGATGCAGAAATACTGGCAGGTCATCATTCGCTTGATTTTGGTGCTTTTGGTGCTGTGAATAACCTTGTGCAGCGCTGCCAGCATCAGCGCCGGATCTGTTTTCTTTTCTTTCCCAAGAAGCACCGATGCTTTGGCCATGGCCATAAGTAATGCGGCGGGAACACCATGACCGGCAACATCACCCATTAAGACCCCAACTCTTTCGTCATCTATGGGAAAAAAGTCATAATAATCACCGCCAAGGCGGGTCATGGCAACACTGCGGCCAAAAATCTCGATACCGCCATGGTTCAGATTTTTTTGCGGAAAAAGGTTTTCCTGAACAACCTTTGCGATTTCAAGATCTTCAAGACTCTCAATGGCAGTGTTGAAAACATTGCTCAAATGCCCGAATTCATCAGCAGACTTAATCGGAAGACGATAACGGAAGTTTTGTTTGCCAATTGCTTGAACGCCCAGTTCCAATTCTTTAACAGGTTGCATGAATTGTGAAGACAAAAGTCGACCAATACCCAGAGTCAGGCTTAAACTCAGTAATGCAAAAATTATCAGTCTGGTCTTGATCTCATTAACACTGGCAGTAATTTTCTCAAGAGGTATCAGCCCGACAATAGCTGCTTTACCAAGCTCCTTGCCTATGGTGCCAAATGCTGCATACTTTTTCCCTGAAATCTCAATTTCTTCAGAAGAAGTTGTTTTAAAATTGAAAGTCTGTCGGAATAAATTGAAAATTTCCCGGTCTATTTTTGTGTGTTCCGGGTAAGTTGTGCCGTTGGTTTCAATAATAGCGTAGAACTTGAACTGACCAAAGTTGGAATTAAGCTCATTGAGGTTCTGGCGGATATAGCTATCCTGCATAGTGTCATGATTCCATAAGATAACGACAACGTTGGAAAAATTTCTTTTACCGTAGTCACCCAGCATGCTCCAGTAAAATAGTCGGCCCTCTGGTCCCATTTGTTGGAGGGTTATTTTTCCAATATATTGCAGAAACCTGTGGAGTAAAATAGTTTTGCTTGAGAGAAATTTTTCGGCACTGCTTGTATCATCGTCTTCAGGAGAATTGCGCTTATTTTGAAACAGGTGTTGTGGCGTGAATGTGTTTAGATTGACGTAATTTAAAAGATTGCGACTCATGTTTGCAAAGAATGTACTGGAGGGCTGTCCTCTCTGTTTCATGAGCACAAGTTTCCCTTCTTTATCTGCGATGACAAAGTCGTAGGGTCTGGTTTTTTGAATTTGCTCAGCAAATTCCTCAAGATCCACTTTAGTAAGGCTACGAGTTGTGAGATTCTTGTTTATCCGGGCCACACAGTCGTTTAGTCGCGTCGCACACTGTGTAGTGATTGTTTCATATCTCGTGTCAAAATCTGTTATCAGGGCTGCAACCTGCTCCTGCGCCTGGTCAAGAAGCAACTTTCTGGTTTGTTGAAGATACTCATAACCGAGAAAGCCAAGAATCATCAATGGCAGGCCGTTGGCGTAAATAAATAGCAAAGCCAGCTTAAATCTGATTGAAATTATGTGATCCCGGCGAAAAATAAAAAATATGAAAGATCCGGAAACCACAATTATTACCAGTGCCAGAGAAACCAGAATAGAGCGCCGCAATTTGCGGGTGTCGATAAGATTGCCTTCCTTTTCGATAAAGCTGAAGGCGGTGATAAATGAATTGAGCATTCGCACTGAGATCATATAGTGCGGTGTTTCCAGCTGGGACTCAGAAAAATTCTGAAATTTTCCAATTTCAACCAGGAGTTCTTCTTGATATTTGTGGGCAAACCCGGTAAAAATGCCCTTGTCATCCAATAGCTCTGCAATGCCACATTTAATCTGCCTGCCAGTTCTTTTATTCATACCGGTTATAAGCTTTTTAAGATATTCAGTGGATTTAGTGGCTTCAACATTTATGTTTGCCATCATCATGAATTTGCCGCACGACTGAAACCAGAAATGCGATTTGTCTGGCTCAGATGCGGCCAGAATGATCTCGCCGAGATTACCGCGAAACAGTGGCAGGTTTAATTTTTCCGGAATTAAAAAGGTGCCAAGATAAGAACGCAAAAGATTCAACCTTTTTTCAACGACTGGCAGATTTTCTGGGCTGCCGGGATAGTTATTCAGGCAGTCTTTTGCAACCTCAGAAAAAACCTCAAACAGTGTTTTTACAATGTAGCGATAACCCTTTTCATCAGTAAGAGCATCGATTGTCTGTCCAGCAGAATTCCAGACAATAAACTTGAAAATCTCCGGGTTACGTATTTTCAGGTGAGGAAGTGCTTTATTCAGGTATTTAAACGGATCTGGTTGCTCCCGGGCGATATCAAAAACTTTTTTCAGCAGGGCATGATAATAATGCCGACTTTCCTTGAACTGTACCAGTTGTTCAAGATTGCTCTTCAGTTCGCGGGAAATCTCCTGTTTCTGCAAATTGCGCCGGGTTTCTAACAAGCTGTCCAGCCCAACGTCAACAAGAAAAACCGGGAAAACGAAAAAGCAAAAAATCGTACCAAGCCAGAACGCTATTGGCCAGCGCCGGCTTAGCGGAAGCTGTTGGTCACGCCTTCCGGTCGCAATCAGATTCATTTTGTCTGCTTCTGCGATCAAAAAAATTCCTGTTTCTGGTGGTTTAACATTTTAGTAGTTCTTGAAAATTTTGAATCCGATGTGCATTGAGATTGCCACATCGCTGCGGATTTTGCAAGAAGCTCTAGACGACAGAATAGCCCATTCTGTACCCGCAAAATGTTTGATGTTGAACGGAAACAGGAGGCCTCATTAGCGTCGCATTCGTCACCCTGCTACCATTCTTACGATAAGAAAACTCTGACATTTAAAGCCGGGGAAAGCCGCGTATTTCTGCTGCCGGTCTCCTTTGCGGGAGAAGTGAACAAGATTAGGGTCAGTTACCGATTCGAGGATGAGAACCCATCGAAGCGGAGACTTCCTTCGCCAGGCGAGGACGACCGCATGGTTGATTCCGATCAGGTTCTTACTTCCAACATATTGTCGGAGCCCAATTAGCAACCGATTCAAGCAAAATTGCTGATAAACAAACGTATCAGCAATGATTTTGAACTGTTGTGCAGTGCCAGCTTACCGTGATTTTACAAAATATTTGTTTGGATCTCGAAATACGTTAGTTCCGCAATGAATCTGACCCTGCAGGTCTGATATGGCAATGAGTCACCAAGGTTGTCCAGAAGACCCAGCATGCTTGCTGAGCAGGCAATGTTTTTGCGCATAATCTCGATTTTCGGGTCAGGAAAAATCAGCCGCAGTGCAGATGCTTTGCGACTAGTTTCATCAATTCATCGCCGTCCCCGAAAAGCTTTTCACTCAGATTTTTGTCATTAAAAGCTTTGAGGGAAGAGGCAACACCGTCAATCATGGCGGGCGAGAATATTTTGTATTTCTCATACAAGGCCCTGTCCCTGAGAAGCTGCTCCCCAGCTTCAAAGCATGAAGCAGGTAGTTGCGGGAGATTCAATTCTTTCTGCTTTTTGCCAACATCTCCACTGACATAGAGTTTTTCAGCAATCTTCAACGATTCCGGGTTTTCCAGACCGCGCAGAGCGGCAGTGGTAATGCCCGCAAGCAGCAGGTAGACATTAGCTGAACCGTCAGCGCTTCTGAGTTCAACAGTTTGCTTGCTCATCGGATCGTTGTAGGGCTCTTTCTCTTTTGGGTTGGCGTCATAAATCATATCTTTGACACCCTTCCAGCCAAGCGGAACCCGCACAAGAACGGATCTGTTGCTGTCTCCCCAGCAGATATTGGTCGGAGCTTCCTGATGAGGAACAAGCCTCAGAAAGGAAGTTGGAACAACGTTGCCGAATGCCGTTATCGATGGTGCCAGCTCGAGAAGACCGCCGATCATTTTTTTAGCAGTTTCGTTCAGGGCACCACTTTCATCGACCATCATGTTCTTGCCATCTTTGACTAGCCGGGAATGAATGTGAAAGCCACTACCGGCATGCCCGACAATAATTTTTGGCGCGAAGCTCACTTCGAGGCCGTATTTGTAAGCCACTTCTCTAATGGCCCATTTGGCAATGACCAGCTGGTCGGCGGCTTCCTCAACATTTACCGGCAGGAATTCGATTTCATGCTGAACATATTCCCAGTCTCCGGAAACAATATTCCCTACTTCGGAATGGCCGTATTTGATTCTTCCGCCCATTTCGGAAATAGCTCGCATTGCCTCAATTCTTATAAGTTCCCACTTCGAGAACGGGTGGGACTCATGATACCCCTTCTGTGGAGTAATCGTATAAATCTTGTCGAGCTCTGAAGAAAGATAAAATTCGAGCTCACCGAGTGCTTCAAGCTGCATTCCGGTCTTTTCCTGAAGAGCTGCATGCGCCTTGCGCAGAATGTTTTCCGGAGCTATATCGAGCGCATTACCATGTTTGTCATAGTATGAACACAACAGGTCGACTGAAGTGTTCCCTGAGAATGGGTTTACGAATGCTGTTCTATACCTGGGAACAACATATAAATCGCTGGAACTTGGATCTATATAGGGAAACAAGCTCGATCCATCGACTCTTTCTCCTACTGAAAGAACTTGTTCCAGGTGTTTTCGATCGTTGATTACGAAATTAAGCAGTTTAAGCTTACCATCACCGCCAACATAGCGGAAGTTGAGCAATTTGATGTTGTTTGCTTCAATGTAGTGAATAATATCCTGCTTCGTGAAATCCTCAGCCTTTTTATTGAGAAAACTTACCAGCTTGTTCGGATTTAGAGTTAACTGACTATCCATAAGATCTCCTGCGTTAGTCTTAGAGAGTGACGGCCCAAAATTCTCGGGCGGATTAAATCAGGAGAATTATAACATGAGATGTTTCTAATTCCACTCACTTGAACTTGCAAAATTCGAAAAAAAGGAAATAGCTCGCCGTTGAAGTATTTATCTTCTCGTTCTTCTTTTCGAGTTGCTCTAATATTCATATTTCCAGTGGTTGCAATTGTAAGGTTTGTACAATTGCTTGTTTAAGCCTGTAAATGGCAAATGCTTCTCCAATTGACCATGGAAGGCTAAATTCCCTGTTTCGCCTGAACTCATGTTAAAGTAAAAACAGACAATTTGCATCGAGATGACCGATGCGTGATTCTAATAAATTGGCCTCTGGTATGATTTCATAGACTTATTTTCTCTGCCGATAAAAGGAGATTTCATGAAACGACTTATTTTGAGTCTGGTTTTGATCGTTATTTTGCCCGCCCTTTTAATTGCTGATCCATCTGAGCACCCTGACCTGCAGCCAGCAAAACAGCATATGGCAGATGTATTGGGCGAGTTCGAATCCAAGATCCTCGAATTCAGAGCCTCTGAAGCGCTGAATGAAGAGTGGGGAAAAAGATTTCCGGCGGAGGTTTATTTCGTTTTTGCTGACGCAGGACGGCTTTTGAACATAATCGACAAGTTCGAGAGTTATAAAGCAGCAGATTCAGCAATTCGAATAGCGGCGATAAATCTATCGGTCACCGCTGAAGTTCGTGCCTCCGATCGAAAAAGCCTGATCGGTGCTACTTTCATTTTCTCTCTTATACAGAGCAAAACGGCAGATGCACTGCCGAAGTTAGACACGAAACTGCTTGGCGAGATTATTAACGCTGCAGGGTTTGAGGCCGGTATCGGTAAGGGTGAGCAAATCGATGGCATCGACTGCTGGCTCACCAATCTTCGCCAGGATAGCGATAAACGGATAATGTTATCTGGCTATTCATTCGACATAAACACTATCACCACCTTTGCGACAGACCTGGCGAAAGCGCAGCAAGGCACAGAAGCATTTGTTAACTCGATCAATCGTTCGACCTACAGCGGGATTCAGGTTTTTCGATTCGACATGTCAGCCGTTCCCGGCCGGAAGAAAGTCCTGCCGGCCGGCTTCTTGAATATGCTCGCAGAAATTGCCTCGGCGGCCGGCAGCACCGGAGGGGCGCTTGGAGCATTGCGGGTTTCTCCGCCAATCTATCTTGAGAATAAGTTCGAGATCCCCGTTGAGATATCGGTTGAAGACCTCATTGACGATGAATGGGAAAAAATTCAATCCGCGATCACGGCAGTCAAGGCCGATAAATTTTCGGTCAGTATAATATCTGATGATGGCCTTCAGGAAGGCGGGCACACTCTGACTGTGAAAATATCCGGGGAGCTGTAAACCAGTCTGGCGTGAATATACTTCGGAAACCTGGCCAAAAAGCGCCCAGAAACATCTACCGCAACACAGGCAACGGGTTTTGTCGTCGCTCCGGAATCTTTTGCGGGGCGAGTTGACGAGCAGATTCATTGCTTGCCATTTACAAGAAAAACCCAGGTTTGAAGAGAAGATAATGCATGCAAAAGCGAGCTCTGGTGTTGTAAAATTAAATTACTATCTCAGACAGAGGTTCATACATGAAAAATAAATTGCTGGTTACGCGGCATAGCAGTCGCCTGATCTTGAGCTTTGTATTGATTCTTTCTCTTCTGGCGACGCCATTTGCGAATGCCGCTGAAATGCGACCAGTTGAAAAGGCCCGCGTCAGCTTCTCGCAGGCCGTCGAAAAGAGCCTCGCCCGTGCTGCAGTTGCCATTGACAAGACGGCAGTAGCTCTTGCGCAGGCGGTAGATAAAACCGATAACCTCGCGATTAAAGTTCACAGTCATTTTTATGATTCACGAATACGCCGTTACTTTATCTCATTCAGCGGAACTGCACTCTTTCAGGGTAAACTCCCATACAAGTTCAAGGCTGACAGATATTTCATCACGACCGACAGCGAAGTTTCAATCGATATGAACGTCTCACAGCTAAAGCAGGCCAGATCAGGGCTAAGCTTTGCTTATGAAGGCACAGTAACCATTTCGCTCGATCGCCTCGCTTATAAGATGCTGCAGAAAATCCCGCACATAGCAGCTTCTGGAGCGTTGTCGCCGGCATTCGACCTGCTTACCGAATTTTTATCAAAGCTTAACATCGGAATATTGTCTAAGGCCATTTCCGAAACTTTCCGCAGCTTTTCAGCGGTAGCATTTACCCGACTGGTTACCGATATGATCAAGGCCTCTGGTCAGAACTACGGCCTTATAAAAATCCTCAAAGATACCATGAAGGATGGAAGCATTCTGACCTTTCTGGCTCTGCAGATATTCAGATGTGCTTCCATAAGTCTGGTAAGTGTCGCCGGCGCTTCACTTGGGGCGACTGTGGGATCGATTGTCGCACCAGGCCCGGGCAGCGTTATCGGGGCTTACATGGGCAGTCAGATACTTACTGTCGCAGCCAAAATCGTGGTGTATCAGATAACTGCAAAAATGCCGATGCGGCGCAATATGAAGCGCATGCTTAACGCCCACCGCTTCCTTCAGAAGAACCCCGGCGATGATGTCGCCCGCGAGGAATACCAGGTTGCTATGAGCAAAATCGAAAAGGAAATTTCCAGCGAGATCAACAACGAAAAGTTCAGTCTTTTTGAATTGTTGCTCAAAGAAACCGACAAACTGGAAAATAGCGATCGTCTGGCCATGGTGCCACTGCTCAAAAACATACAGACTTTGCTGCAATTCAAGGTAATCAGAGACGGTGACTGGTATTACGCCCGCAAGTATTACCTGCTCAAGCAAAATGTAGACCGCTGGGGACTGCAGTCACAGATCGTCTTCACCGTCGAACCGCCGGCTCAACAGCGCAATACCGACTAGTCCTCCGACAGAAACCGCTACCTTTTCAGCGAACCGCTGCCAGGAGATTCAAGGATTGGCAAAGACGGGTCGTGGCCAGCCTTTATTTGTGTTGCACTCACACGACGACGCGCCGCATAGCAGTAACGGCACCCATGCAGGCAGGTCGAGTAAGCGCCGATATCGACACTTTTAACACAGCCACACAGCGGGCGCTGCCCGCGATCCTTTTTCAGTTGCAGATTATGACCACATATATTTCTGATCAGACGGTCGTCAATGCATCTGCCATGTTCAATGCCAAACTCTTCGAGATCTTCTTTCTCGGCGCAGGTTTCTATAATCAGCCGATAGGAACTGGCAATTTCAGCAAATCTCCTGGCAAGCGCACTGATTGTAGAACTGTCGGCCGGCAGAATCTGAATCCCGTTCAAGTTACGGGTTATAAAATTATAATGGTCGTAAAAACTTATTACACAGCGTCTGGTAGAGCCTGCCAGTTGTGAACAAAGCCATTCGAACCTTTCAGTATGATAATGCAGGTCATGCTGCGCCGTTAGAACAATCGGATCATAGCGCCAGACAACCTTTTCGGCGCCAATATGTGCCGACAGCGCCCTGAATGTTTCTATCAGATCATTTTTTGGCGGCAACCCTGGCTCAAGTTCAGGACCATAGGGTGTCAGAGTGAACTGAAAATAGAATTTGTAATCGCGTAAAAGGTCGAGTTTCTGCATAAACGTCCGGGGATTCTTGCTCCAGAACACGAAACAATCTACCTCTTCAGGCGTCAATGCAACTCTGCTGACCTGCGCCGGATTCATCGGATTGCGGGTTAAAGCAAAGCCAGCCGCAAGCCGGTTAAAGAACCACTCATGGTAAAACGCCGGTATATCTGTCCGTCGACTCGCACTTACAATCATTTAACCCTGCCGCGGCAACCAAAGTGGCATAACGAGATCATGCAAATCAGGCAGTTTCCTGGGCAATAATTTTTCTGGCATCATCTGCCGTTATGTTGACGCCCAGGTAAAGACTGTAGAAATCCTGCGTTTCCTTAATCATATCTATTGCATAATCATCTGGATACAGACAACTTGTCAGCCATTTAAGCCCGAGTATACGCATAAAGGAAGGCGGACGATCAAACCAGTTGAAAGGAACATTCGGAATAGCATATACACGGCAATCACGTACCGCCCTGATATCGCTCCAGACCGGGTCTCTAAGTATGTTTTGAGTAAATGCCCTGTTCCAGGCAACTATAACGTCAGGATTATAGGCAGTTATCTGCTCGAACGAAATCTTTTCCATGCCTTTGTGCTCTGTCGTGTGCCCTCTATGCACATTGACATCTCCCAGAAGCTTAAGCAGATGCACATGCAGTGAATCGTCATACTCGGTGGCCAACCCATCCTCGCATTCTGCGTAATAAACACCAGGCCTGAGGCGGTCGGGAATTTTATTGACCACAGCTGCAACCTCTTGCAGGGCTTTTTGACAATACTCGGACAGTTTCGCGGCCCGATCTGCCTTTCCCAGCAACTTGCCAAGAAAAGCATAAGCGTCCGGATAATCAGGTAGATCGCCCAGATCACCGACGATAACATATACAAACGGGATATTTAGCTTGTTCAGCGCTTCTTCTGATTTCTTATGATAAGGATTTTCTTTATCTGCCCAGACGATTACCACGTCAGGGTTTACAGCTGCCAAGCCGTCTGTATCGGTAATCTTTTCGATTACTGGAAGATTATGCAGATTCGGATGAAGATACTTTCTGTCGCAATCTCTTGGCAGGAAAGGCGTCGCGACAAGCATCTCAGGCGCGAGCGAGCACAGCATGGTGTAGCCGTATAAAGAGGCTGCATACACCGTTCTGATAACCTCGGGCACGATCACCTCACGGCCGGCCATGTCTGTAATCCTGCGGCCAGCCAGCATAGCTTTTTCACATGAATCCACTTTAACATCTCCCAAATCCGGTTTTTATTTCCAGGCTATAACCCATGGTCTTCTGAGCATACTATGAAAAGTCTAACAGGTTCGGAAATTCATATCCAGATTTTTTACTCGCTCTCAAAGGAACGCTCTGACTTGCTTCTTGTGCTGTAGAAACTTCTCTGCAAGAAGCTGGAGCAAATGAGCAGCCCAATTTCTGCCAGGAGCCCATCAAGTCACAATAGCTTGCACTGCAATCTCTCTATGAAACATAGTTTTCCACAGCGAAATGAATGTTACGAATTTCTTAAATAAGGGTTGCCTATAAACATTTACGGCGTTATACTCGGCTGAAATTCTATTATTCAGGAGTCTGCCGTGACCACAATCATAGACGGGAAACAGCTAGCTCAGCAGATTCGCGCCGAGATCGCCACTGCGGTAAAAACTCTGACCGAAGCCGGCCAGATACCGCCCGGACTCGCAGTTGTAATCGTTGGCGACAACAAGGCGTCACGCGTCTACGTCAACTCCAAAAAGAAAGCCTGCGAAGAAACCGGGATCTATTCCCGCGAAATCGCGCTTGGCGCCCAGACAACTCAGGCCGAGCTGCTCGAAACAATCCGCCAGCTCAATCAGGATCCGCAGATCCACGGCATTCTCGTGCAGCTTCCCCTGCCCTCGCATCTGAATGAATTTGAAGCCCTGCAATCTGTCGTCCCGCACAAAGACGTCGATGGCTTCAATGCCGTCAATGTCGGCTATCTCAGTCTCGGCGTCGATACCTTTGTTCCATGCACTCCGCTGGGTGTCATGGAGATGCTCAAACGCTACAATATTGCAATAGAAGGAAAAAACGCCCTGGTTATCGGGCGCAGCAACATAGTTGGCAAGCCGATGGCCGCTCTGCTGACCAAAGCCAGCGCCACCGTCACTGTTGCGCATTCGCGCACCCGTGAATTGCCTGCTTTGATCGGCAATGCCGATATTCTAGTCGCCGGCATCGGCAAGCCAGAGTTCGTTAAAGGTGAATGGGTTAAGCCAGGCAGTGTGGTTATAGATGTCGGCATCAATTCGGTTGATGACCCGTCGGCGCCGCGCGGCTACCGCCTGGTTGGCGATGTCGAATACAAGTCTGCGGCAGAACGGGCCGCCTATATCACGCCAGTGCCGGGTGGAGTCGGACCAATGACCATCGCCATGCTGCTGGCAAACACATTAAAAGCTAGACAAATCCCTGTGAGCACTGCGGGACACGTGGCTCTAACGGCCGAAGGCCATAAGAGCCACCTAAAGCTTGCCTGAGATATAAAACAAGGAATGGAAAACTGTCATGGAAATTGATACACTGCTGATGACCCCTGGCCCTGTTCACCTCGACACCGACGTTATGCTTGCCGGAGCACGTGCGCTGAGCCACCACCGCACCAACGATTTTGCGCCGGTTTATACCGAGTGTGTGACGCTGCTGAAAAAGTTCTTCGGCACCGCGCAAAACCTTTATTTAACGACGTCATCAGGCACTGGCGTCATGGAAACAGCAATCGCCAACCTTTTTAATGACGGCGAGACGGTTTTAACCGTTCAGACTGGCGTTTTTGGCGTGCGTTTCACAAAAATCTGCGAAGCTTTCAGACTTAAAACAGTAGTGCTGGAGTGTGAAGACGGTAAAGGCGTTACGGTTGAGCAGATTGCTGCCGAACTTGACAAACACCCTGAGATTGCAGGTGTAACCGTAACGTTTAACGAAACCTCGACCGGCATTCGCAATGATGTTGAGGCTATCGGCAAGTTTTTGAAAGACAAGGGCAAGATTTTCATTACCGATGGCGTTTCCGGCATCGGCGCTCTGCCCTTTAAAATGGATGAATGGCACATAGACGTGGCAATTTCCGCCTCGCAGAAGGGTTTTCTCGCACCTCCAGGCGTTGGCATGATCGCACTCTCTGAAAAGGCCTGGAACAAAGTTGAGACAGTCAAATGCCACGGTTACTATTTCGACCTCAAGATCTACAAAAAAGATCAGGAACAGGCGATTCCGGCCTACCCCTGGACTCCAGCTATCAATGTAATGTTCTCGCTGCTCGAAGCTCTGCGTAAAATCGACCGTGTCGGCATTGAGAACTGCTTCAAGCACTACGACAAGCTGGCAGGAGGCCTGCGCGCGGCTCTCAAGGCAATGAACCTGCGCCTGTTTACTGAAGAAAAAGCAACATCGAGCGTATTAACCGTGTTCTACGTTCCAGACGGCATCATTCCAAAAGAAATCGTTGCCGAAATGCGAAATCGCTACGGTGTGCTTATCGCCGGTGGACAGGAACAGTTTGCCACAAAAGTATTGCGCATAACCACTATTGGCGCTATTGGCGAACGTGATGTGCTTGGCACGGTAGCTCTGCTTGAGATGACCCTCAAGAAATTCGGCTATCTCAAACAAACCGGTCCCGGCATCAGCGCCACCATGGAATACTTTCTCAACTTTAACTGATAGAGGTGCGGTTTTGGCAGAAGTTACACAGCTTAAAGAAGGACTCAGACCAATTGAAGACGTTGGCTTAGAGCTCGGTCTGCTGCCCGAAGAGATTGAGCCATATGGCAGGCTTAAGGCAAAAGTATCGCCCAGTGCTCGCCATAGGGTAGCCAACAATCCTGACGGCAAGCTGATCCTCGTCACCGCGATGACCCCTACTCCTGCAGGTGAAGGCAAGACCACCACCTGTATCGGGCTGGCTGATTCATTTCGCGCACTGGGGAAAAAAGTAATGCTTTGCCTGCGAGAGCCATCCATGGGTCCGGTTTTCGGCGTAAAGGGCGGCGCTACTGGCGGTGGCAAAAGTCAGATTGAGCCTATGGATGAAATCAATCTGCATTTCACCGGCGATATCCATGCAATTACTTCGGCTCACAACCTGCTCACAACTCTTATTGCCAATCATATTCAGCACGGCAATGAGCTTGATGTTGATCCCAAGTCAACGCCTTTTCGCCGAGTCATGGACATGAACGATCGCAGCCTGCGCAACATAGTTTCAGGCCTTGGTGGCACTGCAAATGGAGTGCCACGTGAAACCGGCTTTGATATTACTGCCGCCTCTGAAGTAATGGCAGCTCTGTGTCTGTCTGAAGACCTGAATGAGCTGCGCGAAAGACTGGGCAACATAATTGTCAGCTTTAATCGCAAAGGCGACCCGCTGTTTGCCCGCGACTTTAAGGCTCAAGGTGCAATGTGTGCGCTTCTTAAAGAGGCAATCAAGCCAAATCTGGTGCAGACACGCTATTCGACACCTGTATTGATTCATGGTGGCCCCTTTGCGAATATTGCACATGGCTGTAATAGCCTGATTGCAACGAAGCTTGCTCTCAAGCTGGCTGATGTTGTAGTGACCGAAGCAGGTTTTGCGACCGATCTGGGGGCCGAAAAATTCTTCGATATCAAATGCCGCGTTGGCGGGCTTACCCCAGCTGCTGCAGTTATAGTAGCCACTGTTCGTGCTCTCAAAATGCATGGCGGCATGCCAAAACCTCAGCTTGAAACTGAAGACCTGGACGCACTCAAAATCGGTTTCGAAAACCTTGTTAAGCATATTGAGAATGTAAAATGCTATGGTGTTCCCTGTGTTGTAGCGGTCAACCGCTTTGCAACCGATACCGACAAAGAACTTGAGTGGGTAGTTGAAGCGGTTCGCAAACTAGGCGTTGCTGCTGTTGTCGCCGACGTTTATGGCCAGGGACCGGCAGGCGGGATCGCTCTCGCAGAAGCAATTGAAAACCTCATTTCCACTCAGAAAAATGAATTCAAATTTCTTTACCCGCTTGAAATGTCGCTGGTAGAGAAAATCAATGTTATTTCGCGCTGCTGTTATGGCGCCAGCAGTGTTACGATTCTTAAAAAGGCCAAAGACAGTCTGGAAAAGTTTGAGAAACTTGGCTTTCGAAACGTACCTGTTTGCATTGCCAAGACCCAGTCTTCGCTTTCTGACACTGTGAATCTGCTGGGTCGGCCTCGAGATTTCGAAGTAACCATACGAGAAGCCAGACTAAGTGCGGGCGCTGGCTTTGTCATTGCCATCGCCGGCGAAATCATGACTATGCCGGGATTACCTAAAATCCCGTCGGCGGAACATATAGATGTCGATGAAAATGGTATTATCATAGGACTATAGTAATATTACAAGGAGATAAGAATGAATAAGACCCCATTATGTGCAGTACATGAAAAACATGGCGGCAGAATGATCGATTTTTCCGGCTGGTATATGCCAGTTCAGTATTCGTCTATCATCGAAGAGCATAATACCGTGCGCGAAGCTGCGGGCCTCTTCGACCTTTTCCACATGGGTGAATTCTGGCTGACCGGGCCAGACGCCCTTAAAAACGTGCAGAAAATCGTTACCCAGGATGCCGAAGCTCTTTCTGACCGTCAGATCGCTTACAGTCCAATGTGCCGCCCGGATGGCAGCATCGTCGACGACCTGCTCGTTTATCGCTGGAACGCCGAGAAGTTTTTGCTCGTGGTTAACGCCAGCAATATGGAAAAAGATTTCAACTGGATCAAAAGCCAGCTTGAAGGTGATGTAAAGTTCACAGATGAGTCGGCAAAAACCGGTTTGATCGCCATTCAGGGACCCAAGGCAGAAGCCATTCTACAGAAACTGACCCGCCAGCGTCTCAAACCCATCAAATTCTACTGGTTCACTTCCGGTAAGGTAGTCGATGTTGACTGTATTATCAGCCGCACCGGCTATACCGGCGAAGAAGGCTTTGAACTCTATTATGCTGCCGAACACTCAGAAAAACTATGGAATGCACTGATGGAAGCTGGCAAAGACGACGGACTCAAGCCAATCGGACTTGGCGCCCGCGACACACTCAGACTCGAAGCTCGTCTGATGCTGTATGGTAACGATATCAGCGACAACACTACGCCGATCGAAGCGAACCTTAACTGGACCGTAAAATTCAACAAAGGCGCGTTCAATGGCAGCGACGTTCTTAAAAAGCAGAAAGACCAGGGTGTCACAAAGACTCTCGTCGGTTTTGAGCTTGCGAAAGGTCCGGCCGCCCGTCATGGTTACCCGATCGTTAAAGATGGCGCTAAAGTGGGCGAAGTAACCTCAGGCACCATGGCTCCGGCCCTAAAAAAGAACATCGGTCTTGGCTACGTACCGCCAGCGCTCAGTGCAATCGGCACAATTCTGGATATCGAAATCCGTGGCAAAAATTACCCCGCCACAGTCATAGAGACACCCTTTTACACCAGAGCAAGGAGCTAACATGGAAACTCTTAAAGAATTCGACAGCGAAATTTGCAGCATTATCGATCGCGAAAAAAGACGTCAGATGAGCCAGATCGAGCTGATCGCATCAGAAAACTTCGTATCTGAAGCAGTATTGGAAGCACTCGGTTCGGTACTTACCAACAAATACGCCGAAGGTTATCCGGCAAAGCGCTATTATGGCGGTTGTGAAGTTGTAGACGAGGCCGAAAACCTTGCCCGAGATCGCGTCAAAAAGCTCTTCAATGCCGAGCATGCCAATGTACAGCCCCATTCTGGTAGTCAGGCCAACATGGCGGTTTATCAGGTCGTACTTAAACCCGGTGACACTTTTCTTGGCATGAACCTGCAGAACGGTGGTCACCTGACCCACGGCAGCCCGGTAAATTTCAGCGGTCTGCTCTATAACGTCGTTCCTTATGGCGTTACCGACGACACTGAAACCCTTGATTACGACCAACTGCATAAACTGGCCGTCGACAATAAGCCCAAAATGATCATGGTTGGCGCTTCTGCCTATCCACGCATCATTGACTTCGAAAGAATCAAAAAAGTCTGCGATGAAGTTGGAGCAGTCATGTGCGTTGACATGGCACACATCGCCGGTCTGGTTGCGGCCGGGCTGCATCCGTCTCCGATTCCTTACGCTGACTTTGTTACCTCTACTACGCACAAGACACTGCGCGGCCCACGCGGCGGCCTGATTCTGTGCCAGGAAAAATGGGCCAAGGCAATCGACAAGGCTATTTTTCCGGGTTTGCAGGGTGGCCCGCTCATGCATGTCATCGCTGCCAAAGCAGTCGCTTTTAAAGAAGCACTCCAGCCCGGTTTCAAAAACTACCAGCAAAAGGTGCTCGACAATGCCCAGGCGCTCGCGACGGCTCTTACCGCAAAGGGTTTCCGGCTGGTATCTGGCGGCACCGACAATCATCTGATGCTTATTGACGTGCGCAACAAAAATGTTACCGGCAAACTTGCCGAAAAAGCACTTGATCAAGCCGGCATCACAGTTAACAAAAACACTATTCCAAATGATCCACAGTCACCCTTTGTAACTTCCGGGCTGCGGGTTGGTACGCCAGCAATAACCACCCGGGGCATGACTCCCGATGTTATGAAAAGTATTGCTGACCTGATGGATCAGGCACTTTCTGCTCCTGAAGACGCCAGCAACCTGGCTGCGGTCAAGAGCAAAGTAAACGAAATCTGCAGTAAATTTCCCTTTTATTCTATTTGAGAACAGGAGACCATAAGATGAAATTCACGAAAGAACACGAATGGGCAAAACTTGAAGGCGGTATCGTAACCGTCGGCATCACTGATTACGCGGCTCACCAGCTCGGAGACGTGGTTTTTGTCGAACTGCCGGCAGTAGGCAGCAAAGTTACCATGGGAGCCACTTTTGGTACCATCGAATCAGTTAAAACCGTTTCTGACATGTATGCGCCAGTCGGCGGAGAAGTTGTCGGAGTTAACGAAGACCTCGAAAGCAATCCTGCTCTGGTCAATGAATCACCCTTGGATGCCGGCTGGATTGTAAAAATCAAAGTCGCTGATGCCAAAGAATTCGACCAACTGCTTTCTGAAGACGATTACAAAAAAATCTGCGAATAACGCACAGGAGCTGACTTATGGCTAATTACATCCCCACAACTCCTGATGAACTGCAGGAAATGCTCGGGGCAATCGGCGTCAGAAACATTGAGGATCTGTTCGCCGAAATTCCGCCTGAACTGAGGCTACAGGGTGAGCTGAACATTCCGCAAGGCATGAGCGAGCCCGAAATGATACGCAAGGTTACCCGCCTCGCGCAGGCTAACGAAACCGTCGACAACAACTGCTGTTTCCTCGGCGGCGGCGCTTATGATCACATTATTCCTTCGGTGATAGACCACCTTTTGCTGCGCGGCGACTTCTTTACCGCCTACACGCCCTACCA
>JAHISQ010000029.1 GCA_018818125.1 Candidatus Rifleibacteriota bacterium
AATATATGTCTAATACGCGTTAAACCAGCTTAAGACAAATAAAACATTGGCTATCGATGCTGTTCAGCCAAACAGATGCTTTGAAAGTATCAGTGCAACCGGCAAAGAATGAATAGATATCAAAAATTCAATATTAAGAATAAAGAACTAAATCTAGGCTGTTGGTCTGGGTGCGCCGGCCATGAGCCAGAAACTTTGGTGTCACGGCAACTTGACGATCACTTCTAAAGGCAAGCGCCGTGCCAGTCGTTTCTGGCGCAATAGTATGATTCGTAATTCGGCCAGACATGTTTTTCATATTAATTTCCACTTCCATAATCCACAAAAAATGTGATAAGAATAAGACCAGATAAAGAATCAATTGAAGAATTTATTAAAAATATGAGAGCAAGTTTAACATGTGCGTCGAGACGGAACGCCGGGCTGTCACAAGAAGTTGCGAAAAAATCGCAACTTTTGCGCCAACCCGATTCCCTCGTTTGCCGATGGCGTCACTCGGCGTCCGCTCACGACAAGCGTTAGGGCTCAAAAAATAAAAAATCCCAAGCCAAATTAAACATCCAACGAAGATTTTTGACTTTGTTCCTCGTTTGGGCTACAATAAAAGTAGGTAGGTGATTAAAATGTCAAAAACTGCAACAATTCGTGCGAGGGTAGAGCCTTCTTTAAAAGATCATGTTGAAAAGATATTTGAAAAATTGGGTTTAAATGCCACTCAGGCCATCAATTTGTTTTACAAACAAGTTGAACTCAACAACGGACTTCCTTTTGATCTTAAGGTTCCAAATGAAACCACATTGAAAACGTTAAGGGATTCGGAGTCAGGACAGAATCTTGTTGAATGCAAAGATGCAGAAGATATGTTCGATAAATTGGGAATCTGATGCTAAAACCAATTTTCACAAAACAGTTTGAAAAGGATCTCAAAAAGGCCAAAAAACGCGGCAAAAACATTGATAAAATAAAAATAATTTTGAATACATTGATTGCCGGCAAGTCGTTGGATGCAATTCACAGAGATCATCAATTAATCGGTAATTTTGTTGCACGGAGAGAATGCCATATTGAATCGGATTGGCTTCTCATTTACAGACTTACAGAAGATTCTGTTTGTTTTGAAAGAACCGGATCTCATTCAGATTTATTTGATTAAAGAAACATAGAAAGAAATGATAAATTCAAGCCCTAACAAGGGCGTAGACGCGGAAAAACCGGCCGTTCACGGGTCTTGCTTACGCAACACCCGCGCCCGTCTCGTTTTTCCGGTCACGACAGGCGTTACGACGAAATTAAATACAAATAGGACAACAATTCAGAACCAATTAAGAGCAATAAAACAATGCGACGTGAGCTGAAGATTGTTCGTGGATTTAAGACCGTTCTAGTTGTATGATTTGTTTGATGTGACGAGGATATTCAGTGATTATTTGTGCACAGATGTAAGCGGCGAATTCGATTTTTATGATAAAAAGGAGAGAATAGACAAGTGGGCACACATGATCCACGAAGGGCATGGTATCCAGAAATGCTTGACGAATTGAAGAAATATTGGTCAAGCAAGATTTCGTGGGAGGAAGCCATTATATTCTCTCGTCACATAACCGAAGAGCGAACAAAAATTAGAAATGAAAGAGGAATAAAACCATTCCGAATGCACTGCAAGAAATGTGGCTCCACCAATATGACACTTCCTCCAATCTCCGTTCGCTCCTGCCTTTTTGCCCTTCGCAACCTCAATGTCGTCAATGAAGAACAATTCAAACAGCTGGAAAAAGATTGGAAAAAACACCAAAGAGCAAACCACCTTGACGCATACGGCAACAGTAAAATACAGAACATAGCAGAGAATCAGAAATTAAATGAATAAAAGTCGTAACAAATGCGTAGACGCGGAAAAAGCGGCCGGATCACGGGTCTTGCTTGCGCAACACCCGCGCCCGTCTCGTTTTTCCGGTCACGACAGGCGTTAAGCTAAAAATTAAAATAACGATCCAGGTTAACGGTGGCTATGATTGTATGAGATCGTTCAATGTGAAAAGAATTAAGAATTGGTCTGGTTGCGCTGGCCGTGAGCCAGAAAGCTACTGTCACGGTCTTTTCTGACTTTCGGGGAGGCAAATCCCGTGCCAACGCTTTCTGGCGCAATAGTATGATTTTTAATCGGGCCAGCCATGTTTTTTTCTGCTTCCGGAGTATATAGAATCTGTGCTAAAAGTAAGATTCAATGAAGAATAAATCAAGAATTAATCAAAATGATGAGGGCAAGCTTAACAATCGCGTCGACGCGGAAAAATCGGCCGGATCACGGGTCTTGCTTGCGCAACACCCGCGCCCGTCTCGTTTTTCCGGTCACGACAG
>JAHISQ010000030.1 GCA_018818125.1 Candidatus Rifleibacteriota bacterium
ACGAAAACACCGAATGGCTTGCCTTCATCGGTTATCGCAACACCTATCTTGACGGCAAGTATGATGATGATGGTTCCAGCGACAGCGTAAAAGTTGGCTATCGTGGCCCAGTATTCGGCATCGTCGGCAAATTCTAAGTTCACATCAAATTAGTATAAAAGAAAATTAGATTTAATAAGGGAGTAGTTCTGTGAAAAAAGTTCTAGGTTATTGTCTCGTTCTGACTATGTTGACCGGTCTGGTTTTGTCGGTAGGTTGCGGTGGTGGTGGTGGTAGTAGTTGGGTTGGTGCCCTGCTTGGTGCTATCGCTGTTGTTGCAATTATTTCTGCTTCCGGTGGTAGTGCCAGTCCGCTTGTATTTGCAGCAGACTTGAAGAGCCCAGCTGCCGAAATACGTTTTGCTGAAACAAGCACAAGAAGATTCAGAGGTAGAATTGGCATTTTTGGGCAAACTCCCAAGCTTGTTGATCTCATTATTATTGATGACAAAAACCTGAAACTCGAAACAGAATTGTCAGATCTAACTCCTGGCAGTAAGCAAGTCATGATTGAAGTGGTCCCCGAGGGATCTGAAGAAGCAATTTTCAAAGCGATTGCCGCTTCTGATGTCGAAGGCGGCTTGACAGATAAAGTTGACACGAATGTGAATTATACAACAACAGCAAAAGTTCTGGCATTCGAACAGTGGGATGGGAAAACAACGAATACTTTTGCCGAGTTTAATCCAACAGCAGATTCTATCGCTTCATTGGCTGAAAAACTTGAAGCCGAGGTTCTTGCAAACTTTGTCGTTAATGGCGAAATTGTTCCTGTCGCAACATTTACTTACAGTGCCACTATCGATACTGAAGCCGAAAAAGTAGCTGACGCAACTCCGGTGCCAACCGATGAAGGCACACCAGTTCCGGCTACCAGAATTTTGGATGTTGACGTAACTCAACCCAACACCCAGGTTGAAGTTGCTGTTTCGGAATCACTCAAAACTCTCGTAGAGAGCTTTAGAACCTCTGTTCGACCGTCTGTTAGCGCTTCAGTTGTGCCTGCCGGCGTACCTGGCCTGGGCAGTAATGATGCCGTTAACATTAACTGGCTGATGGGCAATTTGCTGGCAGCTCTGCCAACCGGTGGAAACATCAGCAATGGCGTAATGATTGATTCAACAGATAATCAGGGCAGATCCTATCAGGTTGCAACCTATACCGGTTCAACCCTTGAAGTTACCAGTGTTGGTGTTATTGCAAACTATTCAACATTTCCGCCCACATTTACGCAATATGTGAAGCAGACAACAAAAATATCTGGTTGTGCAGCAACCGTAGATGCTAATGGCATTCTTTCGCAGCTGTCGATAGAAGCGGGCTCAAAAGTTGAAACCACTTCCTACAAGGATGATGGTAGTCCTGAAGGATCAATCGAAATCACTATGCAGAGTGGTGTGAAGATTGAGATGTCTAATAATCTTACTGCCGACACTGGCTTCTACGTATTCAACACCTTTGGCGATACAAGCTGGGGTTTAATTAAAAGTCTTTCCGGAACAGAGGTTTTGAAGGTTACCTTTACTGGTCGTGCCAGATTCGACGTGACTGTTAAGGAAGCTGCAAACACTACTACCGGTACAATAACCATGGATAACCTTACCGGCAGCTATACTGTCTCTTCCGCCATTATAATCGGAGTGGATGGTTCCAAAGTCGGCGCCGCTGCCCCTGTAGCAAACGTTGGAGCTCAGATTCGTAAAGAATGGCCGAACACTCCTGAGACTCACACTAATGCTCTGGTTTTCGCAGGTAATACATTCAATTTTGGCTTCAGTGTTAACTGGAACAACGGTGACATCACCCTTGAGAACGGGCTGATTGAATTGAAAAATCTGACCAAACAACCTCCAGCTGCAGGGGAAACATCAGATGCGAACTATAGTTTCAGCGATGCCGCTGCCAGCATGCTGGTCAAATACAATGGTACTGATTTTGCCAAGTATGGTTATATTTCCTCGCTTAAGTTCACGATCAGCAATATGTCTTTCAATCCAGCTACTCCAGACGCTGCTGGCAATGGAACTGTCATCAGCATCGACAAGACCAACTCAGACAGAACTATTGACAAGCTTTCTTATATCATAGAAGCCCAGAAGCCCGTTCTGCAGACTGGTAGCGATTCCAAGTTTGCTGGCGGTAATGAAAAGGTTACTGTTTCTGGCGGCGTTACAACTATAGAAGGTGCTGTTGTTGTCGCTCGCACAGCCGCTGCAGCTGAGAAGCTTACTCTGAATTACACCAGCCAGAAGCAGGTAAATGGTAGCATCAATGCTAAGGTAATTGTAACGCAGGGCGCTTCAACAAAGACTCTGTTTTTTACACGCCAGACCACCAGAGCTATCTCCGGAAATCTCTATGAAGGTGAACAGGCTACTGATTCAGGTGCTGCCGCCGGTACTATCAGCGTAACTACTTCCGGCGCTGGAACTTTGAATTATAATGGAACTTCAAACTTCAGAGTTGAGCTGTAAGTATAAACTCTCATGTTCAGTTTATCTGAACATATGAGGAACGTTTAAGAGAGGCTGCTTCGGCATAATCGCCGGAGCAGCCTTGATCTTTCCGTCGTATCATTCGAAAGGTTGATGTTATGGCAAAATTTGATCTTATCAAGACAGCTCTTGTTCTGCTCTGCTTTTTGCTGATCTTGCCAGGATTGCAGGCTGTAGATATTTTTGCCTGGCTGGAAATGCCCGAAAGGCCGATTTCTATCTCAGATCCAGATTGGGCGCAGAGAGGCTCTCGTCTGCGCCTGGAGTTTGATGTGCATGAATACTACAAACGCTGGGTAGATGACCGTCTGGTCAATGATTTTTCAGGAAAAAGCTCGCGGGCTGAACTGTCGCTACAGCTCCTGCCAGATTTCGCTGTTGGTGCAAGGAAAAAGTTCGCAGAGCCACAAACCTGGGAAAACAATTCGAATGATAAATCAGCACGTTTCACCATGAATTCTGAAACAGAAGCGGGCGATGTTTTTATGCGTTTTAGTCGTGAGAGCTTTGTTTTAGAAGTTGGTGGGGGCAGCGGCAAAAGCTATTTTGCCGGCGACTATGACCTGCACCCAGACATTGTTAATGCGCTGGGTAAAAATCCTCCAATTTTTTTGAATACCGGCGAAACTCGCAGATATGCAAAATTTTTTGGCAGATACAAATGCTTCAAGCTTGATTTTGAACTTAACGAGACAAAGTATACTCACGTTGTTACTGCCAGCACTCCTGCAATGGATCTGGTTCTGAACCATGACCGGAGTTTGCAGCAAAAATCAGTTGAACTGAGCTGGGAAGAATCCAAGGTCTTTTCTCCGTATTTGCGCTTTGATAAGTATCAAGACAATGGCAGTGGCGAGAATTTTAAAGATGCACGCTTCAAATTTGGCAATAACCGGAGCGGCCTCGATATTGAAAAGCTTAGTCTTGGCGGGGTTTATCGTTTCAGAAACACAAGCTACTTCGCGGAATACTCACGCATGAATTTTGATGTCAACCTCGAAACAGATATAAATCTGATTACCCTGAATCCGATATTTCTCTTTGGAACCAATCGTGTTGCCTACCGTATGGATTTTTGTCCCGATGCTCCCTGGGCTCTCAGGCTCGGGGCCCAAAGATGTTATCGTGGTATCGAATGTTTTGCTCAGTATTCTTACACCTCGCTTTCTGGTGTTTCAACAGTCTGGAGCCAGAAAGAATACAACATGTTCGCAAATGTATCGACCGAGAATACTCTTAGCGATACCACCCTTGATCTGCACCGACTTGCACTTTGCCTGAACAAGCCAGATACCTCCGGTCGCTGGCAGGTCAAACTTAATCTGCTGGTTCCTCTGGCTGAATCGGTTGAGCAAAAAGCCACTATTCCCCCTGCACCTGGCCCGGCTCCACAGCCACAACCAGCAGGTTCGAAGCTCGAAGAATCAATTCGTGGTGGCTGGCAGATAATTATTGCGAGAGAATTTTTGTTGTGAAACCGCGCCACCGACCAGGACTAACTAGATCTCGCACAGAGACATTTGGCCATGGATGGCCTTATGCAGTTGCGCCGCAGGATTAGGCTGCTCTGGCTTCAGCTATTAGAGTAGCGTATCTCACACTGCTCAGCGGGGCGAGGCGGTCGTGTGAGCTCACCGAGGCGAAGCGAAACTGCTGAAGCCACAAAGAATATCGCTTGCCGCCATCCTGGCTCACGTGACATCAAACCATCCATGGTCAAGGTCGCTTGCCGCCATCCTGGCTCACGCGACATCAAACCATCCATGGTAAGAGTGCGCTCATTTTTCATGGGAATAAAAAGATACAAAGAGTATTTTGTACGTACTTTTACGGACATACTTTTTGAAATAGCTGTGCTACAAACAAATGCCGGTTGAGATTCAAACTAAAAAATGAGGAAAAAATGCGGAAAATTCTTTTGTTGATTGTACTGATGTCGCTTGTAACAATGTCTGCCCAGGCGTGGGAACGCTCATTCAAGGGCGAAGACCAGAAGGACTGGGTAGTTGAACCATTGCTCTGGCGCAACACTTTTTATGGCGATGTTAACGCCAATGATCTGGCGGTAGACTTTGAGAATGACGCAGGGTTTGGTACAAAAACTTCCTTTGGCATTCGCTTTGCAACCCCGGTGCCTTTTACTAAAAAACGCCGCTGGGTAATCACCTATAATAGCCTCAGCAACTCAGGAACTCTTAATAAAGCAGTTACTCTCGATGGCAAAAAATACGATGCCAACGGTTCTGTCAGCCTTAAAATGCAAATGCTTGATGTTTGCACCAACTGGAACATCAGTCGCACCGAAAAATCATATTTTGATGTCGTTTATGGTAGCAAGTTCCAGCAAATCAGCCTTGATCTTAACGGTTCTGCTGCTGGCGTTGCTCAGTCAGGTTCCTATGATACACCTGCTGTGCCCCTGATTTATATCGGCTTTGGTGGCGCGGTTGAGCTGAGTAAAACGCTGACTTTAGACGGAGTTTTCAAATGGTTCTCACTGAATTATTCAGGTGCCAGCTTAAAAACTCTTGATACCGACATCAATCTCGGTGTGCGCCTTAACCCCAAAAACGAAAACACCGAATGGCTTGCCTTCATCGGTTATCGCAACACCTATCTTGACGGCAAGTATGATGATGATGGTTCCAGCGACAGCGTAAAAGTTGGCTATCGTGGCCCAGTATTCGGCATCGTCGGCAAATTCTAAGTTC
>JAHISQ010000031.1 GCA_018818125.1 Candidatus Rifleibacteriota bacterium
CCGGTGAAGTTGGTACCCGTTATGGTGATAGAAGCACCTGTTGCTGCCGTGGTTGGAGCAATCAAGTTTATTGTTGGAGGCGGAATTCTCAGGGTAATGGTGTACCCAGCAGTTGAAAGATCCTGAGCTGTTACTCTGATCACCATATCAGATGTTACATTGGTTGCAGCCTGCTCTGGAACAACTTCACCTCCAGAGCTCATCAAGATCTCGCAGGTTGCATTTTCGGAAAGGGTTAAACCTTCTTTTAGCTGGCTAACCTTGGTTTCTGGGGCGATATCAACAAGGTTTCCATTGACGACAGCTCCATAAAAGGTTCCAATAATAGATTTTTCAGAACTTAAAATAGTGTTTTCAACAGATAAAATCGCGGACTCAGGATTTCCATTGCCACTATAGTCCTGAACTGAATTCTCGTTTATTTTTACTGTAACAACGCCGGCATTCGCAGGAGTTACTATTACAGAAAAAGTTTTTTCGGCATTTATAACAGTGAATTGATCTGCTGCACCATTTTCTATCGCTATATCCTCAATATCAAAGCCTTTAACAAGCTCGCTGAAAGATATTGTTGCCAGAAATGATGAAGAATTCTGAACGCCTGAGACAGATGAAGAGATAACTGCTTCAGGCCTATCTGTATCAACCTGTGAAGGGTTGTCAATTCCTACAAGAAGAGGAAGAAAAGCTTTGGCGGTTGCTTGATCAGGGTCTGTCACTTCTATTGAAACAGTTGCCACGCAATAAAAGCTGGGAGCTGTCCAGACTTTTTCAAAATCAGAGGCACCATTTGCCAGCTCTCCAGATGTAACTGACCAGCTGGAAGAAACGTTTCCATCATCTATTGCCTTGGCTGTAAGTAAAACTACCGCTCCCGGGTTTACGCGGCTTACTGGTTTGCCATCCAGTGATGCTGATAAAAAGACAGTCGGAGGGGTATTGCCGTCTGCTGTTGTCCCAATTTCCAATTCCAGGTATGCCGGCGCCACTCTGGATACGAATGGAGCTTTAAAACTCTTTTCAAGGGTTTGTCCAGGAAGTGTAACAAAAATTTCTGCTTCTAATGCGCTTTCTGGTAGCGGCGGACTGATAAAGATACCATTAGTGCCCACATAAAAGGTTTCCCCCCAAAGTCTTAGAACTGTTCCTTCTGAAAACGGATTACCGTCTGTGTCACAAAGCTTTCCTGTAACAATGTTCCTAGCGGCTTCGCCTGAAATATTCGGTACTGTTATCTGCTCAGTGGTGGCAGATATAATTACAGGATTGGAACGGCTTTTCATTGTTTCGCCGGTTGTTACGTCCAGATACTTTATAATTACCCTGTGTTCGCCTTCAGGAACATTACGGAATATGTAAGTTCCACTTGCATCAGTAATGGTTCTAAAATTCGGATTGGTTGAAAGATCCTCAAGCCAGACCTCGGCATTTGCTACGCCAGAGCTTCCTGACAAATCGGTTGCAGCCATAATCGTTTTTGAAGCTGATACGCTGCTTTTAATAACTCGCCCTGAAAGCACAGCAGAGCCGGTGACGTTTTCATTTCCGTCACCATCGAACTGGATAATTCTGCAGCCAAAAGACATGAAAATAGTCAGAGCTAAAATGAATGTCAGCAAAATGCTGACAGGTATGTTGCTATGGAGTGTTTTCACAAGACCTCCTGCGATAAAATTCTAGATTTAAATACTTTGCCAACATCTTTAAAGGCAAAGCTACAGCTTTTAAGTGCCAGACTATATCAATCCAAAGAGATTGTAAATGTCTCCAGATTGCTTTTTGTTGCGCCATGTTTTCAAGCATTGGCCTGGGAAAATTGGTCATGCTGACTCTCTGTTTTTTTTTCGAACAGATTTTGCACCATGCCATACGATAGACAAAAAGTCTGTTGATCAAGGAGTGAGAAAAAACAATCAATGAGTCGAATGGAAAACAGGCACTGGTTTTGGGTCCAGAGGGCTCTTCCGAGAGCAATGGGAACTGACTGAAGCCTTCCTTCATAGACTTGTTTTTCATGTACCTTTGATGGTATTTTGCTGTGCTAATAGTGAGGAGAATCAAAATGCTTGAGCAAGAAATAAAAATTATTCCCAGAGCGGTCTTATTTGGAGATCCTGAGAAAAGTGATCCACAGATTTCTCCAGATGGCAATTTTCTGGCGTATCTGGCATCTTCAAATGGGGTCAGGAACGTATTTGTTCGAACTCTTGGAAAAGAGGATGATCGCCAGGTCACCCTGGATACGAAGCGTGGCATCCGGAGATTTTTCTGGGCGTTCGACAACCAGCACATCATGTATATCCAGGACAAAGAGGGCGACGAAAACTGGCATCTTTACCAGACTGATCTGGAAACGAACATGACTCGTGATCTCACTCCACTTGATGGCATCCAGGCACAGGTTCTCTCCTATCAACCTGACTTCCCGGATGTCATGCTGGTTGGACTCAACACTCGAGATAAACGATTTCACGATGTATACGGATTAAATCTGTGCGATGGAACTCTTGAGCTTAATACGACTAACACTGAAGAAGCCGCGACTTTTGTGGCCGACAACAAACTTGTGGTCAGGATCGCTCAAAGAATGACCCCGGATGGGGGAACCGAGATCCGCTATCGAAAAGATGAAAATGAGCCATTCACGACCTTGCTGACCTGGGGACCAGACGAGACATTTGGAGGAATAACCGGCTTCGATCAAGAAAATCGCCGACTCCGGCTTGTTTCCAGCGTGGATGCCAACGCATCGCGTTTTCTGGAAATGGATGCGGAAACGATGTGTGTGACCGTTCTCAGTCAGGACCCAGTCTATGACGTTGGCGGAATAATGGTTAACCCTGTGACCCGAAGAGTCGAGGCGGTAAGATTTATACGTGAGCGTGCTGAAATGGAAGTTCTAGATCCTGATGTCGCAGCTGAATTTGCGATTATCAAGCAGATCAGAGAAGGAGACTTTTTTGTTACCAGTCGTGATCTAGCAGATGAAAACTGGATAGTAACGTTTGTTGTCGATGACGGACCGCTATATTTCTACCTGTACAATCGCAAGACAAAGGTTGCAACTTTGCTTTTCAGCAACCAGCCAAAACTTGAATCCTATCAGCTGGCCAAAGCCATTCCCATTGCTTTTAAAGCCAGAGATGGCTTAGACATTCACGGCTATCTTCTGCTTCCTCCGGGCCGTGAGCCCAAAGCTCTTCCTCTTGTTCTCAGGGTGCATGGTGGTCCATACGGAAGGGATTTCTGGGGTCTTGAACCCGAGCAGCAATGGCTGGCCAACCGCGGGTATGCAGTTCTTCTGGTCAATTTCAGAGGGTCTACCGGATATGGCAAAGCCTTTCTCAACGCCGGTGACCGTGAGTGGGGCGGAAAAATGCATGAGGACCTTCTTGACGCCAAAGCCTGGGCTATTAAGGAGGGATATGCAGACCCACAGAAGGTCGCAATAATGGGAACAAGCTATGGTGGCTATGCGACTCTGGCTGCGCTGACCTTCACGCCAGGTGAGTTCGTTTGCGGGATTGATATTGTCGGCCCTTCCAGTCTTGTGACAATGATGCGGTCACTCCCCCCCTACTGGACGGCGGTAAAAGCTATGCTGGAAAAACGCATCGGATATGTTGAGACCGAGGAAGAGTTTCTCAAATCCCGGTCACCGCTGTATCATGCGTCTAAAATAGTGGATCCACTTCTAATAGCCCAAGGCGCAAATGATCCCCGGTGCAAGAAGGCAGAGAGTGATCAAATCGTCGAAGCCATCAGAAACAACGGCAGGACCGTTGAATATCTGGTGTTTCCGGATGAAGGGCATGGTTTCGTCAGGCCTGAGAACCGTGCCAAATTTTACGCAGCCGCGGAGGCCTTTCTGGCGAAATACCTGGATGGTCGGGTTGAACCTCCAATCTCTCACGAGTTATGGGATGACGTTTGCTGCTAGAAGCCCAACTGCTGATTAAAATAGCAGAAAATGTGAGGCTAAGAGCTGATTTTAATGCTGATTAAAGCCACCAGACAGCAAAAAGACATTTGTTGTCGCATTGTGGCGAAAAAATCGAGTCCTCTTCTGAATAAATCAGGCCGATCTTCACATCAAACTTATGTTGCAGAATCAGGAATCGAATCGGCGACCCAAAGCCCTAAGCCATGTATTCAAAAGTTGTTTTCTCAGACAAATTCAGGCAAACACCGGAATGAACCGGACGAGGAAATATCCTGATGTGGCCCGCCTCCACAGCTTGAAAACTCGTCCGCTTTGCAAAAAAGCGGGCGAGTTTTTTTATGATTAGAATTTTATCAGATTAGCACTTTTGCTACTCATTGCCGTAGTAGAGAAAGTCTAAATCGTCTTTGGAAAGCATTTTGGACAGTTTGAGGGAGGCAACAGTTCTTCTCAGCTGCTCAACAGTAATTGGACCTATTACCAGAAAGTCTGCTCTTTTATGAGCAAGTGCATAAGCGTTGACCATTTGATCAACCGTATATGATGTTTTGTGCTTTTGGTTGAACTCTTCGGTAAAGCTGACAGCCCGGTTATATCTTTCTTCGTTGGCGCAGGTGAAAATAGCGTGATAGATGTTCTTCCAGTAAGGGTCACCCTGAGCATACTTTCTTCTGGCTTCTTTTCTGGCATTTTCCCAACGAGGTTCAGGTCTGTCAAGAATGCTGACGCCACCCAAAGGAGAATAAGGCATGATCTTGATTCCCTTCAGGAAGTTTTCATCCATCATCTCTTCATGAGTAACCTGTACACCGCCAGCATGAATGGCCCTTTCAGACATCTCAAAAAGAGAAAAGTAAGGACTGTCGAAAACCGGTTTTGCTAAATCAGACTGTTTCTTTGCCAGTGCCAATGATCTTGTGATTCTGTGCGGCTTCCAGTTTGACCAGCCAAGAAATGTGTATTTGTCGCGTATTTCTTTAGAACTGAGGGCTTCCATTATGGTTTTAACGGAATTTTGACTCCTCTTTATCGGCTCGAAATTAATAAAATCTCCATCATCCCTGTGCATGAGGTAAACAGTAGGGTTACTTCTCAGGTTCTTCAGTGTATTCCCCTGTTCTTCACTGACTCTCTCGACTATTTGCTCTTTGCTACCGAAAAGGCGACTGGCATAGGTTCCGTTTGGAGCATTTGGCAGAGATGCATCTTCCTCAGCCATTATCCCCCTTGTCTTTAACATCTCCTGCAAACAATAAGAATTATCCCCTGCCGGCAATTGCTTTGACCAATACAGGTCAAATGGGAATCCGCCTTTCGAAAGAGTGTAAATGTTCTTATTCGGATTTTTTTGCCTGTATGACTCCATCCACTTTCCAAGCTTGTTTTCGATATCGCCTACATATATTGGAGAAGTATCAAAAAGATTAATTCCCAGGCGGGCAGCTTCATCGAGTACATTATTAATGCTCTGCTCCGTAATTTTCCTGGAGTTTGGCCCGTACCAATCCTCCTGAGCTAAGTGATCTGTTCCCATGATCAATCTGGAAAATTTTATTCGTTCGTTCTTTTCATTACGAACTTCAATATATTCCATCCCTTCCGAGGACAGATCACGTGCGAACAGGATATTCGCATTAAGAAAGTTAGAAAAAAGCAGGATGGTAATCAGCAGTAATGCAGGAATTCTTTTCATCTCATTTTCTCCCGAGCCAGATGCTTAATCGTTTTTTTTGCAAATTCAAGTGTCATTCGAAGATATAAAAACTATAGACCATTTCTCATCAGTCGAATAGTCGTATTTTGCTTAAATTTTGATGCTGATATGGTGACATGAGGTCGGACTTGTTAAAACAATTATGATTACTCAATTTGTTGCGTTCGATCATAACAGTAAAATTTTTAGCTGTAAGTAATGTGTTCAGCCTTTCATCGAGCCGGAGATAATTCAAACTATTTGATGGCAATGTTGAATATTTGTAATAAAGCCTCTTATTGCTAAGGTTTAAGCCAACACCTATTTTGCAACCAGGGCAATTCAGCCCCTGCCATGAAGTGCATTTCTCTATAAACTTTTTGTTCAGAAAGCGGTATGTAATACTAGTGAAATCTTTCTGATAAGGTGAACTATGTCGCGTTACAAAATTTTGATTTTCGTCGTTTCTCTGCTTTTTTTGTCGGGATTGGCAATAAATCCTGTTTTTGCAACTAATCCATTTTCAATAAAAGATCCTCTTGAACTGTCAAAAAGTGCTTCACCTGGAACATCTGACAGCGCCGACAAGCAGGCCCATGTTAAATCTGGCGAAACTGATTCGCAACCATGTACTCTGGCAGTCATGGCTGATCTGCATGCTAAGCCCGAAAGCCTGCCCATTTTGCAGAAAGCTGTCGCCAGGGTGAATTCGCTCAAAGATATTTTTGCTCTTGCCATCGTCGGAGACCTGTGTTCCCAACTTGGTACCAACGCCGAATATGAAGTTCTTCGCCGTGGCCTGAAAGATTTATCGGTTCCGGCATATGCGGTACCGGGAAACCACGATGTTCTCTACAAAGACAATCTGGTCAACGGTGAAAAAAAGCGTGGCACTCCCGCCGAAAAGAAGTATAAACACGGTCTTTTCAAGAAAACTCTTAATCTCAAATCGCTTTACTATGCGAAAAAAGCCGGCGGGCACCTTCTCGTTTTTCTGCCCAACGATTCTCTTTCCGCTATTCCATGCGTTCTGCCATCTGATGATGCGTTCGAATTCTTGCGCAAAACTCTCAGAGAAAACCGCGATATACCAACCATTATCTTTTGCCATGCTCCATTAGCCGGGAGTTACGGCGACAAAAAAACCATGCCGCCGCTGCAGGCCAACGCTCAGCCAGCCAGAAAAATTCAGAAGATTCTCAAGGATAATCCGCAGGTCTATCTCTGGTTTGCCGGGCATCTGCACATTACTCCGTCTCAGAAATATTTCAACTGCAATGAAAACAAGGTGGGCGGAGTCACTGTTATTCATGTTCCGCCCTCTCAGATTCATAACTCATGGGTTCAGACTGTCAGGCTGTCGCCCAAAGGCGCAACTGTCAGAACTCTTGATGTCAGAACAGGCAAGTATCTGAAGAAACACACCAGGGTTTTCAGACCTGTAATCAAGGGCAAATCTGCTGAAAATGGCAAAGACAAAGACAAAGACAAAGACAAAAATAAAGATAAAGACAAGGAACTGAAGAAGGCGAGATTTATCGTCGTTAACGCCCATGCCGGCGGGAATTTTAACCGCCCCGGATTTGGTGACTGGCTGACAGACAAGGAACCTGATGTTGCGCTGGTCTGTGAAGCCGTCAATATGCGTCAGTATATGCGTTCAGCCGGAAGAGTTTTTGACGCCGGTTCGACAACCAGGGGGCAACGGGAGGTTGCCGTTGTGATTCGTGATGGACTGCCAGTAATGTCACAGGATCAGGGAAAAATTTCGCCTGATCTCGGTCTCGGCATTGCGCACGATCGCTGGTGGACCCGTGTGCAGACCCGCGTTGCCGGTATGAAAAGCCGGGTTTATTCTCTGCATCTCAATGCCGTAATTCAGCAGAGCAATGGAGAACCAAGGGCGGTCGATCGCTGGACTGTTACCCGTGAAGGCTTGGAAGAGCTTGAGAAACAATGGAGTAAAGACATCAAAGATGGTTGGGCCGTCATCATCGGTGGTGATCTGAACTGGAACGATTCCCGTTCACGGGCTCAATCACAGCAGATGTCGCCTGGTCGTATTTTCAAAAGACTTGGCATGACCTATGTCAATCATCAGCTGATGTGGCTGGCATGGACACCAAAAACCCACAGGTCTGTCAAGCGTCAGGCAATTCCTCCGACAAGTATTCCGGGACTTATTCCAAGGGAACATCCCGCTCTGCAGATTGATCTACAGGCCCGTCGCCAGCCGGATGAACACGAACCAGACAAGGAAGAAATGGAACAAAATACTTCTGACGAGGAAGCCGATGAAGTAGCCGATACTGCCGGCAATTCTACCGACTCCGACGAATGCGAAGACCCTGAAGACGCTGATAAGGAAGACGAGGCCAGCGAAGTGGATACCTCTGATAATTCAGCTGATCCCGGCGACTATGTCGCACCTGAAAAACCATCTGGTTCAGAAAATGCGGAAGATCTTGAAGAAACAACTGGCTCGGATGAGTCTGATTCAGCCGGCGGTTCGTCGGATGAAGGCTTGTCAGGCCAGCAAGGTGCTGATGGATCAGCAGAGGATTCCGACCCTGATGCAACTGTGCTTATAGAGCGGCTTATCGAGATACTCGACCATATTCTTAAAGGCATCTGGTCGGGAATAGTAAAAATCCTGCCGATTTAATAAACAAGGCCGGCTGCGCAATAGATGACACGCTCTGGGACTGCCATTTCTCTGATTCTGTCGCTGATTGAATTGTTGTAGATTTGTACATTAGCCTGACAATCTATTAAGAGAGTTTCGTAGAGCCTCCCATGGCAAAAAGCAGGCGAGTTTTCTGGTTTAGTGGAAGCTTTTTTCTGATACCCCAAAAACTCCCTTATGATAAAATTTGGATCATAATAGTCAGCGGATTGAGGTATGGCATGGGAAATTCAAAGAAACAAATCAGCGTCAAACGAATTATCGCGGTTTTGTTGGGTTTGTTGTTGGGTTCAATTTCATTTTTTGGATTTGCAAATTTTTCTACTGTACCTGTAAAACCAAATTGGGGCTCAGGTCCAGCAGCAGTAGATTATTTCCCTTTGAAGGTTGGGATTCTTTTCCTTTTACCTGCTGTGAGTTTTTTTCTTTATGTGTATTTTTCCGGCCAGGAGACAAAATTTGCTGATAGAATGCAAAAGGCTTTTGGGAGCTTTGGATTAGTGGGCTTTTTGATCTTTTTAGGCGCCTTAGTGTTTCTGATTTTAATTTTGGCAAATATTAAGCCTGGATGAGTTGTTTCCTCTGACAAATTCACGCAACGCCCATGCTAGAAAAGACGATAAAATCGCTCAGCATGGACCGCCTCCATCGGCAAGAGACTCGCGAAGGTCTTTAAAAGGATGAAAACCAGCTTAAATAGCGGTTTTATCTTCTCATATTTGCTCGTCTAATGCGGTTTACCAAATCTCATTGTGTGACTTTCTACCACGCATGTTATACTCAAACATCTTAATGCCTGGAGGAAAAATATGCATGTCCAATTGCGCGAAGGGCTTCTTGCAGGGATAGGCATTTGGGCTCTAACACTGATTATTTTCTCCGTGGTAATGTATTTTAGCGGTATGTCGGGGGATATCGGATTTTTCTTGTTAATTGGAGGTCCGATTTTTCTGGCTTTTGCCATCGGAATGCCAGTCTACCTTCACAAGTTTGCCATGGCTCGTGTTCATAACATGCGAAATAAAGGGCTGCTGGGCAAGTTTACTTTTTTGCGTCCAGGTCAGGGAAAAATCATTCATACTCATTGGGCACATGGTGTCAAGACTCGCAGCGAAACCTTACCCGGTTTCAAGGTCGTGCAATTCGGGAATGAAGTTATCCTGTATGATGAGCGCTACCTACTTATCGACGCCAAGAACTTTGTCAATGCCGAAGTTGTAGAATTGCCAGGAAAAAAGCTTCAGCTAATTCTTGAACTCGCACTTAAAACCAACGTTAAAGTTAATTCTATTGGCATGGTTCCTATGAATGTTTTCGACCGTTACGAATTCACCGTGCCCTCAGATCAGCGTGAATCAGCTGAGCTTCTGGCTAAACATTACTTTCCCAAGTGAAAAAACTACTGCTGACAGTGTTAATGATAACTTTGTGTTCATCCGCATTTTGCGGGGAAATCGGAGATGGGCCGGTTAAGAGTGATAAAGAGGCCGTGACTGAGCCTGACAAAAGCAAGACTGACCCTGCTTATCAGGGCGACATGGAAGCTCAGTATCGCCGCGGGCTTCTGTATCATTTCGGCAAAGGCGTTACGCGCGACTATAAGGAAGCGGCAAAATGGTATCTTAAAGCAGCTGAACAGGGTCATGCGGAGGCTCAGTGCAACATGGGAGTGTTGTATCACAATGGGCTGGGCGTTCCCCGGGACTACAAAGAAGCGGCAAAATGGTATTTCAAATCGGCTGAACAGGGGTTCGCGCTGGCCCAATGCAACATCGGGCTTTTATATGACAATGGCGAAGGATTTCCGCGAAACTACAAAGAGGCGGCCAAATGGTATCTCAAAGCTGCAGAACAAGGGCATGCCGGGGCTCAATGTAACCTTGGCGCCTTATATGCCTTAGGCCAGGGCACTCTTCAGGACGATGCCGAAGCTTATTTCTGGCTCAACATTGCAGCGAGTCAGAATAGCAAATATGCCGAAAGCAGAAACAGTTCAGCAGCGCGGCTTACTCCTGCAAAACGCGAAGAAGTTCAGGCACGTTGCAAAAAGTGGATGGAAGATTTTGAAAGACGCAAAACTGCCAACAGTAAGTAATTTGGTATACTCTACTTTCGGTGGCACTTCAGGGTAATTGTAATCTTGCTTGCTTATTCTGCTTTTACGAATATATTCATAATGCTGGCACCACTTTTCTTTCGGGCGCGGTTGCGTTTGGATTCTTGTCTGACTCTTCAGGATGTGGATCTTCCGTTTGCGTGTGGTGCCAGCCTTTTATTTTAGCCAATTTGACGCCAAATCCAGAAACCCGGCATAGTTGTCGGGTTCTTCTATTTTAGGGAGCGAAGCCACTGTCGGCCGGAACACATATAGCCATTTTCTCTCAATGCCATACCTTGCCAACCTTAGCCCTCGCAGAGTTTGACAAAAAAAAATCGGAAGAGTAGTCTAAAAGTATTCAGGCTTCTGGCTTCCAACAAAGAGGGGAAAATGCAATGATTGAAAAAAAGACCTTGTCCCGGCGTTTGTTTTTCTATGTTCTGAGCGTTGGAATGTGCCTGTGCGCCGGAATCGGATATGCCGGGGAAGAAACTCTTCAAACTCGCCTGGATAAGATAGAAACTATGGGTATGCGCTACCAGGCCCTTTCGTTTTTGTCCGGACAAAAGGGAAAAGATTCTTTCTTTCGCGTGCTGGAAGCCACGTCGCCATCCCGCAAGGCCGGTCTTATCCGCAACGTAGCCGGAAGTCGCCGGCTCAGTCAGTTGGAGAGCCTGTCTGACCGTCTTAATGGCGAGTCAATGACAATTGCACAGCAGGTTTTTGCTCTTTCAGAACCAAATCGCAGTATAAAACTAGAAAAAATCATTTCGTTCATTGAGCAAAAAGGAACAGACGATGCGGGCGTGCTTGTTTCTTATGGTTCATTGATCGATATTTTTACCCGTGAAATATTGAGTGAAAATCTGTCAGATTCGCCAGCTGACAAGACATTACTGCAACGGCTGGAAACGCTCAAAAAACAGGCCAGCGCAGTTTCTGCCGATGATACTGGCCGCTGGGTAGAAACGATGGAATCTTCCATTGCCCAAAACGGTTGGTTTGACGGAACCGAAGAAGGCGCAGAATTGCTAAGCCTTTCCAGCAAGGTAGATTCACGAAAAACAAGAGGCGAAACCGCGCCGAAATCTTCAGGTTTCGGCCTGCCGGATGGCTTTCTGTGGGGTGTTTCGACTTCAGGGTATCAATGGGAAGGCAGCTGCAATACCGGATGCTGGCCACCGTTTGAAGCGAAAGGTAAAACCGCGGATATTTGCAAAAACGCTGCCGACGGATTTCATCGCTACGACGAGGATGTTTCTCTCGCCGCCGGAATGGGATGCAACGCGTTCAGAACCAGTATCGAATGGGCCAGAATCGAGCCACAACCAGGAGTGATTGATCCCGAGGGCGTTGCTTTTTATCACAATTTATTCGCCTCGATGAAAAAGCACGGAATCACGCCGGTTGTGACCCTGGTACATTTCAGCTGGCCGGCATGGATTGAAACAAAATGCGGCGGCTGGCAAAACACGAAGAGTCGCGAGGCATTTGGCAGATACGTGGAATTCGTTGCGAAAGAATATGGCTCTGAAGTTGACTGGTGGATGACTTTCAACGAGCCTCTGATTATCATTGCGAGCGGTTATGTTCTGGGCGGGTTTCCTCCTGGTCAGAAGAACCCATTCACAGCAGCGAGAGTAACCGCCAACTGGATTGCCTGCCACAAGCTTGCTTATAAGATCCTTCATCAGTTTGACAAGGTCGCGTATGTTTCCTTCAATAATTACGCAGGCACATATTCCGCACTTGGCGCGGATCTTATCTTCTTTGACATGAAACCTGGAAAGACCGGCGCTGTTGCTAATCTGACGGCCGGACAACACGGGGTTCCAGAGGTTCCCGGAACAACTTATTTCGAAAACAAAAATGAGTGCCTGGATTACATTGCCCTTGATTACTATTGCAGATGGGATTTTCCGGGCGGCTTTAAACCGGCGGCTTCATGGGAGATTTACCCGCAGGGCTTTGCCGAATGCCTGAAGAACTACTGGAAGGTTTTCAAACTCCCGGTTCTTGTCGCTGAGAATGGCATGGCAACCGAAAACGGTAAGCCGCGCCCGGATGGATGGACGCGCGAAGCCTTTCTTGTACAGCATGTGAAGGAAATGCAGAAAGCCATTGACGAGGGTGTCCCGGTAATCGGTTATCTGCATTGGTCGATCACCGACAATTACGAACTCGGAACATTCGATCAGCGCTTCGGATTATATTCGGCAGAATGCAAAAATGGCGATTATACCCGTGTTCCGACACCTGCGGTCGATGTTTACAAAAAGATCATTGCCGCCAACGGGGTGACTCCTGAATTATTGTTGGCCTACCCCGCTCCGGTCAAAGGTTCCCCAAAAAGCAAATAGAACGGGTATCTGTTCAAAACCAGAGAATGGACCCATCAACACACCCATTAGCCACAACCAGTAACGTTGAAACAACAGCCTCTTCTGCAGGCCAAAGTTTATTTTTTCGATTTGAGACTTACGCTTGCCCTTATACTTGCGTATGCTGCTGGAATTTTCAAAAAGGATCTGCTATAAAAGAGTTCCTTTCCCTAAGAAAAGATGAAATTCAGAATAATCGAGGGTGAGGTGGCAAAACCCGAGTTGAGTGCACCTGAATCACAATAGTTTATACGCTATACGCAGGCAGCTGCAGGAGAATTTGAATGAAAAAAAACCAAAGATTTTTATGTATCACAACCATGGTTACGGCTCTTTTTCTGGCCTTTTTAATGCCAGTTACCGGGGCCGAAACAACGAAAAACTATCTGCCTTTACCTGGCACGGAATCGCCCGACGGAAAATACTCGCTGGCATGGAATGACGAAGAATCTCTTAGCGAGATTTCCGAAACTGACACGACGAAAAACTATATAGTAGACACAGTTGCCAAAAAAATCGTCAGAACACTTGAAAACTCTGATTATTTCACTATTGACGGAATACAAAAAAACCACGCTGCTATGCTCTGTTCATGGAGTGAAGACTCTAATCTTCTTCTCTACGGTCTTTCAAGCAAATGGCAGACCGACACCCTTGACCTTTATAAAATCGCCAGCAATACAGTTTTTGAAAGATACGAACTGATGCCGGTTATCGAAAAAGAAGTTAGAAATTTTCTCGAGAAAGAAAAGGCGGACGATTACAAGAAATACGGGGAAAGCATTGTGGTCGTCTATTCAGACGCAGCAATCAGCAAAGCCGGCATATTGAACCTGACCGCTTCTATTGAAGTGCCCAAACAGGAAGAATTCTATGCCACGCTCAAAATAAGCGCTCAAACAGATCTTTCGAATAAATTGTCTGTGAAGCTTCTTTCGGTAGTAATCAAAGAAGAACCTTGAAAAGACAACTATTGATCACTGGACTAGTTTGATTTTTTCCGCTCAGACCGCTTCTAATGAAAGAATCCCTCGTTCGCGAATCAGCGCGAACGAGGGATTTATTTTAACTACTATTGCGCTCTGAGTTTTTCCAGATCAGCGCCTTTTCCATTGTAGATGAAAGTATAGACAAGTTCAGGATTGGCCTGATAATGGGCAATCAGGTTCAGAGTTGCCTGCTGAAATATCTCTCCCTGGGCCAACATGGCACCGCCAGTGGCACCCGTGCCAAATGAACGGTTGGCAACAGATTCTTCCGGATCAGAGATCCAGTTGAGCATTTCCAATTCAAAAGCTTTATCAGCCAGAGTGTTATAAGCTGCCACGTAATCATCAACCCTTTTACCGTCTTCCTTATTCGTGAAAGATTTTTTCAGAACACTGGCGACATTAGCCATTTCAGCCTTCCACGCTTCAAGATAGGCTTCGTTAACGTAATTGATTTCTGCAGTCGCCTGAGCCATTTCGAAATCTTTGGCAAACGCCTTTTCAATCGGGTTGTCGACATCCAGATCAACCTCCTGAGCTTGCTGTGCAAAAGACTCGGTGTTTGCTGTTTCATTTACATCAGCTGCAAATGTTGGTGCGGAAAAAGCGAACAATCCGGCAAGGATAAGAAGAGTGAAACTCTTTTTCATGATAAAATCCCTTTCATAGTCTGGAGGTAAAGGTCTTCCGGTAAAAAACAGTTTTGCAATTTTTGACCTGTACACAGAAGATCGAAGTCTATCAGAATAACAACAATTCACCAATCACTTTTTAACCTGCAGCTTCTATATCACTGATTTTAAAGTTGAACCTTTGATCAGTAAGTGATAAAGTCCAATGACCTCGTAGAGAAACAAAGACGACACACAAGTCACCTTTTTTCCCAGGTGTTTTTTATAGTCCAGCGTTTCTATTCTCTTAATAACCAGATAGGAATCTTATGAAACATGTTTTTTTGTCCTTATTTTGCTTGATCTCCCTTTCTGCCATGGCAACAGACTTTCCAGTTCCGTTTCCTCTGGCTACCGGTACAGTCTGGGTCTACACAGCAGATGTGAAATCGGAATCCGACGGGAAAGAGCTGAACGAAACTCTTTCCTGGACAACAGAAATCACTTCGGTGGTTGAGCGCGAAAACATCGTTATTGCAAGAGGCTCGGGTTTACCCACAGACCTCTGCTTTTATGAAAAAGATGTAAAACCTGCCCCGTTCCTTATAGTAATGGTCGGATTATGGAAGCTTTACGTCATTCAAAATGAGGAAAGAGTTAAGGAGATCTGGGAAAAAGCAATCAGCGATGAGAGCTTAAGAGAATTCGTTACTGAAGCTGATCTGCTTCTCGATTTTCCGCTGGTTGTTGGTAAATCCTTTGGTGAAACCTCTCAGATTCTTTCCGGCAACTCGATGTTTGTGTATACCGTTGAAGGTAAAACACCGTTTGTTGCCTCATCCGTTATAGGGCTGAATGCTACAGAAGCATCTGATGAATTTTCGATCACTCTTCCCACCAACTCCGATATGACCACCTGGAAATTCACACAGGGGATCGGTTTCACCGGATTTGCCTATTCACATCATGGCTCAACCAGTGAAGTAAACTGCAATTTGATAGAACTTCGGCGCGGAAAATAACCCTACCGTAAGGATATAATCATGAAACACTTTTTTATCACACTCACATTTTTGCTTTGCGTTACCATCAGCCATGCTGGCGATTTTGCAGAGTTTCGGTCCATTGGTTTTTCTGAATCAGGGCAGTATTATTCCTTTGCCCAGATCGGGATTCACGACGGCTCCGGTTTTCCATATGCCGAACTATGGGTGATTGATGTTCTGAAAAACGAACAGGTAGCTACCAGTTCCATCGAACTGAACGATGAAAATGACGAAGCAGTTGGAACAGTTGAACAGGCACTCAAAAAAGCCATTGAAGCCGCGAAACTTGAACGGTTTTCAATTAAAAGCAACGAGAATCCTGGTTCTGACCTTCTCATCCATCTACCGACTGACCACAGCACATTCACCGACAATGTTTTCTCTCTTGAACCAGGAATAGACGGCGGAGCGTCGGGTATTGCAGCAAAGTATAAAGTCATACTGGATACAACTGAAACCAAACCGGCCCTCAAAGACATTCCAACCGATTTCGGGCCAGCAAAGATGCTAAAACTTTCCATTGCTGGTATCGAAGAAGCATCGGGAACAGTTCAGATTCTTCAGGAAGACAAACGACTGCCGAAAAGCCGCGCCTATCCGCTCGAATACAGTGTTCGTCAAGTTACCACCTTTAAAGACGGTCTTGTTGTCATTATTTCCTACACAACGCCAGGCTTTGAGGGACCCGATGTCCGTTACATGGCTATCAGCGGGAAATTTACACCCGCCCAGAAATAAATTCATAGAACCAACATGGAGAAAAACAAATTGAAAAGCACTAAGATAGTAAAAATTATACTCGCAGTTCTCATGACCGCATCATGCCATGGTTTTGCTGAAGCAGCCGTTGAGCCAGCAGCCATCGCCGCGACCGAAACCGTTTCTGCGACCGCAGCCACTTCTGACTCGACAGAATTTCCCCTTATGCTCAAAGGAACCGAAGTCATATTCAGCAAAGACGCCAAGCGCGAAGACCTCACTGCAAAGTTAACGCAGGCCCTCGGCGAAAGCACAGAGATGGAAGAAGCAACCAGGCTTCAATATGATTTCCAGATAGATCCAGAATCGTCCTCGGTTACACTGGTTATTGACTGGGACGAAGCCGGAAATATCGCTGAAATCATACTCGACGGTGAAGAAATTCCCACAAAAGAACTGCAGGCATGGTTGAGTAAAAATGCCGGCGCTGGCAAAGAAGGCGAAAAAGAAGAAGATTACACAAATACTGTATGGGAATACAATGGCTGGAGCTTTGCGTTCCGAGCAGGTGGCTCCGACGAAGATACCGCGTATTCTTTTACCATTGTGCCGTTGCAATCAAAATAATTCTGCTTTTTGCAGCACAAAACACTGGAGACAAACATGAAAAAAATCCTGACTATTCTGACAATTATGATGGTTATTGCAACGCTGGGCTTTGCCGCCACGATAAAACTGGAACCGGCAAAACAAAGGAAGCTGAACGTATTTTTCAGCAACTTTTCTGAAGCAAATGTCGAAAGTTTCGCCCAAGGCGCATTATCAGATCAGGCTATGCTTGATTTTGCCCTTCGTCACCTTTACATCAACAAGTTCAAGTCGCTGAAAAAGAGCAAAGACGGGTGTTCGGTTATTGCAACCACTGAACAGGTTGATACAGCGACCATGAAATATTTTGGCCAGAAAGTTAAGCAGCACAAGGAAAGTTCTTATACAATCCCGTGCGCTGACGGCGAAGTATTCTATTTTTCACAGCTTGATTCTCTCGAAGATATTGGCAACAAGGCTTTCAAAGCAACCGGCACTATTTACAGCAACGGTCCAGACGGAATTCCTGACGTCCATGGCACTCCAGCAGACTGGAAAGAGACCGAAGAAGACGTCAGCGTTGCCAGCAAATTTTCTGCATTAATCAAATCCGAAGGCGAGCGCTACATTCTGGTCGAATATTCTCTCGTTGATGCCGCAAGCGATGAGTCTCAAGCTGTCGTCACACCGGAACCGGCCACTGAAGTTCAGTCCCCTGCAAAAATCAACGACGAAGATCTTAAAAGTCTACTGATGAAAGATGTCTTCGACTGGCAGATGCTTGATGAAAAAGGCAAAATCGCCCTTGTTAAGCAGATAAAAAAGGTGTGGCGAGCAGATGGTTATGAAACCGACGCCAATGCGATTGATGCAAAAACCCTCTGCGATAAAATGATTCTTGGTGACCAGGCGAATGTCTTTGAGTCAGCCTGCAAAGCCGCTGAAATCAGCATGGATCCATACTGGCCAATATACAACAGCCAGGAATAATTAATTATGAATAAAAGACACAACCTTATCGTTTTGCTCCTGGGACTCTTTATTCTCTCATCCTTCGCGGTATGGGCAGATACATATAAAAGCCTGACAGCGGCTCTTGCCGAGCCTGAAAAGGTTACCAAACTTTATCTCGGCTGCTGTTACGAAGAATCGACAGATCCAACTGAAGCAAGCGAAGTCGATTCAACCGAACCGACCGTATCAACTGAAATTGATGCGCCTGAACCGGCAATTTCAGACGATCTTGCCCTGAAACATCTTCCTTCTGCGTTCGGCTCGCTCATCCATCTTAAAGAACTTCAAATCGCCGGTCTGGAAATGCTTGAGGATCTGCCGGTCGAAATCGGCAATCTGAAAGAGCTGGAAAGTATCGTCATCGACAACGGCAACGGCAGCCAGATGAACATTTCTCTGCCCGAATCTATCGGCAATCTGACACAACTGAAAACACTGGTACTCTATGGCGCCATTGATGCACATGCATTCGAAGGTGAAAATGCCGAGCTTGCAAAAGTCAAAGAATTGCCGCAGGCACTGGGAAAACTCCAGAATCTCGAAATTCTTGACCTTGGAAGAAACGGACTCACCGAACTTCCATCACAGGTTGCTTCGCTTTCAAGTCTGACCAGGCTTAGTCTGGACTACAACGCTATAAGAGAACTGCCTGAGTTCGTTGGCAATCTCAAGCATCTTAAGTATCTGGCAATCAACTCGAACGGCGGAACAGAGCTGCCAGAGTCATTGAAAAATCTGAAAGCCCTGAATATAAGCATCGGAAATGCTTCTTTGAAGCTTGAGGAACAGAAAGATCTGCGCAAACGTTTTCCTGATGCAATTTTTGAGTTCTCCAATGAATTCGAAGACGAAATCATCAACGAAGAGAATCCGGATGCAACCACTGATGATCAGACAACATTAACAGACTGATCATCAACCACTATTTAAATCAACCAGGAGTCTCTATGCGAAAAGGCCTGGCGTGCCAATACTAAGACTGAAAAAATCGAAGAAATATCCTCTGTAGACATCAAACTATCCATTGATACTGAAGAAGGATATATACCGGAATAAGCGGCGCATTGCCTGCTGATTTAATTATTCTTAGTTTTCAGATTCGCGCATCGAGCAAAAGCAGGTGCAGGGAGTCTTGAGCCAGCGAAGCGTGGCGCAAGCCAAAAGCGGGGCCTAAGATGTGGTCGGCAAGGGCGTGTATCCGGCTTCTGAAGTCGGTCAGCGCTTCTGCCGCCGCAGATCCAGACGAGAGCGGAAACTGCCAGGCGAGGTCGTTGAGGGAATTGCGTTTCGGGCCGTTCCAGCCATATGCAGCCGGGTCAGCCATCAGATCGGTTTCCAGTTCACCCGTCAGCGAGAACAGGTCGAAAGACACACCGAACGGATCGAACGCGGGCCAGACATCGGCGAGCAGGTCGAGCGTTGCCTGCCGGTCGTTTTCTTCCTCGCCCGGAAAGCCGGTCATCAGGAAAAAATGCACCGCCAGTCCAGCCGCGGCGGCGTCGAGCAATACGCGACGGGCGCGGGCGGCATCAACCCCTTTGTTAAATTTCGTCAGAATCCGATCAGAGCCGCTTTCTACACCGACAAACAACTTGCGGCAACCTGCGGCGCGAGCCCGGATGAAGCCGGCGCGGTCGTGGCCCGCATCAAGACGGGCATACCCGATCCAGGAAACCGGCTCCGGAAGAGCACTGAAAAGGTCAGCCAGCTCCCGCAGGCGAGACGGGGGAAGGGCTTCATCTACAATGAAAAACCGCCGATATCCGGCGGCGAAAAGTCGCTCTATTTCTGCGGCGACCACGGTGATCGGTTTCGGACGGTACAGCGGGCGGCCTGTCACAGCCCGGACCGGGTGAATACAGAAAGCGCAGCGACCCCAATGACAACCCCTGGCTGTTTCAACCGGCATCACCAGCTGCGGAGTCAGATATTCGTTGAGCGGGAGGCCATTGAAATCAGGCGAATTCGAAAATGATACATCTTGAATAATTGAAATACCGGTGCGCGATTCACCGGATTCATTCCAGGTCAGAGTGTTGGGAGCTCCAGCAGGGATAGCGCCGGTTGCGAGAGCAGCCATAAGAGGTTCGCCGTCACCCAGGCACACAGCATCGATCGTCGATCGTAACCAGGCCTGATCGGACAGAAGGCTGCGGCGATAAGTAATAGCAGCGCCGCCGAGGATGATGCGGGACTTCGGCAGGGCACGCCGGAAAAATGCTGCCAGAGCAAGTGCCGCCGACAACTGCGTGTCTGAGATGACTGAAATACTGATCAGCTCGGGGGCCCATTCCAGAATATCAGTAATTTCGCTTTCCAGATGACTGAGGAACGGGAGCTTGTCGGGCGTGCCCATGGTGCCCTGCCAGCCAAGAGAGGCAACGGCAGAAGGAAGGCCTCCGCATGCGTCCCAGAACAGGCGGCCTTTTCCTCGCGGATCGAAACGCTCGTCGAAGATCTTCTGAACTTCTCCGCAGGTTCGCAGATAACCCGCGGCATCACCTAACGAATTAGGATCGAGCAAACGTTTGAGCAGAAAATCCTCTATGCCACCGGGAACCTTCGAACGCAGCAGACGCCGATAAAGGGCTATATTCAGATCAAAAATCCTGACATCAGCCCCAGCCGACCGCAGGACTCCAGCCAACACTGCAGGCGCGAGAGGAGGCTGCCGCGGATCCCACTGTGGAGGGAAAATCAGTGCCGCACGCATTTGGAAAAGCACAGAGACGCGATTGCCTTCTTCGAGTTCGCCACCATTTTTACTACCTCAGAAAGGTTTACGAGGATGACACATTTTACAGAAAATACCATTGAGAGACAACTAAGCCTTGCGGTCTATATTCTGTCCGACCTGTTTATTGCTGACTGTTTTATCACCGTCTTTAGTGGCACTGCTTGCCTCAATTCTTGCCTGTGCCTCAATTCGAGAGGCGGCAGCGGCGACAGACCGATCTTGCGGAGAAGGACTGCCCGGCGCAAGGGCTGCCTTCTTGACAACTTCCATTTTGGCTATGGTTGCATCCGGGTCGTTGGGCACTTCTGAAGTATCGATCTGAACTTCACCTCCAACGGCATATTGCTTTCCATCAGGTCCGGTCTTGTATTCAAAGCTCGGACCGCCAGTCACATATTGCCCGCCAACTGCGACATGAGCAGCTTCATGAGCCCTTACCTTTTTGTCGGTCTGTTTGAGTTCGTTAACAACCGCCAGCTCCTCAGTGTTGAGCTCTTTGTTACCATTTTGTCCAGTCTGACTGGTGCCAGATTCCATTTTACCTTCAATCGAACCTGTTTTTTCGGATGAACCCTGTTTTGCCACAGGAAGTCCGGGCTTTGAATCGCCAGACTTCTCTGAATCTGAGGAGGAAGTATTTTGAGATGAGGTGCGGCTCATCCCGGAATAAGACTGATAAAGTTCGTTGCCGGAAATCTTCACTTTTGCCCCTTGAAAGCCAATCATATTGCGATTTCACTTAAATCATGTGCGAGTCAGAAATATTTTCAGCAGAACAAATCGTTGTTATAAAAAAACTGATCTTTCGGCACTGCAAATAACTTCTAACAGAGGCTCTATATATTATTTTAACATATTTTTGCACACCTGAAAACACGCCCGATGCGACTGTTGACACATTGTCTAATAGCAGTTACAATGAATTTAGAAGATTCGGGCCTAATATTTTTCATCAGGCCGGTTATTTTCAAAACAGCATTCTAAAGTGGTTCAACTGATTTTTTGTTGAGTTTCTTTATTGAATGAAAAAATGCAGCGACTGGCTGCTGAATTAGCCAGAAAAGCCAACTCTAACAACTTATGCGTAAGGTTTTTGGCAATTCTGGCAAATTACCCCCAAACCATTGCTTGTTTCATTGTCGCTTTTCTTTGGCAACTTATTGGAAAACGCCAATAGAAAGGCATATCAGAACAGGAGGTGGCAATAGAACACGACTCTTCGCCCCGTAGCATTTGTGCTAGAATAAAATTCTCAACAGATCAGGAGATCATAAATATGTACAACAGTAAAAACAGAAATGAATTCCTTGGAATTGATATTGGCTCTTCAGCCATTAAGGCCATCAAGTTAAAAGTAGTCGATTCTGGGATACAGCTGACTGATCATGGCTGCGTGACTTTCCCGACACCCGCCATCAAAGATGGGAAAATCATTGACAGAAAATCCATAGTTGATGCTCTTAAATCGATAAAATTCTTGTTTTCAGCAGAAAAACAACCTGAAAACGTCTGTGTTTCTATTCCTGGTGTCTCTACCACCACACGTTTCGCCAGATTACCCGAGTTCTCGTATCGGGAGTTCAATAAGTTGTTAAATAGCGAAGCTCAGACTTATTGCGATCCGGAAAAATACACTTTTTCAGCAAAACTTCTTAATGAAAAAGAGCCTGATTTCAGTGAAGCAAATCCTGTGACAAAAAAGTGTGTCATGCTTTTGATGGCAGAAAAAAGTATGCTTGGTGAATATGCTGAAACCTTGCAGGAATCAGGAATAAGTTGTGCAAATTTTTCAGTAGACATATTAGCCTCAGTAAAAGCCTTTGAAAGTGCGTGTAAAAAGCACGCAGAAGGCGAAGAAAATACGGGTATTATTCATGTGGGAGCGCAAACCACTAATATATCTGTAGTCAAATCAGGCATTTTGATCTTCACCAGAAGTATGCAGAACGATGAAGAAAAAATAAGTCCCGAAAAGATAAGCTTTGAAGCGCGGCGTTCATTCGACTACTTTCTTGAGCAAAGCAGAGAAAGCAAAATAAGTCGTATTATTCTATCTGGTGGCCCAAGTAGCGATGAGGTTTTTCGCCAGTCCATAGGCAAAAACCTTGGAATCGCAATTGAGCTTGGTAATCCGCTGGAAGAAATTGAAATCACTGCATCTGACAAGGCTGGGATTATCAGCAATATTTATCAGTTTCCCGTTGCAATTGGACTGGCTCTCATAAGCGTTCATGCCGCGACTATCACCAGACTGAACTCCGGATTTTTCTGATGGTATGAAATATTCCGGCAAAAATAAATACTGATAATAAACCAGCTCTTGAACCCAAAAGTCCTCGTGTTTACGAGGACTTTTGCTTTGTCATCAGACAAAGCAATCCCTGTCGACAAGGTCCCAACTTGACAGCTTCATGAAAACAGTGGGAGCATTATAGGGTAAAAAATCAAGGAGCCGATTGAAATGAAAAAAATTACTGTTATTCTTTTGTTCACAGTCGTTTTGTTCAGTCATAATGTTTTTGCTCAATCAGCAACAGAAGCTGATGCCCTTATAAAAGGCAAAATCGATCTCATTTACCAGGCTATAAAGTCTGGCGAAGTAAATACCCCGATTGATGGCTATACGCCGATGCAAATTGCAGCGAGGTGGGCGACAGATACCAAGATAATAAATGATCTGGTTAAGGCAGGTGCGGATATTCATTTTCAACCAAAAGTCGGCTGGCCTGCAGTTTTTGTGGCAGCAATGGACAACCCAAACCCTGATATAATCAAAGCTTTTATTGATGCTGGTGTCGACATCAACACATGTGACTCAACTGGTGAACCTCTTCTGGCTTATGCCTTCTCCAACTCAAGCAACAAGATTGCCATTGCTTTGATCAAGCTCGGCGCCGATGTGAATGCAAGAAGCCCCAAGGCAAAAACTCTATTGATGGAAGCTTTGGATCCTGAGATTTTTCAGCTATTGCTTAGGTCCGGGGCTGATGTGAATGCCCGCGACTCAGATGGTTCTACTGTTCTAATGCAGATTGCTGGTCGAAAAAATGTGACTGACAGAGTTCTTAAAACAATTGTAGAAGCCGGGGCTGATGTGAATGCAGTCGATAAAAATGGCTGCACAGCTCTTATGTATGCCGCGGATAGAATCGATTTTACGGCTGCAAAAACAGTTTATGCCCTTAGATCACTTGGCGCCAAGGTGGAAATCAAGGATAAAAACGGAAAAACGGCACTGGATCACGCTAAAGCCAATGACACATTAATCGGCAGCCACGTTTACACACTGTTGGAAGAAGCTCTCAACAGGTAGTAGAAGCTAAGCCTCGCAAGCGAAATTCGTCGAGAAGATGCAGTGGAATGGTTCGTAGAATATGGACTTATTAGCTCTTGAGATTTATGGCAGAAGACTTTAAAATCATAGATATTGGTAATTCTGGAATTAGAGAGGGACTTTCTTATGCTAACTGGTCGCAACAGAATATTTGTTATTCTACTATCTGTTTTTTGTCTGTTTTCATCTGCTCTTGCAGCTTCTGAAATAAAAGAGCCCTATACCATTACAGTATTAGGCGACCCGCATCTCCCCGGAAAGAACATTAAAGCGAAAGAAAAGCTGATTGAAACCCTCAATACATGGAAAGATACGGATCTGGTTGTAGCAGTAGGCGATGTGTGTGAGACGACCGGTACATCAGAAGAATACAAGTTCGCAAAAGAGTATTTTTCGAAGCTGAAGAAACCTCTTTCCTTAATAAACGGGAACCATGACTACGTTTTCAGCAAAAGCGATGGCAGTTGGCATCCAGAAATGGCGCCGACAAGGGAAAGAAGCGAGAAGCTAAACCGCTTCATGCAGACTTTTGACATGAAAGAGCTCTATTACAGTAAAATTGTAGGCAATTACCATCTGATATTCCTCTCTCTGGACTCTCTCGACACAAAATACTATGCGGAACTTTCTGAAAAACAGCTGCAGTGGTTTGACTGGCAACTCTACCAGCACAAGAACAAGCCAACTATCGTCTTCTGCCACGCCCCTCTCTGGTGGAAAATTCTGACCAAGATCAAGCCCGGAATCAGCAACTTCACAATCCAGCCAATGGACGCCATTAAAGCAATACTGAAGAAGCACAAACAGGTATTCATGTGGGTTGCCGGGCATGTTCACATGGGTGCTGAAAACAAGTATTCAAGAGGATTTTTAAACGTATACAACAGAAGAATCTTCAATATAAACAACTGTGATCTGAACGGAAGAAGCATTCTCGAAGGCATAAAAATGAATCTGGTTGAGCATGATAATCTCTGGACCAAAAATCTTGAACTTTACTCAGACAAAGTTGTTGTAAAAACCTTTGATCACAAAGCCAATAAGGTTATTCACCAGCAAGATATCAAACTTCCAAAATTCTTGAGGTAAATTGAGCAAATATTAGCGCAGAACCGAAAAGTCCTCGTTTACACGAGGACTTTTTCCTTTGGGAACGGTAATCTGGCAGTGGAGATCAGTGAGCTTTGTCGCTCCTGAATAACCAGATAAACTTTTAAATTCTATTGTTCTGCGCCCCATTTTTGCAGTTGTACCCAGCCATACAAAGCATTTCCGGGGCAATCTGTTTGAGCCAGGTCACGATGGCAACAGACATTACTTTCAACAAGGCGATAATACGCAAGTCTGTTATTAATCAGCTTTTTCAGCGAATGCCTGGCCATCGGGGTAGGAAGTCGCTTATCGTATGTGCCAACGAAACATATCATCAACAGACTGTTTGTGTCGTATTTAGTACCAGAATCACCGGCAAACTTTGGGTTTCGACCTTCATAAATCTTACCAGATGGAGCGATAAGATAGTGATAAGCGATGTCTCCCCACTTCATGTCGGTCATATGGAAACTCTGAATATTTTTCAGGATCATGGCTTCGTCTGCTTCGACCGGCGCTCTTCCCGCTGTATGATGAATTACAATGCCCTTAATTCTGTCTTGAGTCGACATCAGATTTTGAGCAGCAGGAACATCCTGCCAGACATCGCGACTGACAACAGTCGCGTTAACTATCGAGACAGGCTCCTGCGCAGGCATCTGGCTCTGAACAATTGCAGCAAACGCAAGAAAAAAAACTAAAACACCCGCATTCTTCAACCTGTTCAGCAACTTTTTTTCAGCAAAAGATTCTTTCATGAGCAGTCTGCACCTCCATGATAATTAATTCCTAGCGAGAGCGCGCGTGAGAAAGCTAATGAAATGTTCCGCGGCCGGCAGCAACGGGACTTCTCTGGTGGAAAGCTTTACCATATCTTCGCGGCGGCGAATTAGAAACACCTGCATTTTCATGTCAGCAAAGGTTTCGAGCACGCGCAGATCAGGCCCCATGGCAAACGCCGGCAAAATAGCCAGGCCCAGTCCGCGAGCAACCAGCTGCCTTATCACTGCAACATGATTGATTGGATTCAATATTCTGGCATCTGGAAACTGCGTGAGAAAGCTGGTTTTCTCCTCTACGACATTACGCTGCCAGGTGCCAAGCAGGAACAGTGGAAGCTTGCCCATAAGCTTTCTAGTGCTTCCCGGGATGTCTGCTGATCCTACAAGGATGTGCGGGAATTCAGCCAATTTTTCTTCAACAAGTTGACGCGTGGCTGGCGGGCGAGATACCAGGCCGAAATGAGCATCTCCGGTCAATACTGCCTGCTCGATTCCAATGGTTTCTTTAAGGGCAAATTGAAAGTTCACCTGTGGAAATTCGCGGGCAAATTCAGCCAATACATCAGGTAATAGAAACAAAAGCAGGCTTTCCAGAATTGCCGGGCGGACTGTGCCGGTTAGTCCACCCGCCAGACGCTGCAAATCGTCTCTGGCGTCTTCCAGCAGGTGACAGATTCGCTCACCGTATTCCCTGAGGCGCTCGCCCGCAGGCGTCAAAACCGTTTTACGACCACGAACGAACAGCTTACAACCAAGATCTTTTTCCAGGGACTGAATTGCCTGACTCAGAGCGGGTTGTGACACGCAGACTTCTGCCGCAGCACGAGAAAAATTCCCGGTCCGCGTAACAGCCAGAAATGATCGTAGCAAACGCGTATCCATAAGTATTTCTTATAATTTAACACAGAAATATTGATTTTGCTATTAGAATGAATTTTGCTATCCTGACTTTAACGATTCAAATTAGCGCGGCAGATGGGCGCAGGAGGCAAAGAATGAAAACAAGAACAGAATGGCGACTTTGGTCTTATGGGATACGACTCGCCTTTGTATTGCTCTTCGGTCTTGGACTGACTCAAACCGCCTGGGCATGGGGTGAAACAGGGCATCGTCTCATCGCCAGAATCGCTGAAAAGATGATTACCCCTTCTACAAGAGAAGAGATTGGTCGCATCCTGAAAGGAAAATCCATGGCAGAAGTAGCTCTTTGGGCAGACCAGATAAAGAAAGAACGCCCAGAAACAGCGGTCTGGCACTATGTTAAGTTTTCTTCGGCAAGAGAGTGGGAAGAAAGCACTCCAGAATTGGGTGGTTCCAGCGTCTTGTCGGCGCTGTCGCATCTTACAGATCAGCTGCAAAATTCTGGGGTATCCGATTCTGAGCGCCGCGAAGCTCTCATGTTCGTAATTCACCTGGTCGGCGATCTTAATCAGCCGATGCATTGCGCTCCTGATGGAGATTTTGGCGGCAACACAGTTGCTGTATCATTCTTTGAGAAAGAAACGAACCTTCACAAAGTTTGGGATTCTTGCCTTCTCGACGAGCTTCAGGGCAGCGAAAACGAGAAATTAGCCGCACTTGAACACGTCTGGGGTGCAATTACTGAAAGTGAACGCAAAAGCGCTGATTTCACCAGTTGGGCAGCAGAAAGCAATCAGGTAGCGCGGTGGCATGCCTATATCCTTCCCGAAAACCACCAACTCGGCGATAGCTATGTGCGAAATAATCTTCGTTCCTGTTCCCGCCAAATATGGTTATCAGGAATCAGGCTTGCCAACCTTCTCAATTCGATTTTGAACAGAGTCGACGAAGTTCACCTCACAGCATCAGTTCACTCAGACTGAATGCCTTCGGCCGGTTTGCGCGTCTTAAAAAACAACGCCAGCAGAACCATGGCAGTGAGGAAAAAAAACACCGTTAAGCCGACCACGAAAAAACCAAGTTCCCCTCCACGAAGCTCTGAACGTGGCTTCAGGCCGGTTACCCTGAGAAGCGCGGCGAGATATTCCGGGGTTGTTCCATGCTGTGTGCAATAGACAATACCGTTACAGGTCAGGTCACCGTAACTGCAGTATTCGCAATTTGTTTCAGGAAGGGTTATTGGTGACTTGAGGTATCGACTGGTGACCAGCACGCCTGATGGAGTTGTGGCATCAGCATGCCGCAAAGTTGCCAATGCATTGCCTTTATCCATGTTATACATTTCCACGGCTCCGGCAATCACGCGCTGATTAGCGTGGCAGACTTTGCCACGGGCAGACGCATAGGTGATTCTGAAACCAAGAATTTTTTCTCGCCAGAACCGGCCCAGCCATTCTCCTACGCTTAATGTATGGGTTACCGGCATAGGAGGGTTAACAATGGCATCTGGCACCGATCCGGCTGTTTTGACCAGTTCGCGCATCTGGAACTCTGCTTCTTCATCAGCCTGTGCGGGCAAGTGCTGAAGTAGAATGAGCGAGGCAACAAACATAAGAACAACAGGCCAGATTGTTTTCAGTTTCTTATAAGGCTTTTGTGTTGTCATTTTCTACCTGATTGTGCGTATTACAATGAAAACACTACCAGAAGCAATAAAGATCAGCATATTATTAACACACCTTGTTCGATTGCAAGATTTTTCCGCTCAATAGCATTTCCAATTCAAATATCTTACAATAAACACAGAAAGCTTATTCTTAAAAAATCCTGAAAAACAGCGAAAAGATATGAAAAGAGCCTTGGCCTTGCTTGCCCTGGTATTCACCGAAAAAGAAGTCAGTGCATGCGGAAAATGTGTGTTTGCAATTGCTGACAGGCTTTTTCCACCAGTTTATTTTTGGAGTTTAATAATACTTGTCGCTTTTTTTTCAGCTTCAATCCTTGCTTCGACAAGCAAAGTCAAGTTGACGGGCATTCCTGGAATACTAAAAGCTTTGGTGTTGATTGCCTTTTGCTCAATTATGGGAATTGCATTCTTTGGCCCTTTTTTAATTCTACCTCTGGCGATTCCCACTACTCTTGCCTTTTTCCGATCATTCTTAAGCTCAGGAGTTGAAGCATATGGAAAAAAAGTCTGCCTTAAACTCCGGATACTTGGCCTGGTAACAATTCTGGCGATGATCTCAGCAGTCTACCAAGGCTTTCGAATCTATGAAAATCGCACGGACGCCCAATATATAGTTCAATGGCAGGGAACCGGAACAGCCATGGCAATGCTTAAACAGCTACAACAGCTAGAACCAGCAAGCCTTGCGGACTATCGCTATATTTTGAAGCACGCAAAAGGGATTGTACTAAGAAATGCTGCAGAAAGAGTTTCAATTATCGGAGACCCGAAAATCGACATAAGAAACCTTGAAGAAGCCATTGACCGCACTCGTCGGCTTTCCAGCGATCAATTTGTGGTTCAAGGTCTTGAAGAATCTTTACGAGTCCTGAAATTACAAGTAGATGCACCAAAACAAGAGTGAGTTTTGTTTATGAGAAATTTTCGGACGAGAAAATAACTTGATATAGATCGCTACCAATGCGCATCATGAGGAAGTGAAGTGGTGACTGGATAAATAATGATACAGTGTAAAAATTACTTTTTTGCTGAAACAAGGAGAGTGAATCGTGAAGCTGAAATTTCTGGTGTTTGTGTGGCTTTTTTTAGCGGCATTGCCACTGCTGGCCGAGCTTCCCGCAAATGCGGCGTTTCATGACGAGAGCATTGACCTTACTTTCCCGCCCAGACTCTCCGGTCTCGATTTTGCGGAAAAAGAGGCCTACCCGGTGCCAGAACTTGGATACAGTGTCAGATATGTCTTGTCTAACCTGATAAAGCTGGATATTTACGTTTACGATAAGGGTTTGCCGAATATCTCTGGTGGAGACTCATCTGCCGTAGTGATTGATGAATTTTCACAAACAGTAAATGCCCTTGAGGTTCTGGAGGATATGGGCAAAATCAAAAACCTGAAAAGCCTGGACGAAGGAATTCGAGAACTGAAAGGCAAAGGCGGAACCAATGTATTCCTGTGGGCCAGACATACCTACGATCAATGCCACGAGGAAGGGGTTGAGAGTTCGGATCACCGCATTTCTGAATCCTACCTGACCGGATTTCGGAACAGGTTTCTGAAATTACGAATCACTTACAAAGAATCAGCTCCTGATGGGGAAAGATTAACCAAAGAGGCCATTGAGGCCTTCGGCCTCCTTTTATCCGGTTCAACGCCAGACAACACGCCAGGCAACACCGCTGACAAAGATGAACCCCAGTTAGCGATTGTTATTGATGACTCCCTTAAAGACGGCGATCCGAGAATCATTGCTGCCTGGATGGCTTATGCAGCAGCTCTTTCGGACTGGGTTGAGTCTAATCCTGAGCAGATCAAGGATAATTCCCACAAGAAAACCTTTGAGGAAGAAGTCGCGGCGCGGGAAATGCTGGTAGATACCTGGAAGGAAATGAGAGTTGAAGCGCCGGGAACCGGAGACACATACCTGGACGAGCTTACCCAGGTCAAAAACAGCGGTTTTATGCGAGAGTATGTAAGAAAATTCCTGGCCCAGGACGACTGGAAATCCCCCGGCAAACTTCGAGCTAAAGAGTTCCATTCCTGGAGCAAAAAGAACATCCCTGGTCATCAGGCTCAAACCCTCGCCAGCTTCCGGATAGTTTTTTCCAGGTGAAATTTTCACCAGACCATTCCATCATGCCGATTTCAGGCGGGCAAAGAACAGAACAGCATCCCATGGGCGAATTAACTTGTTGCCATACCTGGCAATTACAGCAGAAAGCTCGGCGAAAAGCTTTTCTCTCTGATCAGCCGGCAAAAGAATGTGATCAGAATAGGTCATGTGCAGTTCTATAAATTCCTGTGCCGTGAAAGTCTTTGACCATGGAAAATGATGGATTGTCAGCTCGCCAAACAAGCCAGTTTGATTAATCTGTTGACGGCGTTTCTCAATTGTTTCGTCAAATTCACAATTAAAGCGCTTTTCTGCTATTGACGGAGCGCAGCATAGATATGCTTTTTCTATATCTGTCCATATCGGGTCGTCATTACCTGGAAACATGTTCCAGAACAGTGCCATACAGCCATTGGGGCGTAACAGTCGTGCTACTTTAGGAAAGCCGACTTCCGGGTTGACCCAGTGAAAAGCACTGCCACTATAGATCAGGTCAAATTTTCGATCAGCTGCATCCCAGTCTTCAAAATTTCCGCCTTCGAGAGATAAATCAGCAGGTTGCTTCAGAGATTTCCAGGCAACTGACCGCAGTTGATCGCCTGGCTCATTTCCAACAATCCTGAAACCGCGGTTTAAAAACAGGCGGGTTGCCTGTCCCGGCCCAACCCCAATTTCAAGAAGATCAGCGCCAGGTCTTAATAAAGCCAGTTGCTCAATACTATCACGAAGCGCGTCGGGGTAACCGGGGCGAAAACGTTCGTATTCTTCGGCAACCTTATTAAAAGCCTCGGCTCGTTCCGTATTTAAATGCATGTTGAGTTCCATAAATATTCTCTGCCTCTTTTTTTACGATTCTAAGCCAGGTACTTTCTAAATTCAAGGCGATGGGCAGAGTCTTTAAAATATTTTCTTTGTTTGCGAGCCAGCAATCTGAAGGTTCTTTTTGCAAGCTATCTTTTTCGCTTTTTTAGCAAAAAACCTTTTTCTTGGCGGATTGCAGCAAAAGTGGCGACATCATTCTTGTAATAAAGCAACAAAGTTATAGCAAAATCTCGAAATCTTATTTTTTTCAGGAGCTTATAATGAATGGCAATATGAACAAATGGACTGAATTTTCAAACGAAGAATTACAGACTGTTTTCAAAAGCAACATGGAAAAATTCAATACTCGCTATCAGAAAATTTATGAAGAAACCATTGAAGCAATTACTCCCAAGACCATGAGCGCAAATTTGTAAGATTCCTTTTCTTTAACACAACCGGGGTTGTCCCCTGAGCGAGACTACCCCGGTTGCTTTTTAGGCACTCTGCGCTCATGAAATCTTTCTCATTGTCACAAAATTTCTGGATTTAGCCGGAATACTGACAAAGTCTAACTATTTCAGTGTTTTAGGCATGGTAAAAAAATGTGTTACTATCTTGCGAGGTAACACGTTAAATTATTGTCATCAGAATTGCTGATACATGCTTAAGGAGTAGTTATGACAAAGCTTAAAAAAATGTTTGTGATGCTACTATTGGCTAGCTCTGTTTTTATGACAGGCTGTGATGCCACTCAGATCACAGAAATGATTGGTAAGATTGCTACGGGTGTGCAACAAGCCATGCCTGCTATTAGAAGCGTTGTTGATGCCTTTTCAAATATATTTGGTAACGACACTGCCTCTGCTTCTGCCACTGTTGCTATTACTGGCACTGCCTCAGCTACTGTTGCTATTGCTGCCACTGCCACTGCCACTGCCATTGTTGAAACAAATTTGACAGCTATAGCAAATGTTTTAACCACTGATCCGAATGAGGAAGATATCGGCGCAACGACTGGGCAAAGCGGGACAGATACTGAGTTAACAGCAACGACTGGACAAAGTGGTACAGATACTGAGTCAACAGCAACGACTGGACAAAGCGGGACAGATACTGAGTCAACAGCAACGACTGGACAAAGCGAAACAGATGTGGGAACAACGGCAACGACAGATCAGTCTGCTCTTGGGCAAGAGCAAGAATACCAAATGTTAGCCGCCAGCTACAAGGAATCCTATGACAAGGTTGGTAATGTAACAACTGCTGCCGGTGCTGCTGACATTAAGGCCAATTATGGAATCACCCTCATCAATGGTAAACAGTGGGAGAATAGCTGGTTTACATTGACGCCTTCGAGCTGGACCAGCCAACATACTACTGCTCTCGCTGCCGCGTTGTCTGCAATGCCAGAGGGTTTCCGGAAATGCACTACGGGTATTGCAATGCAGAATTCCATCACTGCTAAGGATGATGGAAGTGGCTATGGAGGCTTGGGCGGTGATCCAATAATGATAGCTGCATCGAAAATTGGTCCTGGTGGTTATACAAACATGGCTGCATTGATTTCTCATGAGATGGCACACCAGTTCCAGGCAAAGAATCCTAATGTGGCAAGAGGATGGGCCCGAGAATTCTGGCCGAATGGTAAACAGACAAGGTCTTCAGTCACAGATTACGGTAATACAGATTTCATGGAGGATATGGCTGAAAGCGTTTCCTGGTATTTTACAAACCCAGATGGCTTGAAATATAAGGATCTCGCTCGCTATGAATTTATTAGGAGCTTTATTTGGAAATAATGAAGAGATCAAAAATGCTTCTGGCACCAAAAACATACTAACAATTGAAAAGGTGTTTAAGTGAACATTGTAAGGGAATGCCCCACTTGAATTCATAACTGTGGGCAGCAGGGAACATGTTGTGCTTGATCATCCTTCTTTCCCGGTAAAAGGCGAACGTGTTCTACTTTTTCTGGCAAAGAATAACGAAGGAACTTGGTATCTGAAGAGTGGCGTTCAGTGCCTATGCCCACTGGAATCAGGAACCGACAAAACTCTTGGTGTGGATTATAACCTTCGATAGAACAGATTGAAGAGGAACTGGTTAGATAAGAGCAGATTTTTTCGTTCTGGTTAAATTGCAAGGTTTGCTCATTACCGCCGGCGTTGCCGCTTTATGACAACGCCGGTTGGGTTTTTAGGCGAATCTTGTGTCTCTCTCCCAAAGCGCATTATCTAATCACTGTTTCGGTCATGTTGACTGCGTTACTATGACTGAATTGCAATTGTTTTATTATGGCTTTTGATTGTTGAAAGCAAGACAAGCAAATATCTGGTTTTTCTTATGACCACAAAGTATGTTTAACTAGCTAAACAATTGGGGGGGGATTTTATGGTCAGCATTTCAAATATTCCAGCAAAATGGAATTTGCTTTTTATTGTTTCTATCTTATTTCTGCTTTCTTCACCGACAGTCTTTCCAGGTTTTGCTCAAAGGCAGATTAGAAACATAGATGAAAAATTGCTTGATCGGGTGAGAAAAGAAGTTAAGGAAAGCCCAACCAATCAGAAAAATATGATTGAAAGACACAAAATCCTTATGGGATGGGCTCATAAGCTCCTTCAAGAAGGAGTAAACATTGAAAAGGCTTTTCCAAGAGAAGAAGCTATGAAGCTTATGCAAATGGCTAAAAATGGCAATACCAATGAGGCGTGTTCGAGAATTGATGAAGCTTTCAAAAGTCTCGAAGGAATTCTGACTTCTAAAAGCAAAAAAATACAGGCTCCAAGCCAACCCCGGCTTGATCCTGTCGAAACTGCAATCAAAACTAATGCCAGCAAAGTTAAGATTCTGAATGCTATGCCAATTGGCCAGAGTGGCGCAAAAATAGCTGGAACTCCAGATTTCGGTGAGGATATTCGAAATAGCGAAAATGGAAAAATTGTTTTAAAACTTACAGATGAGCCAACCTGGATAATCGAAGGAAATTTGCCGAAAGAAAAATGTCTTTCAGCAGATGATTCTCCATTTGGCTTTCATCCCGCATCCATAAAAAGTGGGCAGTTCCGACAGATAAATGATTATAGCTGTGCTGAAGATATTGGCGTTACATGGGATCGCGATGGACTTTACCTGGCGTGGGTATTGGTTCAACCTGTTCTTAATGAAGATTGCAACTGGAACATGTTTGATTCGTATTTCAAGAATTTACCTCGTAACTTCAAGCCTTTAAAAAACATAACTGTTGCACATGACGGAATGGTAAAAGTTGCGGGTCGAAGAGAGATGCCAGGAAAAAGCAAAAGAAGAGAAGTTGATGTTTCACAGCATCTGGATGGCACTTCATATCGCCCTAAGGATGCTGAAGCCTATAGCAAATGGGTTAAAGCCGCAGTTGAGCGTTATGATGGTGATGGAACAGATGACATGCCGGGTTTGCAGATAGCTGCAAAGCACTGGCAAGTTGATAATGAGCCCCCAAGACTGAGAGAGGGATACACCGATCTGGTTCTTATCACAAGCAAAGCGATAAAAGAAGCAGATCCAGAAGCCAAAGTGTTGATTGGTGGCCTTCAGCTGCCATGTGGACAAGAGCGGATGATTAGTAATTATCATCGAACTCAGGCTCCATTGATTAAAGAACTTAACGGAAAAGGAATCGATATAGTCGATTATCACTGGTTTGGACAAAAGGGTGAATGGAAGATGCTTCCAGAGGCAATGAGAACTGTTCTTAACGATTTAAAAAAATATGGATTCCCCGACATATCGATCTGGTTCACTGAAATGGGCACTTACAGCGGATTGCCGGCAGCAATGCAAAATGGCGATCTGCCATTTCAAAGTGAGCGGGAACAAGCGGCTGAAATGGTAAAAAGATACGTCGTTGCTCTTTCTGAAAGGGTTGAAAAAATCTTCTGGGCCTGGGGCATGAAAGAAGGTTTTATAAATGAAAACGATAACGATTTCTTCGATAATACCGGTTTTATCTATGATGGAAACGGCCCGAATGACCCAGGCGAAGGTACAAAAAAACTAATCTATTTTACTCACAGAAATATGTCCAGTCTGTTGCAATATTGGGACGGAAAAGCTCCGAAAAAACTTGAAACTGAAAAGAACGTGTTTGCTTATCGTTTTAATTTTAAAAATGCTGCTGACAGCGGAATAATAGTTGCCTGGGTAGACGAAAATCCGGAGATGTGATTACGAGATTGTTTTCTATGATCCCTGTAAGCCTTATTTAAAGATTCAAAAGAGCTTTTTTGCCGGATTTGCGGTATATTTGAGACCGTCAAAAAGTCAGCTTTAAATAACAGGCGTTGCTATGGAATCATTGATTTTCCTTTTTATTGCAGCTTCAGTAGCAGGGTTTATCGACACGCTGGCAGGCGGCGGCGGCTTGATTACCGTGCCGGCTCTTATCCTGAGCGGCATTCCGCCGCACTTCGCCCTGGGCACCAACAAGTTACAGAGTTCCATGGGCTCTGGAACGGCGACCTTCATGATGTTCAAAAACAAAAAGGTCAGCTGGAACAGCGTCAAATATCTTATGCTGACCGCATTTGCCGGGTCGATTCTCGGTACCATCAGCATTCAGTATATTGATGCCAAAGTATTGAGCTTTGTCATTCCGGTCGTTCTACTGCTGATTGCGATTTACTTTTTATTTGCACCGCAACCACACGAAGGAAGCAACAGTCCGCGAATCTCAGATGCCAGTTATCGGAGATTCGTGGTTCCGATCATCGGCTGGTATGATGGCATGTTTGGCCCGGGAACCGGTTCATTTCTTGCTCTTTCCGGGGTGGCGCTCAGAGGTCAGGGATTGATCGATGCGACTGTCACTGCCAAAACCCTGAATTTTGCAACCAATATTGCTTCGTTAATTGTTTTTCTCACTGTTGGAAAAGTCGTCTGGCTTGCCGGGTTTACCATGATGGCAGGGCAGTTTCTCGGGGCAATGGGTGGTTCATTATGCTTGATGCGCATAAACCCAAAATATTTAAGAATCCTGGTCGTAGCCATGTGCCTAAGTATGCTTTTCAAATATGCAATCTCATCAGGATGGTTTGAATAGCGGCATGATCATCAGGTGATCTACGGCAGAGAACTGCCTCTGTAATGTTTTGTAATGAAGTTAGCAGCATCATTGCCAAAGAAAAAGTAGAAGGCAGCAAGAACTAAAATTATCAGAAAAATTTCAACACCTCTTCTGGGAAAACGAATTTCTGAGAGGTCGGCAAGCAAACCATCGTCGAGATAACCCTTGATTGCAGGCAAAATACTGGGAGACCAGGCCGGTTTAAAAATCAGCAGCCAGAAAGCCAGAAACAGCGTCATTACAAGCCAGTGGATGTATAAATCTGGCCAGATTAACAGGCTGATCAGCAGTAAAAAATCGAGCACTGCCAGCAAAGAAAAAGTTAGCAGTCCCCCCCAGTTCTTGAACTGCTCTGACAGACTGCCAGCCTGAAGAAACGCCTTGCGCTCAAGGTTCCTGTGAACTATTGCTTCCATTTTTTTGTTGATTGCAACCAGAATATTCAGTGTCTGAAAAAATTCCAGAGACAAAAGCACTGTTGATGAATCTTCCAGACGCAAAAGAATACGGGAGTTTTCCAGTAAAACGATTGAAATCTTCAAAGGATTGGGACTGGGAGACTCGTAAATAGTGTTTTCGCCCGAGCTGAAATTTTCAATAAAGCTTACGACTCTTGAAAATTCGCGGTAATCAACCCTTCTGGTTTTCTGGTTCCTGAATCTCAGCAAAACCCTTGATGAATCGTCCTGATCCAGAAAAACAGCCAGTCCAAGGGCTCTGGAATCCCCGACATAAGTGGCTCCTGGAATAAAGTCAAACCCACCAGGCAGGGCACATTTTCCATCAATTTTGACCATTTAATAAGCACTTTTAAGGATTGAATTCAGGACCACATTAACTTCGTCCAGTATACTCAGCAGCTTTTAATAATTCAATCATATACATATCTGGAGCCCGAAGAAAGTCCCAATCCAGTATAGACAACAGCCATCTAACAAGGTACCGCGGAATTGACTTATCATACTGGTGGAGATATGATATAGGGAGGTCTCCGCGGCACATCGGAACAACATTTACGAGCGAGTTTGGACAAAAACGAAACAGAAGTGAATAACTTGATTGCGCGATCATGCGACACAACAGATGCTATTTCTTTTGGAGAGCAGGTGATTGTGCCGATATCGGGGAAAAGCGGACAAAGAAAATTGCCCATAAACATATTCAAAAGAGAGAGGAATGCGCTATGACCACTTATCTTAAACAGTATCTGGAAAAGGAAAAAAGATCTTCCTGGGTTCCTTTTTTTCTGCTTTCCTGTGCAATCGTTTTTATATTGTCATACCGCTATCTCTACCCGACACCACAGCTTTATGTAGGCTACATAAAGCTTGAACAAGCCTCTGAACGTGGAAAGCCTTACGTTTCCTTTCATTTGCCTGAAAATAAACCAGAGCACGGCTTTATGGTTCTGCTAAAGGATTCGGCATTTAACACCAGGATTGAAGGAATGCTCGATAAGAAAGTTGAGGTAAAAGCCCTGCTTTGCCTGCACGAGCCTGCTGACTTTGACAAAATTGAAATATTTGAGATGAAAGAAGTTCGTTAGATCATTTTTTATAAGCAGAATTTGACCAGCCTGCTGTATGCCTGTAGTGTTACTGCATAAGAATTCTGCTTATGGTTGGAGCAATAATGAAAAAAATAATTCTGCTGCTTGTCCTGGTTCTATCCTGTCATTTTCTTGGAGCGGCTGAGTTAACAACCGCCAGAACTGACAGCGCGGAAACAGCTATAAGCCCGCTGTTGGCCCTTTCCATCATTTTGATATTTGATGTCGCGGATCTTGAAGATTTAACCAGAGACTACATCACTCTAGGGCCAACTGGAATCCTTTCGACCGAAAAATACTATGAAAAGAATGGTGTTGAGATTAGGTTGCTGGGCATGGCACATGTCGCCGAAAAGGGATTTTACCAGAACGTAAAAAACAGCTTGCATGGTAAGCCCGCTCTTATGCTGATGGAGGGAATTACTGACGATGCCAAGCTGTTAAAGACACCGCCAGATCTTGGAGCTTTTGCTGAAAAACTTGGAGTGGACAGTCAGCGCGATAAGTTTTCGCCCAGGGAAATGCCAGATAATGTCGAGATCATAAGAGCTGATCTGGACTCTTCAGATTTCTCCGCCGGAACCGTGGAAGTTTTAAATTCTCTTGGAAAGATCTATTCCGAGAAACACTTTAATGCCAGTAGCCTTCTCATGATGTATCTGAAACTCAGTGACTTGGAAGTTTCCCAGACATTTATGAAGGATCTGCTGACTAAAAGAAATGAATGCCTGATAAATCATCTGCAGGAGAATCTTGCAAGGCATAACCTGATCTTGGTTCCATGGGGCGCTATGCATTTGCCGGAAATCGAAAAATGGGTTGCAAACAACGGTTTTACTCTGAAGGATCAAAAAAGCCGCACAATTCTAAGGTTCCCGAGCTATTTCAAGTATTTCATGTCTAAAAAAGCCCCAAAAGACCATTCTCTAAATTCTGGAAAGAGTCTGTACGAAGTCCTCGGCATTTAGAGAAGACTAGCGCCTTTTGAATAACTTGATAGAAAGTCAGCAAGATGAGTAATGAACCTGCCAAGTCCTTTGGTTTCAGCATTCGACTGCGCGGTTTGCTCAAGATCGCAGGCTTTGCTGCATGCCTGACAACGATGCTTGGCTTCCTTGGACAATTTTTCTGGATTCTGGATCTGTTCTCCCACTTCCGGGTTCAATACCTGATCGGCCTGGTAATTCTCAGCATCCTGTTATTGGCGCTTCGCCAGCACAGAACGGCTATTCTCTTTATGTTGTTCGCCTGTGTAAACCTTGTGCTTCTGCTGCCGTTTTACTTCGGCGCCCACAACCCGGCGCCAGCAGGAATGCCCACAATGCGGGCGATGCTGCTTAACGTGAATACCCGTCTTGGCGATCCAGTAAAAGTCAAACAACTAATCCTTGATACTGATCCCGATATCATCGCATTGGAAGAGATAAGTTCACGATGGATTACCGACCTTGCATGGATCAGCAATTCATACCCGTATTCCATTGCCCAGCCAAGAGAAGATAACTTCGGGATAGCTCTTTTCAGCAAATTTCCACTCGCCGATGAAAAGATTGTTTATATTGGCAATGCAGAAGTCCCATCTATTCTAGCAACTGTCATCAATGAAAAAACGAGCCTGCGCGTCATTGCAACCCATCCCCTGCCACCCATAGGCCGCGAATATTTTGACTGGCGAAACGATCAACTCGACCATCTTCCTGACTACGTCAGCGCTTCCATGCCACAGATCCTTCTTGGCGACCTTAACGCGACACCCTGGAGTTACCACTTCGTCAGGCTCCTGAGTCGAAGCGGACTCAAAAATAGTTCCATCGGCCGAGGAATCCAGCCAAGCTGGCCAAACAACAATCCTCTCCTACGTATCCCGATTGACCATTTCCTTCATTCGGCAGACATTGAGATCGTCGACAGAAGAACAGGAGCAGACGTATCGTCTGATCACTACCCAGTCATCGTTGACTTCGTGATCATGAATCGCGGCAAATAACGGCCTGATCCATAGACTGGCCCGGCAAAGATAACCCCAAAAAAGCAAACCCCGAAACAATCTCTGTACCACGCCTACAGATTACACATTTCTAAAATTGCCGATCTGTCGCGGCGATCACGAAGCTAGTTGTAAAAAGTCGATTTGAAACCTTCTAAATACTGTGATAGAGTCCATTTATCAAAAGCGTTCGGGCATATTACACATAAAGAAAGCAATTCTTCTTAACTGAAAATTGCTATGACCTAAAATTTCAGGAGAATCTACATGAGAACCGTTACACTCACCCGCTTTGTTTTGCTTCCGGCAGTTGTGTGCCTTGCTCTTTCTCTGCTTATCGGCTGTGGCTCTTCCGGCACTCCCGCCGCTGCACCAGCCGCGGCCCCGGCAAAAGCCGTATCGATTTTTGATCTGGCAGCGGCTTTTGAAGCCGATGCGGCAAAAGCCACTGCTGACTACGCCAGTCAAACCATCAAGGTTACAGACTTGCTGGCAGGAAGCTTTTGGGACATGACGGACGAAGGAGAGGGGAAATACCTCACATGTTCGCCGTATAACGCGACCAAAAACGAGGGCAACACCGGCTCTGACTGCTATCTTGGCGATAAAAAAATAACCGATGTTGCTTTTCCCTATCCCGTACAGTTCAACGTTGAAGACGAGAAAATTCTTGAGAGCCTGAACCTTTCCAAACAAGAAACAGTTGAGGGTGTAGTCAGAAGAATTTATAGCGATAAAATCGAAGTAGAGTGTGAACTGGCTCCATTTAACGGCGATGATCTCAGATTCAAAACCCTCAAAATAATCAAAAAATAGTTACCAGGTATAAACTTGCACCCTTGCAAAATTCCCCAGCCAAAACGGGGAATTCTCGTTTTTAGAAAAGAAATGTTACTATGTTTCGAACTAAATCGTTAAACTGTTGTGAGATAGAAAATAAATCATTATTAGAGGTTTGATTATGAAAAAACTTAGAAAGCTCCTGGTTGTGCTATTACTGGTAAGCTCTGTTTTAATGACCGGATGTGATGCCTCCAAGATCATCGAAGTCATCGGCAAGGTTGCTCAGGGCGTTCAACAGGCTATGCCGGCGATAAAGAATGTTATTGACACCTTTACTAATGCACTGGGCAACAATGACAATGCCAATAACAATACTCAACAGCCGGCAGTGCAGCAGCCAGCCGAAACGAACACAAACACAGGGGCAAACGTCTCGGTAGTCGACCCCAACAAGGAAGATGTCGGCACCGGAACTACAGCTGGCCAGACAGGGCAGGCCGGGGCAAACTATGGCACATCTGGAACTGCAAGCACCCTGGCAGCAGCCGCTGAAGTTAAGGCCAAATACGGTATCACCCTCGTCAATGGCAGCAATTTTACGAGTAATTGGGAAACCGCAGCTCCTGGAGCCTGGACCAGCCAACAGGCTACCGCCTTTGCTGCACTAATGGCCAAGATACCAGCCAATTTTCGAGTCTGCACTAATGCGGTGGCCATGCAGCTGAACCTCAAAGATAAGGCCGATGGGCATGAATTTGCTGGCCTTGGTGGTGATCCGATCTTGCTAAGCAGTAACGCGCTTGGGACAAATGGTTATATAACTCTTGAAGAATTAACCGTTCATGAAATGACACATCAATTCCAGGAAAAACACCCCGACGTTGAAAATCTTTGGACTTCCAAATTTTGGCCAAATGGCCAGCAGACAAGAGCTTCAATCACGGATTACGGTAACACCAATGCCGCAGAAGACATGGCCGAATGTACCGCCATATTTTTTATGAACCCCGAATTATTGAGACAGCAGGATCCCGAGCGCTACGAATTCGTTAAGAACAATATCTGGAAATGATTAGGAGACCAAAAATGACCCGCTCAAGTTTGTTAATAGCAATGGTTCTGTTTATAGGAATGCCAGTCTTTGCAATGATCAGAACTCTCCCCTTTCCTGACCTTGTGAAAACCGCCGAAGCAATCCTGATCGCCCGAATTGATTCACAGGAAGTGCTTACAGAGCCAGGTAAAGATATACCTAATACTAAAACTTCTCTGATTATCGAAAAGGTGCTCAAGGGTTCGCTGCAGGCGAACGATCCCCTTCAGTTCACCACACCGGGGAGCAAGGAACATCCTGTGCGTGATCGCCCGGTTTTTCAGGATAAGGGCGAACGTGTGCTCCTGTATCTGATTCAAAACAAAGAAGGCGTCTGGTGTCTGAATAACGGCATTCAGGGCTTGTGGCCCCTGGAATCAGGAACCGACAAGACACTTGGTATGGGCTTCAACTACTCGATAAAAAAAATTGAGGAAGAGCTGGCCAAATAGAACATGGCAACCTGCCAGCATCAGAAAACCCGGAGCAGAATTGATTTCTGCCCGGGTTTTTTGATATCCGTATCTTGGACGATCATGACTAAGCTTCGTCAGAGAGACAATGAGAAATGATGCAGATCCAAAATTTCCGATTTAAACCCGATGCATCTGGAAAACATGCTGTAATTCAGCGCATCAACACGTTTAAGCAAATATGACACCTTCGCAATCAGGGAAACTGCCAAAAGGGATCTGGGTGCTTGGCTTTGTCTCGATGTTTATGGATATCTCATCTGAGCTGGTTCACAGCCTCCTGCCGATATTTATGGCCACCACGCTTGGTGTTTCGATGGCCACAATTGGAATCATCGAAGGCATTGTTGAAGGAGCCGCTGCAATCACGAAGGTGTTTTCTGGCGCAATCAGCGATTACTTCAGAAAGCGCAAATTTCTTGCTGTGCTTGGGTATGGGCTGGGAGCTCTAACCAAGCCTGTATTTCCACTCGCAACAACTATCGGATGGGTTTTTGGCGCGCGCCTGGTCGATCGAATCGGGAAAGGTATTCGTGGAGCGCCACGTGACGCGATGGTCGCTGACATCACTCCACAGAATCTCAGAGGTGCCGCCTACGGCTTGCGACAGTCACTCGACGCGATTGGCTCATTTATCGGGCCGGTGCTGGCGGTGATATTCATGATCTTGCTTGCAAACGATATCAAAGCGGTTTTGTGGATAGGAGTAATACCGGCGTTTCTGGCGGTGTTTCTGCTGATTTTTGGAATACATGAGCCTGATCACGTGGAAAACTCTGACAGCCCGAAAAAGCGCCTGAATTTATCTGATGTCAAACAGATGCCGCTACAATATTGGCTGGTGGTAATGCTCGGAGCAGTCTTTACCCTGGCTCGTTTCAGTGAAGCATTTCTGATTCTCCGTGTTCAGGAGCTCGGACTTGCAATCGGCTATGTACCCGCAATCCTGATTGTCATGAACATTGCTTATTCCATGTTTGCATATCCAGCAGGTGCAGCTGCCGATCGCTTTTCGGCGCGAAAACTCCTGGCGTTTGGACTTTGCCTGCTCATCGCAGCTGATATAGCATTGGCCAGCGCCGAAACGCCCGGCCTTGCATTTGTTGGCGCAGCATTGTGGGGTCTGCACATGGCGTTTACTCAGGGGTTGCTCGCGAAACTTGTTGCCGATACTGCTCTTGTTGAACTCCGCGGCACGGCTTTCGGAATTTTCAACCTGGTCAATGGCGTGGCGCTCCTTTTGGCAAGTGCTATTGCAGGGCTGTTGTGGAGCTATTTCGGCGCTCCCGCTACGTTTATAGCAGGAGCATCATTTGCAGCCATTGCAGCAACCGGTCTGCTTCTCTACCGACCCAGAAAATCCCTGATTTTAACGAAAAGATTAGACGCAGCAATAAAACAGTAGTAACTTTGTGAGTGTCTGATTCTTTCTGATTAGAGGTTAACTTTGCCAGATAAAACATTGCTCCTGCCCAAACAGGTTGAGGCTGATCCGCGCTACAAACAATTGCGGTACTTGCTTTCCAGAAGAACTGAGAAGCTGTGGTCAGGCAGCGCTGTACTCATTCCGGTTGCCCCCTTTTCAGATGCGATAAAAACTGCGCTGATGGCGGCAAAAGAGGATGATCGCCTGTCGCGCGGCGTAGATGGCATCGAGCGCAGTCTGGGAGTTGAAGGTCGTGGACTGGCTCTTGTCGATAAAAAAACGACCGAAAAAAGAGTTCAGAGAATTTCGCGATTGCTGATAATGAGCAATGACGGTGCCGAGCGCTTTTATCGCAAAGTCGAATCGATCCTACGTCAGCACGGCGAGAGGGTTATGGCGATCAGGGTTAACGCTGATTCCTCTCAGCTCGGCGAATATCTTTTTGGACCGGAAAAAGCGGTAAAGCTGCTATTGATAGATCACAAAGAATCGGTAGCAGCGGTTTTGCTCGCCCTGGCTGATCAAGGCCTGTCGGCCTGATTTCGGCAGCAGACATTGAAAACAGGCTGTTTACGCCACCAATAGGAGAGAGGAAACATCATGGCTGATACAAAAATGAAGGTTGGCATCACGGGTGCTTCGGGAAACATCGGCACCACGCTACGCAAGGGGTTGGCCGCTGCTTATGACCTGGTTCTGTTTGACGTCAACGAGCTTCGCGGCGCTGAGGGCGGCAGATTTGTGAAACTTGATTGCAGTGAAAAGAGCAGTATAGACGGACTGTTTAATGGTCTGGATGCAGTAATTCATCTGGCCGGAGATCCCCGACCTAATGCTCCCCGACAATCAACCATGCGTAATAATTTTGAGGGCACCAGCAATGTATTTGAGGAAGCCAGAAAAGCGGGCGTAAAAAATATTGTCTTCGCAAGCTCGAATTTTTACCATGAAGCCGATATCGGCCTGGCTCTGTCAAAGCCATCTTTACCACGAATCACTCTCGATCAACCGCCAACACCCCAATGCCTGTATGGCGAATCCAAGGTGTTTGGCGAGAGCGTTGGCCGACATCTTGCCTATCATGGCATGGCATTCGTCGCCCTGCGGATTGGCTGGACCGTTCCCGGGGATGATCCCGCCCGCTATGACGGAGCCTACATGCGCGGCGTATATTGCAGTCACCGCGATCTGATTGCGGCATTCGACAAGGCTCTTCAGGTTAAAACTGGTTTCCTGGCTGCTTTTGCCGTCAGTAACAACAGTCATGGCGTTTTCGACCTGACCGAAACCAGGCAGAAACTGGGCTTTATCCCGCAGGACGGCATGGCTTAACTCAGAGATTATGCGTTCGTATAGTGCAAATCAGCTTTGGGAAACTCGAATTCGATTTAATGCACGGTTACTTTTATATTGGTGTAACGGGGCTGGGTCGACTGGTTGGGAACGGCGTTAAATTTTCTGGCAAAAAACAGTTTGCTTTCCAGGCCTTCATAACCCAATAAATCACCTGAGTTCTGGTAATAAACCCTTTCATCTTCGCGATTCCAGGTGTTACCGACAAAAATTTTCCGGCATGACACATCTGCGGTAAAAGACCAGGAACTCCATTCGCCGGGCTTAGCGGCCGATTTCAGATCTGAACGCCCGATTTCTCGGTCGGGAACTCCGTTGCCGCTGGTATCTGCCCAGGCTGTGATATAAAAGCTGCCAACAGCGCCAGCTACACCATGCTTAATGCTAACCGTGTATTTGCCGGACCGGGTATACTCTGGCTTTACGCCCCAGACCTGAATGTTATGACCGGTATCTAGAGCACTTTTAACCTCATGCGTTGTTACACCGATAATCCTTGCATCAGCGCTGATCTTTTCAACTTTAATATTGGTATAACGTGGAGAAGTAGACTTGTTTGGCGCAGTATCAAAAGTTCGTGAGTAAAATAGCTTGTTGGAAAGTCCATGATTGAGGTTCTTGCCACCATGCCTGTAATAAATCTTTTCGTTTTTCTGGGGCCAGGTGTTGCCGACAAACAAGTTGCCTGCATCACAAGTAAATTCCCAACTGCTCCAGTCTCCTGCGATAGCAGCGGTCTTCAGCTCCGAGCGAGCAATCTCTGTATCAGGAATACCGTTTCCATCTTTATCTGCCCAGGCGATCATAAAAAAACTGCCTTGCTTGCCAGCAACTGCATGCTGCATGCTCAATCTGAATCTGCCGGGGCGGAAATTTTCTGGCAATAGCTGCCAAACCTGAACGTTATGACCAGTGTCAACGATTTCATTAACAGCTGAATTACCAATAATACCTTCTTCTGCATGTCTAATTGCAGGAACTCCCATGTCAATGAGTGCCGGGCCAGATGAACCCTCAACCATACCGGTTGTAAAAGCTAGCTGCAGCAGAACAACAAAAAAAGTGATCCTTTTTAACATATCAGCTCCTGATTCTTTAATTTTCTTACTCTCTTTTTATGGCAAGGCAGAATAATTTAATATATTTTGCGGGCAACATCCACCCCCAAATTTTCGACAAGCCACCCTTCCAGAAATTTGTCAGCTAAAATGTCTGCCAAACTGTACTGAAATGATACTTTTTCTATGATATATTATTACTGTTGAATTTTCGCGAGGGGAGAATTATTATGCTTGGAATCTATGACGATAACAGCATGAGCATCGGCAACACGCCGCTGGTGCGCATCAATAATATTACCAAGGGTGCTGGTGCTACAGTGCTGGCTAAAATTGAGGGGCGCAATCCAGCATATTCGGTTAAGTGCCGCGTGGCTGCATCAATGGTCTGGGATGCCGAAAAAAGAGGAATTCTCAGATCAGGCTCAAAGAACATTACACTGGTTGAACCAACCAGCGGCAACACCGGTATTGGCCTGGCTTTTGTCTGTGCCGCACGCGGTTATCCGCTTATGCTTACCATGCCCGACACCATGTCTATCGAGCGACGTCAGATGCTGGCAGCATTTGGCGCTACTCTTGTGCTAACTGAAGGGGCACAGGGTATGAATGGTGCGATTATAAAAGCCGAACAAATTGCAGCCGGGGATCCCGAGCGCTATTTCAGCCCGCAGCAGTTTGAAAATCCGGCGAATCCGAATATTCACATGCGTACTACCGGCCCAGAGATCTGGAACGACACCAATGGCAGAATTGATATTTTTGTTGCCGGAGTCGGAACTGGCGGCACAATAACCGGAGTCAGCCGCTACCTTAAGCAGACACGCCGGCACCCGGTTAAATCGGTTGCAGTCGAGCCCATTCATTCAGCAGTATTAACCGCGATAAGGGCTGGCGAGCAGCCGAAACCCGGCCCGCATAAGATACAGGGCATAGGTGCCGGTTTTAAACCGACGAATCTCGATCTGAATCTGGTCGACGAAATTGCTACCGTCAGCAATGACGAAGCCATAGATTATGCACGCCGACTGCATCGTGAAGAAGGCATCACCTGTGGAATCTCCTGTGGCGCCGCTATGGCAGTAGCAGATCGACTCGCGCGCCTGCCAGAAAACGCTGGCAAAACTATCGTTACGGTATTTCCAGATGCTGGCGAGCGATATCTGAGCACAGTCTTGTTCGAAGGATTTGGGCAGGGTTAAACAGCCCAACATTGCAGACCAGAGGGGCACAATACCATTGCCAGCAAATCCTCTGTTTCTGCTGAAAGAGATTTTTGTTAAGCCAATTATACCAACTGGCATTCGCCAGTTAAACAATGTAATATATGCACATAAAATTCTTAATGGAGGCACGAATGCGACAGCTTAAAGTTACTATTATAGCTATTCTGGCATTTATCATTCTGCTGCAACCAATTGCAGCAAGCAGTTCGACAGATTTTGATTTTTCGGCACTCGAAAAATCAATCTTCGAATACAGCCTGGAAAACGGGCTTAAAATCATTGTATTGCCCCGTCACGATGCCCCGGTGGTCTCTCTGGTAACCTGGGTAAACGTCGGGGGTTCTGATGATCCCAAAGAATACACAGGTCTGGCACACATGTTCGAACACATGGCATTCAAAGGTACAGCAACAATTGGCAGCCGTGACCCCGAAAATGAGCCCAGGCTGATGCGTGAAGAAGACAGGGCTTTCGAACGACTGCGCAGTGAAAGGCTTAAAGGCCGACTTGCTGACCAGGAAAAAATTTCAGCACTGACCAAACAGATGGAAAAGGCTGTCGACGAAGCTTACACGGCAGTAGAACCTAACGCATTTGCAAATATTCTTCAGTCTGAGGGTGGCTCTGGCCTCAACGCTTTTACCTCGCGTGATCAGACAGCATATGAAATAAGCATGCCGTCAAACAAGCTTGAACTCTGGATGGCAATGGAATCAGAACGCTTCTTCAAGCCCCTGCTGCGCGAAATGTACCGCGAACGCGAAGTAGTAATCGAAGAGCGACGCATGACCACTGACAATCGCCCGATGGGCAAGCTCGTCGAAGAGTTCCTGAGCACTGCCTTTAAGGCTCATCCCTATGGGAACCCTCTGATCGGACACATGTCAGACCTTCAAAACTACTCTCGCGAAGCAGCTCAGCGCTTTTACAACAAATATTACACACCAGGCAACATGACCATAGCCCTTGTCGGTGATGTTAAGCCTGAGATCGTCCTGGAAATGGCCGAAAAATACTGGGGAAGAATTCAGAAGCGCCCGGCATCGCCGCGCATTGCGACTACTGAGCCGCTCCAGAATGGGGAACGCCGGGTCCTGATCAACGATAAAGCACAACCGGCAATGATTATCGGCTGGCACATTCCGGCTGAAACCGATGAAGATACTGCAGCACTCGCAGCTTTTGTCGACATTCTTGGCCAGGGCCGCACTTCACGCCTGTATCGCCGCATGATCAGGGATGAAAAAGTCTCAATTTCGGTAAGCGCCTTTTCTGGCTGGCCTGGTAGCAAATATCCTTCACTCGGCGTTGTATTCTGTTACCCGGCGCCCGGCAAAACCAATGCCGAATGCGAAAAAATCATTTACGAAGAAATCGAAAAACTGCAAAACCAGCTGCTAAGCGCTGAAGACCTTGAAAAAGTCAAGGCCCGTGCCATGGCAGGTTTCATCAAAGGCCTTAATGACAACATGGGTCTGGCACAGCAGCTGACTCAGTATCAGCAGACCTGGGGCGACTGGCACCAGCTTTTCCGCGAGCTTGAACGCATTAACAAGGTTACTCCCGAAGACGTACAGCGAGTGGCCAAACAGTATTTCACCGACAGCAATCGCACCGTCGCTAACCTGGAAACAATCGTTGAACAGGCCGCCGCCGACAAAGCCGCAGTAAAAGAGGAGGCAAAACAATGATTGCCATAATTTGCAAACAATTGCGCACTATCATCACAGTCGTTACTCTTCTGACACTGATCTCCTCAACAGCCGGCGCTATCGACATCAATTCATTCGTTTACCCGCCGCTAAACCAGATCGCCATTCCCGAGGTCCAGGAAATCAAGCTGGATAACGGCATGCGCCTCTACCTGCTCGAAGACAAAACCCTGCCGCTGATTCAGGCATCAGTAAGAATTCACGGCGGTTCTTATCTTGACCCGGTAGAAAAAATCGGCCTTGCCGGGCTCTGTGGCGAATTGCTGCGCACCGGCGGCACCGAAAAATACAAAAGCGACGAACTTGACGAATTACTTGAAAGCATCGGCGCTGACGCCGAAACTTCGATAGACATCATTGCCGGCAGTCTTCATTTATCAATGCTCAGCTCTTATACCGAGCTGGCAATGGAAGTAATGGCCGAGATCTTGCAGCGCCCGGTATTTGAACAGGCAAAATTTGAACAGCTCATGATCTCTGCCCGGGCATCGGTTGCCCGTCGCAATGATCAGCCATCAGTTATTGGCGACCGCGAATTTGACAAAGTGATCTACGGCAACAATTCGCCCTATGCAAGGCAGATCGAATACGCCACTCTTTCCACCATCAGCCGCGACGACCTCAAAGCCTTTCATCAGAGGGTATTCCGGCCAGAAAACGTGCAGATGGCTATTTGGGGTGACATTAACAGCCAAAAGATTATTGAACTGGTAAAAAAACATTTCGGCGCCTGGGAAAGAGGCAAGGAACCACTGCCTGATTTCCCAAAGGTGGATTATAAGTTTGATACCCGCGCTGCCTTTGTTGATTTGCCAGAAGCGACTCAGTCAAACGTCTACATCGGACATCTTGGCGGACACCTGACCGATGAAGACCACCCACACCGCATTGTCATGAATAACATTCTCGGCGTCGGTTTTGGCAGCCGTCTGTTCAAGCAGGTGCGCTCAAAAGCCGGCCTGGCTTATTCTGTTTATGGAGTATTTACCGCCAATCTGTCTTATCCCGGCGCATTTTATAACTATGTGTCGACCAAGTCAGAAAGCACTGTTAAGGCAGTCAGGATGATCATCGACGAGATCAAGCGCATTCAGAACGAAGAGCCTAATGCTGAAGAGCTAAAACTTGGCCGCGACAGATATCTCAACACCTTTGTTTTCAACTTTGACAGCAAGGGCAAGATTATCGAACGCCTGGTTTATTATGACTTCTTCGGGCTTCCCAAGGACTTCCTCAACAAACAGATGGAGATGGTCAAAAAAACCACAGCAGCAGACGTAACGGCCGCTGCAAAAAAATACCTCAAACCCGATTCGCTGAGAATCCTCGTGGTCGGATCGATCAAAGATCTCGACGAACCGCTTGCAGCACTTAAAAATGGCGAACCGCAGGCAATAGATATCACTATTCCAGAATAAGAGATAAACCGAAAAGCCCGTCGCAAATTCGCGACGGGCTTTTTTTGTACACAAAAATACTCTGGCGTTTTGGACTACACTAAATATATTTATTGTTAGAGGAATGTATACTGCGAGATCTTTTGCAGTCAGGAGGCAATACTATGAGAAGTCTTTTCCAACTTCCGTTTTGGAGTCACTTCGACTGGCACTGGCATGGCTCTGTCGTGCACAGCACTCTTTACCGGGAACTTACCCTGGCACTGCTGATCATTCTGTTTCTGCTCTTCGCAGCGATCGGATTGAATCTCTGAGCTGATCAGCCCAGAACGAACCTGCTGAGCACGCCAATCAAAGCGAGCATAACCGATGCAATCATTACTACCGCCGGACTTTTCATCTTGAAATCGTCCATCATTTTGTCGACGGCAACAAGCAAAGCTGCGCTGATGCCGAACAACAGTATGAAAGTGGTTACAAAAACGCCAGCGCCCGCCAGTATCGGCCCGATGAAAGGTATAAACGCAATTATCGCAAATACAGCGCCTAGCAGGAAAGTTATCGGGATCGCCGCGAACCATACTATTGCCGCCAGCGCGCTGTATACAAGCGCCATAAGCAGCGCAGTTTTTTTGCTTTTTATATCGAAACCCGGCACCATCTCAGAAATCATATAAAACGCCAGAGTGTTAACACCAACTGTAATCAGAGCACCAGTCATCTCGAACCTCCTGCAATTTTGTCTCTTCCCGTCATTTTTTCACAGTTTGTCCCGATTTGCAACCAGTGATCAGAAACATGCCGAATCTCTCTATCAACCCAGTTATCACAGCTGCAACTACAAACAGAAAACACATTGATCCTAAATACTATAAAGAACTCTTAAGGGTCAGAGCTTCAAAGCGGTAATACAGGCGGTAAGATTGTCATAAACCGGCACATTGCAAACCAGAAGACGCTCGCGCGAGTTGTGACCGGCGGCGATCAAAACACATTTGACACCCATTGCCGTCGCGGTTTCAAAATCATGTACAGTATCGCCAATCATCAGCGCTGAAGCTGGGTCACAACCGACCTCATTGAGAAGCATCTGACCAAGCTCAACTTTACTGTGCGCATAGATGTCCTCGAGTCCCTGCACGCGGGTAAAACAATCAGCAAGTTGGTAATGGTTTATGCACTGCTGCAGTGCCGAGTGATTCAAAGCTGAGAGAACATACTGACTGACACCACGCTCACCCACATTCTCAAGAGCCTTTCTTGCACCCTGCTGTAAGCGGCATTCAAACATTTTTACCGCATAAGCATCAATGTATTCGCGACCAATCATTTCGAATGACTCTTTAGAAAAGTCGAAACCAATATTTTCGTAATAATTTTTTACCGGAAACTCGAATTTCTCAAGATAATCCGGGCGGGTCAGAGTTTGCAGCGAGCGTTTTTTCAGACTCTGGTTAATGATCTCAATGCATTCGTCTACGTCATCAAGAAGCGTACCGTTCCAGTCCCAAAATATTGTCTTAAGGCCTTCCATGTGTTTGTCTCCAAAAATTTGCAGTAATTCAGGGTTCGTTAAACAATAACAATGGTTATTGCTTTTACGCCCCCTTATGGCCGAGTGCCTCATCTCCCTGTGATGAGCACGATGGGATATGTGGCTTTAAAGGCTATATCAGCAAGCGTAAAAATCTCGTAATAATGATAGCATATTCACGCAAATAACCATCCTGGATCAGAATTCTAGCTGTTCGTGATGCATCAGATCAGGGGTATAGCGTGAAAGATGCCTGGCATAATGGTTATAACCAAGATTAGCTGGTATAGATATAGAAAGCAGACAGCGCGACCCGGAAAGTCGCTTGAAAATCGAGCGTAACGAATAGCTTTTTCGCCATGCATACATCAGACCTTCCTGGAGCTGGTCTACCGTCATGTTCTTTGGCCTGAACACGACATGCTCGGCATCGAACAGCGCCCAGTTGTTCTCAATTATGCGATTCTGGCTAGCCAGTTCTTTGTAAATACCGGTACCAGGAAACGGAGTCAGAACCGAGAACTGTGGCAAATCAATCTCAGACTCGTAGATAAAGTCTACAGTGCGCTTAAAAACATCACGATCGTCAGTTTCGAGGCCAAATACGAAACAGGCCTGAATGCCAATACCATAGCTGTGAAAGCGCCTGACCGCCTCACGATAACGCAAAACATCGTTAAAAGGCTTTTTAACCTCAGCCAGAGACTGCGGCGAGACAGATTCGAAGCCGATCAACAAACCTCGGCAGCCACTTTCGGCCAACGCTGCAAGCAATTCCGGGTCGTGCGCAATGTCTATAGTCGAGCAACCGACCCACCACTTTTTCAGTGGTTTCATAGCTCGAAAAAGCTGCAACGAATACTCACGATTACAGGTCAGACTGGGATCGAGAAAGCACAGTTCATTTCCCTGCAGAGTGCTGATCTCAGCAATCACACTTTCAACTGGCCGTGTGTAGTAGCGATTGTTCCAGGCGGTAGCAACCGCACAAAAGGTACATTTAAAAGCACAACCGCGCGTTGCCTCGATTGAGTTCACCGTTATGTACTTTGTGTGGTCAAAAATTGACCGGTCTGGTACCGGCGTATAAAAACTGGCCAGATTGAGGTTAGAAGGCATGTGATAAAAAGGCTTGAGCTGCCTTTGCGTAAAATCGCGCAGAGCCTGCGGCCAGGTTTCTTCGGCCAGGCCGGTAATTACGCAGTCGGCATGAGCTTTTGCTTCCTGCGGCATCAGTGTCGGGTGAATTCCGCCCATAACTACCGTAATATTATGGCGACGAAAAAAGTCTGCCATCGCGTAGGCTCTGACAGCCGTACCAGTCATGGCGCTTATAGCAACCAGATCGTAGTCAGTAAATTCTTTGGGGTCCCAGGCATCAACACCTTCGTCGATTATATGTACATCAAAATTCAGATCAAGTGGAACCAGTGCGACCAGTGTGGCGAGTGTAAGCGGGGCATAGCGCAAAGCCCGTTTATATGTACCAGTGCCGGCACGGTGGATTGGACCATGCGGAAGTATTAACAAAAGTTTCATGAAATTTGCCAAAAAATCATTTTCTATTTTTTCGTAGTTACGATATCATACCATGAGATAGAGACAAAGTAGTTTGTTTTTTGGAGGCTTAACTGTGAAAAGATCGTTATTACTCGCTCTATGCCTTGTTTTCGTCGGAATCGGCGGCGGGCTGATGGCTGATCCCTGTGCTCTGGTTACCAACCCCGCTGACATGCGCTTTATCGAGCTCAAGGAAATCGCAAAGTTTCTTGAACAAGATCTCGACATGGGCAAAGGCATCACAGAAGTAATTGGCAAAAAAGTTATCGACCAGCGTTTTCGCAAAGCTGGCATTCCCGATCCTGTTAAAGAAGCAGTTTCATACAGCATGGTCGTACGCGAAATGCCAGTAGATCAGCTCAATGCCGCATTCATACTCAAAGGTTCTATTGACACCTCAAAATTCCTCGACTTCGCCGATAAGCGCTACTATAGATATTTCGCAACCCTGCAGAAGCAGAATATTGAAGCCAAGCCTAAAATTCCGGCAAATGTCAAAATCAGCAACAAACCGACACGCTCTTATCCATTCGCCTTTCGCAATAGTGAAGCTCTCATTACTTCGTTCGAAGATTACACAATCATCGCAACTGTGCCACAGGGTGACTATTCACTTATAACCGACATTATCGCGGTCCTCGACGGCAAAACTGCATTCTCGCAGCAACAGCCCGAAAAAATTTCGTTTATGACCTCGTTTGTGCCACTTGCCCAGGAACGCCAGGAAATCAAAACATTCGAAGGTCAGCACCAGGGCTTTCTTGCCAAGGCACGGGCCGGTTTCAAAAAAGTTACCAACAAAAAAGCCTACGCCGGCGAAAAAAGAATGCTTGAACTCGAAAACAGCCTCAAAGCCACCATGGCTAACGTAGAGCGCTTCTCATACAATGTCGAAGCCAACGGCAGAGACAATGGCAGAGACAATGGCTATGCCTACGATATCAGCATGATCTTCAAATGCGCCAACCAGCAGGAAGCCGGCAAGCTCAAAGATTTGTTGCTTGCCTGGATGGCCAGTACTTCAGCCAAAGCTCTTTCTGAACAGGATATGGTATCTTTCAAGGCTAACAGAGTAGCTGCCAGTAAAGACACCTGTGTGTTTTCGGTTAAACTGGGTTCAAGCGCCGCCGAGCAGTATCAGTTCTCATCAATGATCATGACACTGATGATGCAGGATCGCCGTTTCAACAAGCTCTTCAAGAGTTGAGCTTAGATCTGCAGTTCCGTGTTTGTGCACCGGGTCCCCGCTTCGGCGGGGACTTTTGTTATCAGCGTCTTTTGGCTCTCACCATGCGATCATAGGCCAGAATACAGCCGGGCAGAACGATCAGGTCGCCGATAACGCCAATAACAACAATCAGAGCGCCAATTGCCCCGAAATACGCAAACGGCTTGAAGTCGCTGAAAACAAAAATGGCGTTTCCCAGACCAAGCAATACAGAGGAATAAATCACCGGCCAGGTCATCTGTTGCATTGTATAAAGCAGCTTGCGCTGAATTGTGCGCTGCCGGGAGTCATGAAAAAAAGTAATGGTGTGCAGTGTGTCATCAACGATCAGACCGCTCATGACACAGCCGGCGATTGCCGTTGACGGGTTAAGCGGAATGCCAGCCAGAAAAGCGACAGCATAAGCGAAAAATATCGGGTAAAAGTTAACGAGCAGTGCGATGAATGATAGCGAGAAACTGCGAAACACCAGCAGAAAAACGAGACTGATCATCAGAATGGCTGCCGCAAAAGAGCCCGAAATGTTTTCGAGAATATTCTTCTGCAATACTGCGTGCGAATAAACTTCGCCGGTTATTTCAACTCGTGCTGATGGCGGCAGAACTGCACGCGCCTGCACCAGAATGCGTTGTCCGAGGTCATAAATTGCAAAATCATCGGAAATATTGATACCCACACGCAACAACAGTATATCTGAGTTGGTAGAAATCACCATTTCGGCAATACCACGCGCGTCAAAAAACTCAAGAATCGAGAAAATTAACTGCTCACTCTCTGGTATTTCCGGGCCTGACGAAAAGCTTTCGGTAAATGACTTGAGCAGGCTGACCAACGAGAAAACCCGGTTAACTTCTGGCAGTTGCAGCAGCTCTGAATGAAGAACGTCTACTTTTTCAAGAAAATCCTTTGCCAGCAGCTGTGGCTGAGAAATCATCACCAGCAACTGATATGGGCCCGAAAAACTGGTTTTAATGTATTCCCATGACGACAGAATCGGATCGCCAGTGGCAAACGAATCTTCAAGAGAATTGCGGGTCTGCGCCGAAAAAACAAAGGGCAACGCCATCAATGCCACCAGGGTTGACACAATCAGCACAGTTCCAGTGTGTCTGAAGATGGTGTTGCGCAAAAACCTGCGAATACCCTCGCCGGAACGTCGATTTTTCTGGATCTTCCGCGAAAACTTTGGCTGATAAAGCTTTAGCACCGAAAAAATCAGACCAAAGGTAACAAAATATGAAAGGAAACAGGCCAATGAAGTGTAAATCGAAAACAGCCTGATATTTGGCGACGGGCTGTAAGAGAGCGACAAGAAGCCGATCAGCGTGGTCAGAGAATTGATCAGGCAGGGGCGCAGCAGTCTGAAAAAGTTTTCACGATGCAAAATTTCGTAAGGGCGGATGCCGTGTTTGTGGGTTCTGACAAAAAAGCTGACCAGATAGATTATCTCGCTCAACGATATAATCAGCGCAAAAGGTATGATCGGCGAGGTGAAAAGGTTGATTTTGTTACCGTTGGCGAAGTAAATGGCAAAAGTCAGCACCGCCGGAATGCCAACCGCACATAAAATCAGCACCAGAACTACAATATCAGGAAAAAAGAACCAGGCAAGCACAGAACAGAGCACGAAACCGAGCGAGATAAACATCAGATTATTACGTTCGATAAACTCGAAAAAGCGCTCTTTAAAATACATGTAGCCAAACACATGATAAGTTCGTCCGCCAAAATACTCTGGCAACAGTTTATTAAGAGCGTCATAAAGCTGTTTTTGACAGTCAGGAAAACTAAGATCTGGCACAATAACGAGCTGCAGCGCGCGACCGTCTTTACTCACCAGAAAATTAGTGAACAAGCTGTTCTTCTGCAGTAATTCGCGCAGATTTTCGATACGAAAATCCTGCAGATAGACCTCAAAGTCTTCGCGACTATTGATCGGCTGTAATACATCAAGCAACGACATTATGCCCTGTATCTGTGGCAGAGACCGTAGTTTCTGCGCGAGCTGCCAGAGATTCAGCAAAGCCGCACGGTCGATCTGCTCAACCGGAAAAGCAATAAGAATCTGCTGTTCATGGCCGAACTCTGCCTTAAACCTGGAAATAGTCTGCAATACTGCCGGGTCGGTAATACCACTTTCCAGGTCGTCATCGGTCTCAACATGCACAAAAGCGCCAAAGCTCAAAAAGAATGCGGCAAAAATAACGATTATCACCGCATAAGGCTTTTGCGAGACCAGATAATAGGCTAATTCAGCGAGCTTCTTCATCAAAACGGTTCAAACTCCAGCCAACAATTCACATAGACATCACAGTATATGGCATTCAAGACATGTTTTTCTCAGAACCGCAAAACAAGGAAAAACCAGAACCCAGCTCCTGAATTTAGGATTTACAAAAGCGCTTTCAGAAACCATCACGACCCAGGCGCTCGACAAAGCGGCGCCAGGCATCATACCAGTCTTCCGCACGCATCAGATGATCTGATTCCGGGTATTCGTGATATTCGAGCAACTCGGGGCAGCTCTGGTAAATTGGCAGCAGCAGCTCATGGAATTTTCGTGTTGCAACCGGCCTTACAACCGAATCGCTACCAGCTGTTACCATGAACAGTGGCGCCGGAAAAACCTCTTCGACATGATCGATCGGCCCAGTGCTTTCTAACGGGCTTACCGGAAGGCGATCGGCAAGATTGCGTGCGCGAAAATCAGGAGTAGCAAGGAATGGCGCGAGCAAGTCTGGGCGATTTGCCAAGCGCAGCATAGCAAAAACACTGTGCCCACCCATAGAAATCCCCATTACCGCAACCTTTGTATATTTTTTCCTGAGCTCTTCAACCAGACCTGATATTTCTGAAGCGTGCTGCAACACTGATGCCAGCAGAAAATGGTGGCGCTCATAGCCGTTCAGGCGATTAAACACATCCATGGCGCCGTCAGTCCTCTCTCCATGATGCGGTGCATCTACCGCCATTGCAAAAAAACCGGCGGCGCTCAAACGATCAAGCTCTGCCTGCTGCTTTTCCTTATAGCAATTGAGGCCATGCAAAACAACAACCGCAGAATGGTGGTCTTGATTCCCGGCGCACAGCACCGGCAGTTCGAGCCCTGGCAACGAATAGGTTTGTGTAAATGTCATGGCGTCTCCTGAATCATATACGAGTTGCAAAAAATTCAAGTATTTATACTCCGATTTGTCATCAATTACTAGAACCTTGAGGCAAACGTAGCTCAAATCTGATATGCTGAAAACACAATAAAACAAATCAAAGCGGAGAAGCGGCTATGAAAAAATTTCTGGTAGTAGATGATGAAGCGTTAAACTGCAGACTATTGCGCGAGATTCTTGAGCAAACCGCCTATTGTGACTGCGTATATAATGGCCCTGACGCTATTGCTCTATTCAAAACAGCTCACACCACAAATGCTCCGTATGACCTTATTCTGCTCGACATAAGCATGCCGGAAATGGACGGACTCGAAGTGATCGAAATAATTCGTAACTATGAACTGTCAGAGGGAACCCTGCTCGGACACGGTGTTCCAATTATAATGGTAACAGCCATTAAAGAGACTTTCATGAAAGCGTTCACAAGAGGCGCTGACGATTACGTGTTGAAGCCTGTAGACCAGGACGAGCTGATGGAAAAAATCAATAATCAGCTTGAAAAAAACAGGCAATAAGAACTATCAGTCTGTGTACAGAATAGAACGAATCATTCGCACCAGCTCATCAGGATCGAAGGGCTTTGACAGATAAAAGTTCGCGCCAGCCTCAAGGCATTTTTCGCGATCACCCTTCATTGCCCGCGCCGTCACTGAAATGACCGGCACATGCTGGTTTGCCCCACTGTCCTGCCTGAGCCTTTTGATTATCTGCAGTCCGCTGGATTCCGGTAAAATCCAGTCCATTATCAACAGGTCGAAAACCTCGTCGCTCAACCTCTCTACGGCTTCAAACCCGGACTGCACTGACACAAACGAATGTCCGGTATCATCGATGCATTCCTCGAAAAGCCTTCGGCTCGCCGCATCGTCGTCTACAATTAAGATTTTCATTTTTCTGAGTTCTTTTTGAAACTTTTGCTCAAAGTTTTTCCCATCACTGACCGCTGCTAAAGGCTTATGCTCGTGATCAACCAGCTGCAGAGGCAGGTGAAAAAAGAATTCTGAACCTTGTCCGGGCGTGCTGCAAACACCAATTGTACCGCCCATCAGCTCAATGAGACTTTTTGAAATAGCCAGACCAAGGCCACTCCCGCCAAATGTTCTGGTAGTACTTGAGCTGGCCTGCGTAAACTTGCCGAAAACTCTCGCCACATCTTTCTGTTCAATGCCAATCCCAGAATCCTCTACCACAACGTCGGCAAAAAACAGATTCCCGGGAACAACGCGGCCGCTGGCCTTAACTCTTACCAAGCCCTTTCGGGTAAATTTAACCGCATTACCGATCAAATTTATCAAAACCTGCCTGATGCGTTGTTTATCGCCCACAACATCGTTGTTGTCAAAGACATCATCAATTTTCAGAGACAAATCAAGATTCTTTTCATTCGCCTTGGGTAAGAATAGTTTAACGACCTCTGAGAGAACCTGGGCAAACGAAAAAGGCAGCAGCTCCAATTCCAATTTGCACGCTTCAATCTTCGACAGATCGAGAATATCATCAATAAGCGCTAAAAGAAGACTGCCTGATGACTTTACCGTCATGGCAAAATCATGCTGACGCTCGTTAAGGCCAGTATTCAACAGCAGATTGGTAAAGCCAAGCACGGAATTCATCGGAGTTCTGATCTCATGGCTCATGTTTGCAAGAAAATCACTCTTGGCATAATTCGCAGCTTCAGCCGCGATCTTGGCCGCCTGCAACTGCTCCTGATATTGCTGACGCACAGCTATTTCACCAGCAAGTTCAAGATTAATCATTTCAAGTTGCTGAGTTCTTTCGCGAACCTTATCTTCGAGAGTTTCCAGGGTCTTTTTCAGCTCAATTTCTGCGCAACGACGAGGTGTGATATCCTCGACAATCATAACTATTCTTGTCACCCCACCATCGTTGTCGATCAACGGATTAAAAACTACATCAAGAAACTTATGACAAGTTACTTTATCTAACACCGTCTCAACAGCGATCTTTGCTCTCTCTTCAATCGCTTTGCCCAGACAATTTCTGAGTCTCAAAGTCTCAGATTCCGAAAAATAGCTCCATAAACTAATTCCGAGAACTTCTGGAGCACTCACGCCAAGAATATTTGCGCCTGAACGATTAATTACGAAGATTTGACCTTCTGGACTGATCAAAGACACCCAGCTGGGAGAGGCTTCGACAATACTCTGATACTTGCTTTCGACACTTGCAACAAGAACTGAAGAAGCTTCAAGACGGTTGCTCAAAGTCCTTTCGAGAGCTTCTTCCCGCTTACGAAACAAGGTCACATCAAAAAAAGTGGCGATTGAACAGGGTTTTTCTTCACATCCCTTAAGACAGCGGTGCATTTCCAACCAGGCTGCTTTCTGCCGGCCACTACTGGTTGTAAATTCAACCACAGCAGGTTTTGGCAGCGGGTCTGATAGCCCGGAAAGCAGAGAATCTACCAACTGATGACCCGGCCAGATCTCAGACAACCGGTTCTCAATAAGATTGTCTCTCCTCTGTTCAAAAAGCTGGCAACCGCGAGGATTGATATCAACCAGTATTCCATCGTGAGAAATCAGCAGCATTGGAGAGTTGGCAAATGCTGTCAGTAAAGCAAAGCATTTCCCCTGCAGCTGACATGTCTGACCATTATTCTTGGTTACATCCTGGTTCTCACTGCTAAAAAACGTTAGCGAAGAATCCATCACATTACTCCGTCAAAAAAACTTACACAAACAATGCAGAGTCAATTATACACTTACTGCAGATATAATAGCGGCAATTATATTACTTCGGGCTGCAATTTATTTGGGAAGTTGGCAGATAAAGTTGGTTTGCGTTAGAATGCACTATCAGGATACACCCTGACCAGTTCGAAAATCAGCAGGAGGAACAAATTGAGCCAAAACTTTTTGCAGACAATTGAAAAACACCTGCCCATAACAGACGTTTTAGCAGGTGACAAGTTGAATACAGCTCAGCTTTCTGCTGAGATTAAAAAACTTTTGACCGAAAAAAATGCGGCAATAGTTGCGCATTACTATACTGACCCGAGCATTCAGAAACTGGCAGAAGAAACTGGCGGTTTTATCGGCGATTCCCTGGAAATGGCAAGATTTGGCGCCGAAAGTCCGGCAAAAACGCTGATTGTTGCCGGTGTACGCTTCATGGGTGAAACCTCTAAAATTCTTAGTCCCCAGAAAACAGTGCTGATGCCTGATCTACACGCTGAGTGCTCACTCGACCTTGGCTGCGAACCGGCAGAATTCAAAAAATTCTGTAATGCTAACCCGGGGCGTATTGTAGTCGTTTACGCCAACACTTCAGCCGAAGTTAAGGCCATGGCCGACTGGGTGGTTACTTCGAGCATAGCTGTCGATCTGATCAAACATCTGACCGAACGCGGCGAAAAAATTATCTGGGCTCCCGACCGCTATCTTGGCGACTATATAACTCGGCAGAGTGGTGGCGATGTAATCCTCTGGGATGCCTGCTGCATAGTGCATGCTGAATTCGACGCGACAAAAATCATTGCACTTCAAAAACTTCACCCGGACGCAAAGCTACTCGTACACCCCGAGTCCAAAGCCGAGGTGATAGCGCTCGCTGACGTGGTTGGCTCAACCTCGCAACTGCTCAGGGCAGCACAGCAAAGCCAGGCAAAAAAGTTCATTGTCGCTACCGAAACCGGCATTTTCTATAAAATGCAGCAAGCCTGCCCTGACAAGGAGTTTATCGCCGCTGCCACTGAACCATTCGGCGGTCAGATTAACTGCGAAGCAAGCTGCCCATGGATGAAAATGAACAACCTCGAAAACCTGCTTGATGCACTTAAAACCGGCAGCAACGAAATAATACTGGCAGATGAGATTGTTAAAAAGGCTCTTATTCCGCTAACCCGTATGCTCGAATTCAGAAAGAAGAATTGAACCATGGAATTAACCAAAGTCATCAGAGAATCAGTTAAAAAGGCCATCGACGAGGATCTGCAAGGACAACCAGATATCACCGCCATGCTGATCGCCGAAAAAAGAACAGCCAGCGCCCGGGTAATCACCCGCGAGAACATGACTTTATGCGGACAACGATGGGTGGATGAGGTTTTTCGCCAGATCGACCCGAAGGTAAAAGTTAGCTGGAACTACAACGATGGCGACGAGATTGATGCCGACTGTGTCATTTTTTCGCTCGAAGGCAAAGCACGCAGCCTGTTGACCGGCGAAAGAACTGCACTCAATTTTCTGCAGACCCTTTCTGGCGTTGCAACTGTTACCCATGCCTATGTAACAAAGCTGGGAGAAAGCACAACCAAGCTGTTGGATACCAGAAAAACCATACCTGGTCTGCGCATTGCACAGAAATATGCAGTCAAATGCGGTGGTGGTCACAATCATCGCATGGGCCTGTTCGATGCCTTTCTAATCAAGGAAAACCACATTAGCGCCTGTGGCTCGATTGGCGAAGCAATCAGAGCCGCCCGCGCCATCGCACCTGAAAGCAGCGTAGAAATCGAGGTCGAGAACATCACCGGCCTGAAAGAAGCTATAGAAGCTGGAGCTGACATTGTAATGCTCGACAATTTTCCCCTCGATCGCATCAGAGAAGCGGTCGCTCTTAACGCCGGACGCCTTAAGCTCGAAGTCTCTGGAGATGTAACACTGGATAACATCGGTGAAATCGGCAATACCAACGTTGATTTTGTGTCGGTCGGTGCCCTCACCAAGCATGTCAGAGCCATTAACCTGTCAATGCGCTTCGACATGAGAATTGGCTGAATAATATGCAACACTCATTTGACGTTCTTATTCTCGGTAGCGGCGCTGCTGGCCTTACTCTTGCCCTGCGCCTTCCGGCGAACTATTCGATTGCAGTAATCTGCAAAGACTTTATACAGGAAAACTCGACCAATTACGCGCAGGGTGGGATTGCTGCTGTATTGGAAAGTGACGATACGTTTGCAGCGCATATTCAGGACACACTGATTGCCGGCGCCGGTTTGTGCGATCCCGAGGCGGTCAAATTCACGGTCGAGAATGCACCAGAGAGCATCAAATGGCTGATCAATCTAGGCATTAATTTTACAAAGAGTGAAGATCAGCAATACCACCTGACCCGCGAGGGCGGCCATTCACACCGCCGCATAATTCATTCGGCCGATTCAACCGGTCGCGATCTTGAAGAAACCCTGATTAAAGCAACAAAAAGCAGAAGCAACATCAAAATTTTCGAAAACCATGTAGCGATAGATCTCTTTACCAGAGATAACAGCTGTCTCGGCGCCTATGTTTATAATGAGGATGAAGACAGGGTTGACGCGTTTTCGGCCAGAAAAACAGTTATCGCCACAGGCGGAGCCAGCCGGGTTTATCTGTATTCAAGCAATCCGTCGGTAACCAGCGGCGATGGTATCGCCATGGGTTTTCGCGCCGGCTGCAAGGTTGAAAACATGGAATTCAACCAGTTCCATCCGACCTGCCTGTATCACCCGGTAGCCGGATCCTCACTGATAACCGAGGCAATGCGCGGCGAAGGTGCTTATCTTAAACTTCTCGACGGCACCAGATTCATGCTTGAATATGATGAACGCGCCGAGCTTGCACCACGCGACATCGTCGCCCGCGCCATCGATCACGAAATAAAGCGCCTGGGCATACGTCATGTCTGGCTCGACATTTCTCACAGACCTGCTGATTTTATCAAAGGCCATTTTCCTACAATCTATAAAAAATGCCTTGATCTTGGCCTCGACATTACCAAAGAACCGATTCCGGTTGTGCCGGCTGCGCATTACACATGCGGCGGACTCAAAGTTGACCTCGCCAGTCATACCAATATCGCCAGCCTTTACGCTGTTGGCGAAGCAAGCTGCACCGGTCTGCATGGAGCTAATCGCCTGGCCAGCAATTCGCTGCTTGAATGCCTGGTATTTGCAGCTTCGGCGGCAAAGCATATTTCCGCAAGCCTCGGCGAACAACCCGAATGTATGGTTCCGCCATGGGATGACAGTCGCGTCGAAAAGGCACGTGAAGAAGTGCTACTACTACACAACTGGGAAGAAATCAGGAGAACCATGTGGAACTATGTCGGCATCGTCAGGAGCTTTGAGCGCCTGCGAAGAGCCAAAAGCCGCATCGACATGCTAAAGGTAGAGATTCAGGATTACTACTCACGCCATCGCGTCAACCGCAACTTTATCGAATTGCGCCATCTTATCGTAGTGGCCGAGCTGATCGTTGATGCCGCGCTGAAACGCAACAAAAGCGTCGGACTTCACTACAACATCGATTGCCCGAGCTAAGAGGATTAACATGGAACCAGCTGCATTTTTACAAGAAGTCAAAACACGTATCGGAGGCGATATCGTCGACGAAACCATGCATGGTGCCAGCATGCATGATGAAAGAGGGCTTCCGCATCTTTCATTAACTTATCGCGAAGTTACGATAAAGCTCGACTTTGTCATCAAAGAAGAACTGGTGACGACGGCATATGTGACTCCGCCGCGCTACCTGTCCATCAGAGCCTGGAATTTCTTCGACCGCATTCTGAGCAAGTTGTTTCTGTTGGGCTGGAGCAAGTTTCCGGTCGGCGATGAGAACAGGTTCTTTCTCTTGAATATCAGCGACAAGGATGCGGCCGCGTATTTCACTGGCGAACGCGCAGAAAAGATTGCGGCCCTTTTCCCTTTTGTCGAAATAGAGCAAAGAGAACGAGTTTACCGCTGCCTCAAAGGCGTCAACATAGACTCTGATTATACTCCCGAGCAGGCGGTAAAAGATCTCGATCTGTTTATCGATTTTGTTGAACTGACCAGAACAAAGTGATAATGCAGCTGGCTTTTGCAGCTGAACAGATGTACATTATAGCGTTCAAACTATCTGATAGACTGACAGGAAAAAAACTGCGATGAAGCTACACAACGTAACACCCGAAGCGCCCAAGGTTCTTGTAATTGCCATACAGACTTCAAAACAGACCGAGATCGAGATCGAGCATTCAATTGCCGAACTGGAAGAACTGTTAAAGACACTTGGCGCAGTAATGGTCGGCTCTATCATACAAAAGCGCGACAAACCATCGCGCGCCAACTACTTTGGCACCGGCAAAGTTCAGGAAGTCAAAGAACTGGCCGAAAAGCTCGGAGCTGAATACATCGCTGCCGATGACGAGTTGAGCGCACTTCAGATCAGAACAATCGAAAAAGAAACCGGACTGTCGGTTAAAGACCGCACCTCGATTATCATCGACATCTTTGCAAAACACGCATCAACAAAAGAAGGCAAACTGCAGGTCGAACTGGCAATGCTTAATTACCAGCTGCCCAGACTTCTTCGCATGTGGACCCATCTTGAACGCCAGCGCGGTGGAATTGGTCTCAAGGGGCCCGGCGAAACCCAGCTCGAAACTGACCGTCGCATTATCAACCTGAAAATCAAGAAGCTGGACGAAGAGCTTGAAAAAGTTGCCAAAGCCCGTGAGCAACAGGGTCGGCAACGGGTAGACCGTTTTGCCCCTCTGTTTTCGCTGGTTGGTTATACCAATGCCGGCAAATCGACTTTGCTTAATAAAATGTCAGGCAGCGATGTAAAAATGTGCAACGGCCTGTTCACAACTCTGGACCCGACTGCACGGCGCATAGACCTGCCAGGCAGTCACTGGTGTATACTTTCCGACACTGTTGGCTTTATCCGAAAACTGCCGCATGGTCTGGTAAACGCTTTTAAGGCAACTCTAGAAAGCGTCGTACAGTCAGAAGTCCTGTTGCTGGTCTGCGATGTTTCAGACCCGCAGTTCAGAGAGCATATCATAGCCGTAGAAGACGTGCTCAAGCAGATTGGCGCAGCACAACATGAGCGAGTTTATGTATTCAACAAAATCGACAAGGGCATGGCGATGTCAGAAGAGCTATTGAAAGCCGCATACCCTGACTGCATTTTGCTTTCAGCGCTTACCGGCGACAACATTGTTGAGCTGCAGAAACGTATCGAAACGATTATGTGTCGCAATCGCCGCAGTGTCGAACTTGTGCTGCCCATTGGCTCGCCATTTATCGGTGATGCAATGAAAATTGGCAAGATTTTCTCGCAGGAATGGGGCGAAGGCGTAGTGAACATCAAGGCGGAGCTGCCACTTAATTTTTTAAACGCGGTAAAACCTTATCTGCGAAAACCAATAGAGTAAAAATCAGAAGAGGTCAGCGCGTCACCTTCAGATGCATTGCATTGGCGGTTTTTTTAACCACTCTAACCAACCGGGCTGCCGACTCAGCACGCCAAGCTTTGCCGTGCTGATTGCCTGACCATCGGTCTCCAGCCTATGCATGCGCATCTGGTCCAGTTTCGCCGGAGAAACCGGCAGCAGCAAAGCGCGAGCGGCCTGAAGTTGACCAGCTTCGCGACCCCAGCGATAATGAATGTTCTCGCAAAGTGCAGTTTCGACTCTTGCTGCCAGTTCATTCTGGCCAAGATCGGACTCTTCACATGAAGCCACCAGCAGATAACCCGGCAACTCTGGAGATGCTGGTTTTTCGGGTGCCACAAAGGCTGTCGAAAAGTGCCCGGGCAAAGCCCCAAGAATGTTTTTAACATGAGCAGTGCTGAGTTTTTCGCCGCAAAGATCACAAATCATCGCTTCTTTGCCGGCAAAAGCCAGGCAAGGCAGATTGTGCCACCAGCCACGCATCTCCACAATATCATGCAGACGATAACGGTAGAGTCCGCCAAAAGTAGTCATTATCACCCGATATCTGCCGCCAATTTTGAGTTCATGCGCCAGTTTAATCTCGCCAGCACCATCTTCGCCTTCTTCGAATTCAAAAAATGCACTGCGCACGGCCAAAACCGGAGCAGGCGCGCCAGACATCGGCAGAGTCACGGCGCCCTCAGTAGCAAGCAGGCCCTTTGTCTGCCATAGGTGGCGCGGAAAAAAACTTTGCAGCTGAGCGGCACCGCTTGCTGCTTCCGATTCTGTCCAGCTTGATACTGCGGCCAGATGAGGCCATAAAAGACTGGCAAACTCAGTCGGTCGGCCAGCCCTTAGAGCTGCAATCGCTACCTTCAGAAGCTCGGCACGTTGCGGCATTGGACTGGCAGTAAATCCAGAGAACTGATCGACAGCGGCTGCTTCGCTAAAAACCGGGCAACAGGTGCCATTGCGCAGGTCTGATTCGAGTTCGTCTGACCACTCATCTATTGACCTGATAAGTGCGCTGAAAAACGTCGGGTTCCAAAGCGATATCAGGCGCAGATCTTCGCAGCGCAAAAGCGACAAAGCTGTCAGATAGCGCCAGCTCTGCCCACCCCCGCACATTTTCACATCCCCTGACACAGCCATAAGTGCGTTGATCAACGGCCGCGACCAGCGGCCAAAGTAATCTGAATCGTCAGCAAAGCCGATCTTAACGCCGCCTGAGGTCGTGCGCCCGGCAGCAGATCTGGGAGTAACAACCCAGTAGGCCGGACCACCCCATAAACCTTGCACATTTTTGTAGAGATCAAGCAGCCATGGGTGCAGAGCACGATTAAACGCCTGCTGCAAACCGGAAGTATATGGGATCAGGTGCGTACCACCGGTTGAACCGCTGGTTTCTTCGAACATCAGCACTTTCTCGTTGCCGAGAATCTGCTGTTCGCCCGCGGCTATACGCTGTATCCATGGCTGCAGATCTTCGTAATCGTTCACGGCAACGCAGCTTTGAAAATCTTTTACACTGGTAATTCCGGCAAATCCGTGCTGGCGAGCAAATTCGCTGTTGTCAGCATTTGCAAGAATTTCGCGCAGTACATTCGCCTGAACAGTTCTGAGGTTGCGGCTGGCGACACGTTTAAATCGCATTGCTTCAGCCACGCAGGTGCTCATCCAGACTCCCTGAATCAATGCACAGGCAAATCTCGGCATCAGCATCAGGCTCTCAAAAGCCTTTTAACAAAAGGCTTAAAGTTTTCCCAGCACAGATGGGTCATGCATACTAGTTCGTCACCGGCTTTATACCCCGGGTTCTTATTGAGAAAAAACGCAATATGCTGATTGGCCTGCTGCTCTTTTGTGGGATCGCTGACACCAGCGCGTAAAGGCGTTGGGTGCTTAAGCTTTATAATTCCACGATCGCCATCATAATCTGATCCAAACAGCTTTTCGGCGGCGGCATCCATAATCTGCCGGATTTGAGTCGGCGTCTCAGCGTCGAACCTCGGAAAAAACTCGTTAAAATAAGCTGGCAAAAACCGATACGTCTTATGTCCACTGGAAATAAGAAACCAGTAAAGTGGCATATCAACGCAGTTCTGAAGGGTTTCGAACATAAAGCGGCCCCATACTCTCGGCAATTCAAGACTGCCCCAGAAATCAGAGTGAATGATAGTATCACCGCTGAATAGAATCTTTAAGGGCCCGCTCTCAAGCTGCAGATCGAACAACACAACCGAAGTAAAGCCACGTAGAATACCACGACTGTCTTCGAGGAGAACAACAGTGGACTTATTAGACAAGTCCTCAAAAAATACGGCCTGTTCGACAAAATAAAACTGATGCATCAACTTGAACATTGAGATTTTAATGGCCTCATCAAGCTGGCTTACGGGCAAAACACGTCCAATCAGCTTTTTATCATATTCAGAAGTGCTGGTCATATATCTTATAGTGTCCCGTGGTTTGCCAGTTGCAACTACTTTTGTCAAATCCGTGCGCTATGCTTCAGTCCAGAATACCTGATAAATAATACCCCAATCCGGCGAGAAAAGAACAGATTTAACTACATTTATGCAGGATTTTAAGAAAAAATAACGGTTCTCTTGCCGCATAAAAAGACTCTTTCCTCAAACACCAGTTTCAAAGCGTTTGCCAGTACACGTTTTTCCACATCCCGGCCAGCTTGCACCATTCCCTCAACCGTGTAGGTGTGATCAACCGGAATAACATTCTGGGAAATGATAGGGCCTTCATCAAGCTGTTCGGTCACGAAATGAGCAGTAGCCCCAATGATTTTAACCCCGCGTTGAAAAGCCTGGCGATATGGACTCGCGCCCACGAAAGCAGGCAGAAAAGAGTGATGAATGTTGATGATTCGACGAGGGAACTGGGCTATAAATTCCGGGCTAAGAATCCTCATATATTTGGCGAGAACAATGTATTCAGGATCATACGCCTTTAGAGCAGAAAGCAATTCTGATTCATGCTCCTCACGCGTTTTTCCTTCATGAGAAATCAGTTGAAAAGGAATGTCAAAGCGTTTAACAAGAGGTTCCAGGCCCGGGTGATTGCTGATGACAGCGAGAAGACTGCCGTTGATTTCGTGATAGGCGTGGCGGAGCAACAGGTCGCCGAGACAATGGTGCTCTTTTGTCGCCAAAATAACAATCCGGCGCTTCTCCCGGTTGGGAAAGCGCAGTATGGCTTCCTTCGGCAGGATCGATTGCAATTCAGCTCTGATGGCATCGGTCTTATCTTCGCCTTCAAATTCAGTTCGCATGAAAAACGTATTGGTTTCCTGATCGACGAATTCGCTGTTGCTGATAATATTCTGACCAGACCGAAGAAGAACCCCGGTCACTTCGTGGATAAGACCTTTTTGATCAACACATTCAATGAGAAGAATTCTTGAATTCATGCTTTAAATAGACCCTCTGCAGTTAGTAAATCATAGATTATTAGCATTTTCATGTCGGCATTATACCGCATTGTGGAAGGTTTGTCTTTTCTCCAGTTATGGACTTTTGGGCGCAAAATCCGCTTCGAAAATACCTGTTCAATCATTATTGAGCGGGATTGAGCGGGATAAATCATTCGTCAGTTCTGCCCTGGGCCTCACACAACACCTCGCGGATCTTACGGGCCATCTCTTCTTTGATCAGCGGCCGAGGTCACGGGTTCGAATCCAGTCGGTCCGATGGATCACTTTGTGACTACCTAAGGCCCCCCGCTTAATCGGCGGGGCTTTGGATTTTAGTCACCTTTGTATTCCTCGACAAATTTGCGCAATATCTCCAAATTTTCAAGAGTACAGCCTTCGTTGCAGGCGTAAGCTTTGAAAAGTCCCTGAAAAGATGCCGGCAAACCTTTGATGGGAATAGCTCTGGCTCGCCCAACAAACATTTTGCGCAAGGCCGCTCTACGGTTTTCAGGGAAATTAATGAAATGTCCGGCAAATTTGAAAATTCCATTTTCTACAATCTCTAACGGAATACTATATGACAAAGGCAAAATAGCCTTTTGCATACGGAGTTTCATAAACTCTATTTTTGCAGCTTTGTTGTCAGAAAGCTTTAATGAAGTTGCTTTAAGTTCTTTGATTTCCGCATCTATGGAGGCCAATTCTCTGTTAAGATATTGAATGTCGCTTTTGGAGCCTTCGTAGAACCAGTAACCAATAAGTCCAACTAATAGCAAAAAACAAAAAACCAGAAACAAGCCTGCAAAAATGAAGTGCTTTTTCATGAGTTTTCCTCGCTTTTCCGGTAAATTAACATAATTTAGCGAGTATTGGGAATAATTGCCAGGATTTTGCTATAGCCTCTTAAATCTTCACTGCCATCAGCATTATTCTGAGGCCTGAAATTGCCTGGAGCAAAGACTTCCGACATTGAATTCATCGCCCAGCGCATGCAGGGAAAGCAGGCCACACAATTTGCAGAGCAGCTTTAACAACCGCACCAGATGCATGCAATTTCCGCGAGACGAATATGTCTCAAAGAACCTTTAACACGTTTGCCATGGATTTTTCAGATAAGCTTGCCAGCATTAGCAGCAGATGCTAGATTGATTGATCGTAAATAGATGTGAGGTGCTTATGAGAAAAACCATTTCGACAGCGTTATTTTTTGTTTTGATCTGTTTTTCAGCTGTGCTATCCGCTGATTTAGAGGTCAAACCTGATCAGAATATGATAAAGGTTGGCGAGCAGGGAAGCTGGCGACAAACCCGTGAGGGGATCGCAATCTACACTTCGGCTAAGGGCTTCGATGCCGTTTCCAGTATACCGGATCTTGATCCAGGTAGCGGCGACAACAAAATATCGTTGAAATTCAAGAACGCTGATATTCGGGATTTGATCAGAATGATCCAGAAAATGTCAGGTTTCAATATCGTTGTCTGCAAGGGCGTCATGGGACAAATTGAACAGGTTCAGCTGACCGACGTAGACTGGCCGGTGGCTCTGGCTTCATTAGCTTACAGCAAAGGTTATGCAGCACGCATTCGAAATGGCATCATTTTTATCGGAGACGCGAAAAAACTCGAATGGATGTTTTCACAGTCAGATAACAACGCTCCGACCGATGGCGATTTAATTTCAATAAGCTTTAAAGACACTGCCATTGTCGATGTTCTTAAGGTCGTAACCGCCCGAACCAAACGCAATATAGTTATTGAAAAGTCCACAGTAGGACATTTGACCGTTTCGCTGCATGACGTGTCAGAAACAGCGGCTGTAACAGCTTTGGTCAGAACAAATGGTTTTGACTGTCTTTATCATGATAGCGTGTGGTTTATTGGTTCGCCGCTGCTGATCGAGACTCTGCGCCAGCAAAATCTTGCAAAAGATGTGCAGTTTAATGGTGGTGACATAAGCATGGATTTTCGGGACACCGATATCAGAGCGATTTTCAACATTATTGCAAAGCAGAGCAAAATGAAACTCAGTGTTACTGATAATGTACAAGGCAATATCACCGTCAAGCTCACAGATATGCCCAGTGAAAAAGCTGCTTCCTACATAGCCTGGGGCAACGGTTACGATATCGAATTTACCACCGACGGTATTCAGATAAAATAGGGCAAAACTAAATTTGATCGCAGGAGATTGCACTCTAAAAACATGCTGAGAAGAAGCAAAAGTTGAAACCAGAAACGAAAATACCAGTATCTTTTGAACTGGATTTTATCTCAGCGCTTGAGCATCTATTTTTGCTGATGGTCGTTATTGGTGCGGCATTCTCTGCTCTGGCATTATTTCTAGGAGTCCTTATCGACGGTTCCCTGCAGACATTGAAAATCCTGCCATTATTTATTATTGTGCTTTTTCCTTACCTGATTTTCAAGGCAATGTATCGTGCCAGCTTCTTTGTTGATACCGTACAAAAAAAGCTCATTTTCAGAAGAAAATTCATGGGGAGGATTTATAATTTCGAAACAGCAGGCTTCGACGAGATCCTTTGCCTGAGAATAGAGAGAATCAATGCAAAAAATGGTGTGGCACATTTTACTTTGGCCGCTGTAATTACCGAGAACACGAGATATGTTCTGGTCAGACGCCTGTTCGTTTCAGAAGCAGATCTACGCCCGCTCATGATTTCAGCGGCAAAAAAAATTGGTTGCGATTATGAATCCGAAGTCTACTCCCCGCCATTTTTTGAACACATAACTTATCTTTTTAAGGATCTTTTCTGGATTTAAGTCAGAACACATAACAGCCCGTGAACATCACCGGTTCAGACTGGTGATCACAGCATTTTCGGGAATGTGAAGTCGACGACCTCTACAGATAAAATGGCTCTGAAGATTTGCGGCACAGAACTGATTGTGTTAACTTGTCGAGGATACGACTTTGCGGAGGAACCTATGAAGAACCGTTTTTTTTATGTTCTTTTTTTCATGTTGCTGATATTGCAGACAGGTGTTGCAGCGACAAGCAGCGAGATGGAAAATCTGATCAAAGAGATGATTACTGCTTTTGGCAGAAGCAACAAGGGTGTTCAGGCGCCAGAATTTGTCGCCAAAGTGGGTGAAATAGACGAGCATCTGCGACTGACTCTCGAACGCGACTATGATATTACTCCATTCAAGGAACTGATCAAAGCGGCCGAAGAAGCCAAGGCACGCAAGTCAGCGCGCCAAATGTTCGAAGTAGCTCTTGAAAAGGCTTTCAAGCGTCTTCAATTCGCCAAAATTCAGCAGGATGTAACCGCAAACCCAGATTTGACCGAAGAAATAGAAGTGCTCATCAGCACCGTCGAAAAATATCTTGATCCCAGCCTGCCCGATCTTGATACTGTTGACCGCAACAGCCTTGAACAGCGCCGCAAACGCCTCGAAAGCAAAATAAAAAAAGCCCAGAGCAGTCTGCTGAAAGTGCCCGAAGAAAAACGCATCAGCGTTGAAATCATGGGCGAAGACGGCGGTCCCGGCAAAATTTCGCCGGCCCGAGAAGCAAATCTGCTTGCCAAGCTCAAAAGCGTAATTCCAGACCCCGGAAAAATGAGCATCAAGGTAAAACTGCTTCCCGATGACAATTTCGACATGGAAATCTTTGTACAGAACTTTGTCGCACCCAATGGCCTGTCGGTCATCGAAGGCGAACTTGGCTTTGCTTCAATCAGTCTTAAGGCTCTCGACAATAATGACGCCAACGAAGTCGACAACGTGCTTGGTGACGCCTATTTTAACCGCTACCGCATCGTGCAGGACGAGGAACAGCTCAACGTAATGCCACAGGTTGGACAGGCGGCATACGAAATGGGTTCTTTTGCGCCCGGCCAGACCTGGAAAATGCCTTTACAGAAAACCAACAATATCTCCAACATCATCAAAGAACTTGATGGTAACACCGAGATCACCGTGGTAAATGCCAAGCAGGCCGTTAATGAAAAAGCCATCGAATTCAAAAACACCGGTACCCGCAATTTGATATTCCTGCAGGGAACCGATATGACAGGGCTTGTCTCAGTAAAAGCGCTTGGGTATCTGATTCCCAAAAAGGGTCAGGTCACCTTCGGAGAAGCTTTAATGATCGTCGATGACGCAATAGCCTCTGAGATAACAAGTTACATGGGCGGCCAGGGCATCAACTGGTTCTTGAAAAAAGGCTCTGAAAACATTCGCAAAGGCCTGCCATTTACGCCGATTCTCGAAAATCTCAACATGGATCGTGACGAGTCCGGCCGCATGGTCTATATCTTCAGCGGCCGCGGCAAAACCGCGCGCTAGACGCATAAAACGAAACGGCTCAATCAGCGTTTATCGCTTTTTGAGCCGTTTTTTTATTGCCCGATGGCCGGAGACCGGTGCTCAGATTATTTATGCTGGTAGCCCAGCACCATGCCGTGCTTTTTAAACAGTTCACGACGAAACAGCGGGTTGTAGGCAAAATAGGTCGCCAGACTCCACAGATCTTTGGCATTGGTCTTAAAATCGAAGGCGCGTTTAAAAATGTTCACCGGGTGATTGAACTGCCGCCGCGCCCAGAAACAGATTTCAGTCAGCTCGTCTGGGGTCATGCGCGCCGGCCTAAAAACGCAATCGCCAAAATGGTAACGCTCGTCCAGCCACCACTTATCGTAAAGAAGTCGGTTTTGTTCGAGCATTTCGCCATAAATCGGAGTATTCGGGTAGGGGCTCAAAATGTTAAAAGCGGCAAAACAAAACTTCTGATCGATAGCCCATTGCACTGTCTTTTTAATCGAAGCCGTGTCATCAGCATCGCAGCCCATCAAAAAGGCCGCCCACAATTGAAAACCGACATCGCGGATCTTTTCAATCACCGGCGCATAACTGTCGAGATGCATATTGCAGTTCTTACCCATCTGCTTAAGGTTCTCGGGACTGGTGGACTCAAAGCCGACGACCAGCCCGGCACAACCACTGCGTTTCATCAGATCCATCAGTTCGGCATCATCGACAAAACTGAGACTCGCCTGGCCGATCCAGCGTTTTTTCTGGGGAATAAGCAGGCGAAACAGCTCTTTAGCCGCATCCGGCTGCGCCACAATGTTGTCGTCTACAAAAAACACAAAATCATGCGGCTGTTCGGCAAGCTCGGCAGCAACTTCAGCCGGCGGGCGGTAACAGTGAGTTTGCTGATAAAGCGAGCCTGTAGCACAAAAACGACAATGATTCGGACAACCCCGGCTGAATTGCGTTAGACGCAACGGCAGGTAACTTTTTCCGGCAAAAATATCCCAGCGCGTACGCAGACCATCAAGTCTCGGCGGAAAATGCCCCTGATAGGAGTTTTTTAAGCGGCCGGCGGCAAAATCATTCACCAGCTGGGGAAAAACTTCTTCGGCATCGCCGAGCATTAAACAATCGGCATGTTGCGCGGCTTCATCCGGAATCATGGAAACATGAAAGCCGCCTAATACAACTTTTACCCCCTGCCGGCGGTATCGATCAGCAATCTCGTAAGAACGCCGTGCAGTATAAATTTCGACGTTAATGCAGACCATGTCGGTGACTTCACTGTATGGTATGCGCTCGTAGCGGTCATCATAAAGAACGCACTCGATGTCAGCAGGCAACAGCCCGGCCAGTACCGCAAAAGTAAGCGGTTCCATGCGGCCGCGATCATAATATGGGCGGCCAGCGACCAGGCCCATGTTGGGTTTTATAAAGGTTATCTTCATTACTTATGTATCTCTTCCTCGTAAAGTTCACAATCGCTGAAACCTGGGTGCATACCAGTTTTTTTAACTATATCACGGCGCGAAATCAGGTTTGCGGCCAGAAACAACAACGCCTTGTATGGCCCCGACAGATTCGCCGCCAGATCACCGGCGCGTCTTAGAATACCGGAAAAGCTGCTGAAGCGTTGTCTACCCTCGCTGATCGCCTGCGCCATTGCCTCTGGCGTCATTCCTTCAGGCCTGAACGCCGGGAGCTCCCAGCGATAATCGTGATCAATCCACCATTTGGGAAAAATCAGCCGGTCACGCTCCAGTAGTTCGTCATAAATAGGCGTTCCCGGAAAAGGCAGCAGCATATTGAAATTGGCCATGAAAAACTTTTGTGCCAAAGCAAAATCAACAGTTTCGCGGATACTTGTTACGGTATCGTGCGGGTAGCCAAAAACGAAAGTGGCGTAGACCATAATACCGCGCTGCCGATATGCATTGAGCAATTTCTCAATTTTACCAAGATCGGCGCTCCAGCCTTTGTTCATCTGCTGTAGGGTCAGCGGGTTAATTGATTCAAGACCAATGATGGCAGCAACACAGCCGCTTTTCGCCATTTCGTCCAGAAAGTGTTCGTCAGTGGCCGAAGTCAAACTTGCCTGGCTGGCCCACTTGACGCGTAATGGCCTGATTGCCCGAAACAGTTGCCGCGCTTCTTCAGGGTGCGCAGCAATGTTATCGTCAGCAAAGAAAACAAAATTGGTTTTGAGCTGCGCAATTTCTGCCGCAACCTCCTGCACTGGCCGGTGAAACACTTCATTTCCGTAAAAACTGCGAACCGAACAAAAATTGCAATTAAACCGGCAACCACGGCTGGTTTCAATCAAATTTACCGGCAGGTAACGCTTGCCCTTAAAAATTGAGCGATCACACTTAAAATGCTGTAAACCAGAGCCCACACTGCGATACAACCGCTTCAGATTGCCCTGCTTAATATCGGCTACGACTTCCGGCCAGATGTTTTCAATCTCGCCAAGAGCCAGAGCATCGCAGAATCGCCCGGCCTCTTCAGGCAGCAGAGTGGGATGAAAACCGCCAAGAATAACGCGGATACCGCGACGCCGGAACTCAGAGGCAATTTGATAGGCACGCAAGGCCGCAAAAGTTTCAGTGGTAATAGCCACCAGGTCATAGCTCTGCGTAAAATCAATGCTGGCAAGACGCTCATCAATGAAACAAAGATCGACATCGGCAGGAGTATGACCAGCCAGAAGCGCAATTGCCATCGGTTCAAGAACGGCTGGCGTTCTATATGGACGCCCCAACCTCTCGCCCATCGATGGTTTTATCAAAGCAATACGCACACGCGCTGATGTTTTGCCGGTCATAACGCCCCAAGATTGGCAATTTGCATCTGCCTCTGACCGAATTGGTAAGACTCGGTTTCAGGCCAGAACACCTGATAAATAATACTCCAGTATGACATAAAAAACACGGTTTTTACCGCGCTGATTGCCGGGTTCTTTTCGGCAATACCGAGGGCAGCAAAAAGAGCGCCACGTTGCTGTGCCTCTCTAATGCCTGCCTCGATCAAAACCGGCATTAATTCTTTTTCACGACCGGGCTTGATGACCCATGGATCGAGCAAAACATAATTAACCTGCTCACCGGTCGGCGGAACCGGGCACTGACCCCAGAATCTGCTGCCAAGCTGCCAGAGATCACGAACCCCTGCCAGGCTTCTGCAAAGTTGTGAAAGCACAATCTGCCGGTATCCCTGCTGGTTCCAGATGCCAATGGCACCAATCAGCTCTTCGGCTTCAAAAATTCCAATCATGTCGGTTATTTTTAAACCAGCAAAAACGCTGCTTTTCGAACCGTTAAAGTCACTTTCAGTGAGCGCAGGAGCACCATCATTATGCCGCCCAGCCTGATCAAAAAGAGCAAGCAGCGCCGGCAGATCTGATCTATCAAGAGTTCGCAGCAAAAACGCTGAGCCAACAGGGTTCTCACGATGACGCAAGGGCCAGCGCTTACCAGGGCCGGACAAGGGAATAAGCGTAGTCAGAAACCGCGAAACCGGCTGATACTCAGGCATATTGCTGCTGGCGCGGTTGCTCTCAAGCAGGGTGCGGGCGCTTAAATTGTCCTCAAGAATAGAGGTCAACGTTACCTTAAGAGGTTTTTCATTGAAAATCTGGCGAAACGCCTTATAGCCTCTGGCTAAAAAAGAACCACCGCGAATAGCAGGGTGAAAGCGCAGATGATGCAAATAACCAATATCAGTTGGACTCCCGCCAAGATAGACCCGGCGCACTGATCTGATGCCAAGTCCGGTCAATCCTCCCGGATTATCGGGTTGAATCAGCACCAGGTCATGATCTTGCCCATAGGTTGCCAGCGCGGCAAAAAAAGAGGGTTCAGTCTGATAGTCCAATTCGATAAAAGAAGACGGCATTTTGCATTGCCTCACCAGCTGCCTGATTTGTGCGTCAAGAATTTCCACCCGGGCACTTTTAGCCAAATCTGGCGCAGCAGAGCTGTAAAAAAAATGTTCAAGTGCTTTGGCCAAGCAATAGCTCCGTTAAATCAGGCTTTGAGCAAATAGTTTTCTTCAGGAAACCCCAATGGAATCCCAAATTTTTCATCAACCTCACGGCGACCATAATAATTTTGCGTGATAAACAGCGCAAATGTCGAAAAATTCTGCATGTTGGTCTGCAGCGAGAGTCCGCGCCTTACTACTGACCGGGTTGAGTAAAACTTGCGTCTGAATTTGCGACAGGTTTCAGCCAGCTCGTCAGCGGGCATCATAATTGGTCGATAGGGCACCTGCCCGAATTTGAAATCTTCTTCAAGCCACCAGGCATCACTGATCATTCGCCCCTGAGCCGCGAGTTTTGCATACAACGTAGTACCAGGAAACGGCACCAGATGGTTAAAAGCGACCAGAAAGAATTGATGTTTGTTGGCAAATTCAAGAGTTCTGGGAAAAGAACTGACATCATCACCATCTATGCCAAAAAGAAAAGTGGCATAAACGCAGATGTGATTTTTTTTCAGCAAGGCTAAAGCCCGCTCATAAAGTTCTATTGAATCGTTGCTCTTCTTGTTCAGACTACACAAAAGATCTGGCCGCAGAGACTCGAAGCCGATCAACACGCCGACACAGCCAGCGTCAGCCATCGGCTCGATCAATTCGGGATCAGCTGCAGCTTCAACGCTGATCTGGGTTACCCATTTAACCTTGAGAGGCTTGAGAGCCTTACAGAGGTCTTTAACAGCTGTTGGATTGGCGGCAATATTATCGTCGATCAAAAATACAATCTTCTGCCCGGTGCGACGAATTTCTTCAGCGACTTCTGCCGGGGGCCGGAAATAATGCTTGCCCTTAGCAAAAGAAGTGATCGAACAGAAGGAACAATGATGTGAGCATCCGCGTGAAAACTCGACCAGAGCCAGCGGCAGATAATTCTTGTCGGCAAAAACTTCGCGACGGGGGAAAACGCCCTGCCAGGGAAAGTCGAATGACCCGTTGTAACGCTTTTTCAGACTTTTATTGGCTGCATCATCCAGAACCTGTGCCCAGACACCTTCGGCCGGGCCGACTACAATTGCATCAGCATATTTTTCGACTTCATCGGGCCAGAGGGAGGGGTGGTAGCCACCCATGACAACAGGAACTCCACGTTTTTTGTAAGCTGCTGCAATTTGATAAGCACGGCGAGCCGTGTAGGTTTCAACGGTAATGCCGACCAGGTCAGCTGGCTTATCGGCGTCAATCGGCTCAACTCGGTCATCCTGGATGGTGATTTCCCATTCAGAGGGAGTCAAAGAAGCCAGTACCGCCAGAACCAGCGGCTCCATCTGCCAGGTGGAAACGTAGTCCTGCCCTGGCTTGCGGCCGATCGAGGGCATGATCAAAGTCAGTCTTTTCATGCGGCGGGAATCCCTTCATTTACATCGTCCTGCAAAATGCGGTTGGTCATCTCGCCAAGTCTTTTGGCATAAGCCCGATAGCCTATGTTTAGAGCAATAGCAAAGCCGGTTGAGGTTCTTGAACCAAGCAGACGTTTTGCGACTGAAGGCAGGCGATAGGCGTGGTTCCAGGCCCAGAGCAGACCCTGTTGTATCTGTTCGACACTCATTCCCTTGGGCTGAATAACTATGTGTTCAACATCATAAAGCGACCAGTTGTTTGTGAGAATGCGGTTTTCTGCGGCAAGCTTACGGTAGGCTCCTGTATTAGGAAAGGGCGTGTAAGTTGAAAACCTTGGCAGATCGACATAAGCCTTGTCACAAAAATCAACGGTGCGCTTAAATATATCCGGCTTGTCGTCGTCGAGACCAAAAACAAAGCAGGCCTGCACGCCCATGCCGTGGTCATGCATGCGCTTAACCAGATCTACATAAAAATTAACCGAATTGTGGTTCTTTCCTATCGAGCCAATCGACATCTGGTTTACTGACTCAAAGCCGATCAGCAATCCTTTACAGCCGCTTTCACCGACAATTTTCATCAGTTCGGGATCTTCGCCAATCTTGGTAGTAGAGAGTCCAAACCAGTGTTTGTTGATTTTTTTTAACTCACGAAAAAGGTCTTTAGCGTATGCCGGTTCTTCCATCGGACTCGGGTCGAGCAGTACGAATTCTTTGCCGGGCAATGAAGCGGCTTCGGCTACCACCTCATCGATCGGGCGCATATAAAAATTCCTGCCCCAGGTTGCCGGAATCGAACAGAAGTCGCAGTCATTCAAACAACCACGGGTTGCCCAGATACTGGAGGTCGTTATATATCCTTCTTTTTTAAGCAGATCACGGCGGGCAATCGGGTAATTGACCAGCGAAGGCGACTTTAGCGCAACATATTTCTGCTGCATCTGGCCGTTATTAAAGTCTCTGATCAGCTGGGGCCAGGTTTCTTCGCCAAAGCCGACAACAAGACTGTCGGCATGCAAAGCAGCTTCTTCGGGCAGCAGAGTCGCGTGTACGCCGCCGAGAACAACGGGAATACCGCGGCGTCTGAAGTGATCAGCAATAGCATAGCCGCGCGGCGCGGTTCCAGTGATTATGGTAATGCCAATAAGGTCAGGCCGGGATTCAAAATCGACGAGTTGCACGCCCTCATCGCAGATTTCTACTTCAATATCGAGCTCAGGCGGCACCAGCGCAGCCAGTGTCGTTAAAGTCAGAGGTGCGTAGCGTAACGATTTCGGAAAATTGCCAACCCGGTAACGATGAACAGTTCCACTGGGCTGAATTAAAAGTATCTTCATCTGACAGGTTTCCTTTGCCCGGCTCAATTTTATAAATGTATCAATTAGAGGCACATCTGTAATAATACATCCTCTGCCAAGTTTTGTGAAATGTTTTGGAGCCTGCATACTGAAGTGTAAATTTTGTTCAAATCAGCCGCACAAATGATGTAGAATGGTTCTCCAGTCGAATTGCCAATCTAGAATTGGCAGCGTAATAGACAAGGAACATATTTTGCCACTGCAATTACATCAAAAAAATGAGCCATGCCTCTTGTGTCATAATGAGGGAACCGCGTTCTATAAAGATGTTTACTACCTCTGCCCGGAATGCCGCGGGATTTTTCGACCACAGCGTCTGCTGCTCGACCCGCAACGCGAAAAAGCAAGATATGAAACACATAACAACGACGTCAACGATATTAGATACCAGAATTTCGTTGCGCCAGTAGTAAACGCCGTCTTACAGGACTTTACTCCACAGCATCGCGGACTCGACTTTGGCGCCGGCACCGGGCCGGTTATTTCCAAGCTACTCCATGATCAAGACTATCAGATCAGCCTGTATGACCCGTTTTTTCATAATTACCCGGAACTGCTGACGCAAAAATACGATTACATTGTGTGCTGCGAGGTGATCGAGCATTTTTACCGACCGGCAAAAGAGTTCACCCTACTCAAAAGCCTTTTAAAGACCGAAGGCAGATTATATTGCATGACCGAGATATACACGCCACAGATTGACTTTGTCAGATGGCGCTACCGCAACGATGAGACACACGTCTTCATCTATCAGGCTGAAACGCTGCAATGGGTAAAGCAGGCAATCGACTTTACCGCGCTGAAAATCGACAACCGGCTGATTCAATTCGAAAATTAGCGAAGCAGACTAAACTATTCACACAACCAAACCGGCTATACTAGCGGTATCGTAATCGACGGTCACAGATTAATCACAGAAAACAAATCTCCTATTGTCTGCTCGCTCTGAATATTGTAATTAACTTATATCCGTTCAAAATTAATAGAGAGGCCATAATGAAACATCTGAACCACAAAATAGCAACGCTAATACTGATCACTTTTCTAGCATGTTGCACACAACTTGCGGCAACGAGCCTGAATGACAAGACACCAGTCGATTTTGACTTCAAAACGAGCAGCGAAAAACTGGAAATTGAGCTTGAGCATCCCGGCAATCGCTATCTCGCCATTGCGGTGCACTTCGCCGACAACAACGTTCCCGAAGGTAGCATCAGAATTAAAGCCAACAAAACAATCAAAGTCGGGAAAGGCACTTTTTGTTTTGACATTGACCGCGAACTTTTTGTTCATGACGGGGTTATCAGTCTGGTTGACAATATGGCACCTGCTTCCGGGAAATGGCAACTGCAAGTTTCTGCGACAAATTTGCCGGTCAACGGCTCTCTTGAACTGGTCGACCTCGGACCAGCACCTGCAATAGAATATTCAGATAATACCGGACTGATAAAGATCAAAAAGCCGGGCGTTGCTGCTATCAACGCCTATGCGCGCACCGAACATCCAGATTTTGCAAATAGTGAAGGGGTTTTTAGAGGCTCTCTGACCAGCGATGGCGACATTCTTATTCCAGCCCCGGTTGGCCTTTACAGGCTTGGGCACGAATCCGGCATGGTCAGCAGCATTGAAGCTCAGTTCATTCCCGTTCATGCCGGGAAAATAACCCTTATTGAAAATTGGCCACAGATCCCGGCAGAAGGTTTTGCTCTTAACCAGACAGAGGCATCAGGCTCGGTCCCCGTCATGGAAAAGGAATTGAAAATTCGCAGTACCAGACTAATCGACAACGAAACGGTTGGCGTGCGTTTTGCAACGCCAAACTGGCGGGGTAAAATTACCAATAGCGACCTCGAAATCCAGGAAGGTGGCAATCCCGGTCTGGTGCTATCGGCCGGTTCAATTGCAGATCCATTACATCTTGTGATTCTGCTGGATTCTTCCGGCTCCATGAAAAAAGATATGAAAACGGCGCTGGAATCGGTTGAAAAGTTCATCAAACAACTTCCAGAAGAAACCATCGTCGAACTTATCGATTTTGATACCAAGCCACACGAAATAGAAGCAAAAAACCGAAACGAGCTGCTTAAATCAGTAAAAAAAATAAAGGCAGATGGCGCTACCTGTCTAAATGACAGTGTAATGCTTGGCTTAAAAAAATCAGAAACCAGATCACGGCCAGCAATACTGCTTTTCACTGACGGCTTTGACGCTAACTACAACGACACCGCGCCGGGCAGTAAAACTAAGCCAGACGAAATGTTCAAAACTGTCAGCGCAGCTCAGACACCAATTTTCACCATAGGGTTTGGCAACAAGCCCGATGAAGTAACGCTGCGCCGACTCGCCACCCTTTCTGGTGGCCGTTACAGCGCAGCCAATCAAAGTAATCTCAGCCAGGTATTCGAGCAGATGGCTTCAATACTGGGTAGCGAACACGAAATGGTTTATCGTCGCCCCGGCATAAGAGGCAACTCCGATGCGCCGGTTATCAGCATAGTGCTTGATGTCAGCGGCTCTATGAACGCATCACCAGCAGAAGAAGGTTGCGATTATCGGCTCGAAAAAGCAAAAGCAATTCTTCGCAACCTGATCAACAATCTCCCGGAAGGCGCTATAGCGCAATTAACAGTTTACAATCTGTCAATAAACGTTGTTCAGGTATTCACCGGTGATAAAATGCAGTTATTAAGCAGTCTTGCGCCAGTTTCTGCAGGCGGCGGTACAGCTACGTTCGAAACTCTCGAAGTGGCCTTTAAAATGCTCAAAGAAGTCCCTTCAGACCGCAAATACATGCTCTTTATTACCGATGCCGGATTGGAAATAGAAGAAGAAGACGCAGAAAAAGCCGCTTTGCTGGGCAGTATAAAAGATAATGGCATCCAGATGACCTGGATTGGTATGGTAGAAGAAAAGGAAAAAGCACCTTTTGACGTGGCCGCCAGACTTTGCAATGGGCACGCAGTTGTTTCTACTGATTTCACTGCTGTTGAAAAGGCTATTGAGCGGCTAAGTCAGGCAATTTGCGTTTCTGCAGTCAACGATGACCGCATTCCAGTTAAGCTTACTCTGAGTCGTCGGCAGGAAGACGGTAAAATGCTGACGATGAGCGCTGCCGAAAAATTCAAGCTGCCACCACCGCCGGTAACCGACAAAGCCTCAGTAAATGGCCTCAAACTCACTATTTCAGATATGCCAAAAACTCTCGACCGCTACAGCGTGGATCTTAATCGCGAGCTGTATGGCAACAGTAAAGTTCGCGAAGAAACCTTGATAACGCAGAGATTTCCGGTAGCTGTTGTGGGGAATAACAAGGCGATGCAGTTGACTGTAGTTGAAGCGATTCAGATGTCGAGTTTTCGCGGATTCAATCTGCCCTGCGTCGCCCTTAAACTGAAATTACAAAATACCCTTCCGGAACAGGATGTTGTCGTATTAGAAAACAACCAGATGCACCCAGCCAACATGGTTGGTGATGCAGCCAAACCTGTTAAGACAATAAAAGCGATACCTCCTTACCTGATCCCAGATCTACGCATTCATCTGTTGGCAAAATTTAATGATGAGCCAGCACGCCCACTCTCAGAACTGTCATTCCTTGTCGAGGATCCCCTGGTAACACCTGATGACACCAGTCTGCAACTTAACCCTTCAGAAACACTCGAAGGCTATCTTGTTTTTCAAATGCCCGAAACCAACGAATTGAAAAAAATCTCTCTGAGCTACTACGACACCAACTATGGCAATATCGAGCTGAGCATTGTCGGTGACATGCAAACTTCTGCTAACACAAACACTGACTCATCCTCCATAAAGCTGGAAAAACAGCCAGAAGGAACCCTTTCAGAAAGCGTCGGCATAAAACTGACCGGCTATAGCGATCAGAAAATCATGAATGCCGAAGACAACACAAATACCGGCCTCACCCTCCGACAATATGAGTTTCAGGTTGTCTCTGCAGCGCAGACAATACTTGATTTTGCACCAGCTGAGCGCATGAGCCTGCTTCTGCCAACCCGTTTTGGGCATCTGGTCTGTCAGCCATCTCCGCGCAATCAAATTCTGCCAATGGGCTGGTATCAGCCAACGCTTTTCGTTCCGGGAGCTAATAACAAACTCAGACAGGCCTATGTTTTTCCACAAAAATTGGCTGAGAGAGTCAAAGGCACGCTGCGCATAGATATTGCAGATAACGAAATTCTTTTGCCAGCTGGAGACAGCGGAATCAAAGCAGACTCGCCAATTGTCACGGCAAAAGGTGATGACATAACACTTGCTATCAATTCATGGCAACTCATCAATGACAATCTTTTGCTCGACATCACTTTGCACGACGAAAAAAGTGGCGAAGGAACTCAAATCAAAGCTGACGATATATGTCAGCTGCAAATTGGCGACGAAAGCCTCAGCTGTACGTCTGAGACCCCTGACTATGTTTTTAGTTTCCTTGAATCTATCGATATAGCAGATGGCCAGCAACGTCGCGGACTTATCACCATTATGCTTGAAGGTCGTGAAATAACTGCTGAGACCAGACTGGTTTCAAAAATTTTCGACCTCAATCTTGCACTAGACAAGAAGAGATCAACAAAAATAGATGATTACATGCTATGCAGCGCGGATAATTTCACCGGTGGCAATAGCGAAATTTTAAGCGAAATCATGGAAGCTACTAACAAGCTCTGGCAGCAACGACGCGCCGAAGGCTGGAAGAAAAAAGGTAACGTGCAGACAAAGACGATAGCTGCAACCAATAAAGACAACACAAAAGCAACAGCTTCTGCAAATAGATTGCCAGCACCAACACTCGATTCCCAAAGTAAAAGCGTCTGGCAGAGCATGTTACGTCTTGGCGAAACCGAATTTCTGGATGCACTGCGCAAGATTCGCTGTCTGCCAGCACCAGTCAATACACGTTACCCGGTATATAGCCCCGAAATTGTCATTCTGCAAGGATGGGGAACACAAAGCGACCTCTTTAACATGGCCAGCTTATATTACAGCGCCAACGGAAAAATCATCGAAGAACTGCCTGGCAGCGCAACTCTCAATGACAAAGGAAAAGAAGCACTGCTTAAATCAACTGGCTGGAATAGCGAAATTGAATGCCTGCCAGTGCTCGTAAGCAATGATAAGCAACTGGTCTTTCCTTTCTGCCAGAACTATGAACAGATCGCAGATCTATTTAACGATTGCAATAATGAAGCAGTAGAAGGACTTAACGAAGAGACAGTTAGTATCGACATAAGCCTGCAGGTAAAGCCAAAACAAAAAGATCAAACGGCGCAAATGGCGGACATGGGCGGAATTCTTGGCGGCAACGACAGCGAAGAAATCAGTGAATTACTACCAATTCTGCAACTGAACGGCATTCGCTATGACCTGCTTTCACGTGCGCCCATCGATGTAATTTACCTTTCTAACGGTCAAACCTTGAGTGCTGTAGCAGAGAGCGCTGAAGGAAAAATGACAAATGAAGCCGAGCCACTGAACATTGGAGAATATGAAGTAATCGGCGAATCTATACGCATAAATTTTGGTGATGAACGGCTCGAATTCGAGCGTAAAATAGATAGAAATACTTCAATTGCTGACACATTCAGAACTCTGGCCTTATGCCTGCCAGATCTGCCGGCCAGCGCCGCCATAAGTTTGTCTGAGAGCTTTTCGGCAGGCAAAGGTGAAGAAGTGCCCAATTCAATATCAGTTGCAAAATGGCTGACACGCAGCAAGATTTACAAATTTCTTGCTCTGCATTGCGAAGCTGAACACGAAGCTGCTGTCCAAACCGGAGTAAAAATTGGCAGGCCAGGACGTAATATGCGGGCAATAATAGTTACTCTGAATCGAAACAGCAACAACCTTGATCTTAAAATGGATCTACGTCAGATTAATCCGCAGGCACAGGGAAACGCACAGGCAATTCGCGCATTCAATTACTACATGGGATTTGCCAACGCCATCGCTGAAGAACAGGCCACTGGCGGGCATGGCCTTATCAGCAGATGGTCTTGCGCTTCTCAACAAATCAACCTGATTGGCCCTGATGAGATAGGGGCTCTCGTCGAAATACTTGGCAAAAATGAAAAAATCAGTGAAACAACACGAAACCGCCTTATGGCATCGGCAGAACGTGGAGAAGCCATCATGTTTCCCACCTATGCACCAGAAATCGATGGCAAATTGCTGCTAAGCTGGATGACGTTCGACCCCGAAACTTACGCCATGAATTCGATTATCGAAACTGGCGAGCATGGCGCCGGTGTCGAATACAATATTAATCAGATGATAGAAGATGCGAACAAAGTTGGAATCGGTTTTCTGGCTGGAACAGAATCTTCTATATGGGCAGTTACCGCTTTTAAACTAAAATATGACGATATGCGGAAAGTAATTATTGCCGCCAAAAAGCTTTGTCTCCAAATTGCTCAGCATTTGAGCGATCTCGGAAGTATGCCACAACTCAAAATGGGTGACGCATCGCTTGGCAGCGGCGGGTTTTCCGGCAGTGTCGGCAATGCTAATCTTAACGTTGGCTTCGGCGATTTATCTTCTGCCAAATTCAGCGAATTCTTCAAAAAACCAACAATTGGCTTCAGCTTCAGCTATAAAGACGGATTTGAGCTGGCGGTCAAAAATTACTTTGGCGACTGAAACATTTGGGACAACCACAGCTCAAATGTGCTGACATGGCCGACAAAAAAACTGCCCGGCAATGCTGATAATGCATTACCGGGCGATTTTAACCATGCAGTTAAATTGGTCTACTTAACTAAAGCTCTTAGAGCCTTTAGATTCATACTGTTAAGGATTTCCAGAGCTCTTTTTTCTTCGGCATGCACTTCAACTATAATAGCTCTGACGCTTGTCGATGGTTTTTCAGAAAATTCAGGGTGTTCCATCAAAAACAGTTCGCCATCCTGGCGCGGTTTCCAGTCATTCCCCAGAAAAGCGTATGTAGTTCCCTCAACCCATGATTCATTGACCATTCGACCATCTTCATCGCGATAAAAGAACGTTCCGTCGCTGAGTTTACCCGATTTCGGGTTACTGGTAAAACTTTCGTTGAAATTGTTAATCGCTATGCGCACTCTAATATTTACATCACGTGGCGCATTGCGTTCAATAATCGCATTAATTTCCTGATTAACCGGAGCAAAACCAGACTCTATTTTTTTGGAAACTTCTTCTATCTGTTTCTGTAAACGTGCCATTTCTTCAAAGTTGCCAGCCTCTGCTGCCTTACCTGCTTTTTCAGCAAGCTGCTCAAGCTCTTTGTTGGTATCGTTATCCACACTATTTTGAACCTCGGGCATTTTGTTGGCAAGTTCAAGCTCTAATTTAGCCTGAGCCTCGTCAATACGTTTTTTGTCGCGCCACTCAATGCTAAAATAGTGAACTAACGGATATTTTTCGCTACCTGACGCTATATTCTCGTCCTGCTCATCTCCCGATCTGTCGTTTTCATCCCATACTGTCATAATTCCAGTAGTTGCAGCGTTGCAAGCCTGAATCACCTGGTCAAAAAAACTTATTTCTGCAGCTGTCTTCGGTCGAGTCTCTGAATCGGCAAATAATACACCAGTAAAAGCTAAAATCATCAATACGAACAGTGAAATTGCTATTTCTCGTTTAATATTCATAATTTTCAATTTTCCATATCTAATATTTCTACAAATAAAGGGTGTTGGTTATATATCAAAAAAATTCAGGGAATATAGTTCACATATAATTCGAGATCAAGCGGTTCTTTGGGATGTGGCTGGGCATCGCGATGTCCAATCGCAACAAGCGTTTCGAGATGCATATCTTTTGCGCCAAGAATGGCTTCAAGCTCCCTGCGAGCCACTAATGCCCCTGAAATCCAGCATGAGCCAAGCCCCTCTTCGGTTGCGGCAAGCAACATATTCTGCACCAAAGCACCAGTAGCCTGTAATTCAGGGTGGCGCCTCAAATCACCGACCTGTTCTGGCGAAATATCAGTATCGGCAAGCAACTCATGAATCGGTGCCTGATAGGGCCTGCTAAATACTGCCAGCACGACCGGTGCATTGGCAAAAACCGTTGAAAAAACTTTTACCTTATCAAGTATAGCCTTCTGCTCAGAGTTTATTCCAGAAAACATGAGATCAAGCCTGTCATTAACCGCATGGCGCATTTTTTGGATGACTTCGCCGTTAGTAACCACACTTATCGACCACGGAGTCGAATTGTTCGGACTAGGAGCGGCCAAACCAGCTTTGAGAATTTTTTCGAGCGAGGCCTGACGAATCGGCTCCGGCGTAAATCTTCGCACCGTTCGGCGCGCATAAACTAATTCGCTGAATTCCATACCAACCCCCCAAATAAAACTTTATTGAAATTGATTTTAGCATAATTCATTTGCCTGATTCCAGATTATAGTAAAATACAGCTGCAGCAAAAAACTAAATCTGTTAATTAACAGCTGCGTTTGACCTTTTGAGAAGACAAACAGACAACGTCCCACTGGGGGGGTGTACCATGAAAATGCGAATCACTATCTTCGCGCTGGTTCTTTTTTGCATGATCGGCGGCTTCAATTATGAGCTTGATGCCAGAAGACCCGATTTTATAAGAGAACCCAACATTTATAGACCGCCTGAAAACATTGTCGATGTTGACATCATTGGCGATAACCGTGGCGTGCTGACGATATCCGGGGGAAGACACCACGAAACGTCCTATATTGAAGCGCAGCACGGCGAACGCTACACAATTAGAGTTCGCAACAACTGGCATGGTCGCATTGCTCTGGTAGTATCGGTAGATGGCCGCAATATCATCAGCGGAGAACGTTCTTATAACCGACCAAGCGAGAGCATGTATGCTTTAAATCCTGGTCAGACAGGTAACTTCGACGGTTGGCGATCATCTTACAGTCAGACACAGCGCTTCTATTTCACCAGCGAAAGCGACTCTTACTCAGGCCGCATGGGAGATTACTCACAGATAGGCTGGATTAAAATCGCGGTATTCAGAGAGCGCTATTATCAGCCACCAATTGATATTTGCAAATACGACGATGACAGAGCAAAAAGCATGGAATCTCGCGCCCAGGCCGGAACCGGTTATGGCGAAGGCAGCTATTCACCGGTATCCACAACCTCATTTGATGCCGAAAACTTTGCCGCACAACTGGTGAACATAAGATATGAGTGGCCGGAAGTTTATATAAAAAAGGGAACCAGCGGACACTACCACCAACCAGAATATGACAACAGCGGTTTTACCAGGCCGCCACCACGCTAAGCGTTATCAAGAACGCGAATGTAGCAATCTCGGCAAATCGCAAGAGCTAAAGTGACTTGCAAAATTCTTAAAATAGCGAAATCGCTTCGCTACGCTCGCGATGGCATTGCAAGAACCTCAACAGTAAAAACATTCACAAATCCGTGCACATTATCCAGAGCGTAAAACGGCAAAATTACATGGAAAATTTCCGCACTTGGCAGACAAAAAAAACAGACTATATTGCATTCAGGTTCAGAACCACGAAGCAGAATTCGAGTTACGGTGAATTCGAAGGCACGCTTCGCGTCCGCAGCTAGAGCGGCCCACCGACCCTCTCCCAGCGGCAAACCTCCCCAAAAAATCTTGCAATTTCTGACATATTGCTGTCAGTGCAGTTTTGCCTGTCCGAAAAATCAATTACGCACAATATGCACCGCGTAAAAAGAGTCTTTCTAAAAATTGTATGCAGCACAATCAGATGCAGCGTGCACTTATAGTCATCTACCGCAGCTGCTTTTGAAGAACCACTTCTCTGAGCTTACTCAGGTCATCCCGGCGCGCTTAGAATCTGCAGACCACGGAAACAAGGGTTCAGTTCAGCAATAAACTCTGTTCAAGGAGAATAGCATGTATTATTTAAGAAGATTACTGCTGGCTGTAATGCTGGTAAACATATCGTTTCTGTTTTTATACCACGCCGTCCCGGCGGCCTGGGGTATCGCAACTCAGACGCCAACCGACGACTGGCAATATGAAATGCCTCAGTATGATGCTCCAGCTGATCCGATAGAATCATTGTCAGATGGTCCTTATTATATCCTGGGGATCTGGATGGCACTTGAGGTCCTTAGAGCTCTTACTTTTCTAAGATGGGGAGCAGATGCTGTCGTAGTAGTGCTGGTGATATCTGTTCTCGCCTCGGTTGCCGGACCGATGGTTGGCTCTATCACCGACCAGGGAAGGGGCTCAATCCGAGATTTTGGTTTTTCGGCGGGCGGGGCCAAGGATATCAACAATTTTCGTGCGAACATTGCTGCCGGATGTCTGCCACAGCCTTCTGACGTCACTTACGAAGGGCTTTTTTATGACTACTGTTTTGACACCGGAAAACCAGCAAACACAGAGCAGTCAGATACCAAAAGACTATTTCTGCCAACCTGGTCGTCAGCAGTCAGCAAAAATCCGCTTACCGGAAAGATCGAGCATTTCCTTGCTGTTGGACTTAAATCAGAACTCAGCGCGAATGAATTTGCGCGCAAAAAACTCAATCTGGTCGTAGTGCTCGACATTTCGGGCTCAATGAGCAGCCCATTCAACCGCTATTACTATGGAAGCAAGCGCGAGAGACCAGACATGAACAATGAATCGGTCAATATGACCAAGCTCGAATCGGCATGCTCGTCGATCGTCGCCATGCTCGATCATCTGCGCCCTGACGATCGTCTCGGAATTGTATTATTCAACCATGAAGCTCACCTGGCAAAGCCGGTAGCGCTGATTTCTGCGACCGATATTGTGGCGCTGAAAAAACATATCCTTGAGCTGGCTCCCTCCGGCTCGACAGACATGGAAGTAGGCCTTGAAATGGGCAACCAGCTGCTGTCGCCATTTATTCTCAACAATCCGAACGAATACGAAAACCGCATGGTTTTTCTGACTGATGCAATGCCAAACACAGATGACATCAGCGAATCCGGATTGCTCGACATAACCTGTAAAATGGCTGATCACAGAATCTACACAACTTTTATCGGCATGGGAATCGATTTCAACTCACAACTGATCAAATCTATCAGCAAGGTTAGAGGCGCAAATTATTATTCGGTGCATTCGCCGGTAGATTTTAAAAAGCGGCTGGCTGAAGAGTTCGAATTCATGGTAACTCCGATGATATTTGATCTGACTCTCACACTAAAAGCTCCCGGATATCGCATCAAAGAGGTAATCGGTTCACCGGAAGCCGATGCCGCAACTGGTCGAATAATGCAGGTCAAAACACTTTTTCCATCACCAACCGATGAGAGCGGAACGCGAGGTGGCATTATTCTGCTACAGCTCGAAAAACTCGGGGATGATCCACAGTTAACGCTCACCGTTAACTACGAAGATCGTCTCGGTCACGACGCCGAAGTAGCCGGCACTTTTGCCTTCAGCACCAGCGAACCCGAGCATTTCGATGATGCTGGCATCCGTAAAGGCGTTTTGCTGACCCGCTACGCTGGCTTGATCCGTGATTCTGCAACAGGCAAACACAAACGAGTCGGCCCGGCATCCGATCAATCCGATGGTTCCGGCTGGAGTTACTGGGAGCGACCGGCGCGCAGCCTGACAGTTTCAGCGGTGGCCCAACCAGATATCAGCAAATTTTGCGACCACCTGCAACTAGAAATGGCCGCCATCGGCGACAACACGCTCGAAAAAGAGGTTCGCGTGCTTAATCAGCTCAGTCTACTGGTTCAAAACATTACAGTCTCAGAATGAATCTAGAAAGACAGCGCGACCGGCTCAAAAAGTCGGTCGCGCTGTCTTTTCAGGTCACGATCAGCAAAATCAAGCACCTCAAATGCCAGACCAGATAAAAAGTTATTCAGTCTGGCAATCAGTCGAGAGTCAGGCCATCGGCGGCAGCGTCGCTCAGCACAAACTGGCGCAACTGCTTTAAATTGTTAGGCACATCCTTAAGCAATGGCGCATTAGAAGTTACCGTATAGTCTGGTGAGGTTACCAGGTTGAGAATAACCTGGTGCGGGTCAGCAACAACGTTGCGCGGATACCACCACGAAGCAACATCAAGCCGCAGATCAAGCGGCGAAATCAGCCCCGGACTGGTGATGCCATCATGCTTGACCAGATAGGTAAAAATAATCTGATGATCACCAGCCGGTATATTATCGAGATACAGATAGGGCTTGATGTAAACGAAACTCAGGTTAGGCTTGGTTGGTGAGCTGACCTTCATGGTCTGAATATCGCCTTCGAGCCGCAGCAAAACCGGATTAACCCCGTCACAATTCAGCCACAGATTACAGATTACTGAAGCCATAGCAGTTTGCGGGAAAAGTTCAGCGTAAATATCTGCTAGATCTATGTTGAACTGCGCCGTCTCCGGAAAGGGCGGCAATCCATCAACCTTCGGTGGCAGTTGCGCCAAAGCAACACTTGCCGGCAACACAAAAACAGCCAGCAGCAAAATCAACAGCAATTTTTCAGCAGAACCGTAACTCATCGCAAAACCTGCTTACATTAAATTTGTAATAAAAAGACGGCTGCCGCCATCAGGTCCAGATCGAAACATCCTTCTCAATGACAGAAAGCCTCTGCAAAAGACTCTACATAATGCAAAAACGTTATACAGATTGTGCTTTTTGTCCAGCTCTTTTAATCTCAGTCAAAATACCAGTCATAATCAGCATGGTTCCCAAAAATGCCGACAGACTTATCTGCTCTCCGAGCAGCAACCAGGCAAAAAACATAGCAACCGGTGGCTTGAAAAAGAACAGGTAGCTGCAGCGTCCAGCCGAAAGAAATTCCAGCGACTTCAAAAAAGTCAGATAACCGAGACCAGTTCCAATAATGCCAACTCCGAGCACATTTGGCCAGGTATGCGCCGGCGGCCAGAACCCCGCATCAGCAAAATAAAGCACTGGCAGGTAAAGCACTAGTGCAGGCAAACAGCTTAAAACCATTACCATCAGCCCACCGTGTTTTTGCACCAGACGCTTTGACAAGACAGTAAACAAACCAAAGCCAGCCATGGCAATAACTCCGGCAACCATGCCATATGGCGTATCCATAGCGGCATCGGCTTTGTAAGTCAACAGAACAATGCCGGCAAAACCAAGCAAAAGCGCAAAAATTCGCTTAAATGTCATCTCTTCTTTAAGAAGCAACCAGGCAAAGAAATTTGTAGCCAGGGGATTGGCCGAAATTAGAATGGCAGCCGTCGAAGCCCTGGCATACTTTATGCACATGGCATGAGCACCCATGGTTAAAATGATGTTCATAGAACCCAGAATAATAAGGTCTCTCATGTCTTCACGCCTTAACCGGCGTATTTTGTCACGACTGGTCCAGAGCAGAGTCGGCAGCAAAATCAACGTAGCAATCAGAAAACGCCAGAAGTTCATTAACAGAGGCGCTATATCATTGCGCACCGGGTTAACCATGATCTCGATTGAAGAAAAAGCAATTACGGTAAATACAAGATAAAAAGCAACGACAAATTTGTCTGGATGATTGGTGTGACTGGGTTGCATGCGGAGTCTTTCCTTATAACAGTTCGTAGCCGGTTTCTTTATCGGCTGTTTTAAGCATTTTTGTTTTGATTTCTGATAGCAGAACCAATTCAGCCGACAAAGGACAAAGAACAATTTTTTTGCCAACAGCCTGACGCGTCAGCTTTTCCATGGCAGCTGCGCGCAATACGATTTTACCGGTGACCGAATAATCGCGGCGACCCTGTTGATTACCGATTGCACCCATAAGCAAGGAACCTGTCGCTACTCCAGCACCAATTGCGATAGAAAACAACCCGCGACTTTTGCGACGCTCATTCAACCGTGTTATTGCCAGCAAGAGATCTTCAGCCGCGTGGGTCGCACGAACTGCTGGCACAGCAGCGCCCAAGATCGGCAGAAAAACAACCATTATCGCATCGCCAATGAACTTTTCGATAGTGCCAGAATGTCTGGTCACTACGACTTCAGCCTCGGTCATAAACTCATTAAGCATTTGCACAATTTCTTCAGGGCTTTTCTGCTCAGTCATGGTCGTAAAATCTCGAATGTCGCTGAAAAGAATCGTTCCCTCAACACGGGTTGCGCGCTGAGAAACCTTGCCGCTGATAGCATCCCTGGCAATATCTGACAAAAAGCGATTAAGATATTCTTTTTCCTTGAGCCCGGCCGCCATACTGTTAAAATTCTCGCAAAGCTGCCCAATCTCGTCATGTGAAGTCACATCCATGCGTAGATCGTAATTTCCATCGGCCATGGCAGCCACGCTTAAAGAGAGCTGTCTTACCGGCACCAGAAAAATTCTGGAAAAATAGCGACTAATGACTGCAATGATGAGCATGAGAAATATTATGGAAGAAAACAAAAGAAATGATGTTCTGGAAATTGCTTGCTTGTCTCCATCTAATCTTTCGAGAGCAACGATTGACCAGTCAATATCGCGAAGACTTCTGCCAACACCCAGATATTTGCGACCTTCACCAGCAAAATCTGTTCTGAATGCGCCCCCTACCGAGTTAAGATGCCTTAGAAACCTTACATACTCTGGCCGGTTTTCGAGCCATACAGGTGTCAGTTTTTCGTGAAAGGAAACGTTCTGATTAGCCAGCATATATTCCGGATAATCCAGAGTATTGGTAGACTGCCACTCATCTACCATACGCTCCTGAAAGGGAGCACGACTGATTATATACATATAAAATTTTATGGGGACCTTGTTTTCATCATACTGAAAAAAATTGATCAGCCAGGTTGCACCATATAATGCCTTGAACGTAAGCAGCTGATTGTGCTGCATCGTAAGTCTGTAGAGCGACTCTGGACCAATTAGTTCAGACACAGATTCAATAATCAGTCCATCTTTGACTGACATCTTGGCATTCTTAATAGTAAATTTAACGTTGTGCTGAATAAACTGCACAAGCAAACGCATCAGTCGAGCACCTTCTTTTGAGCGTTCTATATTCTCAGCCCGCGGCTGATTGACTCGAAACAGGTCTATTTTGCCAGCGCGATCGCAAACATAAAACTCTCTGACCGAATGACTGCTCAGCTCATCTGAGTATTCATCGACCAGACTCTGGATTGGTCTATCGCCGGCTACGCAACGTTCATGAAACAACTGAACACTCAGCAGCATTTTTTCGAGGCGGCTCTGATAATTGTTTTCAAGTAAAGTCAATTTGCTTTCAAGCTTGTTAAGAATTTCTGAGCGAGCCTGAAGATTCTGAACATGTTGCTGAGAAAAAGCCTGAAACAACAATGCCAAAATTGGCAAAAAGCAGGCAGAAACAGCCAGCCAGGAAAAGTGCCTGGAAATTGAAAGCGAAAAAAAGCGCTGTTTTTCAAGATTGTTTACACAAAGAAAAATCATAAGAAGCAGCGAAACAATAATGATAATTTTAAGCAGATTATTACTGGGACTCAATTTCAAATCGGGTATATTGGTGACAATGACCGAAAAAATGCGCGCATTGTTATCTTTACTGATTAGCGGGTTTGCGCAGAATGAAAAAGCTTGATTTTCAGCAGCAAAAACACCATTAGACTTTACTGCAGATTCCTCAGCAAAACTTCTGGCAGCTGCTTCATATCCATGTTGTCTAAAAAGTTCCTGTAGTTCAGTTGTATCGCCAGTAAAGATTTTGCTGTCGGCGTTCGGCAAAAGCAAATCCTGATTTTTGCAATACCAGTCGACGTTAGTATAAACATCCTTCGGTAGAAAGATAAGATAATAGCCCAACAAGCACTTGTCGAACATTTCTCCATGTTTAATGTGAGTAAAGCGATTAACCACCTGTTTTGGCATTTTATCACTCATGTGACTGCCAACAAAAATCAAGCCCCTATTATCTTCAAAATTACCCGAATAAATAGCAAGAAAGTTTTCTACATATATGAGATCAAAAGAAACACCAAGATATTTTTCTACCAGACTGGTTACATTTCCAGGAAACGAAATGCGACCCTGCGTGTTCAATTTCTGGTATAATCTGAAAAAATCGAGCCAGATTTCATAATCAAGCTCATTAAAGCCCAACGACTCAGTGGCCTGTAGTTGCGCATCAGAGATTACAAATCTTGCTGAATTACCAAATTCTCCTTTGATTAAAGCAGCTACGGTCTTAACAGACTGACTATTTAACTTGCCAAAGCTGTTTAAAATCCTCATAATTTTTATCGCTGCAAGATTATCGGCGGCGATAATTTGGTTCATTGCGGGCAACCAGCTTTGAACTTCTGCCAGATACGCACTTCGATTAAGGCTCCTTAGACGTTGCTCCTGATGATCTATGATTAGAAGGAAAACGCTGACAAGCAAAATTACAGCGGCAATAATACCAAAACCAGTTAAACGTTTCATGCTTTTACCCTCGAACAGTAACCAGTTATGGTCACTACATCAATGAGTTCAGCTTTGCCTTTTACGGCAATTGGCTCAAGTGTCTGATTGCCAAAAGCGCCGTCGGTTTTTTCAAAGAGGGCTTTGGTGGTAAGAATCTGCGAGGCACCGTTTCGACCTGCCATTTTTTCAAGTCTGGCAGCCAGATTAACAGTGTCACCAATAAAAGTATAATCGAGTCTATTGTGCATTGAGCCTATATGACCAGCAACAACCGCCCCACTGGCTACGCCAATGCCAATAGTCAATCTGTCGAAACCAGTTTTTTCAAGTCTATGCTGCTCGACTTCATTTCTAATCTGAAGAGCAGCTTCCAGAGCGCGTATTTCCGAGACTGGATCGCTTCGCTGTTTAAATGCGGCCATGGCTGTATCGCCGATGTATTTATCGATATCGCCGCCATGTTCTTTCACCGCTTTTTCACAAATAGCCAAAAAACCGCTCATGACTCCCATAGCTTCTTCAGGAGAAACCTGATCTTCAAATAGTGTAAAATTACGAATACCTGCAAAAAGAATAGTAACTTCGGTACGTTCGGCAATAATCTTCTGCTTGTCTGACGCATGCTCGAAAAGATCGGCACGAAGGTAATTGCGCATCTCAGCCTTCTCTTTAAGACCTTCTATCATCTGTCCGAAATTGTTTGATAATACGCCGATTTCATCATTGACAGTACTACTGATTACAGAACCGGTGAAATCGCCGGATTCGACTCTGGCAGCAAGAACAGACAGCTGTAGCAATGGTTTTAGAAAAAAACCGGAATAAAAGTTGATTATCAGCGCCGCAATCAAAACTGCCGCGAGAGAAGTCACCAGCAATGTCAGCAACTGTTCTCGCTTTGGGGTTAAACCACTGACTGCAACCTGCCTTAAAACCATGCCAACACTGTCGATGTCTTTGAAAGGCCGGGTATAGAGTAGATATTGATTGTTATTCCATTCATGCACAAGGCGAAAAGAATCACCAGTGATCTGAGCAAATTCGATAATACTGCGTAATCTTTTGGAAGCGGGTAGCCTGTTCACTGCGTTTTCAGACTTGCCGGCAAAATATAGTTGACTCGCTGAACCACGCGAAGCTTTATCTACTTGCCCAAGAAAATTCTGCTGCATTATCTTGTGGTTAAAGCCCAGATTCAGAGATGCTTTGATCTTGCCAGACCGGCCAGAAACAAAACTTACAAAGGAGCTGAACGAGGTTCCGGCCAGATCAAAACGACGAATTCGATCATGAAAATCCTGGTTCAGAAACGAGCTTTGCGTGAATTTTTTATCACTGAGTCCGCGAGTTGGCGGCGGAAAACTCTTGTCGATGACATCGATAGCAAAACCGCGATCGATGAGATCGTTGCGAGTCAACGAAACCAGATAGCAGTTTTTCTGCCTGATAGTCTCAGGCGCAAGGTCTGACACTACCCAGGATTTGCCCTCCGGCGTAATAAGAATAACAACATCGCAACCAAAACGCTTGAGATCATCATGAATCCTCTGTGCAGTTTGCTGAGTCAGAGTTTCATTTGAGAGTCTGCTGGCCATTTCTGTTTTTAAAAACAGTTCAAAATTACTGGTCTTCAGGGCAATCGACTCTTCAACTTCCGACAACCTTTTTTCCAGCTGGTTAAACTCATCATTTTGCAGTGCCAAACTAATTCTGGCTGTATTAATGGCACTCGTCACACCACCGGTAATGAGAGGCAAAGCAATAATTGCAATGGTTGTCAGATTAAATCTGGTTTTTAACGACCAATTAAAAGTGCTCTCTGAAATACCAAAAAATGGAAGAAAAAGGCAAACAAGACCGGGCAACCACATGAAAATGCTGGCAAAAAACAACAGCCATTCGCGAACACTGTCTTCTCGATTCTGCCTGAAGCCAACGGTCAAAAGGATATCGGGATTAGCAAAATGCTTGGCTGAATAGTAAAAAACACCGTTTTGCCAGCGATATAACACTCCATTAGCATACTCTGTGGCAAAACCATGCAAAAGATTGTCGCTTAATGTCGAATTCTTGACTACCAGACTACTGCTCAAAATGTAAGCACCAGCTATTTCGGTGCAATTGTGCAACACTCTCAGAGCGCGTTCTTCCAGCCATAGCGGCCGCGCCTGGCTAGTTGGAATCAGCGCCAAAACATAGCCAGCAGTCCTCTTTTTGAGAGATAAACTCAATTTTAACAGCGCAATATAGTTGCTCTCACTCTTGTACATGATCTGCTGACAGTTATGCCGTAAAGATTTAAAATAATCAGCAGATAAAAAGTCGCTTATATTAGACTTTACAAAGCCATCTGCAATTTTCTTTTCGAGAACACTAAGACTGTCGGTGTTTACAATGCTTTTAACAAATGCCTGCCAGGCACGCTTTTGTTCCGGTTCTGGATGTCCACAGGGCGTTATAATGTTAAGATCCTCAGAAAACCACAAAAGATTCGAACGAGCCGGAAAATGCCTTAGAAAAATCTCAGAGGCCGAAGCTGTGGTTTCCGGGGTCAGTCCGTCGAAGCGAATTAAGCGCTCTGCCTTATCTGAGAATCGTTCAAGAGCCTGCTGTATAACCACTGGCTCGACCATCTCACTCTGGAACTCTGCCATGACAACCTTTGCATCGTTAAGGTTTCGCTCAACAATACTTTTACGCAATTCCAGCTGATATTCCTCCAGGATGAGGCTCAAAAATGCTGCAGCTAACAACAAAATTGCTGCAACAATAAATAACAGCCTGTAAGCTGCCATAGCGCCATGTTTTTCAGATCCGTCAGGCATGATTAATGTACAAAATACTAATTCTGGTAAACTTTGCGAGAAAAATCCAGTATAATTGACGTTTAGATTATACTCTACCTTCTCAGATGAATCAGGAGAAATTATATGACTATCAAATTCATTCGCAGGAACCTCTTTCATCGTGTCATTGGTCTGCTATTGATATTCACAATTCTCGGAGCCAGTCCGGGAATTTTCGACGCCATCAGTCTGAATGCCGCATACGCCGACACGACAGCCGCAAACACCGCGCCGTTCACCGAAAAAGAGATTGAACTCAGCGCTGGTAATCCGATGGCCGTGGCAACGCCCAACGACGGCGCACAAAAAACCGTAATCGAGCAGAAGATCGAAGTCGACGACAGCAAGCTCGCAGAAGAACAAAAAAAGCAGATGAGCAAGGCCGAAGAAATCGCCTGGGCGATCGGCAAAGCTCTGTTGCCAACTCTTGCTGTCATGGCCTTCTCAGCTGCCGTATTCTGCCCTCTGGCCTGGGTAGTTGTCGGTGCCGTTGTTATTGGTGCAGCCTCTTCTGCGGCAATGACATTCGCTTACGAAACACGCAAAAACTCGTTCAGGTCTGAAGCTGAAAAAAAACCAATGGATAAGATCTGGCGTGAAGTTTCGATTCAGGCTGCGATCAGTGGTGCCATGGCACCGTTTAATATGTTGACAGCCGGACTGGTACAATCAGTTGGGCCGATAACCATGAAAACGATAATTCAGACCGCGGCAAAAGCCGGCGCCGTCAGTTTTCTTGGCAGCACGGTATCAAACGTGACTAAAGGCGCTGTTACCAATCTCTGGTATAACAATTATTACAATTACGACGAGCGCGAAAAGCAGCTCAAAGCTATCATTGCCGGGCTGGAGTTAAAAAAACCAAGAACCGAAGCCGAAGAACTTCAGCTTGCCCAATCTCTCAAAGAACTCGACACCCTAGTCAAAGAAAAATACACCTGGGAAAACTTCAGAAAAGACGAGAGAAAATCTCTGATCTCAGCTGGAATATCTGGCGTTCTTGGCGGCATCGCCGGCAAATATGCCGCTGAAACTGACTGGGCGAAAACGGCATCAAGCAAACTTTTTGGCACTGTTTCTAAAGCCAACCTGGTATCAAACGCGGTTATCAGCAACCCATTCGCCTTTGCAACCGGTGCTGCCAATGCAGCAGTCGATAAAAAAGAGATTCTCAATCAAATCGAATACAACCGAATGCTTCAGGTCAAATACGAGAAAAACTCACCAGCCTGGAACTACTACGTAGAAAAAATTGCCAATCTTGAGGAAGCGTATAAAAGCATAAGTCTTTCAGAAGCAGGCAAACAGGCACTCATAGGCAATGCCGCCATGCAGGTGGCAATAGTCGGAACCTCGGTGGCAAAGACCCGAATATGGGATCTTCCTTCTGAAAAACGCGCCAAAATTCAACAGGCTTATGAAGAGCAAAACGAAGAATGGAAAAAAGTCGCAAACGTTCGACAGGAACTTGAACTGATGAAATATCGACGCCCGGTTGCGTCTGATTACCAGACAAAATCCGAGTATTCACAGGCATTACGCGAATATGTATCTGAACTCAATTCATTACGTAATGACTTTAACAAAGCAAAAATCGAAGCAACCAATGCGCAAAACACCGCCGAAAACAAGGCGCAAATACAGGAAATTACAAACAAAGTCACAGCAACCATCGAGCACACACGTCAGGCAGAACTTGCAAGAGCACTTGGGCGCGAATCCTATGTTGAGTTTAAAATGAAAGAACTCCAGAGTGATCCGGAAAACGCCAGTCTGAGTTCTACAGAGTTACGTGAAAAAGCAACCAAAGCAGTTGCTGCTGGTTACGAAGAGACTGCCAAAAATAGCGCAGTCAAGCTGGCTCAAATGGAAGAAAAAGTTGAAAGCCAGAGACTAAGCCTTTCAGGCAAAGTCGAAAAAGGCGAGGATGGCAAACCCTATGTAGTTGTTACTGATGACACCGGCAAAGTAGTAATGCGCAAAGAATATCAGAGCGGCGATGGCGCCAGCTGGCTGGACAAAATCAAAGGCGGAACACCTGCAGAAATGCGCGACGCAGAAGTTAATCGCGTGGTGCAGCAGGCATATAGTTCGGCGGCCATGATAAAGCCGACAAATTTTAGAAATGAATATGTCAACATGCGTGTGAACCAGATGCGCTCAGAAGGCATGACTGAACAACAGATAGACACTCAGCTCAGCAGTATTGTTAACGAAGCCAACGGCAAAATGGTTGAAACCTACGGGGGGTGGCAAAACGTTGCCAAATCCGAAATTCTGGCCAGCGGACTTGAACGTGCCCGCTACAACGATGGCGCGGCTCCGAACCTCGGCAAAATTCTTGATTTCCTCAAAAATGGCCTCACTAGCAAGACCATTTCAACCGTTCAAGCTGAAATATCTGGCGGTATAACCGGGGTAGTCCCCAAATCCGTCATCAAAGCAGATCCACTCGCGCCAATTTTCGGCTCCTCAGAGGCGCGCGACGACCAAGCACTCAACCGCATTACTGACAAAGCAATGCGCGACTATTATCTGCGTTACAACGAAAATTATCGCTGATCCTGAAAAGTCAGCGCAAATTTATTGAGTCTGCTACGCTTGCCAAAACAGCTGGTCTGTGAAAAAATAGCTTGGTGATAAAAGCTATTTCAATTAACTCGATAATCTGGCGCCTTGCACTGTGGCTTGGCGTTGCATTCGTTCTTTTTATTACCGCTGCGGCAATGCTGACTGATTTCCAGAAAGTTCTCGCGCTGGTTTCAACAATCTCACTGCGCTATCTGGCACTTATCATCACAGCAGTTCTCTTTAATTACACTCTGCGCTTTATAAAATGGAACTATTTTCTCGGCATAGTCGGCGTAAAAGTGCCACTAAAGCTGAATCTGTGGATCTTCTTTTCAGCATTCACCATGGTACTTAGCCCAGCCAAACTCGGCGAACTGGTCAAGTCTTTTCTGCTCAAATCCCGATTGGGCTTTGCGGTTGCCAGAACAGCACCGGTTATTGTTGCCGAGAGACTGACCGATCTGCTTGGCCTGCTGATTCTTTGTGCAATCGGGTTTTCACAGTTCGCCTTTGGTGGACGCACTCTACTGCTGGTAGCTATTCTCATGATAGTCGGCATCACGGCAATAACAAGACCGGAGTTCTGGGGCATGCTTGATCGACTGCTCAGCGGAAAAACCAGAATGAGCAGACTGCGCGAATCAATAAGAGCCATGCAGCAGAGCACTCGTGATCTGCTGTCTTTAAAATCATTGCTCATTTCAGTTCCGCTTAGTGCTCTGTCATGGGGTGGCGAAGGCGTTGCCCTTTACCTGATCTTCACATCCATGGGTCTGGAGCTACAATCTCTGCTGCCAATTTCGCTCTTTGCTCACGCATTTTCTTCTATTGCCGGAGCGATATCATTCCTGCCAGGAGGCCTGCTGGTTACAGAAGGCACCATGGGCGCATTCTTTGTCTTTGTCGGGATTCCTAATGCAACTGCAGTTTCAGCAACTTTTCTAATCAGAGCAGCAACCCTGTGGTTCGCGGTGGCAATCGGCACTGTCGTTTTTACGCTTGGCTATAAACAGTCGGATATGCAGACCTTACAGAGCAATAGCGAAAATCAACCCGAAGATAACAACGTTGAAAAAAATACAGAAAAGGTCAGCGAACCCGCCTGAAACAAATATCATGAAAAAAGTAGACTTAAGAATAGTCAGAATACTTGAAAATTACAAAAACGGAAAAATCAGTGCCAGCGAGGCTACCAGGCTGTTATCAACACCGGCAACTCCAGGTGCTGAGCCAGTGCTTCATGAAACGGTCGATAACGACATCGAACTGCCAGATGCGGTGCTTGACGTTGATAGAGAACGACGAATCGGCTTTCCAGAGGCTATCTATGCCGCCGGTAAAAAACCGCAACAGGTTAGCGAAATTTTTGCAAGACTGTTCGAAGCAAATGGCAAGGCACTGGCAACCAGATGCAGCGACGAAGCCATGGATATGCTCGCCATTAAATGCCCTCAGGCAAATATAGACCGCACATGCGGCCTCGCTTGGGCTGTCAGCGAAATCCAACTGCACCCGAGCGCCAGCATAGCCATTATCGCCGCCGGCACATCTGATCTGCCGATTGCCGAAGAAGCAGCCCTTACGCTTGAATTCTGCGGTTACAGCCCTGAGCGGATTTATGACGTTGGCGTTGCCGGAATTCATCGACTGCTCAAGCGGGTGCCACGTTTCAAGAACGCCGATGCCGTAATAGTGGTTGCCGGCATGGAAGGCGCATTGCCAAGCGTAGTCGGCGGACTGGTCGGCTGCCCGGTCATTGCCGTGCCCACTTCGGTCGGCTATGGCGCAAGTTTCAATGGTCTCGCAGCGCTTCTTGGCATGCTGAATTCATGCTCTGCCGGCGTGACTGTAGTAAACATAGACAACGGATTCGGAGCTGCCGCAGCAGCTGTCAGAATAATAAAAGGACTCTGAACATGACTAACACTCTGTATTGGGACTGCTTCAGCGGCATCGCCGGCAACATGGCGGTAGCTTCGCTTCTCGATCTTGGCGCCAGCCAGGAAAAACTTCAACACGGTCTGGCCTCAATGCCTTTTTCTGAAGGAAAAATCGAGTTGATAATCGAAGAAAAAATGGTCGACGGAATCAGAGGTGTTTACTTTAACACCGCTGACGATCACGAAACACATACCGATCATGCTCACCATGATCACGAGGATGTTCTTGGACACCATGAACATCCAAACACTGGTTTTATAACACACGAACCCCTGCACGAGCATGACCACCAGCACGAACATGGCGAATCACACTCTCATGATCACGGTCATATCGAGCATAGTCTCGAATATCACCTCGACCCGGAGGCCGCGCACGGCCATGACCATGAGCACCATCATCATGCTCCACACCGTGGACTCAAAGATATTACAGCTCTGATCGGCAAGGCTGACATAAGCGCCCAGGCCAGATATCTGGCTATCGAATGCTTTAAGGTGCTGGCAGAAGCCGAAGCTGAGATCCACGGCAAAAGCGTCGACGAAGTTCATTTTCACGAAGTTGGTGCCCGCGACAGCATTGCTGATATTGTAGGTGCGGCAATCTGCCTCGACGACCTCAATGTAAGCAAGGTCTATGTTTCGCCAGTTCATCTCGGCTCAGGTGTTGTTAAATGCGAGCATGGCATTATGCCAGTGCCGGCACCGGCCACAGCACTTCTTCTCAAAGGCTTGCCAGTAATATTTGACAACGACATTAACTTTGAACTGACCACACCAACTGGCGCAGCACTGCTTAAAGGGTTTAAAGCTACACCTCTGCCAACAAACCAGATCGTCTACACAAAAGTCGGACATGGTCACGGCAGTCGTAAAATAGGTCAGGCCAACTTTTTGCGGGCATTTCTTGGTGTAACAGAGCAGGTAAAAAAAAACTCTGATTGCGTAACCGTTTTAACCAGCAACATCGACAATGTAAGCGGTGAACAGCTCGGTAATGCTATTGAAGAACTTATGCGCGGCGGTGCCCTTGACGCTTGCCTAATTCCATTGCTCATGAAGAAGGGACGGCCAGGCAATCAGCTCCAGGTAATTACTGAGCCACAAAATGCCGGACAGATCGAAGCCCTGATTTTCAGTCTCCTACCGACTCTTGGCGTGCGTCATACTTTAGTCGAGCGTTCGCTTCTACCACGCGAGACCACAAAGCTCGAGAGCTCATTAGGAACTGTTCTGGCAAAAAAAATATGTTACCCGGACGGATCAACCAGAACAAGCATAGAATACGACGAACTCATCCGACTTGCACGCCAGCACCAGAGTTCTCCAGAAGCAATAAAACAAAAACTCTCTCTTGAATTTACTGACATCACATAACTTTCTACTTCCCCCATTCATTCAACCCCATTAGAAGCTTTACATTGAGAAGAGAAATACTCTATATTCAGTCATACAAATTGTAGGCAGACATTGTTGTTTAATGCACACTGTGCTATCATTCAGCTTGAAAATTAATCATGAGGCTTGATATGGAAGTTGCAGGCAAAGCGATAAGTATAATTGGCGCTGCAAAAAGCGGACTCTCAGCCGCTCGAAGTCTGGTCAAAAACGGCGCAAAAATCTTCGTCTCGGACATACAACCGGAAGACAAGCTCAAAGCCAGTCTTGAACGCGAGGGACTGCTTGGGCAGGTTGAATATGAAGCTGGCGGACACAGCGAAAAAATTTTGCACGCCGATTTTATTGTCCTGAGTCCCGGCGTGCGTACTGATATTCCAGTTTTGGTTGAAGCAGCCGATCGCAATATCCCGGTTTACTCTGAAATCGAGATCGCCTATCGACTGTCGCATGGCCGGCGGCTGGTCATAACCGGCAGCAATGGTAAAACGACAACCACAACCCTGTTGGCACAATTCTGCCGGCAACAATTTAACGAGGTATTTCTTGGTGGCAACATTGGTATTCCAATGATGGAGTTTGCCACACAGACCACCGCCAACTCGTTGCAAGTGCTTGAAGTGAGCAGCTTTCAACTCGAAACCATTTCGGCATTCAAACCAGACATAGCGGTGATCACCAATTTTTTCGAGAACCATCTCGACCGATATCCAAGCTATAACGCTTACATTGAAGCCAAAAAGCGCATCGCACTGAACATGCAGAGCACTGACACAATAGTCCTCAACGCCGACCAGCAAATGATGCACGACATGGTCGACGAACTGAACTGCCGCCCCGCATGGTTCGGCTGGAACGTCGATGGCCTGAAGCCGTCAATGACCGTTATCGACGACGAATTTGTTTATACCGAAGCCGACGGCACCAGACACAAACTTTTCTCTGCTTCGAGCGTGCGCATAATTGGCCGACACAACCTCGAAAACGTCATGTGCGCAGCTCTTGTCGCCATATTGGCCGGCGTATCAAAGGAGCTGCTTGAGGCGGTCGTAAAAGAATTTCCGGGCGTCGAACACCGCCTGGAGTGGGCCGGTGAGGTTGGCGGAGTAACTTTCATCAACGATTCAAAGGGCACCAATTGTGCAGCATCTATTACGGCATTACAGGCTTGTAATCCGCCACTTATTCTTATCGCAGGTGGCCGTGACAAAGGAACTGACCTTTCTGACTGGATAACCGCAGTACGCACCAGAAGCCGAGGCATCGTGCTCTTTGGCGAAGCGCGCTCACGATTCAGATCGGCACTAGAAGGGCTGATTCCGATAAAAATGGCAAACACTCTCGACCAGGCACTCGAAATCGCTTACACATGGGCAGAACCAGGAAACACAGTTCTGCTTTCGCCAGCCTGCAGCAGTTACGATCAGTTTCCCAACTTTGAAGTGCGCGGCGAAAAATTCAAGCAACTGGTTAAATCACTAGAGCCGAAATGATTAAAATACGTCACTTTGACCACCTCCTGCTCTTTGTAGTAGTAGCACTAATGGGACTGGGCCTGATCATGGTCTACTCGGCCAGTTCGGTGACTTCTCTGGCAACGATGTCAGACGGCCTCTATTATTTCAAGAGACAACTGGTATGGGTAATTACCGGTCTTCTGGCTATGCTTGGATTTTCTCTTTTTCCCTACAAAAAACTCGAAAAATTGGCCGTGCCATTGCTTGGCCTATCTGTTTTTCTGTTAATTATTGTTCTGATTCCTGGTATAGCCCGCGATATCGGAGGTGCGCGTCGCTGGCTGCGTTTCGGTGGCACTGGCTTTCAACCTTCAGAATTTGCCAAGATTTGCTTTGTAATCTATATTGCCCACTCAATTTCGATCCGCCAGGAGCGAATTAAAAGTTTTGTGCACGGCCTGCTTCCCGATCTTGCCGTTGCAGCAGTGATTTTTGTTCTAATTTATAAAGAGCCAAATCTGTCTACTGCAGCCCTGATACTGGGAACCTACCTGGTTCTCTATTTCCTCGGCAACGGCTCCCTCGCTTATCTGACAGCGATCGCTGGCATAGGAATTACTGGAATCTTTGCGCTGATTTTTCAGGCTGGATATCGAGTTAAACGACTGATGGCATTTCTTGATCCATGGGAAAACGCCCAGACGAGCGGCTATCATATCATTCAATCACTTGTCGCAATTGGCTCTGGCGGTTTCTGGGGTATGGGGCTCGGGCAAAGCCGGCAAAAGTTTTTTATTCTACCAGAACGCCATACTGACTTCATATTTGCAATTATTTGCGAAGAACTCGGCATGATTGGCGGCATCTTAGTCTTAGCCATGTTCTTTGCGCTGATCTGGCGAGGTGTCTATATTGCCACCCGCGCCCCGGACAGCTTCGGATTTCTGCTCGCTTCAGGTATTACTGCGATAGTGGGACTGCAAGTTGTCGTTAACATTGGCGTTGTTCTGAGCCTTATGCCAACGACCGGTATCACACTGCCTTTCATCAGCTACGGGGGTTCAAGCCTGCTCTTCTTAGCCGTTGGAATGGGAATCCTTCTTAATATCTCCCGCTATGGCTCAGGGAAGCACGTCTTTGAAGAAGCAAGACCGACACCGTTTTCCGGGCAATTTAATGATCCCCTGGCCTCCAGGCTTACCAGGAGAAGATAATAGTGAAAATTATGTTCAGCGGTGGCGGCACCGGCGGCCATATTTATCCTGCACTGGCAATAAAAGAGATACTGCAGCGGAAGTATGCCATTACCAGCGGCTATGTTGGCGTTAAAGGCGGCATGGAAGAAAAAATTGTTTCCCGGGAAACTGACGTAGAATTCTTCGGAGTCCGCGCCCAGGGCATGCCAAGAAGCCTGAACCTGAAATGGCTGAGTTTTCCTTTTGTTAATCTTGCCGGTATTTCCGACGCGTGGAGTCATCTAAAAAACTTCAGGCCCAATCTGGTGGTAACTACCGGCGGCTTTGTCGCCTTTCCGGTGTTGGCGGCTGCCCGATTGCTTGGCATTCCGGCAGTTATTCATGAACAAAATGCAGCCATGGGCGTAACCAACCGCCTGTTTGCCGGCAGGGCTGAAAAAGTGCTGCTAACCTATGCCTCTGCTGCCGCAGAAGATGGTAAGCGCGTCATAGTAACCGGCAATCCGGTCAGATCAGCTTTTCTTAAACAACCAACCACTTCCGGGCGCTTTACAAAAAGGCCAAACGAATTCGTAATTCTCTCAGTTGGCGGTTCTGGAGGCGCATTATCACTCAACCGCTCCTGCATCGATCTTGTTAAACAGTGGTTGGTGAACCAACCTTCGGTTCGACTGATACACATATCTGGCGAACGCGATTTTGAAATGGTCAAAAATGAGATTGGCGAATTGCCGCCTAATTACCAGTTACTTCCCTATATACACGAAATGAAAGAAGCTTTTGATGCCGCCGACCTGCTTATTTCCAGAGCAGGAGCAACCATACTGTCCGAACTGGCGGTATGCAGAAAACCTGCAATTCTGGTGCCCTTTCCATTTGCCACCGACAATCATCAGGAAAAAAACGCACGTGTGCTCGAAGAATTAGGCGCAGTTAAGCTACTGCTAGACCGTGATTTAAACGGAACAACTCTCATAAAATATATAACGGAACTACGATCCTCCGGCACACTGGCGAAAATGGGTGAGGCCATGGCAAAAAGTCGCCCGGCAGACGTTGAAGAGCGCATTCTGCAACAAATTGGTCAGCTTCTCCACAACAACTAGAAACCACGAACACAATCAGTAAGAGTAATACACAACAGAATTACAGTCTTGTAATTGGCAAGCGTATAATGATAGTATTCTGCATCTGATTTGTTGGATTGAATCGACTTGCCAGAAGATTTTGCCAGATCTAATCGTGCGTACCTGAAACCTACCAGGCCAGAACTTCCGACTGAAACTCGGGAGAAGCTTCGACGCCGCCAGTATCGCACAAAATTCAACAGCTTTGCACGCCTGGCCAGACCAGCCCGTGCACTGGGATTTGTGCTCCTGATTGCAGGGCTTTGCTACCTCGTAGTCACCCAGCTGCGCCATCTGTTTTTTGCAACTTCGTATTTCGAAATCAAAACTCTCGAAGTGATTGGCAACAAAAGCCTCAATCGCGAAAATATTCTCAAAACAGCCGGTCTGGCACCGGGTCTTAACCTCTTCAAGCTCGATCGTGAAGAGATTAAACGCCGCATCTTGACTGAGCCGCTGGTAAAAGATGTCAAAGTTGATCTTGACGGGCTGTATAACCTCAAGCTTATCATTTCTGAACGCACGCCCTTTCTCTACGCAAAAGTGGGCACAGCGTTCTACGAAATTTCAGATGACGGCGTAATTATCAACACTCAGGGCTATGGAGAAAAAGACCTGCCACTGATAACCGGGTTAAATCTTGAAACAAGTCAAGTCGGAGACAATCTTAATAGCAACGATGGTTATTATATTGCACACAACTGGGTAAAATCTTTAGAAAGCCGTATACTTGAACAGATATCAGAAATCAACTTCAAAAGCATGCAAAATCCTTATTTGATCCTGCTAAGCGGCGAAAAAGTGTTTCCCCGCAGTCTTGAAGATTTTAAAAATCGTTACGATTTTTTGCGTGCACTCCTTGACAATCTGAGAAAGAATAATGTAGAACCTATCTACCTCGATATGAGAGCACCGAATCAGATCGTCGTGCGTCCCAGAAAGAGTAGCGGTTCAAGGAATAGAGGTTCAATTGCTGGTGGATGATCTTATTGTAGGTCTTGATATAGGCACAACCAAAGTCTGTGCAGTTATAGGTGAGCTCCATGGGCGCACCATAAATGTGCTCGGCGTTGGTCATGCATCTTCCGGCGACGGTGTTAAAAAAGGCACCATCGTCGACATTGAGCGCACCACCCAGGCAATTATCGATGCAGTTGAAGAGGCTGAAAAGTCTGCCGACGTTGTAATCGACAACGTCTATGTCGGCATTGCCGGAGCACACATCTGTTCGATGAACAGTCAGGGCATTGTCGCCATCAAAGGGAACAATCAGGAAATCTCTTCAGAAGATATCGACCGCGCGGTAGAAAATGCCAAAACAGCTATTTCCATCCCGCCCCATCAGGATATAATACATATCCTTCCGCGTGAATTCGTGGTTGATGAGCAGAAAGACATTAACAATCCACTTGGCATGATCGGTGGCAGACTCGAAGCGCAGGTGCACATCGTTACCGGAGCTATCACGGCAGTTCAGAATATCATGAAGTGCTGTGAGATGGCGAAGCTGAAAGTAGATGACGTTGTGCTTCAGCAGTATGCTTCAAGCATGGCTGTTCTTTCTGATGACGAAAAAAAACTCGGAGTCGTTCTTGTTGATATCGGCGGTGGCACAACCGATCTGATAATTTTCCAGAACGGCCATGTAATTCACTCGCACAGCATAGACGTAGGCGGCAGACTGGTAACCAATGACATCGCCGTTGGACTCAAAACCTCGACAGTTGCTGCTGAAGATCTCAAGATAAATTTTGGCGTGGCATGTTCAGATCTGGTAGACGAACAGATGATGATCGACGTGCCGGTTGCCGGCGGGGAACGTATTAAACAGTATCCACAGCGATTCTTAGCCGAAATCATCGAGCCGAGAATGGAAGAAATATTTTTTGAAGTCAAGGCACAGATCGAGAAGCATGTGGCGTTGGACGTCATACCCGCCGGAGTGGTCCTAACCGGTGGCAGTTCTCTGATGACCGGGTGCCCCGAACTTGCAGAGGAAATACTTGGTCTGCCGGTAAGACGTGGAATGCCGATTGAGGTCACCGGACTTCGTGAACAGGTGCGGAATCCAAAGTATTCAACAGCTTTGGGACTCATTAGATATGGCGCGCAAAATTATCGCACGCCCACTAGAGAAAAAGGAACATTTAGTGGTATAATAGATCGCATACAATCTGTGTTAAAAAAGTTCTTTACGGATTAGAAAAACAGAGATAAAATAAACCGGAATTTGCCGGAAGGCAGAGCAGTAAAAAGGAGGCGAGCATGGTGTTCGATTTTAATCAGGCGGCAGCAGAAAATGCTGAAATTAAGGTAATTGGTGTTGGTGGAGCAGGGATGAACGCTGTCAACAGAATGATTGAGGCAAACCTGACAGGTGTAGAGTTCATTGCAGCTAACACCGATGCACAGGCGTTGACCAATTCGAATGCAAAGATCAAAATCCAGCTCGGTGACAAGCTCACTAAAGGACTGGGTGCTGGTGCAAACTTCGAAATTGGCAAAAAGGCCGCCGAAGAAGACAGAGACCACATCGCCGAGGTTCTTGAAGGCGCAGACATGGTATTTATTACTGCAGGTATGGGTGGCGGCACCGGTACTGGCGCTGCACCAATCGTGGCTGAAATTGCCCGCGAAATTGGTGCACTAACAGTTGCAGTTGTTACCAAGCCCTTCACTTTTGAAGGTCGCAAGCGTGCAAGTGCTGCCGAACATGGCATCAAGAACCTCAAAGACAGAGTTGATGCGATCATCGTGATCCCCAACGACAAGCTGCTCGAAATCTCCAAAGAAAACGTAACCATGCTTGAAGCCTTCGGCTATGCAGATGACATTCTGCGCCAGGGTGTCCAGGGCATATCTGACCTTATCGTAGTACCCGGCCTTATCAATACTGACTTTGCCGATGTTAAAACCATCATGAGTCAGGCTGGATCAGCCCTGATGGGCATAGGCACCGCTTCCGGTGAAAATCGTGCGGTAACTGCTGCCCAGATGGCAATTTCAAGTCCGCTGCTTGAGTCCTCAATTGCCGGCGCCAAGGGCGTTCTCATGAATATTACTGCTGGTGCCGACCTTGGCATACACGAAGTAAACAAAGCCTGCTCTATCATTCAGGAAGTTGTTGATCCCGATGCAAACATCATTTACGGCCATGCTGTAAACGAAAACATGGGCGACACAATCAAGATCACCGTTATCGCCACCGGCTTTGGCGAAGAAGCCAGATCAGCCAACGACAACAAAAAGCGCATTCTCGACGAACTGCGCACCGTCAACCGCACGCCAATGGAAATTCCTCAGCCGGTAGCTGTTAACGCCGCTCCTTCCTACAATTCCTCGCTAGACGATCGCGAAGTTCCCGCTTTTCTTAGAAGGAGAGCGCGGAAAATCTGATCAGAAACTGCTCTGCATTTGATACCTGAACCAGGGAAGGGTTTATCCTTTCCCTGGTTTCTATCTTATTAACAACAAAGAATACAATACATTGGGATTAAGGCACCGCCACACCTACGAGTCGCTGGCTAGTTCGCTGAAAGCGACTGAAAAACATTATCTGTCGACATGCACAGCCGGCAGTCTGAGTGTTGCTCTCATTTACCCGAATCTATACAGCCTCGGCATGAGTAATCTCGGTTACCTTACTGTCCATCGGCTGCTGTCAGCGGCGCCCGGAGTTGCTGTCGAGAGATTTTTCCCGGCACTTGCAACCGAATCGCCGCTGGATCCGCCCTTTTATTCGTTTGAGACCGGGCGACCGCTCGGAGATTTTTCAATACTAATGTTCTCTTTCAGCTACGAAGGCGACTTCGATAAGATACCCGGGATTTTTGCTGCACTTGGTATTCCTGTGCTGAGCGAAGAGCGCAACCGCCACCATCCGCTTATGATTGCTGGCGGTGCCGCTGTTGCTTCAAACGCTCCCGCTCTCAGCCAGATTTTTGACGTATTGGTGCCCGGAGAGGCCGAAACAACACTGCCTCCGATGATCGACGCCCTGATGCGCAGAGACACGCAACTTGAAGAACTTGCGAACCTGCCCGGCGTCTGGGTGCCCGCAACCGGCAAAGAAGTTATTGCGCCGCGCACGATGCACGACATAAACAGTCAGCCAGCTTATGCACACATAGTATCAAATAAAAATGCATTTGGCGGCGCGCATCTGATCGAATTGATGCGTGGCTGCCCGCGCAACTGTTCATTTTGTCTGGCAAAAGTCATATATCAACCAGTAAGATCTCTGCAACCAGCGAAATTGGCAGAATGGCTCGACCAGCATCCAGAATGCAGCGATCTTGGCCTGGTAGCCCCTTCGCTGTTTGACCACCCGCAGATTGAAGAAATATTTAACATGCTGGCACAGCGCAATGTTAGAATTCGTAATTCGTCAGTAAAGTGGGAAAAGTTGCAACCGCAATTGCTTGAAATATTGCGCAGATCTGGCGTGACTGGCCTGACCCTGGCGCCAGAAACCGGCAGCGCAAGACTACAGGCCGCTATCAACAAACCGATGAATGAGAGTCGTTTTATAGAATGTGTGCGCGAGATATTTGCAACTGGCTTCGAGCAACTCAAACTCTATTTTGTGGCCTGTCTTCCCGGTGAAGAACAACAAGATCTTGAAGCTACCGTAAATTTTATCAATAATGTAGTCAAAGCAGCCCCGTCAGCCGGGCACCTGTCAGCAGCGTTTTCGATCTTCGTTCCTAAGCGACACACATTGTGGCAACAGCAGACAATTTCGACGCAATATGAAATGAAACGCACAATAAAATTTCTTAAAGAAGAGCTGAATAAGTTGTCAAAACAGCTCAAAACCAGCTTTGCCAGCCCACAGGAAGCACTGAGACAACATTGGCTGTCTCATGTTGGTCCAGAACTGGCAATCGAATATGCAAGGGAGGCAAAGGAATGTCGCGAAAACCGTCTTTTTTCAAGAAATCAGTTTTCAGCGCTGGAATTCTGATTCTGACATCGATATTATTGATCAGTGGCTGCTGCAATCAAGAGCACAAGGGTGAACCAGGGCCGGTCAAGCGAATCGGCCTGATGATAACGCCACGCGGACTCAACGATAAAGGGTTTAATGATTACGCCTACGATGGTCTAAAACAGGCAGAAAAGAATCTTAACATCGAAGGAATTGTCATCGAACCATCTACGATGCAGGATCACGAAGCATCGCTGCGTTTTTTTGCCGGCCAGAAGTTTGATGCCATCATAGTTGTCGGTGTCGGATTCAATGACGCAATTCGCAAAGTCTCAGCCGAATATCCGGAGCTTCTATTTTTTGTTATCGACTCAGATATAGACGAAGGCAATATCAGGGGTATATATTTTCGCGAAGACGAAGGTGCCTATCTGTGCGGCTATCTTGCAACACGCATGAGCAAAACTGGGAAAATTGGCTTCATTGGCGGCGTAAAGATTCCGGTAATTGAGCGTTTTGCCACAGGCTATCGCAATGGCGCGCTGGCTGCGGCTAGCAGCACAGATATTATCGAACAGTATGTCGCCGAAGACTTCAGTGGCTTCAACAACCCAGAACACGCTTCCGACATGGCACTAGATATGTATCGCACCGGCTGCGATGTCATTTTTCCGGCAGCCGGAGCATCTGGTCTGGGCGTGATTTCGGCGGCAGTAAAGTCACGCGGCCATGTCATCGGCGTAGATATGAATCAGGATTCACTGGCACCTGGTCTGGTGCTCACCAGCATGCTCAAACGCGTAGACCTGGTGGTTGAAAATATCTGTAAAAGTATTTGCGAAGGACAGACGCCAGAATCAATCAAGCGATCATACGGTCTGGCAGACGGAGTAATCGGACTCACCGACTTTCAATTAAGCTTCAAAGTGGTAGGCGAAGAGCTTATTTCTGAGCTCAACTCTGTTCGCAAAGCCATTATCGACGGAACAGTAAAAACAGGGGTTACAGGCAGGTAAATTATGGATAACAGGCCTATAGGCATTTTTGACTCAGGTATCGGTGGGTTGACTGTATTTAAAGAAATTCGCGAACTGCTACCCAACGAGGATCTGATATATTTTGGCGACACCGCACGAGTTCCTTATGGAAGCAAATCAGTGCAAGTAATACGAAAATTTTCATCCGAGATAGCAACATATCTAACACTGCAAAATGTAAAAATGCTGGTTGTGGCTTGCAATACCGCTTCGGCGCTAGCATTGAGCACGCTCAAGTCAGAAACTTCGCTTCCAGTCATTGGTGTTATCGACCCTGGTGTTCGAGCGGCGATCAAATTTGCGGGTGATGGCCCGGTTGGAGTAATTGGCACGCGCGCTACTATTGCATCAGGCGCATATCAGGACCGAATTTCCAGACTGCGCTGCAATCTTCGTTTTGTTGCCCGCGCCTGCCCTCTGCTGGTTCCAATTGTCGAAGAAAATCTGATGCAGTCAGACATTGCCCGCATGGCGCTGGAAATGTATCTGAGCGACTTCAAAAAACAGCAGGTCAGCTCACTTATCCTTGCCTGCACACATTATCCACTTTTAAAATCACTGATCAACGAGTTTTTCGAAGGCAAGACTGTATTGATAGACTCTGCACTTGAAACCGCCCTGGAGGTCAGAGAAGTGCTGCAGGCGCGCCGCATTAATTCGGACTCTACGCAGTCAGGGCATGAGACCTTTTTTGTATCTGACAGCCCAGAAGCTTTTTCTGAAATAGCAGCCGACTTTCTGGGCAGACCGGTTGCTGGTGAATGTTTTTTGCATTCCTGGCAAAATGAAATCTAGATTCGCCAAAGATTGTCAGCTCACCTGTGAGCACTGCGGGATACGTGGCTCTAATGGCCAAAGGCCATAAGAGCCACCTAATAGTTGACATCTGCCGGCGGCTGGTTGAAAATAGCAGCATGGAAGAAAAGACTTTAGAGTGCAAACATTGCCATGAGATGAACTATCACATGGTCGAATTCTGCCGCGCCTGCGGAGAATCTCTGCATGCAAAGCCCGATTCTGCCAACAACGGCCTACTCGTCAAATGGACTCATCACGCCATAGATGCAATGTTCTGGTTCGTCGACGAGACTGTCCGCTGGTGGGAAATCGGGAAACTGTCGATCAAACTGAAGGCATTGCGCCGAAAACGTACCAGCCTGCTCGATCAATTCGAGAATGAAGAAAATTTTGGCAGCGAAGCAACGCTTGAGCAGAAACAGGTTCTGGTAGGCATTTCTGAAGAGCTGGCAAGAATTTCCAGTCGCGAAGAGTTTGTTCGCAGCCGATGCTGGGCAATCGCACCCGAACTTATGTTTGTAGGCATCTTTGTGATTTTTCTTTACGGCATGCTGGCGGTGAACCCAACCCGCAGTCTGCTGCCAAAAAGAACTGTCGAACCGGGAGTATTTAGTGGGCAGGTCAGTAGAGTCCGTGATCTGCCGTTTGCTTTTCATTCGGTAGTCACCTGCGCCGAGTGGTTCGATAACAAGCTTTATGTTGGCGGTGATGGCGGCATGACCGTAGTCGATCCGATTTCCGGGCAGGCATCTACAGCCGCCGAGCTGCCTGAAGATTTCTTTGTTCGTGACCTTGTGATAAATGAAAATAGTTTGTTCATTGCAGGGTTTCCAGGAATTTACACTCTTGAGAATACGGTAATAAAACCATTTTATCGTGACGAGCAGTTACCGGTAAAACTTGTTAACACTCTTGCGGTTACCGGCTATAACCGGCTACTTATCGGCACCGTTGGCAGCGGCCTTTTGCGTGGAAATGCCGACTCTGCGGTCATGGTTCTCGGCACTCAAAAGCGCACAATCCGAGACTTTGGCCGCCAGGGCAATGAGTTATGGATAATGCATGAGGACGGCATTCTAACCGGCAGAGGAGATAGTTTTGAGCCTTTAAACCTTCAGGTATTGGCTGGCCGCCACTTGCGCCGAATGGTCACAACTGACCGAAATGTTTTTATCGGCACTGACCAGGGTGTCATCGCCGGCTATCAAAACTCAAGAAACTGGGTCTGGACATTGCTTTCTGCAGGACGGCCAGGATATGTCAACGATCTTATTGTTTCTGGAGATCATTTGTTTATCGGCTCCGATGAAGGAGTTTACCGTTTCAGCAAAGGTCTCATGGAAAAACTCTCATCTATACCATGCCAGGCTCTGGCACTTAGCAATTCATTTTTGGCTGCGGTAAACTCTGATTCAATAATGATGTTTTATTTTACCGGACTCTCTGCCGACCTGTCCTCGCGACAGATGGCATCATTACCGGAGCTTGGCACATTTACGCCATCTATGACAGTAGTTTCAATGGTGCCAATGCCCGGCCTTCAAGTTGGCAGGTTACCTGATTTCCGTCAACTTGAACTGGCCAGTGAAACCCGCGCTATCACAGAAAGTGCTGCAGCTACCGAAACCTTTTCGCCCGGAGAAAGGCCACATGTGCCTCTGCCAGCTGAGTTACAGCGACCGGTATTTTCTGATATCGCCAGATCAGAGCAGAATTTTCTGTTGACCACTAAAAATAGGGGAGCATGGGTATATGACAGCAAAGAATGGCGCCAGATAGAAGGAATTCCGCAAACAGGAGCACACTTGTTAGCTCGTAACACAACAAATAGCTATGTATATGGCGATTCTTCAGGAGTTTACAAAGTTACAGACGATCGCGCTGAGCTTATGATTGACAAAGCCTCGACCAAAGATCTGCTGCATGTTTTTGCCAACGACGACAACAGTCTTCTACTTCTTTTCCGTGACGGCTCGATTAAACTTGCTGAAAATGGCAATCTAACTGATTTTCTGAAGATTCCAGACGAATTCAAGGGCGAATTTCATTCATTATGGAAAATAGATGGTCGTTATCTGGTCGTCGTCGATAAAGGCGTTATGATACATGAGTCTGAACGCCAGTGGAATCTTGTTTTTTTTAAAGGCCGCATAGATAATTTAAGGGTCGTAGCCGCAGAACCTGGCCTCGACAATAATCTTTACATCGCCATCAATGACGGGCGCATATTTGAGTTCAAATCGGAAAAGCTGGATTTCACCGGAGTAATTGACGACCAGCCTGTCGCCTTGAACTTTGACGGGTGCCTCTGGGTTGCCGGACGCGATTCGTTGTATTTTCTCGAAAATAAAAGTTTTATTGCTACGCCATTTCATACTAAAGATCTTATCCTTGGCGCTTTCCCGCAGCTCGACGACGACTCTCTGCTGGTGTTTACAGATTCAGGAGTTAACATGGTGGCTGGACGACAATGACTTTAACGAGTAAAATTGCTCGTATGATTTGAAAATATTGCCGATAGTGTCCAAGTGTTCAACCCATAATCCGGAAATCTGCTGAATATGACCAAAGAATATCTGCCGGTGTTTGCTGAAGAAATTTTCATTGTCAACCTTTACGGAACAGACGATGAGATTGATGAATTCAACGATCTGATGAAAGCCAATCACATTGAGAAAAATCTCATGTCAATGGCTTTGATAATCGAGGAAATCAAACGGCGGAATTTTCTTAAAATTGGCTGGCACTGCTGCTGGCGTTGTCAATACTACCAGAACTGTAAGATCAACTGGTATCGCGGCGAGCGAAACATGGCGCTGCGCAACTGCTGCACCTATTGCCAGAACTTCTGGGATTGTCATAAAGAATTCTGTGCCGAAAACGGAATTAACAGCAAGATTAAGGATTCGGATAAATAGTTTTAAAGAGGTTTTCTAACCTTATGACATTATCAACGAATCGACGTTTCCTCACACGACTTCTGCATGTCTTTGTGCTGCTACTGCTATTTATCTGCAACAAGCCTGCATATGCCGGGCTTACCCTGCAGGGACCTTCTGGATTCATCCAGGTGCCTTCGCATCAAACAGTAAAAGCCAAAGAAATTGAGCTGGCTGCACATATCCGCATGTATAAAGTGCCGGTAACCTCAAAAGATGCATATCTTACCAATCTGGCCTTCGCCTTTTCGCCAGTTCGCGATTTCGAAATCGGCATTCAGAAAATGATGGATTCTCGCAACGAAGCAAACGACCCTGACCCTCTGATCAATTTCAAGGTCCGCCTTCCCACCATCGGTAGCGGCGAACTGGCCGAAGTTGCATTTGGAGCAGTTTTTGACACCAACCCCAACAATTATCACACCATGTATGTCACTCTCGGAGGATTCGGACTGGGCTGGAACTTCGGCGGGAATCCCGGTTCTGGAATGGCAAATTATGGCGGCTATGACCGCAACACAAAAAAACCGCAGTCAATTTGTCTACTTATTGGTGCTGCCTATCCCGAGCGTCTGCCCGGCGAACGCGGTTATCGCGGTCAGTATATTTTAGACTATAATGGTGACGTAATTTCTGCTGGCTGGCGTTACAGCTCTCATCGTGGTTTCTGGGTAGACGCTGCAGTGCAAAGCAAAAGCAATTACACAGATTTTTACAACTACAGCCCGCTGATTCTTGGATTTGGCGCAAATTTTTAAAATTCTACAGAGTTTTGCCGAATTGCCTCACAGCTGATATAATGTGCCATCTCTTAATGGAGGATGGCAACATGAGGCTTTTAACCACTGAAGAAATGCAGACTGCCGACCGGCACGCGATCGAAAAGGTCGGAATACCCGCTCTGGTTCTGATGGAAAATGCCGGTATAAAAGCACTGATCACCATGGAAAAAATAATCGGTGGTCTCAAGGGCAAAAGATTCACCATTGTCTGCGGCAAAGGCAACAATGGCGGAGATGGACTGGTAATTGCCCGACACCTTTTTAACAACAGCGTGGCAACTCAAGTTTTCATTTGCGCTACTCCTGAAGAAATGTCGCCGGATGCACGGCATAATTGCGAGGTGCTGGTCAGATCAGGACTCGAACCCGTGCTGCTTAAAAACCGCACCGACATCGACCGCCTCAGAATTGCAATGGAGTTTTCTGAATGTGTCGTAGACTGTCTTTTCGGCATCGGCGTGAAAGGTGATATAAAAGGATTTTATGCAGACGTGGTGTCTGCCATGAATGACACAAGAGCTTGTCGCATAGCCATAGATGTGCCTTCTGGCCTGTGCGCAACAACCGGACAGCTTTCAGACCCTGCCTTTATGGCGCAATATACTATTACTCTCGGCGCACCAAAACTTGGCCTGTTTATTTTTCCCGGCAAAAGAGCTGCTGGCGAAGTATGGGTCGCTGACATCTCATTGCCAGAAGTTTCGACGGCCAGTGCAGGTTCCCGCCACTTTCTGCTGACCTCAGAACTAGCCTCTACTCTTATTCCACAGCGCGACGACAGCATGCACAAGGGCGACAGCGGACTGGCGCTTATACTGGCCGGCTCGTATGAATACCCTGGAGCGGGTATAATTGCGTCTTACGGTGCCCTGCGCTCAGGCGCAGGCATTGTTCAGCTCTATTTGCCAGACTGCCTGCTTGGCAATCTTTCATGCCAGGTATTACCAGAAGTGATAGTAAATTACCTGCCTTCACAGGAAGGAGGCTTCGCCATTGATACCGGACTGGCAGTTAAACTGACTGAGCACTCAGCCTGTCTGCTTGTCGGGCCTGGCTGGGGGCGCAGCAACAGTCGCGCTGAATCACTAAACCATGTTCTGCAGCATTGGAATGGACTGGCAGTAATTGATGCTGACGCTCTCAATCTTATCAGTGACCACGATCTGCTCAAAAATGCAGCAGGCAAGCTGATCATCACCCCGCATATTGGCGAAATGGCAAGGCTTACCGGGAAATCAGTTGAGGAGATCAAAACCAACCTCATCGAAACGGCACGGGAATTTGCCACAAAAAACAAGATTATAGTAGTTCTAAAGTCTGCGGTAACAGTTATAGCCGAGCCACGTGGTCAGATCTATTTGTGCAGCCGACCTAATTCAGGGCTGGCGCGCGGCGGGTCGGGAGATCTTCTGGCTGGCCTTATCTGCGGTCTGGCAGCCCGCGGCATTTCCCCTCTTAACTCAGCATTGTCCGGAGTTTTTCTTCTGGCCGAAGCTGGAGAACTTGCCAGAAACGAGCTTGGAGCTGATGCCATGACAGTTAGCGAAACTGCTTCTTATATTCCGGCAGCTTTTAAAAAATTGCGTGGCCAAGAGCCGACAAAGAATAGTTAAAAAATGTTGGAATTTTTCAAATGCACAGTGCATAATTAGCGAATGATAATCAATCCTGGAAGCAGGTAAAAAATTTGATAGGCATTACATTTATTGGCTCCGGCAGCAAAGGCAATTGCGCTCTGTTGGAACTTGGTGGCAGATATTACCTTCTTGATGCGGGTTTGTCCTGCAGACGCGTAAAAGAGTTCCTTGAAGCTCGGAAACTCGGTTTCGAAGACCTGTCCGGCATTTTTATTACGCATGAGCACGATGACCACATCAAAGGATTAAGGGTATTGTTGAGCCGCAGAAGCGATCTACCGGTATACAGCACTCGTGGCACCATGTGCGCCCTTGGAGCAAAAAATATCGAGATCGCCAACCATGTTGAAATGAGATATGGACACAATCTGGAAGTAAACAACTGCAGTTGTCTGCCATTCAAAGTGCCTCATGACGCAACCGAGCCGGCTGGCCTGCATTTTTCCGGTTCAGGCAAAGTCATGTGTCTGGCTACAGACCTGGGGCACGTCACACCGGAAGTGATAGAACACATGAAAGAAGCTGATCTGGTATGCATCGAAAGCAACTACGACGAAGACATGCTTCGCAGTTGTTCATATCCTGCATGGCTTAAACGAAGAATTCGCAGCCCAATGGGACACTTGCCAAACGAAGGTGTACGCGGCATACTTTCGCGGATGAAAAAAGTGCCCGAGGTGGTTGTTCTTATGCACGTCAGTCAAGAATCGAACACCTCCGCGCTGGTCAAAGGATCACTTGAGCCATTTTTTGACAATTCAGGGGCAAAGTTCAGAACAGCTCGTTTCAGCGTAGCAGAACAGGACCACTACGGTGAAAGGCTGACTGTTGGCTCGAAACTCCCCGAAGCCCTCAGACAATCGCTTCTTTTTCCTGATATAAAAAGAGAAACATCCAAAGCTGTCGCCAGATGAAAGTCGAAATCCTGATGATAGGCAAAATATCGGACAAGCCTTATCAAAAGCTTATAGAAACCTATCTGGAGCGCTGTTCGCGACGACTACCAGTAAGTATAATTGCGTGCAAAAACCATGATGAGTTGTACAAAAGACTTTCAGGGCGCGAGAACGTCGTCATACTTGACGAACACGCCCGATGCCCAAACACTGGCGATTTTGTGCTCTGGCTCGAAAAACATATAAAAAGCGGTTTAAACCATCTAACTCTATGCCTGGGAGCGGCAGATGGCCATGATTCCAGAGTGAGAGCGGCGGCAGGTTCTCAAATCTCGCTGTCGCCCTTGACGCTCAATCATCAACTAGCTTTGCTTGTTCTCTCTGAACAGCTTTACCGCGCCATATCAATAATGTTTGGAGAACCCTACCACAAAGAATGATGAATCTTGAAAAAAAGCATATAGATCGAATTAGAGAACTGGTGCACAGCTACTCCGGTATCATTCTTGAACGCGTTGCCACCAGAAACATTGATAAAAAAATCCAGAGCCAGATGAAACATTTTGGTATGATCAAGCCAGATGACTATATACTCATTCTTGAGGAATATGAGCACGACAACAAAGCGATGGACGAGTTGATAGCGGAGCTCACAGTCAGCGAAAGCTACTTTTTCAGAAACCCAGATCAGTTTGAGTATATTGTTGAAAGTCTGCTACCAGAACTATATCAGCACAGCAACTGGAAAATACCGGCGCGAACATGGAGTGCTGGCTGCTCTAGAGGCGAAGAAGCGTATTCTCTGGCAATGACTATGCTGCATTTTCAGCAAGAAAATCCAAAAGCCAGGTTTTCTATTAATGCTGGCGACATAAACAGTAAAAACCTCGGCGCAGCCCGCGAGGCGGTCTACAACAAACGCTCGCTACGTGAAAAATTGCCCTTGTTTGAAAAGCAATTTGGCCTTAAACTTGGTGAAAGAAATGAGAATGGCGACTGCACAGTGTCAGATGAAATTAAGAGCCTGGTAACCCTGCAAAAACTGAATCTTAAAAATGTTCGGGGGTTGAATTGCCTCGCCGGATCAGATATTGTCTTCTGCAGGAATGTACTGATTTACTTCGACGAGCAGCTGCGAACACAGCTTGCCGAGAAGTTTTACCAGTGTCTTAATCCTGGAGGTGTCGTGTTTCTCGGCGAAAGTGAATGCTTTTCGGGAATTTCAAATCTCTTTGAACTTGTGAGTTACAAAAAATGTTACGCATATAGAAAGCCCCTTGGAATCAGATAAATCATGACAAACACAAAAAAAATCAAAGTACTTGTAGTGGATGATTCCGCGTTTATGCGCACAGCCATTGAGCGAATGCTGGTATCTGACCCGGGCATTGAACTTATCGGTTCAGCTGCCAACGGTCGTGAAGCTGTTGAAAAAGTAATTCGACTGCGCCCCGACGTGGTTACAATGGACCTTGAAATGCCAATCATGGACGGTCTGCATGCTTTGAAAGAAATCATGAGACTGTGTCCTACTCCCGTGCTCATAGTAAGTTCACTGAGCAAGGAGGGCGCGAAGGTCACTCTCGACGCCATCGAGCTTGGAGCTATCGACTACATTCCCAAGCCCGGATCAACGCTTTCCGCAAGCATACTTACTCTGCGAGAAGAGCTGTTACAGAAAATACACGCGGCATCAGGATGTCAACCCAGGGCCATCAAGCTTGAATTTATTCCGGGAAAACGCCAGGCAAAGAGAGTTGCATCTCCGAGTGACGAGATCATCAATCGCGCCGTCTTTATTGGTGCATCTACTGGTGGGCCGCCAGCGATTCAAAAAATTCTTAGCGTTATAGACCCGGCTCTGCAGGCTCCAATAATTATAGCCCAGCATATGCCAAAAGCTTTCACTTCTGCTTTTGCATCAAGAATGAATATTCTCTGCGGCATCAAGATCAAAGAAGCCAGCAACGGAGAGACCCTGCAGAATTCGGTTGCCTACATTTGCCCAGGTGACCATCAGACCAGGGTCTGTCGAACCACGGAAGGCAAATATTGTTTTGCGATTACCACAAATGCGACTGAACAAGACCGCTTTGCTCCATGTATAAACACTTTGTTTTTTTCAGCGGCCAAGGAATTTGCGCACAAAGCAATTGGCATTGTACTGACTGGGATGGGCGAAGATGGTGTGCGCGGCTTAAAAAACATCAAGCTGATGGGAGGCCTTACCATCGCCCAGGATCGCGCATCTTCAGTCGTCTATGGCATGCCGAGAGCAGCCCTTGAGCAGGAAGCGGCAGTTCGTATTCTCAACCTCGACGAAATTTCTAACGAGATCGAATTGGCGTTAAAATAAAAAAATCTGGCAGGAGACAGTGTTAACATGAAAATCAATGCTGATGAACTTATGGAACTAGCCATACAGATAGAAAGGAATGGCAAGGAGTATTTTGCTGCCATGGCCGAAAGATCTGAGAATCCGAAAGTTAAACAGGTTTTTACTCTTCTGGTCCGCGAAGAACAGAGCCATCTCGAAAATTTTGTAAAAATTCGAGAACGCCTGGCAGAGAAGCTTCAGGACGATTTCCAGATTGCAGACGAATATAACACACCTGAAATGAGCGCCTATATTCAGGCAATGTCAGATGGAAAGGTCTTCCCAAACCTGTGTTCTCATGATGAACTTGTCGCTGAGATCAGGGGTGACGAGCAGGCAATTTATCATGCCATCAGCTTTGAGAAGGACACAATACTGTTTTTTGGCGATATCCTGGGAATTCTGGGCTCAGAAGACGAAAATAGAACACTGATCGAAGAGCTGATCAGGCAGGAAAAAATACATATCGCAAGGCTTTATACACTGCTTGGAAGCCTGAAATAATGCAGTAATGTCATCAACAGAGAAGAGAAAACCTGCGAAAATACGCGGTGTAAGATTACCGCATGGAGCAGAACGACTGCTTTCATTGTTGCTCGTGGTTTTTGATGCTCTGTTAATGAATGCCGTGTTTTTTGGCGTCTTCACTGTCTGGTTTGGTGGACTTAAACATGCCGACACCTACCTCAACGCCTACATGCAGATTCGCTGGTGGCTGCTGGGGCTGTATTGTTCATTTGGACTTCTGGCTGGAATTTTTAACATAAGAAATCTCAGCTCAGCCTCAGATATTTTTTCGCACACATCAAATGCCCTGCTGGGAACTTTTATAAGCTTTAATCTACTTGCCTTCTTCTCGCGACAAATGGCAAGCTTGGCATACAATTTCCCCAGACCGGTTTTTTTGCTGGCAACGGCTTTCTGCGTGCTGACAGCAGTGGTGTTGCGCGCAATAGTCGCCACACTGTTCCGGCCTCATCCGCTGATCAGGCGAGCGATAATTATTGGCGACGAAGCAGAAGCCAGACGTATTATTAAACACTTTCATCGTCGCGGTGGCGTACGTTTTCGCATAGTGCATACCATGAAACCGGAGCAACTCGAAGAACTGGCTTCCGAAGTGATTTTTCGCCATGCCCATGAGGTTTTTGTAACCGATCCATCAATCAATCTTGATCAATTCTGGGCTCAGATCTTCTACAACCGCAAGGAAGAACCCCACGAATTTAAAGTCAGAATTGCTGCCGACTATCGCAAGACATCGGGCACAGTAGCTCTGCAGAGCATCGAAGATTTTCCGCTCATAACCTTGAATTCTCACCCACTCACACAACTGCAGCGCCTCTGCAAACGTGCATTCGATGTAATCTTTTCGGCATTCGCCCTGTTTATATCGTCACCAATAATGATTTTAACCGCTCTGCTGGTAAGAATAGACTCACCCGGGCCAATTTTTTACAAACAGAAACGAGTTGGGCGCTATGGCAAAGAATTTGACGTAATCAAGTTCCGATCAATGCGAGTCGGCTCTGAATCAAGGTCCGGACCAAAAGTAGCAACGGCCGACGACGCCCGCATCTCGCCACTTGGCGGTTTTTTGCGCCGTTTTGGCATAGATGAACTGCCACAGTTCTTTCTTGTATTTACCGGCGAAATGTCGGTAGTTGGCCCACGCCCTGAGAGACCCTTTTTTGTTAAGGATTATTACGAGTTTCAGGGGCGCCGACTCTCAGCTAAGCCAGGAGTTACCGGGCTGGCAGCCGTCAATTCAAGATACTATCTGCGACTCACCGACAAAGTGACATATGACTACTACTACCTGGACAACTACTGTCTGGTTCTCGACATCAAGATTGTTTTTCAGACAATATGGGTGTTGCTGTTCGAATCGAACAAAGCCCTGCATGATCAGCACCATGAGCTTGACGGAATGAAAAAATTACCGGCTGACGATGAAAATAGGAGTGAAAATCATGACAATTGAGCCTAGAATGACAATAGCTGAGATACTGCGTCAAAATCCAGAAGCGGCCAGAATTCTACAACAGTTTGGCATGCACTGCGTTGGATGCGCAGTAGCATCCGGAGAGAGTATTGAAGACGCAGCAAAAGTACATGGCATAGACCTGCAAAAACTTCTAACGGCGCTGCGAGGTTGACTGAACTACAGTTTGTAAAAAGAACTGCTTATGTTATAATCAACGAAACAGAATGTTTAAGTTGAGTTAGCGGATAAAGCATGATCTTAGACAGAATAAGAGAACCGGCTGACCTCGAATTTCTTTCTTACGAAGAACTTCAGCAGCTGAGCATAGAAATTCGTGAAATGATAATCAGCGTGGTCTCGCGTAATGGCGGGCACCTTGCCAGCAACCTCGGAATTGTGGAACTCACACTGGCTGTACATAGGGTTTTCAGATCGCCCAAGGATCAGATTGTCTGGGATGTGGGACACCAGTCATATACCCATAAAATTGTCACCGGCCGTAGAGATCAGTTTGCAAGCATACGCACCTTTGGCGGTCTAAGCGGGTTCCCCAAGATCTGTGAAAGTCGGCACGACATTATTAACACCGGGCACGCATCCACATCGATTTCAGCAGCACAGGGACTGGCAATAGCCAATCTACACCGGCAAAAAGACGGAAAAGTTGTGGCGATTATCGGTGATGGCGCGCTGACTGCCGGCATGGCATTTGAAGCGCTCAATTATACGGGCCATGAAAAAAACGATGTAGTGGTGATCCTCAACGACAACGAAATGTCAATTTCTCCCAATGTTGGTGCCATATCGATGTATTTACACCGACTGCGACTGGAGCCAGCCTACACAACACCTAAAGACTACCTGGCTCATGTATTAAAACGTATACCAGGCTTTGGTTCCCGTCTTTATAGCGTTATCAGCAGAATAGAAGGCAGCCTCAAATATCTTTTGACACCGGGCATGCTTTTTGAAGAATTTGGTTTTAAATACTTCGGACCAGTTGATGGTTATGACTTTGAGACTCTAGAACGCGCGCTTATTCGCGCCAGAGAACGAAAAGGCCCGGTTCTGGTACATGTATTGACCGAAAAGGGTCGTGGTTACAAGCCGGCTCAAGAATTCTGCCACAAGTTTCATGGCACCGGGCCGTTTGAAATCTCGACCGGCATAGCAAAGTCAAGCGGCAAAAAACCGCCATCCTACACTGATGTATTTGGTGACGTGCTCTGCCGACTTGCTGCCAGAGACGGAGATATTGTAGCGATTACTGCCGCCATGAAAGAAGGTACCGGACTCAACCGTTTTGCACTTGACTTCCCGGCCAGGTTCTTTGACGTAGGCATTGCCGAGCAACACGCTGTCACTATGGCTGCAGGCATGGCCAGAGGCGGACTGAGGCCGTTTGTTGCAATTTACTCCTCGTTTATGCAGCGCGCATACGACCAGGTGATTCACGATGTAGCACTGATGAAGTTGCCAGTCGTGCTGTGCCTGGACCGCGCGGGACTGGTCGGCGAAGACGGACCAACCCATCATGGCGTGTTTGATGTGTCGTTTTTGCGATGTATACCTGACATTCAGGTTATAGCACCGCGTGACGAGATAGAACTGGAACAGATGCTCGCTTTTGCGGCAGTTCAAAGTGGCCCGGTGGCAATCAGATACCCACGTGGCGCTGGCATCGGCTGCAAAGACAGTGTTCAGGATCGCGCTGAGATAATCAACGGCCGAGCCGAAATTGTCAAAGAAGGTAATGATGTCGCAATCTGGGCACTCGGGCACATGCTGCACCCAGCGCTTGAAGCAGCCCAGGAGCTCGAACAGCAGGGGATCAGCGCACGCGTTATCAATCCACGTTTTATCAAACCATTCGATCTTGACATGCTCGCCGATACTATAAGCAAGAGCATGCCAATGGTAACCATCGAAGAAAATGTTCTACCCGGCGGCTTTGGTAGCCTGGTCGCTGAGCACGCAGTCGAGATGGGTCATAGTGCCGGCATGTTGCGCATCGGCATACCAGACAGCTTTGTTCAACACGGCAGTCAAACCGAGCTGCGACAAATGCTTAAAATCGATGTCGAAGGTATTAAAGAGCGCATATCTGAATGGCTGCGTCCCTCGGTAATAAAAAAAGTAGCCTGCTGATATTTTAAAAACCAGCGCTTATTCTGGCACTGAACAACGACTCAAAAATTACTGAGAATTTGCCAGGTTTTGCTCTCTGGCAGCACTCAAGTCAATCTGTTAATGATCTCTTCAAACTGCGGGTATTGTACGAGCAATTTTGCTCGATCAGCCAGCTCAAAATCAACAAAGTCAAAACCTGGTGCAACGGCACAACCAACCAGTCCGACTTCTGCGCCATCAACAACAGCGCCAAACCAACAACCTGCCTTGATAACTATCTGCAGACGCTGCCCGGCCTCCAGATCCTGGCCAAGCGCAAAAACTGAGTGCCTGCCAGCCGGATCGATCTGATGAATGTTAATACAGCCACCAGCATGGTGATACCAGATTTCATCTGATTTGAGCCGATGAAAGCGTGAGACATCTCCCGATGGCAGCATAAAATAAATCGAGGTCATAAATGGGCGCGAGCCACCATGCTCTGGCAGCACTTCACCTCTAATCATGCCTTCTGAACGGTATACTTCTGCAAAGTAGCCACCCTCAGGGTGCCGCTGCAGGCGAAGACTTTTGATCCAGTCGCGGGCCTGTTGCGATAGTTCTTTTTCAACAAACTGCTTTTGCCGCATTAATTTCAATCTCCATCCATAAACTCTTTAGATCTTGAGCGATTTATCAGCTTATTCGGCCAGAGTAATATTTCGTTTAACTGAAGCGGAAAAAAAGCCCAGCAGAGTATAAGCAAGGCAGCACCAGAGTAATATTGCTCAGAATCTGGAACTATTATTATATGAACGACTATAACGCTCTTTCACCTGACCGACAAATGCTTCGAGCTGAATCTGCCGGCCCGAGTTTTCGCCGCCCGAGTAGACAGCCGTTATGATAGGCGTTTCTGTGTGATTCTGGCGGATTTTTTCTATTATCGCAGTCGATGCATTGCCAACCATGCAGTTAAAGCAGATTGCATTGATCACTCCGTCGGCGCCACGGTCAACAAAATCTACTATTTTGGCAATGTTCACCAGCAGCAGCTCATACTTTTCATTACTCATGTATGGCTTTGCCAAATTCATCATCTGCAGATAATTTGGCTCTCTAAACCGCTTTATTCGGCTGCCCGCAGCTTTACGAACCCGCCAGGCGCTCATAATAGCTTTAAAGGCAACAGTTCCGGCGACAAGAATCCCTTCAATCTCCAATTTTGCCAGACTGTTCAGAAAGCCTGAAGAAATGCTGCAGTCAAGCAAGTCGATCTGCGAAGGCGAAGGCCAGACTTCAAGGCCCTGTTTCTCAAGCCACTTGAACAGGTTGTTATTGGCAACTTCGTTGACCTTTGTATAAAGATCGCCAGCGATGCCAACCAGAGGACGTGGATGGCTGCGGTCAACCGGAACAGTTGCCAGAGCTCTGAGTGAGCGATCAACCGCCTGCATGAGATCACCGCTGACCATAGCTTTGCGAACCATCTGCAAACATTGCGCATAGATTTTGCCAGTCATGCCGGACTCTTTCTCATAAGGCCTGATTTCGCATGCCGCCTTGACCAGGACATCTATGGTCATCAGTCCCTCATAAAGTCGCTGCATGGAGTTTACCCCGAAAGCCTTGGCTAATTCGGTACCGGTAAGCGAGCTCACCTGGATATTCCTGATGCCAAGTTCTTCAACAAGAACCTGCAAACTGTTGCCATACTGATTCAGCAGACAGGGAAAGGTCACACTCGGAAAATGATAAATAAGAGGCTGGTCTTTTTCTCTTTCATGTAGCTGCAGCAGATCACCGACGATCATGGCGTATGGACTGCACTCTTTGCCCAGCGAAAATCTCTCGCCAAGCAATCGTATATCCTGGTCGGGCACCGGCAGAATTTCGACCTGATAGCCATGGCATTCCCATAGACCGGCAAAGGCGTAGACATGGTCGCTCCAATATGGCATACAGATATGCGCACCCGCTTTTGGCACAAGTGAAACAGAACTCATGAATGGTCGCTTTTCCTGCACTTTCAGGCGCAACTTTCTTGCACTTTCAAGTTGGTCTATAAAGGCTTCAATTCTGGTTAACAAACCGGCCTCGCCGCGCTGTTCGTCAAATTCAAGAATCAGATGAGGGTGATGCTTCAGCGAAGGTTCCAGCTGCTTAAAGGTAAACGCGTCGAGCGCACAACCATAATTAGAGATCATCAGAGGATATATATTGTCGACTGCTACCATGGCCGTCACCGCCCGAAAAATATTGGCAGAAAAACCCCAGGGAAGCGCGCATTCTATTTCCTGAGTGCTCAAGGGCAGAATTTCAGTGGGTATGGCGAGAACCCCGAGTTTTCTGAGACGCTCGAAAAGCCCCAGATTCAGGTAGGGATCAAAAACATTGTATGGCTTTCCGGCAACACCAAAGACAAATCGGTAATCGCCGTGCGCACGCAGCTCAGCCGCACGATTTCGAAAACGTTCGTAGAATTTCTGCTGCTCAGCAACAGCCACACAATAAGCTTTTTTAACCGCGACGAGTGAGGTGTCGAGTTCTCTCAGACTGCTGTAAAACCCTTCTGAAAAGGCATTTTCATCAGTCATCGCAATAACCGGCGAAAGCACTCTGGCAGAATCCTTGTCGTTAATCATAAATGGCATGGCCATTGCATAAGGACAGGCATAAGAATTCACCGGAGTCTGTTGGGGCAGATTCATTACCGACGGTACAAAAACATAGTCGAATTGCTGTTTTTTAAGCAACGCAATGTGGCCAGCCATCAGTTTTGCTGGCAAACATACGCTGACAGGCAAGCCTTTTAGCCCCAGTCCGAAGATATCACTGGTCGTATGCTCAGAAAGAACAGGATTCCAGCCAATTTCTCTGAAAAATGTTCCCCAGAACGGCAGGTAACCCATGATCGTCGAAGCACGCGGCAAACCGATGACCTTCTTTGCGCCGGGATCAGAGCCAAAATAGCATTCACATTCAGCCATATATTCTGCCGCCAGATTTGGTGGCAACGGTGATTTTGCTGCCTGGTTCACACCCTGACTGGTGTAACGCTCACAGGTATCACCAAAATGTATTTTGCTGCCGCACTGCTCAATTACGCCAACTTCACAGTTATTGGCACAGTCACTACATTTAAACGTTGAGAAAACAAGGTCATGCACACAATCCAGTCCGCGAAAAGTCGATTTCTGGTCTGCCATTAAGTCTTTGGCGGCAATAGCAGCGCCGATGGCGCCGGTAATTCGATTAAAAGGGCTAACCTGGACCGGCCGCTGCAATATCTGTTCAAAAGCAGCAACCACAGCTTTGTTCGATGCGACTCCACCCTGAAACGCAATGCGCTTACCAACAGGTCTGTTGCCAACAACCTTTTCAAGATAATTTCGTGCAATCGAACAGGCCAGGCCAGCGCAGATGTTGCTGACATCAACGCCTTTCTGCAGGGCGCTGCACACCTCTGTTTCCATGAAAACAGTACAGTGTGACCCGAGGTCTATCGGGGCGTTCCCGGAAAAGGCTCGCTGAGAAAAATCGCTCTTTATGTCTATTCCCATTCCCTGTGCCTGTTCTTCAAGAAAAGAGCCGGTGCCAGCCGCGCAAACCTTGTTCATGACAAAATCAGAAACACTGCCGTCATGCAACGAAATATACTTGGAGTCCTGCCCGCCAATCTCAAAAATCGTATCGACGTCATCAATAAAGTTGCGGACCCCAAGAAATTGACAGGTAATCTCGTTTTTCACCAGATCAGCGCCCAGAAGTCGCCCGGCCAAATGACGACCACTTCCGGTGGTTGCACAGGCAAGCACCTTAAGTCCCCCGTGAAAGCGTTGCTTAATGATTTCTAAACCTTCCCGGAGCGCATCGAGCGGGCGGCCGCGGGTAGGCAGATAAACCGAGGAAATTATCTCGCCATCTCGGCTTATAATCGCCATATCTGTGCTTACCGAGCCGACGTCAACTCCCAGATAGGCTTCAATAAATTCGTTAAAGGAATTTTCAGGTTCGGGAAGCTCCAGACTCACCTGGCTGAGTTTCAATGGCAGTAAAGCGGCAGCTGTAGCAACCTCAGGCTCTATCATCTCAGCTAATTTCTTCAGAATCTGCCGACAGGTAAACACTTCACCTCCAGCTTTTTCTGCACTAAGCGCTGCACCAATTGAACCTTCCATTGCGGGCAGCGGTGAAACAACTAACTGATCAGGCTTGTGCAGCTTGAAAGTTTCACTAAAAGCCCTGACAACACCAGCGTTTCTGGCACAACCGCCTGCGATCATTGCGGGAGTTTCGAGTTCACGGCCCTTGAGCAGCATTGCCGAAAAATTACTGCAGATGGCCATGCATACACCCAAAGCAAGTTCATCAACAAGAAACCCTTTTTGCTGCAGGTGAATCATGTCGGTTTTGGCAAACACAGCGCAACGTCCGGCAATGGGCACATGTTTCGCAGCGCCGCCACTCAATCGCGAAAATTCGTCAAGTTCGAGCTGCAATCGCCGGGCCTGTTGCTCGATAAAAGCACCACTGCCGGATGCGCAGACATCATTCATGGCAAACTCATTTATGTTTCCAGAGTTAAGCACATCAAAGGTTATCAACTTGGCGTTCTGACCACCGATTTCGACAACACTGCGCCCTGAAAAGCCGAGAGACCTTACACCCAAAGCAGTAGCCAGAATTGCATTTACCGGGACAAAGCCATTATTGTTGAGTTCGTCGCTGTTGATACCGGTAATACCCACCCGAAACTGCTCACCCGGAAAAGAACTCTCAATCTCCGCCAGAAATGTCTCGACAGCAGCCTGCTCAGCATCTGTTTTCTTCTGGCAGAACATGAGCCCTGTTGGCCTGCCCTCTTCTATCAAAATGCCTTTTGTATAAACAGAGCCGAAATCAAACCCTATACTTTTCATTTATGGTTCCTCTCACGTTCTCCACATCAGTGGTCTGGCTTATGGCTCATCTCTTATTAGTGCCAGATTTTACGGCACCCAACGGGTGTCATTTCAGGATAGTCAGAAGTCAGATTGAGGTCAACTCAATATTGCTGATTACTGTAAGAATTCGGTTACGAGTGTGAACCATCGTTTTTTGAGGTCATGAACAAGTTGAATCCTATTGCTGCAGAAGCATTACAACTATGATATAATTCTGGAAAAATTGCAGGGGTAAAATCTATGAATCGTACAACACCAGGCGTCAGCCTCAGACTGGTAAATCGGCCATCTAAGGGATTCTGGGCGATACTAGAAAATCGCCGGGCAACCAGTAGTCATTTTGAAGAATACAAAACGCCGCCCGATGCTGTTGGGCTGATACAAGGCACAGTAGCGGCCATTCTTGCCGCTTCAGATATCGCCGAGAAGGCTGCGGCTGTCCAGGTCGCCGAAATTCGCGGAGTTTGCCCGAGCCAGGTGACCCTGATTGCAGTCTATGGTGATACATCTGCAGTAGAAGCAGCCTTGCATGCTGTCCAGGATCAGCTCTGCAACACAGTATTTTCTAACTTCGCCTAAGCCTCAAAGCATTTATTTATGAAATACAGCGACAAGGTAATGCAGCATTTTAAAGATCCGCAAAATTGTGGACGACTCGACGATTACCATGGCATCGGGCAGATCGGTGATCCAGACTGTGGTGATTCTGTTGAAATGACCATACACATAAGTCCCGATAACCAGAAAGTAGAAAAGGTACGTTACCGGGTAAAAGGCTGTCCGGCAGCAATTGCCACTACCAGCATTACCTCAGTGATGGCTGAGGGCATGCAGATAGAAGATGCCCTTAAAATAACTGATGAACAGGTAGTAGAAGCTCTTAACGGCTTGCCGGAAAGCAAGATTCACTGTTCGTTACTGGCTGTTCGCTCATTGCAGCTGGCAATTCAGGACGCAATTCTCAAGCGCCTTTTCCGCAAGGCCGGCATTGTATCGTCTGACGCTGAGTTCGAGCAAATCAAAAAAGATGGGCGCCTCAACGAATATCTCGGGCAGCAGACCGGCACCATCAATCATAACTGCGACGGTTCATGTGAAACATCAGGCACAAAGTGCTGAAAACATCTCAATACGTGCTTTTGCCAGGCATATTGCCGTTGCAACACTATGAACATTGACTATCAGAGTTGCATAACCGAAATTTATAACGAAACCAGATCACTGATAGGTCAGGGTAAAGTTGCCAATTATATTCCGGCACTCGCCGAAGTCAATCCTGAATGCTATGGTATCGCGATCGCAACTTTGACCGGAGAGATATATAAAATCGGTAATGCCGACATTGAGTTTTCGATTCAAAGCATTTCGAAAGTGTTCCTGTTTGCCAGAGTTTTTAAGGTTCTGGGCGATGAACTCTGGACCCGCGTTGACCGCGAACCTTCTGGCAGTGCTTTCAACTCACTGGTTCAGCTCGAAAGCGAAAACGGCATTCCGCGCAATCCCTTTATCAATGCTGGAGCACTCGTCGCCACCGACTGTCTTCTATCATTTTGCAAAAACCCGATCGAAGACATACTTTATTTTGCACGCAATCTTGCTGATAATCAGAAAATTCACTATGACAGCCGGATAGTAAACTCTGAGAGGGCTACTGGTTTTCGCAATGCCGCCCTGGTAAACTTCATGAAAAGTTTCGGAAACATTCATAACGACATCGACAGCATTCTAGACGCATATTTTCATCAGTGCGGCATCATGATGAACTGTGTCGATCTGGCTAAATCCTTTCTGTTTCTAGTTAACGGCGGCATCAATTCATTTAATGACGAGCAAATCCTGACCAGAAGTCAGACCAAACGAGCCAATGCATTGATGCAGACCTGCGGCTTTTACGATGAATCTGGAGAATTCGCCTTCTGCGTCGGGCTGCCCGGCAAAAGTGGCGTTGGCGGTGGTATCGTGGCGATCATACCCGGCCTGCTGGCGATATGCGTCTGGGCACCGGAACTCAACAGTCACGGCAATTCGCTGGTCGGGATGAGAGCCCTTGAGCTCTTCACCACCAAAACCGGAATTTCAATTTTTTAATCAACACCGAAAGCTGCAAAACAGAGACTCACGTAAAGACTACAAGACACAGAGATATAATTTTTCTGCCTCAAGTGTAGAAGCAATAATGCGATCCCTGGTTTTATCTATTCTCGCCTCAACACTGGCCTCATATCCCATAAGATAATTTTTTGTCGTGACCTTCGGCCAGCATAAAAAAGCTGACTATGAATTTTTATGGAATGTTTGTTGACAAGTCAGACGTGCAGCAATATAATTCCGGCAGACACTTGAAATTGAGAACAGGAGGCAGAAAACATGTACAAGAACCCAATCCTTTGCGTTATTGCCTCCATCTGCGCAGCAGATCTGTAACTGAAAGTCATTTTCAGAAGCGGGTTGCCTTATGGAGGCAACCCGCTTCTTGCATTTCCAGCTCCTTCCCGCCATCGCCACTGATCTACAAAAAGAGAGAAAAAACATGAACATTACAAACAAAACCAGGTACGGCTGATCGACAAAAACTGATGCGCGGCTTCTCACGGCCATTTTAACGAAAAAAAAGACTATATGACTAAAAAAAATGACAATAAATCGGTATTTAAAAGACTGCTACCCTACTTCGGCCCTCATCTGGTCAAACTGGGTATCTCAATGCTGACAATGATCGTGGTTACGGCAGTTCACCTGATCAGGCCAATGATTCTGCGCAATATAATTGATACCGCAATACCACAAAAAGATATCGGCATGGCGCTTAAACTCGCCGGATTCTTCATTCTCTGTCTGCTTTTTGGCGCATTGGCTCTGTACATCAGAGTCAAAATAATGGCCAGAATCGGCGCCGAAGTGGTCGCGGAAATAAAGCGCAAGCTATTTTCACACATTCTCGGTCAGGGCATGCGTTTTTTCGACCAGAACCAGAGTGGCAAGCTGATCACGCGAACAGAATCAGACAGCAACCAGATTAAATCGCTGTTCACACAGTCTTCGGCGCAGCTGTTTGCGAGCGCCATGCTGGTATTAGGCACCGTCATCGTGCTGTTTTACGAAGACCTCAAAGTCGGCACCTTTGCTATCATCTCAATGCTGGTTGTGTCGCTGCTGCTTTTCTTCTACCTGAGCTATATCAGAACCATGTATACAAAGGTTCGCGAAAAAGGCAGCCAGCTGACCGGTTATCTGACCGAATACATCCAAGGGGTACCTCTGATCAAAGTACACGGCCGCGAGGCCGACATTATGGCTAATATGAACAAATATGGTCAGGAAAAAGCTACTCTCGAATGTAAGGCGGCATTCATTGAATACAGTTTGTTCTCAACAAGCTTTCGCTTCTGCACAGAAATTGGCTCAATCATGGTGCTGTTTGCATACTGCAGCTCGCGCGTATTTGATGGCACCATGACCGTAGGAACACTGGTCATGTTCATCGAACTATTGCGGCAATTCTTTCGACCACTCGAAAGTCTCGTCGAAGTTCTGGCTCAGATGCAAACAGCTCTTGCTGCGGGAGTTCGCGTATTCGACATTCTCGACACCGAACCGGCAGTAAAGGATATCGGAGAACCTTCAGCAGAACTGCGCCTCGAAAAAAGCATCGAGTTTGAAGATGTGAGCTTTGCCTACGACACCGAAATTGTGCTGAAAAACGCGTCATTCTCGATTCCACGCGGCCAACAACTCGCAATTGTTGGCGCCAGCGGCTCGGGCAAAACAACCTGCATCAACCTGCTGTTGCGATTCTATGACCCGACCAGCGGACGCATCACAGTAGATGGACGCGATATCAGCAGCATAAAGCTGCTTGACTGGCGCCGAAAAATCGCGCTGGTTCTACAGGAAATCTATCTGTTTCCAGGTACGATCATGGAAAATCTCAAGGCGTTTCATACTGACGTCGCTGACGAGACTGTCATCAAAGCAGCCCAGGAACTAGGGGCGCACGACTTCATATTGAAACAACCGCAAGGATACCAGACCGTGCTGGCCGAGCGTGGTGCCAACCTTTCTTATGGCGAGCGCCAGTTGCTGTCTTATACGCGCGCGATGGTCAAAAACCCTGATCTGCTGATTCTCGACGAGGCAACCTCGTCAGTAGACGTAATTACCGAGCGTGAACTCCAGACCTCAATGGAAAAACTGATGAGCGGCCGCACCGGCATAGTGATTGCACACCGCCTCAGTACAATCCGCAAAGCTGACCGCATTCTGGTGTTCGAAAAAGGACTGCTGATACAAAGCGGCAACCACGAAACTCTACTGCAGCAGCAGGGCATCTATCGCGAACTGGTAGAGATCCAGACAGGCAGCGATATACTCGGCGAGTTTTCCGAAATAGAGGAAAACGATGAAGAAAAAGGAGCTGTTGCATGAAACAGCCAGAAAGAAAATTAAGAAATAACCGAATCTACTACATAAAATGGCTCTGGAGTGAGTATCGCATACATCGGCGAATGGTCATGTTCCTGCTGTTTCTAACCGTGCTCTCGACGATTATCGCTGTATTGCTTCCGATCGTCCTCAAATACATCGTCGATGGGCTGATCAGCGGGCTCAAAAGCTATCAGGCCGGCACTTCCACACTGGCCGAAGCTCAGAGCGAGCGCAACCGCATGCTGCTGATGCTACTGGCGATGGGATTGGGGCCGATCTTCTCTGGAATCTACCCATATTTCCGGGCTAAGATGAACGTGACTTTCGAGCTGTATTTTCGCGAAAAGTTCTTCGCGGAAGTGCTCTCAAAAGGTCACCGTTTCTTTCTCAAGTTCAGAACCGGCGACCTGGTAACCCGCCTGACCGAAGACATCAAAACCTGGCCACCCGGTCTGTCATGGCTGTGTTGCTCGGGTATCTTCCGCGCAGTTAATTCGGCAAGCATCATCTTCTTCTGCCTTGCCACGATGATGTATCTGAATTGGAAACTGACTCTGCTCGCCTGCATTCCGTTGCCAATAATACTGTATATCTTTATCAGGCTCGAAACCAGCTTTGGCGAAAGCTTTAAAGAAGTGCAGGAAGGCATGTCGGAAACCAACGACTTCCTTGAAGCTGCCTACTCTGGCATCAAAATTATCACATCTTTCAACTCTCAATCAGAGCAGCGCGAGCTGTTTGAGAAATTGATGCAAAAGCGTATCGGTCAGGAAATGCGGGTCGATATGCTCTGGGGTCTGTTCATGGTCTTCTTTGAATTTCTCAACTACATAGGTGAAATTCTGGTACTGATCTTTGGTGGCATCATGGTCATTCGCGGCGAGCTGACACTGGGCGCTTATTACGCATTTTTCAGCTATCTGGGCATGATTATCTACCCGTTGATGGATATTCCGATGATGCTGGTAACACTGACTCAGGCCTGTGTCTCAATCGACCGACTCGAAGACCTTCAGGAAGCGGATCGCGCCTGGCAGGAGCTTGACAGTGATGGTAAAATCGAGATTGCCAGTATCGAAAGCATCTGTTTTGACAAGGTCAGCTTTCAGCACGATACCCTCGAAAAGCTTGAGGCCGACAAGGTACCGTTCTCGTTCAAAGACATCAGCTTTGAGCTGCGCAAAGGTGAGAAAGTAGCGATTGTCGGACAGATCGGTTCGGGCAAGACCACACTGCTCAACCTGATTTCGGGCGTAATGAAGCCAGACGAAGGCAGCATCACGATCAATGGCACTACTCTGTCAGAAATCAAAAAGCAGTCTTTCCGCGACAAAATCGGTTACATTCAGCAGGAACCGGTAATCTTCTCAGAAACGATCAAAACCAATGTCGATTTCTGGCGCAACCAGCCTGAAGCATTGATTCAGTCATGCTCCCGGATGGCACAGTTCGAAAAAGAGGTGCTGGCTTTTCCGGGCGGCTACAACGAACCGGTTGGACAACGCGGCGTCACACTCTCAGGTGGTCAGCGCCAGCGTCTATCAATCGCCAGAGCACTTGTTGGCCAACCCGAACTGCTGCTGATGGACGACATCACAGCCAGTCTTGATGCTGCCAATGAAAAGAAGCTATGGGCTGATCTCGCGGCCGAATATGGTGCGATAACCTGCCTGATAGTAACACACCGCATGGCGACTGCGATGATGGCCGATCGCATTATCGTGCTCAAAGATGGCCGCGTTGAAGCAGCCGGCACTCACTCTGAGCTGATGAATTCGAGCGAGACTTACCGGGACCTGGCTCACGCCTGACTCGGGATTACCAGAATCAATTGATCCGCTGGTGGCAATTGCCGCCAGCGGATTTTTTATTGGAGATATTGAGCCAGACACTCTAACATGACAATTTTAACAGCTGTTTTTCAATCTGAGTGATCTGTGAAATCTTGTAGATATGGCTCTACATCTAGATATGCTATACTTGTAAGTCAGTATCACGGAGGTTAAAATGGCCGCTCAAATAAGATTTTACAGGCAAAATATCGGCAAGATGTTTACTTTCTATCGTGAATACAGCAATGGCATAAGACGGTTTGTTGCTGTTGCGCTGATTTTGCTTGTTGCCAGTTCAGCTGGGGCAGTTAATCTCGACCGGCTTTTTCCACAGACAGTTGATGAGAGTTTCTTTGCAGAACTGCGTCAAAACGAGGGCAGTGAGCGCGCAGTTTTTGTGACTCTGGCAGATCAGGAAAAAGTCTTTTACCTGCGCTATGACAACGGAACTTTTGTTCTCCGCGGCAATTTGACTCATAGCGATGAGAAGCTTCTGGCTCCAGTCGTTACCAGTTCGCGCCCGACTGTTTTTTCGCCACTAAAGCAGAATGGCGAACCTCTATACCGCAAGGGTACTGTTTACACCGGAAGTCTTTTTTGCAAAGAAGCATCTGGCATTGAATATCTGTATGTTCCGCATCTGGTTGGCGGGCGGACAAATGATGCATTTGTCTGTGATTTTGGATATTTGCAGATCACCATAAATAGGGAATTGCACACAGATTCAAAACAGCTGAGATTGTTGTTGAAAAACCTGAAATCAATCTTTAAACAGATTTTTGCCGGACACGCAAAGATCTGCGATCAGGTCAAACTAAATCAATACTACCTCTATCGCGACAATTACTGGGGGCCTGTTGAAGCAATAACAGACTGTACTTCTGACAGCCTGATTTTTTATCTGGTACATAAGGCCACTCTTAATAAAAGCATTTCAGATCATGATGTCAAAACAGCTAAAGATCTGGAGCTTGTCACCAAGCTGATAGCGCAGGAAAGATTTCTGTATTCGCAGGACATGCGACTTAAACTCGGCACAGTGCCAGGATTCGTAAAAGTCAACTGGCAGCATATAGATAACACCGACATCGGAAGCGGCCAGAACCAGCTGGTTTTTCTCTCAACCGGGCCGGGAATTAATTATTTTGATGACCCCTGGAAACAGAGCAGAAAGAATGTACCCTGCCCCAGGCTGATTTTTCATCGCGACATGGCAAATCTCGATAAAATACAGCTTTACCCGACCTACAGCATAGAGCCTGAAGCAAAGGGCGTTGGGCGGCTGACTGCCATAAACTGCTTTCAGTCGCAAAATCAAAGTGAGCCTGATATCAGCACAACAGTTATCTGGTCGAAAGCCCAATTCAAGTACTCAATCTTAACAGCAATAGAGGATCTTCTTTGTAAATACGGACTGACAAATGACAGTCCTGATCTGACCCCAGGCTTTGAGTTAAAGGGACACTTCTATAACGGCAACCCGGTAAACAACGAAATCAGAATCTCTCAATTTGCGGCAGTAAGGGATTATCTGGTGTCTGTTATCATACCTGCAAATACAGCGGCAGCTTATCAGCAGGAATATCGTGAAAAACTGGCAAATACCTGCAGACATTGGGAATATAATTGCGGGATTCATTACAGCAAACTCTTTGCTGAAGCGGTAGAATCCACCGACAAAGGCTTTCGGGCAAGCTGGCTTATAATGCAGCTTAAAGAATCACACCCAACACTTTTTCGTATTCTTGCAGAAGCACGGAAACAGGCGAATGCAAAAGCTTTTATTAAAATTGCCGATAAGATCTCGCAGATAGCCAGCAGAGAGGGCAGAGATTTTTTTCTGACGCCATATTTCAGACATTATCGAACTCTTGATCAACAAAGAAACCAACTCTGGTTGAGTTATCTCGAAGCCTGCCGCAGTGACGAGAAAAATGCTGAAGAGCTTTTTTCAAAATACATCGACTTTTACCGTTATCTGGAGGGAACATGCGAATGAGAGGCTTGGCTGCACTGATCATTTTCATCTGCCTTTATCCTGTTGTCCTGCCGGCAGAGCAACCGCCCAGAACGGTAATAACCAGTTACAATCTGCACGACAACGACAGCATAAGTTTCTGTACCGGAACCAGCATGGGAATATTGATTCCGGCAGGGCAAAGCATTGAGTTTATTGTTCCAGAGGCTTTCAAAAACAGACTGCCAAACTTTGCAAGAATCAGACATCGCAAAGATCGCACATTTCTGGCTGAAAGTGCAGCAGAATTTGACCCTGATAGCCCATGGCTGTCGGTTTATTTTCATAACCCTCGCACCAGCGAATGGGTAGTATGGCAAGACCAGTTCGGATCTAAAAAGCGATCAGCAGTTTGCCCGCCTGCTGCACCCAAACAGAACACGCTTTATAATTTTCCGGAATTTGTCGGCATGTTTTCGCCAGATCGGATAAGAGTGTACAACCACAGTGAAGGAGACCCGGCACGCGCCACCGCATCGCTACATGGCATCGAAGTGTTTTATTTGAGCGCCGACAACAACAGCAGCGAGAAAACTCAAAGCAAAATAGTCAGCAATTTTGAGAAGCTTAACAGTGCAACCCTCAAATACTCTCTTGACCACCAGATAGGCATAGAATTGAGCCCCGGAGAAAACATCGAGTTTGAGTTCCCTGATGAGTTCAAGCATCGCGACATAATCCAGGTTGTACTGAAGCATCGCAAAGACCTGGCTTACGCAGCAGACCCGCAGGATTACAATGCATTTGATCCAAATGCCGCCTACATTCTCTGCGAAGCTCACAACTCACTTAACAAACTCTGGTATAAATGGGCCGACCGCTCAAGCATTGCCAAGTTTTCGGAGGTTAGAGCGGCAGAAAACGCCGAGAACGAGACTTTACACAATTGCCTGCGCACCTTTGGCTCAATAAAACCTGACAAATTCCGTATCACCAACGTCGGCAAAGGCGACCCGAAAATGTCGACAGCCAATATTCACGAACTTGAAATCATCTTTGTACCAGCCAGTCAGGGTGGAATCAAAATCGAACGGATTTTCACACCAGAAACAGCTTTCAGCGACATGCAGGCAGCAAAACCGGTTCCGCTTCTTGGAGGCGGCCCAAGACTGGGCGGCAGATTTCCCGGTGCCGTGCTGTTAGGCAAAAATCGCGCTGAGCGCGCACAAAGACTGCAGCAACTACCGGAACAGTTCAGGTTTGACCTAAACAATGAACACAGCGCAGACGGCAGCATGCTCATAGAACTGCCGCCAGGCTACAAAATTGAGCTGGTTGAGCTGGCTCTTGGCGACCTTGATATAACCAGTCTCGAACACAACAAAGACGGTTATTTTGGCAGGTCAGGGCAGGCTCAGGCTTCGATTTTCATCGTAACTGCAATCAGCAAAAATATAGCGCTGATCAGGAACAACAACATTGGCATGGCCGGGTTCGTGACCTGCGGCGGACCGGTTACTGAGTATATAAGTAACAGCGGCGATCATCTGCTGATAAAGATCACAAATGATGAGGCCTTTCTGATGGGCTACCGGATAACACTAAGTAAGCAATAACAGTTTGTTCACCCTGTAGTGAATGTTCATGTTCACGTTCGGTTAGGACTGGCTAAAATGCCAGTTGCAAACTAACGGATCGAGCAATTTTTCAATAATATTGCGATTTTCTGTCGCAAAGGCTGCACGCCATTAGATCTTCAGCCTCTTTTTTATGTAAAAAAAAAAAAAAAAATAGGCCGTATACGCGAGATTGCATAAGCTGGACTAACCATTTCTGCAACTGGAGCCAAGCTACTTCGCCATTGCACTTTAGTGTACACCGTGTTAGAAATAACTGTAAGCGAAAAATTGCACTTAAAAAAAAATGTTCAGTCCTTTGAGAGATCAAACAGTCACAGCTTTTGGCGTATTTCGACTTCCATGAGTCAAAATGTCTTCATGGAGCTTGATTAAAGCCACCGTAGAAAATGTACCCGCCGAGCTTCCAGTTTGGGTCAGTTCTTTCTACAAAGAATTTGTCGAAAACAGCCGCTCTTAGCGGTTTATCGTCAAGTTCGAATGAGGCGTCCGGCGTATTTTTAAAAACTAAAAATTTACTACTTTTTTCAGGGTGTAAAAAGGAAAAGAATGATGAGAAGGAAAATTCTGTTGATTGATGACACTGGCTTTAATCGCAAGCTCATTCAAGAATTGCTGACCACAACCGACCTGGAGCTCTTAGAGGCAAAGAACGAGCAACAGGCTGTGGAAATGGCAATCCGCCAACACCCTTCCCTGATACTTATGGGAATGGAAATATCAGTTATAAGAAGCAAGGAGGTGATTAAAAATCTGCAGCAAAATCCAGCGACCTGGGACATTCCAATCATTCCTCTCACCGGTCAATCCGCAGAAAATAAACCTGCAGGGTTTTCTATGGAGAGGTTCAAAGGTTTATCAACCAGACCAATTCAACTTAAGACTCTTGTTGCCAAACTTCAGCCTTACGTGAATATCGCAAAATTGATGGCTGGCAAAAAATCATTTTCAACATAAGCAATATTTTATGAACCCGGAACGCACAATAAAAATAGAAAAGATCATTTCAGAGGAGATTTTATATGAAAATGGAACATATTGAACTGGTATGGGAATCACTCGCGCAATTCGAGAGAGAAAGGCTAACTTTTGGCGACTTTCTTGAGCACCTTGGCAAATCCCTTGAATCTGCTGATATCATGGAAGCAAAGATTATCGGAGAAGCGGCCAGAGAGCTTGATTTCGCTCTGGCAACAAACCCAAACGCGAAAATAAAAGTTACACAGGTCATCGGAAAAATGAAGTCTCGTCTTATGTCGCGACTAAAAGCAACGGCGAACTGAACATACTTAGGCACAATTGCGTATATAAATATTTATGAGGGGATCCGCTTAAGTTTGCTTCACAATCTATATCAATAATGTGGCGGCTTTTCGTCGTGTCCACGGTCTTCGCCGATCGGCGAAGGTTCGGATTTGGGTCGCAGGCGTGAAAGTTCTTTTTGACAACGATCTAACTGGCGTTGCTGATCAACAATAACCTCGTTTAATTCTTCGACGTATTTTTCGAGGTAGGTCATGCGTTTTTCAAGCTCAATGATACTGGTTTCCATGGTTATTGCCCTCTGATCGGTGAATTATCAACAGACTCACATCATCTCTGCAATCGTCGCGGCCGGCAAGTAAAGAATCATTTCCGAGCCGGGCAAGAAGAATCATAGCTTTTCTGGCACTCTCAGACAATATTTTGGCGCGCTGCTGTTGTGTCGTTACAGTTTATCACAACCAGTGTCATATCATCATCGCAATCTTCGGCAGCTACGCGGCTGAAGACTTCAGCCATAACAGCATCATGCCATGCCTTGGGACAGATATTGTTGCATTTAAGCAGGCTATCGAGAAAATACAAAAAGCCAGCTTCGCCATTGCGGTACAAGCCGCCAGTGTAAAGAACCAGACTTTCATCAGCACTGAGCTTTATTTTAACAACTCTGCAATCAGCTATTTTGCCTGCGCCCAGCGGCGTTGAGGGCATATCTATAATTTTAGCATCACGCGTGCTGCGGTTAATAACAATTGGAAAACAGTGGCCGGCATTAGCAATAGTTATTTCAGCAGTCTGCGTATTGAGCAGAACACACTGCATGGTCATGAATTTTCTTCTGGCGCGACTGCTCAACTCACGCAAAAGAACGTCAAGACGGCATAAAAGTTTGTCTGGCTGACCGTAAAGATCAACGAGTTGCAGCAGGGCAGCCTTCATAAAGGCGGTGATGAGACTGACGCCAATACCATGCCCAGCCACATCCCCGGTTAAAATCATTACCCTCTGGTCAGCAAGCTGATCAATTTCGAGATAATCGCCGCCAAACTGGCTTTGGCTTGATTCAGCGCCAAAGTATGTCAGTTTACCAGCTGTCGCTGGTTCTGACATGCTGTCGCTGAGTTTTTCCTGTACGGTCGAAGCAACATGCAATTCTTCAAGATCGACGAGCGTCGTATTAAATACTTTGGCGAGATCGCCAAATTCATCGCCACCAAGGTCAGGCAATCTGAAGGCAAAGTCTCTTTTCTGGAGAGCTTGAATACCATGTTGCAGCTCAGCCAGTGGCATCAAAACCGAGCGTGCCACAAACAACCCCATGGCCAAAGAAACCAGAATACTGACGATTGCCAGGGCCACAAAAATCCACTTTTTCTGTTGCACTTGACGATCAATTGTGGCCGTCGGGTAAAGACCAATCAAACGCATTGTATCAAGCGAGGTACATTTAAGCCCCATAAGGAGGTGCTTTTCGCCATCCCAGTCGCAAAAATCGATTTCGGTTCCGTTTTTTTCGCGCAGTTTGGCAGAATACATGAGTAGCTGTTCATTTTTGAGCATTTCAGGCGGATTTGCATAATAAAAGTCTTCATCTACTGCCATAATCTTGAGACCAAGCGGGTTACGGTTAAAGTTGGTCAGTAACCGATCAATGTATTCTCTCTGCAAAAGGTCTGCTTTCCAGAGATACAGAAACACGTAATTGGCCAGCCCCGTTTTAGAATGTCTTATAACTTCTATATAGGCAGGGTAATATCTGAGTCCCATTCCCCACTGCCAAAATGATCCTGTTGCCGCAAAAAACTCCTGAAACATTTCGATTGGGCGCAACTGCCCGAGAGATTCGGCAATCAGCTCGACTTGCGCCATCTGCATTTCTGGGATAGTAGTGCGGTTAAGCAGTGACAAATAGTAGCTGCCCAGCTTACCCATTGAGTCGACAAGTGTTTGCTGTGCCTTGTAGCGCTCCCAATCCATGTTTACCTCTTCGACAAACTTGCCATTCTTCATTACGCCGTTCTCACTGCCAATGTAAGGCGTATTGCTACCGATCAGATACAAGCGAAAAGGCTCTTTACTCTGCTGTGCCAGGAAATCTACAATCATCCTGCGGGTTGGTGGGTGCTGTTCAAGCTCGGGTTTCAGCCTTGCAAGCGCCTTGTTCATACGGCGCAGTTGCCGCGCAAACTCACCAACAAACATTTCATCAATGCTCTGCAGATAAGTTACCCCTTTACTGAAACCCTCAGTCTGCAGAAAAAGACGATACTGCCCAATATAATCAAAACCGATCAGTGCCATAATCAGCAGCGAAATGGCATTTGAAAGCACGAACAAAATTATCAGCTGTTTTCTTATACTTATGCTCAGGCTTTTTCCACAACAAAAAACCAGAAAACTACGCCAGAGAACGAACAGCGACATAACCACAAGCACCAGAACTGCCACCTGGGCATTACGTCCCAGAACAAGCCGATCAATTTTATCAGTGTCAATGTAGCAAATTCCATGCAGATCAGTGCGCATTGCATTTTTAAAAACATACCAGTTGCGCACTTTATAAGGATTATCGTAGCTTTTGCATATCGCCGCCAGTTCGTCTGGCGTCAGATCTGGCCGATCAGACCCCAGCCATTGCCCATCTTTGACAACCCCAAGTCTAAGATTAGATCCGGCTGCCGCCAGCTTTATCTGCAGTTCAAGACCAGGAATACCTTTTAAGAGGCTGTGATCAAAAAAAACAACGAGACTCTTGTTTTGCCTCATCCTGATCCACGTCAGCTTCTTCTGCAATGAACTGTCTGAGGAAATCAGTCTTATATTTCGCCCGGAATAGCATTGGGCATGAAGTTCTGGAAAAAACTGCGGGCCAAAAATTTCACGTAAATTCGCTGTTTCACTGGCAGCTGCCACTTCACGACGACGGTGGCCAATATCATACAATGTACGCCAGGCATATTGCCAGTCTGCATTGATACATTTCCAGTCAAAATCTGCCGCAACAATGCCTCCATTCTTACCCCAGATCAGATATTCAAATTGTAAACCGCTACTCTCTCTGAATTCAACGAGTGTCTTTTGCAGCTGTTTTGGGCCTTTGGAATCTGTAAAGATCGAATTCATAAGAGTGCAGATATACAGGTTGGCATCGGCCGAAATGCGCAAACGCTCAAGAAGGTCGGTAGCTTCAATCTGATAGCGCCGCAAAGAGGTCTCAGTCATAACATTCTCGAAATAAGCAAAAGCCTGCCAGGCAACCAGCAAAGGCACCAGCACAGCAAAAAAGTTAAAAGTCAGCCAGTTGGCAATACACTTGCGTTTTGTTTTATCAGTCATTTTCGTATTTCAGCATCAAAAAGGTAATGTCGTCGTCCTGAGCTTCAGTCCAGCCACAATATCCTTTATAGATGCCTTCCCACCAGGTTTCCAGGTCGGGATGCCAGCTTGCCAGCAACAGCTTCTCGAAGCCCGCAAAGTCAAAAACTTCTTCGTCAGCGTTTGTGGCTTCTATAATGCCATCTGTATAGAGAATCAGAGTATCGCCAGGCACAAGCTGACCGCTCATCTCAGAATAGGGCTTGCGACTGGCGCTGCCCAGCGGCATTCCAACAGCTTTTACGTAGTTAACCTCGGCGTGTGACGCGCTGATTATAACCGGGTAACACTGACCAGCGTTGGATATCCTGAACTGACCGTTCTGCTGATTCACATCGAGACATAGAGCCGTCATCATGCGCCGCCAACCCTTTGCCTTAAGATGAAGAAAAACCTCGTTCGCGCTTTGCAAAAGCGCGGCGGGCCCGACATTTCGCGACGGAGACGCAGCAACAACCGCCTTGGCCATTGCCATAACCAGAGCCGCCGGAATGCCGTGCCCGGCGACATCGCCAAAATATACGCCGAAGCGCTGATCATCGATTTTAAAGTAATCATAATAATCGCCGCCCATTTTGCTCATAAAAATCGAACGAGCAAACAACTTGATGTTACCAAAGCGTTCTTTTCCTGGCGACAGCAGACTCTCCTGCACTGCCGTGCCAATAGCCAGTTCGTTCATGCCAGCGATTGTCTCATTAAATGCTGCAGTCAGCTTGCCAAATTCATCGCCCGATGAAAAATCTATGCGGTATTTAAAGTCACGCCGGGCAAGCGAACGCATGCCCCGAGACAAAGCAGTTATCGGCAACAACAGCCGACCAGAAAAAAATCTTACAATAACCAGAACCATCAGCAAACTCAAAAAGCCAGCCAGAACAACTTTCCTATAAAGCAGGTCAATTTCGGCAAAAATAAGAGAATTCGGATAAACAGCCATAATGACTGCATCGGATAGCTCAATGCCAACCAGAGAAGTAGCTACATATCGTTTGTTCTCAACATTCAGGCTGTTTTCGGTAATGAGTTTTCGAGTCTGGGTGCGGTGCATGATATTGCGAACCGCGCGCTCATGCGCCATTCGGACCGGGAACACTACTTCACTGCCTTTTTCCATTACTATCAGCTGCCTTGGGGCAATTCTTGTGTTAACCTCGTCAAGCTGCTCACTCAGGAACGCCCGTTGCAAATCGCTAGAGCGCCAGGATATCACCAAAAAGCCCCATGAATCATGATTTTGCCGGGCACCAAGCAGTTCCAGATATGTCCAGCGTAGTCCTGAGCCAAAATTTTGTGGGCTGATGTTGCCTATATGCCTGAGAACACCATCATACAGATAAGCGTCCTCAGTCATTTTCTCAAGCAATGATCTCTTGTTACTTACAAAATTTGGATCAGCATTGTTAAAAAAATCCAGGCAGCCTTTAAAAAAATCTCTGATGATTTTAGCAGAGCTGGAAAATGCCTCTGAACCGGCATACATAAGCTGTTCGCCGGCCCTGCTAAAGAGATAGGTTTCACCTGGCTTAAAAGTAAGAACAAAGTTTTTCAGCTTTTCGATTTCTTCTTCAGGCCAGACCTGATTACCATATTGGCGATTTTTCTCTTTAATATAGACTGAAAGGCGTCTTGCCATCTTCTCTCGACCGTCAGGATAACCATTGTCAAATTCTTTAATTACCCGCACCGACTCCTCGTGAGCAGCATTAATAAGCAGGCTTTTCTTCTGGTCAAAAAATTCATAGGCTGTTGCCGCCAGAATCAACATCGGTAAGCCATTGGCGAAAAGGAACAGCAAAAGCAGCTTCTGTCGCACCGACAAAACAAAGTTTACTGAGCGCAGACTTAAACAATAGATGACAAAAGCTGCTATCAGCAGCCACCGAACCAGCCGGAACATAAACTCGGTAACGGCCAGATCGGGATTAATAAGATTTTCGGCCTTGTTTACCTTCGAAAAAGCGATCAACCGGGGTGAGATCTGGCGAAAAAACAGCAGATAATCGTCACTTCTGACAAATTCAACAGCCGAATTCGAATAAGCATTGGCCTGCATGATAATTTCGTTATGCTGCTCTTTCACACCGTATATCGTCAACTTCTGAGTATCAAACAAACCCAGTCGGCAAACTTCATTGCGATGGTTAAAAGAATCAACCATCAGACGAGGCCCAATATCACGCATGAGCAGATCACGATGAACAAAGGCAATAATCGTGAAATTGTCATACTGCTGATACCAGAGAAGACTTTTTTCAGGTTCTTCACAGGCTCTGATACAGCTGCCAAGATAGCCTTCAAGCAGTGGCAGACTCAGATGTTTTTCCATTAGAAACTGGCCAAAGAATCCGCGCAAAAGAGTAATTCGGCTGCGCACCTCTGCAAGTCGATCCGGATAGGGTATTATAACCTCGGCAACATGTTCGCGAACGCTGGTTATAACCTGATACATGGCGCGAAAAACATATTGGAAGCGCTTTTCATCCGACAAATCAGAAACAACACGACCAGCAGTGTCATAGACCACAAACCTGAGCATATCAGGAAACTGTTTTTTTAACGATCCGATTCGTTGTCGGCATGCATCCATTGGCTTTTTGGCTCGATCGGAAGCACGAAAGCCAGTCTGTAACATGCCATGAAAAAAGCGATCATCTTCGTGATACTTGCTGATCTGGTCGAGTGAGTCGCTCATTTTCTCTCGCCATTCGAGAATCTGGCGCTCACGCGCCAGGCTGTAATGTCCGAACAAAGCGACACTCAGCAGGCCAAGAGGCAGTATCAGACCATATACCACTTTGGCAAAAATATTGAACCAGTAACCCTTAAGCAATATAAGCTCCCAGCGCAACTATCAGGTTTGCCCTCTATTCTACACGAAGTCGCATTGAATTTCTCGATGCTGACCACATTTTATTCAAAGGTCACACTAGTGATTTAACAGTCATTGGTGACTTAAATAGAGTTATACGTGAATAAAGCTATTCTGATAACAAGAATTGCCGAACAAATCGTGTTTGAATCAAATAGTAAAAAAAAGAGCCTGCAGAACAAACTGCAAGCCCTTTTTTAAAGGTTTTCGACAGAACGGCCCTTAAGAGCCACTTGAATTACATTTTTTCGAACTGATCTTTGCCAACGCCACAAGCCGGACAGACCCAGTCTGCGGGAAGGCTTTCAAAGGATGTCCCTGGCGCAATTCCATTATCAGGGTCGCCAGCGGCTGGATCATACTCATAACCACACACTAAACAAACATATTTTGCCATTTCCCATAACCTCCTGTTAATTTTTCAAAAAGATTCTACCACATTCAGCAGAATTTCTATCTCGTTTCTTTCAAGCCACATATCTACCATCAAAACCGGGTATTTAGTATTGTCAATATCAACTTCCGGGAAAGATTTATCTTCCAGCTTATCAGCTACAACCGCCTCTACCACGCCTTCCCTGAGACGATATTCAATATCGTCGGTCATCATGGCGACATAGGTTCCGGTCTTAAGAGAAAATAACAGAAGACGCGAGCTGTCCTCCATCTGGTAATCAGTATCAAGACCGAGTCGTGAGCGCAAGTTGATTACAGGTATAACAATCCCTCTGATATTCACAACTCCCATAATAAAATCAGAACGTTGCGGAATATCGATGAGAGAAACCGGCATAGAAACTTCGGCAACATCAACTGCTGGAATAGCAAACGCCTTGCGGGAAAGCTTGAAGATAAAAAATTTGCCTAGTCTGCCATCACCGCTCTTATCACGAACGTTTTGAGCGATTCTTTTGATCAGCGGCAATATTTGCGACATCTTGTCTGGTTCCTTGTGCTACGAATATGTTTCAGCTACTCTTCGCTGTGGCAGGCCTTCTCGTTTATACCAGCAACAATTACAGCGGTATGGAAACAAGAGTTTATATATATCAGAAAACCCAGAATTTAAAAAGAGCAAAGATTAAAACGGGTGCAATCCATCCAATATTTAACAATCTCGCTATCTCGCTGGAATTGAGCTCACTCCAGACTGGTCAACTCTGGTTCAAAAAAGCCTTGAGCAACTCCACAGCGCGAGCGCGGTGACTGATGGCATTTTTTTCGGTTGCTGGTAGCTGGGCAATCGAGCAATTTCGATCGGGCAGCATGAACACCGGGTCATAGCCAAAACCACCGTGGCCCAGGCGTTCAAAGCCGATATAACCCTCAACCGTACCGACAAATTCATGCGCAACACCTTGCTGGTCAAGATAAACAATTACGCATCTGAAGCGGGCACTGCGGTTTTCGACCGGCAAATCGCCAAGCTCAGCGAGAAGTTTGTCGATGTTACGCGGGTGATTGGTATCTGGCCCGGAAAAGCGGGCTGAATGGATACCGGGACGACCATTGAGGGCGTCAACTTCCAGTCCTGAGTCATCGGCAAATACCGGCTCTCTGACTTTTTCCCAGAGGGCGCGCGCCTTCAACTCAGCGTTAGCTCGGTATGAGTCTCCGTTTTCATCTATATCAGGAAAGTCCGGAAGATCGAGAAGCGTCCTGATCTGGCAAGTCGAGCCCATAATCTGGCCAATCTCTTCGGCCTTATGAGCATTTTTGGTCGAAACCCAGACATTCACTTGAGTTGCCCCAAAGCCTGTGCCTGCAGTTCGAACAATTTTTTAATGCCGGCTTCGCCCATTTTCAGCATTTCGTCAAGTTCAGTCCGACTGAAAGTGCCATCTTCGGCTGTCCCCTGGACCTCAATAAAAGCACCTTTTGCGTTCATTACCAGATTAAGATCGGTTTCTGCCCGCGAATCTTCTTTATAGTCAAGATCAAGACAGGGCTTGCCATCGACAATACCGATACTGACTGCAGCAATATGGTTAACGATAGGGTTCTCAGTCAGCTTACCTTCGGCCATCAATTTTTTAACGGCCATTTCGAGTGCGACCATGGCACCGGTAATTGATGCAGTGCGAGTGCCACCATCGGCCTGAATCACATCGCAATCAATCATCAATGTGCGCGATCCGAGTTTTTTGAGGTCGAGCGCACAACGCAGCGAGCGCCCGATCAGACGCTGAATTTCATGAACCCGACCCTTTACCGTGGTTTTGCCGTAGCCGGCGCGATCATTTCGCGTCAGGCCTGCGGCTGGCATAAGAGCATATTCAGCTGTTATCCAACCCTGCGGAACTTCTCTTGAAGCAACATAAGGAGGAACCTTTTCGTCTACCTGAACTGTGCAGAGAACTCTGGTATCACCAAATGAAATGAGAGCTGAACCATGCGGGTATTTAACATAACCGGTCTCTATGGTAACCGGTCTCATCTCGTCATATGCGCGACCATCATATCTTGCCATCGTTAGTTCCTCCGAAAACACAAAATTATACAATGGAAAGATATCACGTTGCCTGCCCAAGCTAAAGGAAAAGTTGCCAGTGCCGCCAATTCTGGCTTACAAGCAGAATTGCGTTTGCTCCAGAATGGAAACAAACTATCAAAGCTCTGTGTCGCTCGAATCGAGTATAAAGTATCGGGGCTCACGTTTTGACTTCTGCCGTGTACACATTTTTAAAAAAATATTAAAGCAGGGGTTACGGGTTCTAAAAAAAATTCTTATACTCAACAACATAATAAATTAAGCATTTTAATAAGAAATCTACTGGAGGTTATAAGTTATGAGTAAAGTGTATAAAACCCTCGCAGTCCTTCTCCTGGCTTTCGGCTTTTTCACAATTTCAGGTGAAATTAACGAAGTAGCTGCTGCTAAAAAGAAAGTTTCGTGCTTCAAAAAAGCTATTAGAAAAATCAAAAGAAATATCAAAAAATCAGCCAAGAAAACCAAACGTGCCTTTGTTAAAGCTGGTTCTTCTGTTACCAATAAAATCATGGACGGCGCTGTAAAAGCCAAATCCAAACTCACCGGCAAAAAAGCCAAAAGAACCTGGGTTAAAGGTCACTACAAAAAAGGTTCCAAGACCCACACCAAAGGTCACTTCCGCAAAGTAAGCAGAAAAGGCAAGAAACCATCTAGTTCATCAGGATCAACCGGTAGCAGCGCCCCAGCAGTAAGCGGTCAGCCACTTCCACCATCACAGGATCCAGTTCTCCCAAATTTCAGCAGATCAAGAAAATAATGTGATATAATATCAAAGTTCGAAAAAACTTAATCAAAGCAGGTTTGTCTCATGAGACAGACCTGTTTTCATTTTCAGGAAAACAGGGTATCCAATGTATGAAATCAGATTATTTTGATGTAGTTGGCCCAATGTTCAATTCAGGCGCAGAGTGTGAAAAAATTCTGCGCAAGCTGCCGGAATGGTTTGGCATAGAACAGGCAGTTACCGATTATCGAGTAGAAATAGATAATCTACCGACCTTTTTGATCAAAGTACGCGAGCAAAACTGTGGGTTTATAAGTCTTAAGAACCATTTTAAAGAATCAGTCGAGCTTTATGTAATGGGTATTCTGCCGGAATACCACGGCCAGGGAATTGGCCGGGCAGCTGTCGAGTCGGTGACTGAATACTGCAGATCGCAGGGGATCGAATACATGCAGGTAAAAACTGTCAGTCCTGCACGCAACTGGCCGGAATACGAAAAAACCAGAAAATTTTACCTTGCACTTGGGTTTAAACCACTCGAAGAGTTCCCGCTCTTCTGGGGACCAGAAAACCCGTGCCTGCAGATGATCAAAAGAATCAGTCAGTAGCAGGATTGATTAATTTGCTTGTAATAATCTGCAGAAATGTTCTATGCTTTGGTAGAGAACTATTGAAGGAGTGATACCCGCATGGGAGTTGTAAAAGGCAAGGTTCAGAGAGGGCTTGGCGAATCAAAAAACACCGTTCGCGAACAGATGCCATTTTTTCGTGATTGTTTTCCGGAGATTGTTGAGTGCAAAGAAGGCACTATCAACATTCTGCTCGAAAAGCCGGTGGTAATACTGACTCCCGATTTTACGACCAAACCGCTGCCATGGCATCCCGCATTCAAGATTGTAAAAGGCGGCGAGGTTTTTAAATTCGTTCGCATAAATCTGACAATCGCAGGTTGCCTGCCGATAAAAGCCTGGATATACAAGGCGCAATTTTCTCCATATCATGACAACCCTTTTTACATCGAAGTTATCGCACCACCAATCGGGTTCAGCGGTGAACCGGCCTGTTCTATCGAGATTTTAAGCAGGTGTAGCGAAGGCTTTGTCGTGGTCGACGACTCAGAACGACCGACTCCTGCCGTCTGAACATGGAACTGGTACGTCTTACCGAGCGGGTATTCTGGGTTCACGGCCCCGCCAATGTTGGCGTCATTCTGCTCGAAAACAGCCAGGTTGCACTGATTGACTCGGGCAGCGACCTCAAATTTGCCGGCCAGCTTTTTGAAATGCTTTCTGATTATCGTTTCAAAATCTCGCTGATTCTAAACACCCATGCCCACGCAGACCATATCGCCGGCAACAGTTTTTTCCATGAAAAGTGCGGTTGCAAAGCGATGGCTTCCACTCTCGAAGCGCCCACGATAAGACAGCCATTGGTTCAATGCGCTGTTCTCTTTGCCGGAGCGCCGATCAGCGATCTGATGAACCGTTTCATCATGGCAAACCCGAGCCAGGTCGAAATATTTACCAGCAACGAATTGCAACTCGATGATCTCAAAATCGAGATTCTCGATCTTCCCGGCCATTCAGTTAACCAGAAAGGCTTTCTGGTCGATGGCGTAGCTTTTGTTGCCGACACTTTGTTTCCTGATAATTTTTTCAACAAACAACGACTACCCTTCAATTATGATCCAAATTCACATGCACAAACTCTGGAGCGGCTCAGAAAAATCGACGCAAGCTGTTTTATCGGTGGACATTTTCCGCCGCAAGATTCTATCAACACGCTGATTGCCAACAACCTCAGTCATTTAAACGAATCTCTCAACTTCATGCGTCAGCTGCTCAAGATCCCTATGGCACAGGAGCATGTGGTCAAGGCTTTTCTCGATCATTATGGTCTCAAAAAAACGAACTGGGAGTATTATCTGTATCGTGCCACGGTCAATGGCTATCTCTCGTCGCTGCACAAGCACGGCGAGATAAAATACCGGGTCCTCGACAACCTGCCGGTGTGGTATGCAGCATAAAAAAATTATTTTTACAGTAGCACTGATTGCGCTATTCAATCCGCTCACAGCACAGACAATCTCGCGCTGGCACAGGTTGCCACGGCAGGGGCAGCCGCAGATCATCAGACACCCTCTTGAACACTCTGATCAGTCTGGAAACCTGCTGCGTTTTCGCTTTGAGGCCAGGCCGGTAACCCAGCTGATGCGGGTTATCAAGCGTGGTTTTTCAGAGTTATACCCGGTTGCATTGCCAGAAGATAAAAATATCGATATCAGTCAGGCAACAGTGTTTCTTGAAGAGCTTAACAACGAAGCAAAAGACGCTCTAAACCACGGTTATAACGACCTTGATCTCAGCAAAGAATCTGATTTTTCGATTTTTGACCCGGATGTGCCTACAGAAACTGGGGCTACCGATAGTCTTTTATTGCCTGAACAGCCCACCCCCGCCCAGGCAACTGTAAGCCTTACTCTGTCCGGCGGAGATTAAATATTGCAGTGTTGTCTGAAATCAGGTCCGGGTAAAAAAACACCGATTTAAGCAGTTAACACTACAATTCATCGTTCGTAGCATTTTGTATCTTAAAGCATTGCGGGCAATATACCGGGCGACTCAGACATGGTACAAAAGGCAGACGAGTTTCGACACCGCAAATACTGCAGGCAGCAATGCGTTTTTCGCTCGGGATTTCCCATATCTCGCCCAGGCGTTGAGAAAAACAGATGCTACAATAAAAAGGAGGCTGCGAACAACCGTGCTCTTCAAGAAAATTGCGATGCGCATCAATAAGTTTATTCTCGCAACCGCAGTTTCGGCATGTGTAGTATTCCAGGCTCATGGCAAGTTCCTCGCAATCTGAAGATCTGATGCATTAAAGCACGCCAGCAACAAACCTTGCAAGCATCGGTTGAGAATGGCCATGAAATCTGCTAACATGTATGTTATATGCAGGCAGCGAAAACATACAAAGTTATTATTCCCTACAGCGAATCGGCAAATCCACGCAAAAAATTCAAGATAGAATATACGGTTGCAGCTGTAGACCGCGAATCGGCACTCAAAAAAGCCGAGCGCGAGTTTGACTCTTACGCCGACTACAACAGCGCTTCGTGGGTGCGCAGCATTGAGCGCGAGGGAATTCGCATCTGGAAGCTTCTGCCTGACATGCCGCAAACACCTGAACATATCGACGAACTCGCAAAACGTCTCGACTCCGACGACGAAGACATTGTCTACAACAGCCTCAAGGCGCTTGGCGAAATTGAAGATTCTGCTGCCAGCTCGCAGATAATCGGCGTGTTCAGACACAAAAACTCTGAGCTTGTGGCACTCGCCGTCGAAACTCTTGGAAGAATCGGTGATCCAAGCAACCTCGGCGCCATACGCAACCTCTACAAACCGGGTGGCAACCCTCGGGTCAAGGCTTCCGTAGTCGCCGCCATGGGCCGACTGGCCCTGCCAGATGACGATATTGTCGGCTTTCTGACCAGAGCGTTACAGGAAGAAGATTCTCGTGTGCGTGCAAACGCGATTGAAGCCATTGAAAAGCTTGATCTGCCTGACGTAGCCAGACTTCTTCTTCCTATGCTCAGCGACGAAGACAACAGAGTGCGCGCCAACGTAATCAAAGCCCTCTGGAACAAGGAAGACCACGACCAATTACTGGAAGCGCTCAAAATCATGGCAAGCGACGACAACCCATGGATGAAGACTTCAGCGGTGTTTGTGCTTGACAAAGTCAATATACCCGGGCGTCTTGAACTGCTTGCTGACATGGCTGCCGAAGCACATCCCAAAATCAGGCAGAACGCCCGCGACGCACTTTTCCGGCAAACTGGTATTGAATGCATCCCATGGTGGCTCGAAACCGTTGAAAACGACGAAGAGTTTGCTAAAATCGCCGACAAAGTTGCAAGAATGGGTGAAAAAGCGCTCTCTACCATACTTGCCTTTCAAGGGCAGAGCGAAACAAGTCGAAGATATGCCGCGTTATTGCTAGACCTGCTTGAACAGCAGGTCCTCAGGTCCTCTGGCTGGATCAGCTGGCTCAAAACCAAGCAGAAACGGCTTTTCAAGACCACCTAACCGACCCTGAACATTAAATTGATAAGTGGCCGGGCTTGTGATAGCATGGCACTCGTATCTGCAAACTTTAAAAACCAATTACAGGCACAGGATTATGAAAGAACAACCCACAAAAATGAAAACAGTTGCACTTTACGCACTGCTGCTGATTCTTCTGCTCACAGCGTTTACCAATATCACTAATACCAAGAAAGTTGACAGGCTCAACTATTCTGAATTTCTCAAAATCGTTAAAGGCGAAGACACCAGCCGCACGATTCTACGCATCAAAATCAACGATCGCGAGATCTCCGGGCGCATTCAGAAGCAGGTATCGGAGATCTTGAACACCGAAGTGCTACCTACAAATTTTCTTGTGATCGTACCCGACGACCCCGGCCTGATGGAAATAATAAGAAATTCTAAAATTATCATTGAAGCCGAACCGCCAGCACAGATGTCATGGTGGCTGAATCTGCTGATCAACTGGTTTCCTTTCATTCTGCTGATTGGCGCATGGCTCTATATTCTGCAAAAAATGCAGGGCGGCGGGGCTAAGGCACTGAGTTTCGGCAAAAGTCGTGCCCGCATGGTCGATCCCACCGAAAAACGCATAATGTTTAAAGACGTGGCCGGTGTAAACGAAGCCAAAGAAGACCTGCTGGAAGTAGTAGATTTTCTCAGGGAACCGCGCAAGTTCACCGACCTTGGCGCAAAAATTCCGCGTGGCGTGCTTCTGTTTGGACCTCCAGGAACCGGCAAAACTCTTCTGGCACGTGCTGTTTCCGGCGAGGCCAATGTTCCGTTTTTCAACATCAGCGGCTCGGAATTCGTGGAAATGTTCGTCGGTGTCGGTGCTTCACGCGTGCGCGACCTTTTTGAACAAGCTCGCAAAAATGCGCCCTGCATCATATTCATGGACGAAATCGACGCAGTTGGCCGCCAGCGCGGCGCTGGCCTCGGTGGTGGGCACGATGAGCGTGAACAGACTCTTAACCAACTACTGGTAGAAATGGACGGCTTCGACAACACTAAAGGCATTATTCTTGTGGCGGCAACCAACCGCCCCGACGTTCTTGACCCGGCGCTGCTGCGACCAGGCCGCTTTGACCGCCGTATCGTCGTTGACCAACCAGATATCAGAGGGCGCGAAGAAATCCTGCAAATACATGTCCGCGACAAACCGGTTGCCGATGATGTCAACCTGGCCGTACTTGCGCGCCGAACACCAGGCTTTGTCGGCGCAGATCTCGCCAACCTGACTAACGAAGCAGCTATTCTGGCCGCGCGGACTGGACGCAAAGTTGTAGTAATGGCTGATTTTGAAGCCTCGATCGACAAGGTTATTGCCGGCTCAGAACGCAAAAGCCGCATCATTTCTGACAAAGAAAAAGAAAACACCGCCTACCACGAAATGGGGCATGCGCTGGTTGCCGCTCTCCTGCCTAATACCGATCCGGTGCATAAAATTACAATCATACCGCGCGGTATGGCCCTGGGCATGACCATGCAACTGCCGCTTGAAGACCGGCTCACGGTTTCACGCAGTCATCTCAAAAACCAGCTGTGCGTACTGCTGGCTGGCCGCGCTGCCGAAAAGATAGTTTTCAATGAACTAACTTCGGGAGCCAAAAACGACATAGAACGAGCCAGTAAAATCGCTCGCAAAATGGTCTGCGAGCTCGGCATGAGCGACGAAATAGGTCCGCTGCACCTCGGCGACGACAATCAGACCGTCTTTCTAGGGCGAGATTTCAACACCCGCAATGATCTTTCTAACGAAACCGCCGGAAAGATCGACAGCGAAATCAAAGGACTGATCACCTGGGCGCAGGATAAAGCCCTCGAGATTCTTAACGAAAATCGCGAGCTTCTCACCAAATGCTCAAAATCTCTTCTTGAACGCGAAACGATTAATGGCGAAGAGTTCAAAGACCTCATCGCCGGTCGCGAACTGCCGCCACTGCCACCGCCACTCCCACTTCCCAAGCATATAGATGCAGCGGTTGAAGCTATCGCAAAGGCAGGAACCGATGCTGCTGTCAGCTCAAAGGATAACGAGAACAAGCAGCCAAAAGACTATAACCCTGACGAATACCGAAAAGATCCCTGAACCTTGAAACATTGGCGCTTCCTCTTCATACTGGGAACAAGACCGGAAGTCATAAAAATGGCTCCGGTCATTTTTGCTGCTCAGAAAAGCAAAAACATCACGACGCAGATCCTGCACACCGGGCAGCATCTGGAGCTTGCCGAAGAGATGTTTCGGCATTTCAAGCTGGAACCAGACTTTGACCTGGCGGTTATGCAACCAAACCAGACCCTTTTTCAGCTTACCAGCAGAATTAGCGAGGGAATAGGCGAGATTGTCTCGCGCAACGAATATGACATGGTCTTTGTGCAGGGCGACACGACCTCTGCGTTTCTCGGTGCCTTAAGCGGCTTTTACCAGAAAATTCCGGTGGCGCATATTGAGGCTGGTCTGCGAACCCAGGACAGATACAGCCCGTTCCCGGAAGAGATCAACCGACGTCTGGTAACACCTCTTGCCAGTCTGCATTTTGCGCCAACCGAACGGGCAAAGCAGATGCTTCTTAACGAAGGGACTCCGGATCAGAACATATTCGTAACCGGCAATACAGTGATCGACGCCCTGAACTGGAGCCTGCAACGCAAGCTGACCGCTCCAAAAGAATTTTCTAATATCTTTGCCACCGACGAACGTTTGCTACTGATTACAACGCATCGTCGCGAAAACTTTGGCGAACCGCATCGACAGGTGTTTTCAGCCCTGCTAGAACTCGTCGAAAAATTTAACGATATTCGCATTCTGTTTCCGATTCACCCCAATCCGAAGGTGCGCGACGAAGCAGCGAGTCTATTAAACAACCACCCACGCATCCATCTCACAGCACCACTGAGTTATCAAGTTTTCATTATGGCCATGCAGCGCAGTTATCTGATTCTCAGCGATTCTGGCGGCGTCCAGGAAGAAGCGCCCAGTCTCAATAAGCCGGTTCTGGTATTGCGCGAATCAACCGAACGGCCAGAAGGCCTCGAAACCGGCGCTTTAAGGCTGGTCGGCACCAGTAAAGAAAAAATCATCGCCAGCGCCAGCGAACTGCTGTGTGATCATGCCAGCTACGAAAGAATGGCAAAAGCAATCAATCCCTATGGAGACGGAAGAGCAGGGGAGCGCATTATAGCCGCAGCAACAGCCTTTTTATCCTGACCCTACATTTCCCCTCACATGGTCACAACAAATCGCCTTAACACCTGGCATAGCCATCCCCAACCCAAGCAGAGCATGAACGCATGCAAACCGTTGCCCTCATTTTTTCAGGACAACCTGGCACACTGAATTTCTGCTGCCCATGCCTCCATGAATCTATTTCATACCAATCCCCAAAAAACTTACTCGCACAAAGGCTCAAATAGCATAGTCACAGAGATGTAGACCTATACTCGACTGCCACAAAATTACGCTGTTCACTCGGAAAAGGCGTTCGCGCCAAGCACCTCCTGCGCAAATTTTGCATAATCCCATTAACCCCTGGCCTTGCCCGTAACTGTGATTACATGCCCCCCCCCCCC
>JAHISQ010000032.1 GCA_018818125.1 Candidatus Rifleibacteriota bacterium
AAGTAAGGTGTCCCCCGAACCCCCCGAACCGTCCCCCGTCCCCCGAACCGTCCCCCGAACCAAGGACAGCGGATTAATTGGAGCTTTTGCCGAGGTGGGCTGCGATTGTCTGCCACATCGGCGCGAAGAAGGGCTGCAGCAGAAGCTCGGGCTCGATGCGCTTGAAAACAGCGTTGATCGGCATTACTATGCTGCCGGTTGCTTCGTGGAGCAAAGCTTGTTCATTGCCGTATTTGTCTTCGACGCGACACCAGTTGAAGCTGAATTTACGCTGCAGAAGCTCGCCAAACAAACTGCCCAGGCCATTGGCGATGTCGTCGGCGCTGAACATTTCTTTGTCGGCTGGATGTGCGGCCCAGAGCGCAAAGACGCGATCAAGCTCACCGGCATCGAGGGCCTTTTCCAACCGATAATGCTCACAAATCTCATTGCCCCGGCTCAGGGCTTTGGCCAGCCATTGTCGGTCTGCATTGTTGAACTGATGAATCTGTGGTTGCATAGATTTTACTTTCTTTTTACATACAGGTTTAGTATGGTAAATATGATAACAGATAACCATATTCAAGGCCATTTGTATAATGCAGGTGCAGCAAAATGATGCGTATCCAGGCATTGCAAGGTAGATTTTGAGCTGCGAATCAAAATACTCTTGACGCGACGCAGCAAAAACTATAATATCAACAGACTGACAAGGGAATGAAAGGACGCTGATATGGTCACTGAAGAAGACCCAAAGATAATTCTGGTGCTTAACTGCGGCAGCTCGTCGCTGAAATATGATCTGGTCAAGATGCCGCATCGTATCAGTCTTGGTAAAGGCGTTGTCGAACGCATCGGCGAAGCCAGGGGTCTTCTCGACCAGCGCGTTGGCGAGAAAAAGCTGGTTATCGAACAGGAGATACCCGACCATAAAGTGGCGCTTGAGCTTGTTATGCGTGCGATCACTGACCCCGATGAGGGTATCATCAAAGACGTCAGTGAAATCAGTGGCATTGGCCATCGCGTTGTACACGGCGGTGACAAATACTCTTCTTCGGTCATTATTGACCAGAGTGTTGTCGATGCTGTTGAAGAATTTATCGAACTTGCGCCTCTCCATAACCCGCCAAATCTTACCGGTATACTGGTTGCCCGCGAGCTTATGCCTGACGTGCCGCAAGTTGCTGTTTTTGACACTGCTTTTCATCAGACTATGCCGCCCCATGCCTACCTTTACGGCCTGCCGCGCAAATTTTATGAAGAGCTCAAGATTCGCCGCTACGGCTTTCACGGCACCAGCCACCGCTATGTTTCAGCGCGTGCCATGAGCCTGTGCCAACGACACCCGATCAATACCAACGTGATTTCGTGCCATCTCGGCAACGGTGCTTCGCTTACTGCAATCGCTCACGGCAAGTCAATCGACACCTCAATGGGTTTTACGCCGCTTGAAGGTGTCATGATGGGCACTCGTTCCGGCGATATTGACCCGGCGATTTTAACCTATTTGATGGATCGCGGTTATACTTCGAAGGATCTCATGAAGATTCTCAACAAGGAAAGCGGTCTGGTAGGGCTTAGCGGCCTTTCCAACGACATGCGTGATCTTGAAATCGCTGCTGAGAAGGGCAACCAGAGAGCCCAGGAAGCCATTGACTGCTACGCTTACCGGGTTCGCAAATATATTGGCGCTTATGCAGCCAATCTGGTAAAATTAGATATTCTGATCTTTACCGGTGGAATCGGGCAGCATGGTTGGCGCATGCGTGAGCGCATCTGCCATCGCCTCGAAAACCTCGGGATTTTTATGAACTTTAAATTAAATAAGGAAAAGCGCTCTAGAGAGGGGGTCGTATCTGAAGCTTATTCGCCGGTTACCGTAATAGTGGTGCCGACCAACGAAGAGTTGCAGATAGCCATCGACGTCTATGAACTGGCATTTGGCGGTGATACTGAATTCCGGCGCCGCCAGTCCGATGTTATGGTTGGTAATTAAGTAGACTCGTTCTCTTTAGCCAGGTGAGTGGGCAATGCAAAATAGAACAATAGAGTATTACGAACAGAACGCATCAGAGCTTAGTGCCAGATACGAAAACGTCAGCCTTGACTCGTTTCATCAGGCCCTGACGAGTTACTTTGATCCCGGCAGCTGCCTGCTCGAAGTTGGTTGTGGCTCGGGCCGTGATGCTGCCCGCGTCGTTGGCAACGGTTATGACGTGGCGGCCATTGATGCCTCACGTCAGCTGCTCGCTGAAGCCAGGAAGTTGCACCCGGAACTTGATGGCAGACTGTTTCAGCTGACATTGCCCTGCCAGTTGCCTTTTGCTGACAAGACATTTACCGGTTTTTACAGTGTCGCCTGTCTGATGCACTTGCCCGCATCCGATCTTCACTCGGTTATATCAGAAATTTGTCGGGTGGTTCGCTTTGGCGGACTTGTCTCGGTTCCTGTTTGTCGTCCTGATGTCGATAATTCCGGTCTCGACGAAAAGGGGCGTGTGTTCAACCTGATGCCAGTCAAAGAATGGTTACGTCTTTTCGCCAGCTGTGGCTTTGATGGTAAGGCCGGCCGCGAAGAACCAGACAGTCTTGGTCGCCCTGGCATCACCTGGATAACTCTCACTCTGAAAACCCGCAACTGAGACTTTTGCAGGCGCAAAAAAAATATTTGTATTTTTTGTGGCTTTGAGTCTTCGTCCGAGTCCGGCTTGCTCGGGTTGTGATCGATTTATTTCGGTGCTTTGGGCAGAACTTTGTGCAGAACGATCATGACCCCAACCGAAAATACAGCCAGCATGACGAATACAGCCAGCATGCTGTTGTCGTTGGCAGCGTTTCTGCGCGGTTTTGGCGTGTAACCGCAAGCGTCGCGCAGTTGCTGCTGTTCATCGGTTAAAGTGCCATGATAATCGCAATAAATTACGCCGTATTCAGCTAGATTGCCGTAACTGCGAAGGTGACAGCCTGGTTCAGGCATCGTCAGTGGTGATTTCAGGTAACCCCCGGTAACCATCATACCACTGGGAGCTGCCAGATCCGAATGGATCAGGGTTAAATACATTGTCTCGTGGTCCATGTTGTACATTTCGATGGCGCCCAGGCTGACGCGCTGATTGGCATAGCAGGCTTTGGTACGTGCCTGTGGCCGGTATGAGCGACCACTGCCAAAAAATCTATTCAGCAGTGAGTCTTTTCCCATGGCAATTGCTTCATCGACTGGTGGGTCAAGTATGGCGTCAGGAACCGGGCCGTATTTTGCGATGATTTCTTTATAATCAGGGTTTGCCCAACCGGCGCAGGTTATCAGCAACCCCAGTAACACTGCCGTAAGAATTATTTTAACATGCATGGTCTGATGCCTCCAAGACTGCCTTTATGATAATGCAGTCTGGATCGGTGTGCAACCTTGAAACTTCCAGATGCTAGCGGAGATCTCGTGATATCTTTGTCTGCAGCTCATCACCCGGTCGCCTCCATCCTGCGGCGACCGAGTATCCTCCAACATCCTGTGGGGGACTGCGTTGATCTGAGAAATCTGTGGATATGTTTCTACATTGCTTCGAGGGCGATGCGGTTGCGCTCAAGCAGTGAGCCGTCGGCTCTGAACAGTTCGATGATCGCGGTGGTGTAATCGACAGCAGCTTTTACTTCGGCAATCTGGGCGGCGGTAAGGTCACGCTGTGCCTGTGCCACCTGAAAAGCTGTAGTTTTGCCGACATTGAACTTGACCTCTTCGACCCGCAACTTTTCGAGCTGTTTTTGCGAAGTGGCGGCAGTGGCGGTCATCTGCTGTATTGTGCGCTTAACCTCGATGAAGGCTATGATTACGTCTTCCTTGATAATCTGCTCGAGGTTTTTGATTGCTTCAAGCCGCATTTCACGAGATGCTTTTGCCCGCCTGAGCTCGGCTTTGGCAGCGCGGCGGCCACGACTGATTTCGTAGACGAAGCCGGCACTGATATCGTAGGAGCCTTTCTCGCCAAACTTCGGGGTTGCTTGGTCGAGCGCAGTCGAATAGCCGGTCTTGCCGATGGTCGCAAAGAAGTCAAGGCGTGGCAGCAGGCCATTCTCACTTTGAACTATGTCGAGTGCGTCTTTCTCGCTTAACAGTTTTGCCTGTGCCAATTCGGGGCGCTTTTGCAGAGCTGTCTGCAGATGAGTGTCCAGTTCAAGTGCATCCGGGTGTTTGAGCAAGGGTGCGTCGGTCAGTTCCGGCCGTAGTTTCCAGAAATTTTCCTGGTCGTGATTAATCGTGCGTAACAATGATACAGCAGCTGTTACCGACTGGCTCTCAGCATTGATGAGTTCTTCAAAACGCAAAGCCACTTCGGCTTCAGCTGCTGCCGCCTCAGATTCTGCTATGCTGCCGGCTTCGATCCGGCGGTTGGTTTCTTCACGCTGCTGTTTGGCAAGTTCGAGCGATTCTTTGACGATCTCAAGTTGGCGCAGGCGCAGATAATATTGCCAGTAACGGGTTTCGACCTGAGCGACGAGGCCGAGAACGAAGCCCTGTAGTTCGAATTCAGACCAGTCGAGGTCAAGCTCCGCTTTGCGTAGCGAGACAAGATTTACGCTGCGCCCGGCGCCGCGGCGCAAAGGGTGCTCCAGCGTAAAACCGAGTCTGGTGGCGTAAAGATTGTCGGCGCGAGTGGCTGAGCGGGTTCTGGCGTGACTGAGGTCGATAGTCGTTCTGGTGCCTGAGGTGGATAGCTGATTTAGTGACAAAGCGGCATCAGTACGATTGCTGACGGTGTCGCCGAGATTGCCCTGTTGAAAAATAGTTTTGCCTATGCGCTCGCTGCCAGATACTTCTGCATTTATCAAGGCATCGAAGCGGGCTTTTTCGTTGGCGACATCGGTTTCACTGAGTTGCGGGCCGTAATTTTCGACGCTAAGCGCCAGATTGTTTGATAATGTACTGTTGATCGCATCGTCAACCGACAACAGCAGCGAAGCTGAGTCGCTGGCGAAAATGTTGAATGCGCCGAACTCTTTGCATACTGGCTTTTTAAGCTCGATTTCCTGGGCAGGCAGGGGAGCGAGGCTTATTGAAGTCAGCAGAAGTATTGTTAAAAAAAGTCTGTTCATGTGGTTGCCTCGTTGTTTTGCTTATTTTCAGAGGGTTTGCTACGAAATGCCAGTTCAAATTCATAGTAAACTATTGGAATGAACAGCAGTGAAATGAAAGTAGAGCATAGCAGTCCGCCGATAACGGCTCGCGCCATTGGTGCCTGAACTTCGCCGCCTTCGCCAATGCCTATGGCCAGAGGTAGCAGGCCAAGCATTGTGGTCATCGCAGTCATCAGAATCGGCCGGCAGCGATCGCGTGCCGCTGACTTGATGGCGGTCATCAGATCAATGTCGCTTTCGCTGCGCAAGGAGTTGATATGGTCTACGAGGAGAATTGAGTTGTTGACAACTATTCCGCCGAGCATGATACAGCCGATAAACGACTGTATATTAAGTGTGGTGCCGGTGAAATAAAGCATCGGAATAACGCCAAGAAGCGAAAACGGCACAGTAAACATGACGATAATCGGGTCGTAAAGTGATTCATATTGCACGGACATCACCATGTAAACCAGGATCAGTGCCAGGAAAAAGCTGAACAGCAGCTCTTTGAATGATTTCTGTTGTTCTTCGTAATCACCCGACATGATAATGCTGAAGTTAGCCGGAAGCGGGATCTCACGTAGTTTCTGCTGGGCTTCCTGAATTACGAATCCGATTGCCCGCCCTTCGACGTTAGCTGAAACATTGAGTATTCGCTCCTGGTCGCGGCGTTCGATCAGGGTCGGGCCGAGCTGGCTCTCAATATGAGCGACATTGCGCAGCATGACCTGTTTGCCAGCCGTATTGGTGACTGTAAGGTTGAGTATTTCGTCGAGCTTCATAAACTCGGCGGCTTTGGCTTTTACCAGAATGCGGAATTCATTGCCGCCTTCGCGCAAGTTCCCGGCATTACTGCCTGACATCATGGTTTCTAGAAACGACGAGATTTTGGCGATGGTAAGCTTCTGATCGGCAGCTTTAGCGCGGTCGATGACGACAAGACGCTCAGGTATGCCTTTTTCACGCGAAAGCTTAACGTCGGTAATGCCGTCAATACCTTTTAGAACTTCTTCTACGGCAGTACCGAGCATATTTGCGGTCGTGAGGTCGTAGCCACGGATCTGGATTTCCACTTTGTCGGCATCGCCGGAGCCCATGCGCATCATAAACATGCCCTGGCCCTCTCTTACTCTGACGAGTGCGCCTGGTATGTTAGCGAGTTTGCGGCGCAGTTCGGCGGCAACTTCAGCACTACTGCGCCCGCGTTTATCACTGACCTTCAGCGGAATCCTTACCGATCCACTGTTTGAAGAGCTACTGTGACCACCACCGCCCCCGCCTCCGCCAACATTGAGGAACACGGTTTCTGCTTCAGGAACAGCTTCTATTATTATTTTTTCTGCACCGATAAAGATACGTTCGACCAGGCTGAGGCGGGTGCCTTCTTCGAGCTCAAGGTTCACTCGTACTTCACCCTCGTCAGCGGTAGGCATAAGTTCTGTGCCGATGTTTTTTGCCAGACCAATGGCAAGAGCGGAAAGAATTCCGAGCGCGAATATCATCTTTTTGCGGTTATGCAGCGCGTAATCGAGCGCGACTATGTGTGAGCCCAGAATAACGTTAATTATTTTTTCGGAAAAACGTCTGAAAATATTTTTCTTGTCATTTCCATTAACATGCAAAAATCTTGAAGTCAGCATGGGCACGATAGTGAGGGCTATCAGCATCGAACAGAGCAGCGAAAAACCGACGATATAAGCAAGCTGCTTGAACATAACTCCGGTCATTCCCTCGACAAAAAGCAGGGGCAGAAAGATGACAACGGTGGTCAGAGTGCTTGCCAATACGGGCATGGCAACTTCAGAACTGCCCAGCACTGCAGCATCCATCATCGAAAGCCCTTTTTCGCGATGACGAAAGATGTTTTCCAGCACGACGATGGAGTTGTCGACAAGCATGCCGATACCCAGTGCTACACCGCCGAGCGACATGATGTTGAGCGTAAAATTGAAATAATACATCAGCGCAAAGGTCGCTATGATAGAGACCGGTATAGCTACAGCAATGATGCCGGTACTCGCCAGGTTGCCAAGAAAAAACTGCAGAATGATTATTGCCAGCAGGCCCCCGCAAACCGCTGACGTGCTGACATTGTTGATTGAACGCTCAATGTATTTTGAACTGTCGACAATAGGTGACAGGCGCAGCTGGGGAATATCTTCATTGATTTTTTCGATTTCGCTTTTGACCGCAGCCGCAACGGCAACGGTATTGCTGCCAGACTGTTTATTTACCATGATGCGAACGCCGGGTTTTCCGTTAATTCTTACTATGCTGCGCTTCTTTTCCCAGAGGTCGAGAACATCGGCAACGTCACGCAATCTGATCAGCTTGCCGGCAGTTTCGCCGATTACCAGTTTTTCGATTTCCTTGACGTCTTTAAATTCGCCCGGTGTGCGCAAGCGCAACTCGTAATTGCCCGCCTCGATCACTCCTGCTGGAAGATTGAGGTTCTCAGCGCGCAGACGACTGATAATCTGGTCAGGTGCGATTCTAAGCGCTCTAACTTTATTGATGTCGATATTTATCTGAATTTCGCGAAGGTTGCCGCCCATAACATCTATGGCCGCAACGCCGGGTATGCGCTCAAGGCGGTATTTAACCTGATCTTCGATAAGATTGAGCATCTGTACTGGGTCGAGATCACTTGATGCGCCGATGATCAGCACTGGCATTGCTGCTGCATCAAACTTGCGAATCGACGGGCGGTCAACATCCTCCGGTAAGCGTGACATAATTCGGTCAATGCGGTCGCGCAGATCATTTGAGGCGGCATCCAGGTCGATTCCCCACGCAAAAGAGATACGCACTCGACTGCTTCCTTCGGTCGATGTCGAGTTGATTTCTTCGACACCTGGAATGGCCGCTACTGCCTGTTCTATCGGTCTGGTAACAAGTGTCTCTACCTCGGTCGGGCTGGCATTTGAATAGGTTGCCGATACCGTGATCGCCGGGTAAGTGATGTCTGGCATAAGGTCTACTGGTAGTTTATAAAGTGAAATGGCGCCGAAGATGATAACAATGCACATGATCATTGTTACGCCGATCGGGCGCTTTACTGATATATCAGCAAGAATCATGGCTGCTGACCGCCCTTTTTGGCATCCTGACCTTTGCTTCTGCCACCGTCTTTGCCTTTGCCCGGTGTTTTTTCTGCCGGCCCATCGTTAACGGTCAGAATGACCGACATGCCGTCTTCGAGCAGGTGATGGCCGAGAATTGCAACATCACCAGAAAGTGTTGGCGAGGCTATTTCAACCTGTTGACCTTCGATGAAGCCGGTTTTAACCGGCACAAAGTTGGCTTTTTCGTTCTCGCGATCGATAAGAAAAATTCCCTCCAGATTGTTACGGCGAACCAGTGCTGAAGTAGGTACTACAGTCGTATTGTCATGAACTGCATAAATAATGCGGGCTTTGACGAACATTCCTGGTTTCAGCTGATAATCTGTGTTCTCAAGTTCAAGCTCAATGCGAGCCTGGCGCGAGGACTCATCGAGCATCGGGGATATTCTAGATATTCGCGCCTTATAAACACTACCTGGTAACGCTGATGGCTCTATTTCAGCAATGAGTCCGGCTTTTATCTTGAAGTAATCCTGTTCTACTACATCGATAACCGCAGTTAACGTGGCAATATCAATTACCGAAACAATCGGGGTGTTGGCCGAAATCATCGCTCCTTCGTTGAGAAAACGTTCGGCAATGAAGCGTTTGCTTGCGACACCACTCCAGGAGGCATCAACTCTGGCGTAGGATAGTCTTAATTGCGCACTTTCGAGCGCCGCCTGCTTTTGACTCTGTAGTGCACGGTTAACCTGGTGGCGTGCCTGGCGGGTCTTGTGAGCTGCCTGGGCATTTTCGACATCAACTTCTGATGAAACCTTCTGTTGGCGCATGGTTTTAATGCGATCTAGCTCGCGCTGTGAGATCTCGAGCAGTTCAGTACTCTCGTTAAAGTTGGCGCGGGCAATTTCCAGATCAGCTTCTGCCTGCTTAACTGAAAGCAGCAGTTCTTCGTCGTCAAGTGTGGCTACGGCATCGCCGTTGCTTATGCTGTCGCCAATGTCGACGAGCATCTGTTTAAGTCGTCCTGAAATCTTGGGAGCAACCATAAATTTTGATTTAGATTCAATCGAACCGACAAAGCGCCCCTCATCAACCAGGCTGGCCACTTTAACCGCTACAGTTTCGACGGCAACTTTCGCGCCACCGCCACCACGCCGGCCGCCGGCCTGCCCGGCAGATTTGCTTAATTGATTCTGTACGATATAAACAAGGCCACCGGCAATTGCCAGGCCCAACACAAATGTCAGTCCAAATTTTTTCATTATTTACTCCTGCCGTTTCTTTGCAGTCTGTATTGTACACTGTTTTACTCACAAGCCCGATTGGGTTTTGTGCGCACAAATATATCACGCTTTCGCCTGACTATTAACCAATCTTTACATTAATTAACATTGTGAAAGAACCTATCTTAAATTACTCAATTGAGGTAAAATATGAATTATGCTGTTTTAATAGTGGTCGCAGGAGAATAAGTATGGTAAAAAAATATTTCCCGCTGGTTGCAATGTTATTGTTGTCATGCAATCTCTTAGCCCAATCAGTCGGTGGTGGTCTATTCGAAGTAAATACCGCCGCCTCTGATGCCAAAGCATCGGTAATTGCCACTTCAAGCGCTGGGACCAACAAAAATTCTGTTGGTGATGCTGAATCGCAAAAGGTGCGTTCGGGGTTGCTGGCTGCAATAGTCGATTTTTTGACGGCGATTTCAGATGGCCTTGTCAGTACCGCAAGTGCTGATACAGGTGTTGATTCATCCGCTAATATTCTAGCCAATGCTCAACAGCAGGCGAAGATTCTGGGTCTGGCCACAAACGGCTCGGTTGCTTCGGTTACCAAAACAATTGAGCGTAAGACGGCAGAGCTTAAAGCGAAAATACCGCAGTTGGTAAAGCATAAATCAATTGGTGGCAAGGGCATCAGCGCCGGCTCAGAAAAATTCAAGACCTGGTTCAATGATGCGGCTAAATATTCCAAAGACTGGAAATTTCCAGATGTTACCAACAAATATGGCCAGAAAATCAGTCGTGAGGATTATCTGCGTGCAATAATCTGGATTGAGAGCCGAGGTGTTCACCAGAGTAGCAGTGGAAAGATGACGAAAAGCTGGGCTGGGGCGATTGGTTTTATGCAGTTGATGCCAAACACCGCACGTGGTCTTAAGGTTAATGCATCTGATGCAGCGCAAAATCTCAAGGGTGGTGCAAAATATCTTGGTGAAATCTTTAACAGCGGCAGTGTCAGTAAAAAAGATGGGGCTGAAAAGCTGATAATGGGTGCCTGCGCTTATAACCTCGGGCCGTTTTCAAAAAGTATGAAAATGACATGGGACCAGTTGAAAACTGCAAAAATTCCGGTTGAGACACGATCCTATGGTCTGAAAATGAAGATGGCTCTTGGTCTTGAACTGAGTGCCAGCGAAAAAACACTGGCTGATAAGTGGTTTGTTCCCAAAGGGCAAACAGTTGACGAATTTACCGATGAGTTTTACGCTAGTGCTCAAGGAATTGCCAGATAAGGAAATTATATGAAAATCATTACTTTAGCTCTGATTATGGTTTTGTCAGGTTTCGCAACAGTTGTTGCACAGTCGCCAGAACGCTCAGTAATCGCTGAGCTGCCACAGGGGAAACTGATTCTTGAGCGCTCAATTATCCCGGATGGTATTGCTTTTAACGACCGCATCACGCTTGAGCAGGGCACAGATGCTGTCGAGATTTTTGCATCAGAAGGCCGTGCAATTCAGCAGGTTATCGCTGAAGATCTTAATGGAGATGGCGTTGGCGAATTGCTTATTCAGATGGATCTTGGTGGTTCCGGTGCGTTTAAAGAGTTCGAGCTGTTGCAGTTCAAAGAAGGGGTATATCTGCCGGTATGGCTTGATACTGGTTTTGTCGCTGGTGAAGCCTCCATCGAAGACCGTGACGGGAGCGGACAGAAACGGGTTTATATTGAATATGCCGATACTGATGTCGAGCCTCCGGTTGAAGATACTGCAGTGTTTGAGTTCGTCGATGGTACTCTACAGCGCTTGCGAAAGTAATTAGAAGAGATTTTCGCCAGCGTAATTGAAACTTTATAATTAGATTGCTTTATTGATGCCATTTTGGTGAGAAGGGTTGCTTTGGCCTTACAGGCCTGGATT
>JAHISQ010000033.1 GCA_018818125.1 Candidatus Rifleibacteriota bacterium
AAGTGCCAAACATGCTTTGATACTTAGGCTCCGAGCTGTCGCCGTTACGTCATTTTTGTGCGAAAACGCCGGATTTCATACGAAAAACCGGCAGACAGTTATTTCCTGTCTGCCGGCTGAGAAAGCGTCTATTTAATTGTTTATACGCCTTTTACGAAGGCTTCGCCGCCGTCACATAATTTTTGCAGTGTCGCTTCATCGTGGGCTTCGGCATAGAAACGCACTACCGGCTCGGTTCCGGAAAATCTGACAAGCACCCATGCGTCGTTTTCAAGAATACACTTGGTGCCGTCAATTCTGATGACCTGTTTAACTTTGTAACCGGCAACTTCTTTGGGGTCGTTTTTCATGTTGGCAACGGCTTTGACTTTTTCGGCTTCAGTAAGCCTGAAATTGACACGCCGGGTCAGATAGGTGCCAACTTTGGCATAGAGGTCTTCGAGGATCTGTGCGATCGGCTTTTTCTGCATGGCAACCATTTCTGCTACCAGCAGGCAGGCGATGATACCATCTTTCTCGGGAACGTGCCCGCGAATGCTCATGCCGGCTGATTCCTCTCCGCCCATGATGATTTTGTCATGCGCGATCAGATCGCCAAGAAATTTGAAGCCAACTGCAGTTTCGATCAGCTCAATCTTGTGATGTCTGGCGACGGCATCGACCAGATGTGAGGTTGCAACCGATCTAGCGGCAGCTCCCGGCCAGTCACGCGTAGTTTTAAGGTGATCGAGCACCATGCCAAGAATCTGGTTGGGCTCATAGAAACGCCCCTGTGGACCAAGAACCCCAAAGCGGTCGGCATCGCCATCGGTGGCCAGGCCAAGGTCATAATGCCCCTGCTTCATGCGGGCTATCATATCAGGAATATGGGCTTCAGAGGGCTCGGGCGGTTGATTGCCAAAATATGGGTCAAGGTTATCATTCATGACGGTGACTTCACAACCGGCTTCGATAAGCAGGCGGTCGAGATAACCACGTCCAGTGCCATAAAGTGGGTTAACCAGTATCTTGAGTTTGGCACCTTTAATTGCATCAAGATTGATTTTGCGGCGCAGTTCGTCAAGATAAGTTTCCATCGGGTTGATTCTTTCAACCAGACCTTTTTTAATTGCCTCATCCAGTGGAGTTAGCTTAACATTGCCGTTTTTCATCAGCTCGTTGGCGCGCTTTTCGATGTCATTGGTGGTTTCTGGCAATGCCGGCCCGCCCCATGCTGGCGAAAATTTGAGGCCCTGATATTCGGGAGGATTGTGACTGGCGGTAAAATTAAACCCGCCGGCCAGCTTGCGTCTGAGAATTTCGTAGCTGATAACCGGAGTCGGAGTGTCGCGAATACAAAGATAGGCTTTAATATCGTTTGCTGCAAGAACTTCGGCAGCTACTTCCATAAAGCGTGCAGACATAAAACGTGCATCTGAGCCAATAACTACGCCCTGAGTTTGACCGATACTCTTGAGGTGATCGGCAATAGCCTGAGTGCAGATTCTTACATTGGCAAAGGTGAAGTCGTCAGCGATAATCGCGCGCCAGCCAGAAGTTCCAAACTTTATTTCCATGATTCCCTCCGATGGTTTTGATGTGTGTGTGTGCCAAGTTTAAACCTCACCACCATCGTCAGGCAACAAATTTGTTGTAGCTAAACCTGGTTTGCCGAATTTATATCAATCACATGAGAAAGGAGCGCGAGCACGAAATACGAAGATTACCGCGAGTTACCAGGTTGCTCAGAGGGATTGATGTAACGAAAAAAATATGTTACTCAGAGGAGATGAGTGATTCAAGCAGAATTCTGACGGCCTCTTCGGCCATGTCGGCGGTAAAAATCAGTGGCGGCGTCAGTCTTAAAATACTGGGTCTGACATTTCCGATGCCGGTGATCAGACCGGCTCGGCTGGCGCGATGATGGGTCGCAAGCGCTGCCTCCGGGTTTACCAGTTCTATTTCAATCATCAGCCCCAGGCCGCTTATCCTTCGAATCAGAGGGTTTGCGCTGAAAACGATGTCCAGCTTTTCCTTTAGAAACTGACCCAGTTGCTCTGAGCGCCGCAACAGATCGTTATCGGCGATCAGTTTGAGGGTGGCGCTGGCGGCTGAACATGCTGAGCATGCCGTATTTGCTACTGGCTCAACCAGGTCGGCAAAGTGATCAGCATAAATAGTTACCCCGATTGGGTAGCCGTTGGCAATGCTTGGGCCGACACACACAATGTCGGGGTGTATGTTCAGCAGTTGAAAACCGAAAAGTCGGCTGCCAGTTCGCCCGATTCCGCACTGAATTTCGTTGGCGATGAGGTCTATGCCGTTGGCCAGACAGAAATCACTAAGGCGGCCAAAAAAGTTATGGCAGGGTTCGATCGAGCCTCCAACACCTATTGACGGCTCAATAATTATTGCCGCAGTCTGATCTGCCAGCTCGGAAAAAAGAGATTCAAGAGAGCACAGGCAGGCGCCTTTGCAGGATTTTCCAAGTTGTGAAAGCCTTTTATCGCCAGTCACTGGCGGATGATTCAGATTGTGACTGATCAGCTCAAAATGCGTGTCAATAGAAAAAAGAGGTGTAAAGTGCTCCTCGTCTGACGAAGACATAACCAGAAAAGAATCCTGTACAATGTCTTCGGAAATGGCAATTATGTGTGGCTTGCCGCGGTGCTGACGTGAGATGCGGCAGGCCTGTTGCAGTGCCGCTATGCCTGATGGAAACAGCTGAAAGCAACTGAGGTAGCCAGGCAAGAGTTGTTGGAGATCTTCGAACAGCTTTTGCCGCGAATGCATGTCAGGGTTGCTGTAGGCCTCGCGAATCAGTGGATGGGCGTGCCCTGCCAGAACATTGCCGTTGGCGGCAAAAACATCGAGATAAGCGTTGTCTTCAGAATCGTATAGGGTACATTCTTCAGCCCTTACAAAGGTGAGGTTGCGCGAGCATGGCAATACCGACATTGGTCGCATGAGAAAATCACGCATAATGTTTCCCCCTTATTCTCTAGTTTAAACATATCGCCAAACCATGCTCAAAGCAAATGATTTCGTTTCACGAGAAACATGACCCGATGGGCACCTGAATGAAAAGCATAAAAAAACCGGGAAGGTTTCTTGAATCCTTCCCGGTCCTTGTTCGACGTTGAAAATCAGGCGAGCTTGTGCGCCTTGAAGATCTCTTGTAGAGCCATATTGGCCGCCTGTCGCACTTCTTTGCTCTGGTCGCGAGTCGTCTGTTTGAGAGCGACCAGACAGCGAATGTCACGCAGAGTTCCCAGGGCTTCGGCAGCAGTTTTGCGTACAGCACTGCTGCGGTCGGCAAGCATACGCATCAGTGCTTCGACAACACTGCTGTTACCAATGCGACCGAGTATTCGGGCGATGTTTTCGCGCAGGAAATTGTTGCGATCCTGGGCTATGCGCACCAGGCGATTAATCAGGTTCGGTTCGCCAATTCTTATGAGAATGTCGCAGGCATGGCGCCTGATCCGTTCTTCGGCATGTTTGAGAGCTTCGACCAGAACGTCATACGAATTTTCGCCAAAGCTGACAATCGCCTCGCTGCAGGCAAGGGGAACAATCGGCGATGGATCGTCGAGTCGAGCAAGCATTGGCATGATCGCCATTGGATCGCCAATTTTTGCAAGTGCTTCAGCAGCGGCTTCTCGCACCTTTTCCGCGGGATCTTCAAGGGACTTGACCAGATGGGGTAGAGCTATGCGGTCGCGGCGGTCGCCGAGAACGACTACGGCAGCCCTGCGTACTGATTCAGCTTTATCAGTCAGAGCTCCAATGATGATGTCGGGGACTCTTGCGTCAGCCATCTGTGACAATGCTTTGATTGCGAGTTTTCTTACCAGCTCAGAGCCATCTTTGGTCGTTTTCTGCAGGAATTCGACTGCTGCGGTATCTTTGAGGTCGCCGAGAACTTCAGCTGCTTTGGCGCGGACAGTTTCGACTGAGTCGCGCAGAGCTTCAATTGCCGGTTGTACTGCTGCTGTAGTGCCGATTTTTCCTATTGCTTCGATTGCAGCGCTTCTGACCTTTTCAGCACCGTCTTTAACCAGATTCGACAGGGTTCTGATTGCGCGTGGGTCGTGGGTGTCGCCTAACACCGTTGCAATAGCCATACGAACCGGTTCTGCCGGGTGTGATGCACCAAGAATGAGCTTCTCAACAAGTTTGCGGCTCTGGTTGGAAATCAGTTGCTTTGATATCAGCTCAAGCGGAATCTGGTATTCTGGCTTTTTAAGAATATCGATAAGAGCGTCGAGCGCTCCCTCGGTTTTGATTCCGCCAAGAGCTTCAACGCACCATTGTCTCTGTGGCTGATCTCCTTCGATAAAGTAGCTCATAATAACCGGAATGGCCTTGTCATTGCCAACTTTGGCGAAGAGGTGGGCGACATTAAGTCTTATAAGATGCAGAATTTCACTGCTGCATTCAAGAATACGGCGATCGGGTATGCCGGCCAGTTTTTTTACATCTTTTTCGGTCAGGGTTTCTTTGGCAATCTTGATTAAAAGGCCAAAAGCTCGCTCATCTTGCAGATTGCTCAGTGCCTGCGCAATCGAGAACTGCGCCCAGGCGTAGCCTTCCTTGAGAATAACCGAGATCGGGTTTGATGTGGTCAAAAACTCATCAATCGCCAGCAGACTGTCGGCAATTGAAGTGCTGAGCTTTTTGTCATCAGTTTTGTCGAGCACCTTGAGCAGCGGGAAAGTGGCCCGGATACTGCCGATTTTACCGAGCACCCGCACCAGCGAAACGAGAGTCGCCTGGTTATCTTCGCTTTCGATTGCTCTGGTAATCTGGTCAACCGCCATTTCGCCCATTTCGCAGATAGCCCATTCAGCTTTTTCGATGATCTGTGGATCTAGTTCGCTGAGTGATCGGATCAGCGGTTCAATAGCTTTGGCACCTTTTATGCAGCCCAGGGCTTCAATGGCGGCAAGTCTGACATCGCGCTCTGAGTCAGTAAGACGTATGACCAGAGGCTCTATGGCAATCGGGTTGCCGATTTTTCCGATAGCTTTTGCAGCGGCAATCTTATGCTCTGACTCGCTGGCTTCCAAGTATTTAACGAGATTGCCGGCACTTGCTTTTTCGCCAATTTCGCCAAGCGCTTCGATTGCTTTCAGGCTCAGCGTCGGGTCTTCTTTTTCGAGAACCGAAAGCACATAACGACTGGCTTTGGCTGATTTTATGCTGGCAAATGCTTCAATAGCCAGGAGAGTGAGTTTCGTGTTAAAGCTGTTGGCCAGCTTAAGCAAGGGATCTACTGCCTTGACATCGCCAATTTCGCCGAGCGCCCAGACTATTTTTTCCTTGATCTGCGGATTGCTGACCTGGAAAATATCGACAAGCGGGTCAACCGCATTGACATTGCGAATCTGACCAAGCGCCTGAATGGTAGCCATTCTGATTCGCTCATTTTCTTCACTCAGCACCACCAGAAGCTGGTCGCAGGCTGCTGTTGAGCCAATCCGGCCAAGAGCTTCAATTGCTTTCAGCCGAACTTCAAATTCAGGGTCTTTGAGCATCGGCAATACAACGGTTACCGATTTTGGATCTGCCATACTGCCAATTGCTTCGCAGGCGATGTAGCGCAGATCGTTGTTGCGACTCTTTAGAAAGGCACTTACAGCCTTGAGTGCTGATCCAGCGCCAATTTTCCCGAGAGCTTCAAGGGTAACATAGCGCAGATCTTCGTTATCTTCTTCGAGAAGTTTTATTAGAGGCACAACAGCGTCTTCGAGGCCGATGCGGCCAAGAGAGCGAGCGGCAATAAACTTCAGCTGTGCATGATCTGAACTCAGGCACTGAACAAGCGGACGAACCGCTGCTGTGGATGAAATATCGCCCAGATATCCGGCGGCTACTTCCCTGATGTCTTTAAGATCGTCGTTGAGCAGTTTGATAAAGTCATCGGCAGTGTCATTGAGAGCAAGGTCACGCATGCGCAAGGCGATGGAATACCGCTCATCAGGATCTTTGGTGTCTGCCAGCAGTTGTCTCAATTCAGAAAGCTGCTCAAGTGGCGAAAGTGGGGGGGCTTCTTCGAGAATTACAGCTTCGTGCAGATGTTCTTCTTCCTGCTCAATGTATGCGGCTGCAGGCCGACTGGGAGTTTCACCGAGGGCGGCGATCGTTGATATATCAAGCTCTGAATAAGCGTAATCATCTGCGTCATCGCTTGTCGCATAGCCACTTTCTGGCTCTTCAGAAAAATCGGTTTCTTCTAATACGGGGCGGGTTATTGCAGGTTTAACTGTGCCTTCGATGCCGAGAATCAGGTTACTTAAGTCGTCATCAGTGTCTGGTTCGTCTATGACTGGTTTAACTGCTGATTTTGGGGCAGGCATCACCGGCTTAGCTGGTGCAATAGTATTGCTGACCACCAGGCCGTCAAGAAAATCGTCGCCATCGTCATTAAGGTTGTCAGTGTCGACAGGGATATCGACAGCAAATTCTTCTACGCTGTCTGTGACGATATCGAAGTCCTCTGACAGGTTGATTTCTTCTACATTATCTTCAATTTCAATACTATCTTCTATTGTTATGGTCGTCGCAGTAAGGTCGTCACCGCCACCGACAATAAGACCGCTGAAATCTTCTTCGTCCTGTTCTTCAGCTATTACTATTTCGTTGCTAACGCCGCTGTCGAGATCGCCAAAGTCAAATCCTTCGGTTTCGACTACCGCTCTTTGCGCGTCAATTTGTAGAAAATCTGTTGTTTCCTCGCTGCCGGCTACTTCAAATTCCGTGCCAGAAACTGTTTCAATTTCCAGGGCGACTGGTTCTTCGCCAGCCGTCAGGTCGAATTCGTCTGTAAGAGGCTGATCTTCAGGTTGCTCAAGCGAAATATCAAAGCTAACCGGTGCAGCAAATGGATCTTCGTCGTCATCAAGGCTGAGATTCAAGCCTGTACCGGAAGCTTCATCGTCTGATGTAGCTGAAAAATCAATGTTCAAATTTTCGGAAGTTGGTTCAATGCTCATGTCTAAATCTATCTGGCCAGGCTGATCTGACTCAATGTCAGTGCTGAAATCAATGTCGGAACCGTCGAGGTCAAGACTGAATTCACCGCCGAGACTTGTGTCTGAGGTATTTTTGCCTAGATTAAAATCCATTTCAGTAGTTTTGTCGAGACTGGCACCAAAATCTGATGATAGATCCAGACCACCTGTTTCGCTTATGTCAAGGTCGAAAGACATGCCCTTATCTGGCGAACTCGAAGAGTCGGTGAGGTCGAGAGACAGGTCGAGGTCGAGAGGTTCTCTTTCGGCAGGGGAATTCATGGAATCGCCATTACCAGGCAATCCCATTCCGCACATATTGCAGAATTTGTTATCTTTTTCGTTTTCGAATCCACAACCGGGACACTGCATAGAGACCTCCGAGAATTTCTTGCTGAGTGGTTCTTCTTAACCCAACAGGTTATCAGAACAGTCTGAATTTGTCTTGTAAATTTTTACAGACTCATTCTGACAAAGTATCGGCAGACAACGCCGGATAGTTCAGGAAAAAAATGATCACCGGCATCTCTGGCAATATGATAGAGCTTTACAGGGATTGTAAATGCCAATTTCTGCCGCTAATTCAGGTGTCTTAGCCTGAGACTTGTGCAATCCAGAATATTCTAATTCGGGATTGCATTTTTTGCAGGTTTACATAATATTGCGAAGTTTGCCGTTGGCGTTACCTTCAGTGGTGTGGATTCTGCTGAACCAGCTGATAAGAACGAAGAACTGCTTCTTCGGCAAGGCGCACGTTCATTGAATCCTCGGTGAACTTCTCTGGGGGACAGAAGGCGTCATAGCTGCCAAGTATCCAATAGCGGGGTGGCAGACTGTTCAACGCGAGAGCGGTGGTGTCGAGGACGCAATCCTGACACTCGCACATCTCATGTCGTTCGACCATGTCGGCGATTATTTCGAGGATCAGTTTTTCCCACATGTTGACCATGCGGGAAAAATCATATTTGTCTAGTGGTGGGCGATCGAGAATGTCCATATTTCCTCCGGCCAGTTATTTAAAACCTCTTATGCGGCAGTCGAGCACCATCAACTGAGCAGAACGAACTCCGTTATAATCGTTGGGTTCAACATGAAACACCAGATCGCAGGTGCCGTCGCGCAAAACGTCTGGGGCCATAATGTCGCCAAGATTGAAGCCAATGCCGAAAATATTGCGCCCATTTGAGCGCCTGAATTTGTAACGAAGATGATTTTTGCTCTCGCCAACCTTGCGTATTTCCTGAAATGATGCCGATTCAGCCATGAATACCGGTGCCGGATTGTCAATGCCAAAAGGAGCAAAATTAAGGATATCCATGAGAAACTGCTCATCTATCATGTCGATCGGCAGTTCAGAGTCGATAAGCCATTCAGGCTGCAGATCTGATAAGTCGATGTTTTTGTTGGCGTATGTTCGCAGGCACGTGCGAAATAATTGTTCGTTACCAAATGGCATGGTAAGCCCGGCCGCGCCAACGTGTCCACCGTATTTTTCCAGGTGTTTGCTACATTGATTAAGAGCTTCAATAATGTTGATATTTTTAAAACTTCGCCCGGAGCCAAGAAATTTGCCCTGATCTTCGAGCAATACAATAACCGGTCGGCAGTAATCAAGCATTAATCTGGTGGCGACAATGCCGGTTACGCCCTGACTTTTGATGGGTGCTACAACCAGTAATATCCGGTCGTTTTCGAGATCATTCTGCTCTATCAGGTAACCTTTAACTCGATTGTAACAGTCTTCGCCGAGCTTTTTGCGCTCATTGTTGAGTTCGAAGAGCTCTTTGGCAAGTTCGTCAGCTTTTTCCGCAAGGCTTGTCGACAACAGGTCTATAGCCAGCTCTGCTGTGCGTAGTCGCCCAGAAGAATTTAGAATCGGGGCAATACTGAAACTTATATCGCGCTCGGTAACCTGGCGGTTTTTCCAACCCAGTGCGTTAAAAAGGCTGTTAAGTCCGAGGCGTCGGCTTTTCCCGACAAATTTGAGGCCCATCTGGGCGAATGTACGGTTTTCTCCGTGTAATGGCACCATATCGGCAATAGTGCCAATTGTCAGGATGTCAAGACAGCGTTGCCACAGAGCTTTAATGGCCGGTAGCTTCGCTTCAATGCATTTGAGGTAAATTAGAATCAATGCCCGTCCGCTTTCAATCTCTTCAAGATTGAGGCATTTCTTTATTTCGTTTTTGCCTGAATTTGCTTCGTCAGGAATGCAGGTGGCAACCACTTTGTCTACAAAAACTGGTGCAAAAGCAGGATCTGAGCCTGCAAATGTGAGGATCTCAGGAATCATTTCGCCAATGGCACGTCGCTCTGCTTCGCTGTAAAAGACCGGAACACAGCCGGTCAGGCTGGCACGATCAATGTTTTTCAGGGGCTGAAAGCCTTCACGCGGTGCAAAACGAACTGCCGCTATGTCGTGCCCATTAAGATCGAAGGCCACCATTGGCTTGCTCAAACGATTGCAACGCGCCATTTCCAAGGCCATTGCTACTTTAAAAGCAACTCCGACTCCGGCAATGTTTTTCTGGGGACAGCAAGAGTCGTGTAACTTGGGATCAACGATTGCTACCGCATCAGGCAGCGCGCTGGGCGGTTCGTGATGGTCGGTGATGACCACATCTATGCCCTTCTGACGTGCATATTCGACTTCGGCAATGTTGCTGATTCCACAGTCGACGGTAACTATGAGTTTGATCCCGTCACGTGCGGCCACGTCGATATAATCCGGGTTCAGTCCGTAACCGTCTTCGATTACCGGTACAGTGTAGTCGACCAGCTTATGAAAGCTGCGCAGTGTTTCGGTCATGATTACTGTGGATGTAATTCCGTCAACATCGCGATCGCCGTATACTCTTATGCTTTCTTCGTTTTCGAAAGCTCTTAAAATTCGATCTATTGCTGGGCATATACCCTCAATAACAAAAGGGGAAAACAGATAGCGACTGCGGGGCGTAAAATAGCGTTCAATTTTATCTGTGTCGGAAATTCCTCGGCTTAGCAGAATTTTGAGCAGGATTTCGGGAAAGCCCGTCCCACGAAGCTTGTCAAGTTGCTCAGCTTCGAATTGTCTGACCTTCCATATTTTTTCCATTATTTTCCCAGATTAGCAATTGTTGTAATTTTTTTTTCGTCAGTCAGCACTTCTAAAAAGGCGCTGACAATACGTGGATCAAATTGTGTGCCGCTGCACCTGAGTAGCTCCTGGCGTGCTTCGTCGAGTGGCATAATGTCACGATAAGCACGCTTGCTGGTCATAGCATCAAATGAGTCTGCAGCACAAACTATGCGTGCCATCAATGGTATCGCTTCGCCCTTCAGTCCATCGGGATAACCTTTGCCGTCGTAGCGTTCGTGATGGTATTTGATCAGTGGCACTTTTTCACGCAGAAACTTGGCTGGCTCGATAATCGATGCTCCGCGTGCAGGGTGTGTCTTGATTTCCTGATACTCGGCGTCGGTCAATTTGGAGTCTTTGTTGATGATGGCTTCAGATATGCCGATTTTTCCTATGTCGTGCAACAACGCACCAATATGCAGGTTTTTGATTTCGGCAGGCGAGAAACCCATGGTGCGGCCGATTTCCATCGAATAGTGTGCGACCCGCTCACTGTGTCCACGTGTGTAGGCATCTTTGGCGTCGATAGAGTTTGCGAGAGCACGCACAGCTGACAGGTAGCTTGCTTCCAGATCTTCGTAAAGCTGAGCATTGTACAGCGAAATAGATATCTGTGATGCCAGTGTTACCATCATGTCGAGATCGCTTTGATCGAAAGGCTCGCCTGATCGCTTGTCTGAAACCGAAAGAACCCCGATAGTTTTTTCTTTAACTTTGAGGGGAACACAGATTGAGCTGCGCCCGCCAACACCTTGATTGCCTTCTGGGAGGTGGAAATCGTTGATGATAATTGGTTCGCCGCGCAAGAATACCTTGCCGGCAATGCCATCGCCTGCCTTGATTGGCTGCATGGCTTCGACAGTGCGCTCGCCCTTGTAAAGCATGACCTGCAGACAGTCACTCTCGCTGTCGTGCAAAATTACTGAGCTGGTTTTAACTCCACCCAGAACTTTTGCTGTGAGATCGAGAACCAGTTCAAGGAGCTTGTTGATGTCGAGAACCAGACTTAGATTTTTGCCAACCTCGTGCAGTGTGTTGAGCTCAAGCACTTTGCGTTTGAGATCCTGCCAGAGGCGAGCATTCTTGATCGCTATAGCAGCTTCAATAGAGACGCCTTCGACCAGTCGCAAATCAATTTCGTTGAATGGAATGCCTGAAATTCGGTTACTGAGCGACAAAATACCGATAACTTTTCCAGAAATCTTTATGGGCGAGCAGATTGAGCTGCGTATTACCTTGCTTTCCTCAAGTATTTTGGTGTCGTCTTCTTCATTGATATCATTAAGCAATACCGCTTCGCCGGTTTGACAGACCTTGGCCGCGATGCCATCCTTTATCTGCAAGCGCCCGGATTCGGGCATGATTTCTGGATCCAGGCCTTTGGCAACCTTGAAGATGAATTCGTTGCATTTTTCATCGATCAGCAGTAGAGAACAGCGCTTTACACCGCTGAGTACGTTGATAACATTATCTACTATAGTTTCGTACACCATGTCCTGGTCGAGTATGCTGCTGAGCGAGCGGCCGATATGTTGCAGCGTCGAAAGTTCGTAGGTTTTATGTTCGAGCTGCAGGTTCTTCTGGCGCAGTTCGGTCAGATGCTTATTGATTCGCAGACTCATCTGATTGAACGACTCAACAAGTATACCAATCTCGTTGTCAGCGTCGAGCTCGATCTGTACGTTACTTTCTCCTTCGGAAAGCTTCATTGCCGCTTCTGCCAGGATGTCAACTGGCGCCTGCACCATCCGTGAAAGTAGCCAGGTTGAGAGTAGCGACATAATCATGCCGATAATAAAGTAAACAACCGTGCTGCGAACTACTTCCTGGCTTTTCTCTTCAAAATAACGGTTCGAAAACACCATGCGAAGTGTGCCGCGCGGCTGTTGGGTTGTTGAATCGAAAAGGGGGTTAGCAATTACAACAGTTGCGGGCAGGTGAGTAAGTCCGCCGAGAGCGACAGGAGTCTCGTGCGAAGATTCAGCGATTTTCTGTAAGCTGCCATCAAGTATTTGTACCGAAATAACGTCGTTATTCGGAATTTCGGAAGAGGTTAGCGAATGAGCCAGTTTTTTCAGTCCGCCCAGATCATTTTCATCCATAAAGCGCAATACATGTGGTTCAATCGTGCGGACCAGGCAGAGGCCTTTGCTGTTGATGTGAGTCTCGCTAAGTCGTCGCCAGCGGGTTAGTTCGCTGGAGCTCATCATCAGACAGATTGCTGTGAGCATTATCAGTTGAAATACAAAAAGGCGCAGTTTAAAAACGGGCCTGCGGGAAAGTTTCTGTTTGTTGCTGGTCGGGGTCATCTGACAGCTCCCTCATTGTCTGTAACGCCAGTCACAGTTTCGGTTGTGCGGCCTCGCCTGTTTTCAGACTCAAGAAAGCTGATTACCGAATTTACAAGTGTTTCAAGATGTTGCCATGGCGAGTTGGAAAATTCATCAGCGCCTTCAGTGACTCTCGAATTGTGTCGTTGCAGCAGTTCTTCGCTGGAAAGTTTTCTCTCGTAAGGTTTATAAGCAATGTTGTCAGGAAATCGCGCCTGTTGTGCACCAAAATCGGTCGTTATCAGATATTTTCCTGATTGATACGAGATCAGACATCGGTGCGCTCCTTTGTGCGGTTCGCAGGCAAGTAAAAGTAGTAGGGTTTTTTTGTTGTTTGCTATGAAAACCTGACCCCAGGCCTGAAATAGGGGTAATTCAATCAGTGGCATTTTTATGTTGGCTACTGGTGAAAATCCGGCGTTAATGAAAGGCTGCCGACGTTCATTGTTTATTTCTGATGCGCCCGGTAGTGAATTGAGCTGCTCGTCATCAATAATTTCTGTTTTAAAAAACGTGCCCTTGGCAATGGGGCGGCCGGGGCGTATGAGTGAATATCTTGTTGGCAGTGGATGCATTGCTGCACTGATGAAAAAGTAAATCAGGCCGTAACTGAAAATCTGGCTCAGGCTAAGAGTTTGCACGGGCAGATTCCAAAAGTAGAGAAACCATAACGCAAATATCCCTGCGATGGTCAGGCTGCGAATGACAAGTCTGCGGCCGCCGAAAGACGGTAGTCTTGGTGCAATGTGCCGGTGCAGGAACCAGACACTGCGATAAAAGTTCACCACAAAAGCGATAAGAAAAGCTAGTTTAAGGTTCTGGATGATGTTTTCGAAACTGCCGAAACTGGCTAACATGATCGCAGCAAGCAGATAGGCGGGGATAATCGAGAGGATTCGAAAAAACTGGTAGTAGCGGGCCACTTTCCGGCGCCCCTGAACCGATATCTGAACGTCGTCCCAGCCCTTGTCGTTTTCAAGTCTGATGCGGCCCAGGGTGTAGTTGTTAATCGCATCTGCCATAAATACGGGAATAAAAGAAACTACCGTAATCGCTGTTTGCCAGACGCCGGTTACCCAGCCATTTTTCGCCATTATGATCCAGGCTACAGCGCAACCGATGAAAGTTGTCAGATTACAGGTCAGTCCTAAGAAGAAAACCGCTTTGAGTTTATCTAAACCCGTGGAACCGGAAGTCGGTAAGTTCATACTCTCATAATAGCATTCTATTGAGACAAATGCATCATAAGATTTAGTTGTTGCATTTGTAATAGGTTTCTGCTATAGTCAGTTTGCGTTACGGGGTGTAGCGCAGTTGGTAGCGCGCATGGTTCGGGACCATGAAGTCGCTGGTTCGAGTCCAGTCACCCCGATGCCTGAAAAGCCGCCGTTAAATTGGCGGCTTTTTTGTTGTCTGATCCTCTCGCGGAGGCACTTATGAAAGAAATACTCAGGTGTTTTAAAGCTTACGATGTACGCGGACGGTTGCCGGATGAGCTCAATGAACATGTAGCAGAGCGCATTGGCCGAGCTTATGCCGAGTTTCTCAAGCCCGGAAAAATCGTGGTAGGTCGTGATATTAGAAACAGCAGTGAAGGGCTTTGCAGAGCGCTGGCAGATGGTCTTATGGCTGGTGGCGTCGATGTTCACGATATTGGCCTCTGCGGTACTGAGGAAATCTATTATGCCACTTTCAGTCAGGTGTTTGATGGCGGTATCATGGTGACAGCCAGTCATAATCCGATTGATTATAACGGCATGAAGTTTGTAAGGCAGGGCTCGCGGCCTATCAGTGGCGATGATGGGTTGAACGAGATTCGTGATCTTGCTGCTTCAGGCTTATTTAGCGAGTCTATGTATAGCGGAACCCGTCAGAACCTTGATGTGAAAGCCAGCTACATAAATCACCTTCTTGGCTATGTAGATCAGGCATTACTCCGACCTCTAAAAATTGTAGTGAACGCTGGAAACGGCTGTGCCGGCCCAATTATCGATCTACTGGAAAAGCATTTGCCATGCCAGTTCATCAAATTAAATCACGAACCCGACGGAACTTTTCCAAACGGTATTCCGAATCCATTGTTGCCAGAGAATCGCTCTGCAACGACTGAAGCTGTTGTTAATAGTAATGCCGACTTTGGCGTTGCCTGGGATGGCGATTTTGATCGCTGCTTTTTCTTTGATGAACAGGGGCGTTTTATCGAAGGTTATTATATAGTAGGGCTTCTGGCGGAGAGTTTTTTGCTGCGTAAGCCTGGCGGTCGCATTATCCATGATCCGCGCCTGACTTGGAACACTATTGACATTGTACGCAAATCTGGCGGGGTTCCGGTGCAGAGCAAAACCGGGCACGCCTTTATCAAGGCGCGCATGCGTGAAGAAGACGCTATTTATGGCGGCGAAATGAGCGCTCATCATTATTTTAAAGATTTTGCCTATTGTGACAGCGGTATGATTCCGTGGTTACTCGTCTATGGATTGATCTGCCGCAGCGGCAAGACGCTCGGGCAGCTGGTAAATGACAGAATGACGGCATTTCCGGCCAGTGGTGAAATTAACCGCAGAGTCAATGACCCGGTCGAGTTGTTTGACCTGGTCAGGAAGCATTATAGCAGTCAGGCTGTTGCCAGCGATGAAACCGATGGTATCAGTCTGGAAATGCCCGATTGGCGCTTTAATCTGCGCTCATCGAACACCGAACCGGTAGTTCGCCTGAATGTAGAGTCGCGCGGCGATGCTGCGCTGATGAATGCACGCACTGAAGAACTGTTGCAAATGATCGGTGGTACACCTTGATCAGACTGCGATTTTGTAGGAATGCGCGACCACCAGTGCGCTGATTTCTGCTGGCTTGAGTCTTTTGAGCTGATCGGCGCATATCTGTAATGTGCTGCCGGTGGTGGCTACGTCATCAACCAATATCAGGCGTTTTTTGGCAAATGCGTTCTGCTGCAGCTTTTTGTCGAGCGTGAAGGCATTTTCGAGGTTGTCGCGACGCTCTTCTTCGCTGCAATCCGCCTGAGGTCGAGTCGCGCGGGTTCTGAGCAGCGCTGGGCTAAAATGGCAACTTCCAGTTTGAGCGAAATTTTTGGCGAGATATTCGGCCTGGTTAAAGCCACGTTGGCTTTGACGCTGACAATGCATTGGCACCGGTATTATAATATCGTCGTGCTTTATAAGACTTTTAAGGTCGCCATGCTTTTGGCATGCTGCTGTTAGAACTTTCAACAGTTTTGCAGATGGTCGGTATTTTATGATTCTGATCATGTCGGCGACCAGACTGTTATAAGAACTGAGAGTGTACACGGCAAAGTCGCATCTGGTGTCGTCGATCAGCCTTGGCGGGTGCAGTGCTGTTACCAGTTTCTCGTGACAATCTGCACAGAATACGATGCCAAAATCGGTCGATACTTTGCAGCGATGACAGGCATACGGTAAAAAGGCCGAACCAAAATCCTTCAAAAGTCCTATAAATAAATCTCTTAAACCCACTCTTACCACCTCATAGGCACTCTAATGGCCTTTGCCCATAAGTGCCACGTGTTTCGCAGTGCTCACAGGATGTGATCTGTACTCGACCGTCGCAGGTTCTCTTTCCGCTATTCTAAATGCAACTTCTGCTACATGCAATATCTAATATAAGCTGCCGTCTAAAATGCTTGTATATGAGGGTTTCACGAGGGATATCGTGTGGATTATTGCTCCGTAAGTGTCTAGAAGTTGAATCCCTACGGTTTTATGTGCGTTACTCAACTATGGCAGCGGTTCTGGTATGATTATGATACAAACGGTTGAAATATGGATGGTATAATCCAATTGCCGGGTGAAGGGCTGGTGTGTTATAAAAACGCTGAGCTGCTGCAATGATAGATCGCGAAGTTTGGCTTGAGAATGGTTTCACAATCGATACCAAGGCAATCGATGTTGAGACGGCAGTCGATCGGCAGGCTTGGCTTGAGAATAACTTCACAAACGATGTGGTTGAGACAGTTTTAGATGCAGATTAGCGATTTGTGCAAAATCAAGGAGACGATATGAATATAATAGTTACCGGTGGAGCCGGCTTTATTGGTTCGGCAGTAATTCGACATCTGATCAAGAATACTGATCATATTGTGATAAATCTCGACAAACTTACTTATGCCGGTAATCTGGAGTCGCTTCGGGAAGTCAGCAATTCTCCGCGCTACTGCTTTGAATCAGTAGATATTTGTGATCGTGAATCTGTTGAACGTGTCTTTGTGACCCACAAACCTGACGCGATAATGCACCTTGCCGCTGAATCGCATGTCGATCGCTCGATCGACGGGCCTGCCACCTTCATTCAAACCAATATTATCGGCACCTATACTCTGTTGGAGGCTGCTCGCCAACATGCCCGCGAGAACCCGAATTTTCGCTTTCACCATGTCAGCACCGACGAGGTTTATGGCGATCTAGAGCTTGACGATAGCCTGTTCACCGAAGAAACTCCCTATGATCCGAGTTCGCCTTATTCAGCCAGCAAGGCTTCTTCGGATCATCTGGTAAGAGCCTGGCAGCGGACTTATGGGCTCAAAGCGCTGATTACCAATTGCTCAAACAATTACGGACCTTACCATTTCCCCGAAAAACTTGTTCCGCTCGTGATCCTCAACGCTCTCGAAGGCAAGCCATTGCCGGTTTACGGAAAAGGCGAGCAGATTCGCGACTGGCTCTATGTCGAAGACCATGCTCGCGCGCTGTGCACGGTTCTGTTTTCCGGTCAGCCGGGTGAGACCTACAATATTGGCGGTCACAACGAGCAGACGAATATCGACGTAGTAAGAGGTATTTGCGGCATTCTCGACGAACTGGCGCCGGCGAAGGGGGCATTTAAGTCATATTCTGAGCTGATCAACTTTGTCGCTGACCGTCCGGGACACGATATGCGCTACGCCATTGATGCCGGTAAAATCGAACGCGAACTTGGCTGGAAGCCCGAAGAAACTTTCGCGAGTGGCCTGCGCAAAACTGTGCAGTGGTATCTCGACAACAAATGGTGGTGGGAACCCCTGCGCGAAAAATATCAGCGCCAGCGCCTGGGTCTCGCCGCCAAGTAAAGTGATAATAACAGTTGCTCGCAGCAGACTACGCTTGTGAGCGGGCTGTTTTACAGGCCGTGCTTTTAGTGCCTGAGTCTGCAAACCAGGTTTGTGCTTCAAGATAGTTTGCAGAAGATTTCTCGCACTGAGCCGCAAAGCCACGAAGAAATTTTTTTAGTATTCTTTGTGTCTCTGAGGCTTTGTGCGAGCTCCCGAATAAATACAACGGTATCTTTGGCAGAGCAGACTTACCGGGGCAAGCTGGCGGCATACTGCTGCCAGCGCCAGGAATCGGCGCACATCTGATCTATGCCTCGATGGGCCTGCCAGTCGAGCTCGCGATTAGCTTTAGCCGGGTCGGCAAAGGTGCGGGCAATGTCGCCGGAGCGGCGGGCCACGACCTTATAAGGCACTGCGCAACCGCTTGCTTTTTCAAAGGCTTTAACTACATCAAGCACGCTGTAACCACAGCCGGTGCCCAGGTTATACACCTCAAGCCCAGGTTTCTGCTGCATCTTTTCGAGCGCTTTAACATGGCCGTTGGCCAGATCGACAACGTGTATGTAGTCGCGAACTCCGGTGCCGTCGGGGGTGGGGTAGTCGTTGCCGAATACGTTCAGATGCGGGCGCTGACCGATAGCTACCTGGGTGATATAGGGCATCAGGTTGTTGGGTATGCCGTTGGGGTCTTCGCCGATCAGTCCGCTTTCATGTGCACCGACCGGATTGAAGTAGCGCAGAAGTCTGATGTTCCATGCCGGTATCGCTTCATGCAGGTCGCCCAGAATTTGCTCAATCATGTATTTGGATCGGCCATAAGGGTTGGTGGTCGCCCCGGTCGGAAAGTCTTCGCGAATCGGCACCTCGTGAGGATCGCCGTAAACCGTGCATGACGAGCTGAAGACCAGATTGCGCACCTGCGCCGCTTCCATTGCTTCGCACAGATTTACTGTTCCGGCAATGTTGTTGCGGTAATAAAGAAGCGGTTTTTCGACAGATTCACCGACTGCCTTCAGTCCGGCAAAATGCACGACGGCATCAATTTTCTGTTCGCTGAAAATTTTCGCCAGCAGCTCGCTGTCCAGTATGTCGCCGCGATAGAAGACCGGGCGGCGCCCGCTGATCTGCGCCACCCGGTCGATCACTTCTGCGCGTGAATTATACAGATTGTCGATAATTACGGCATTATGACCGGCAGCCATGAGCTGAATACAGGTATGACTGCCGATGTAGCCACTTCCGCCAGTGAGAAGCACGTTCATCAGTAATTGAATCCTTCAGCTTTGAGCGCGGTATAGAGAATAGCCATCTTGAGCGCCTGTTCAAAAGAGTATTCTCTTGGTTTTTCGCCGCGTGGCTCAACTGCGACTACTTCAAAGGTGTCTTTTCTGAGGCGGGCATGCATTGAGCCATCGTGGAAGTGCAGCATGTCGTCTTTCTCTTCGAGCATGGTTTCATGACCGTCAATACGGCTTTTGATTACTTTTCCGACCAGTCGGTAGCCATTCTGTTCGTGTTTGAAGCTGTGGTCGCTCAGGTAGAACTTGGGCTTTTCCTTGTAAGGGTCACCAGCTGACGGGCAGAAAGTAGTGCAGTTGCCGCATTCGTTGCAAAAATCGCCGATATTGATTACTTGTACATCCTGCGTCAGGCGTAGGGTTTTCTCATGTTCAATTTTGTATTTGCCCTTTTTGCTGACTGACTTCTGGACCATGTAGTCGCCGGGTTGCACGTAATAGTTGCGATTGGCGCGGTTTGGACAGACAGTGACGCAGATGTTACAGACATCGTTGCAGAACAGGCAGCGCTCTGCTTCGTGTTTCGCTTCTTCTTCAGTCAATTCGCGAATTACAGTAGCAAAGCCCTTGCGCATGCCAAGATCAATTTCTGGAAGCTGCATTCCCTTGACTTTCTGCGCACTGCGAACCTGGAACTGCGCCGGACTCAGGCCTTTTTTGATCATGGCCGGAGCGAGCTTGAGATCTTTGCCGGCTTGAGCGATAATGTTGGCAGCGGTTTTCTGGCCATCGCCAACAGCTTTAACAATGGTCGAAGCTCCACGCACCGCATCACCGCCGGCAAAAACATTTTTAATGCGTGTCATGCCGGTTACCGGATCGATAACAAAGTCGGCGGCATCGATAAAGTCGAGCTGCACGTCCTGTCCGATCGCTTCTATCACTGTGTTACAGTCGACATCGACAATGGCACCTTCAATCGGCACCGGCCGGCGGCGGCCATCTTTATCCTTTTCGCCAAGTTTCATTTTCTGGCATTTCAGGCCAGCAAGTTGCCCAGCCTGGATAATCGCTTCAAGTGGCTGGTGCAGTTCAAGGATTTCAATGCCTTCGTCGAGCAATGCCTTGATTTCTTCAGTGTCTGCCGGCATTTCGGCGCGGGTTCGGCGATAAACTATGCGAACCTGACCTTGACCATCGACAATGCGCAGTGCGGTGCGCGCTGCATCCATCGCGGAGTTGCCTCCCCCGATTATTACGACGTTCGGGCCAATTTTAACTTCTTTGCCGCGTCTTACATCAGATAGAAAAACCAGCTGGTCGATCACTCCAGGCGCTTCTTCGCCGGGTATGCCCATGGTTTTGGCGCCCTGGGCACCAATGGCAATGTAAACATAATCGTAATCTTTCTTAAGCTCGGCGAAGCGTGCTTTGTCGATTTTCTGTTCGTAGCTGATCTTGACGCCAAGATTTTTGATATATTCGACATCGGCTGCGATAGCTGCGGCGGTAAGCCTGAAACTCGGAATCGCATCAGCAACCATGCCGCCGGCAAAGGCGTTTGTTTCAAACATCTCGACGGCAAAACCTTCAAGCGCCAGAAAGTAAGCGCATGCCAGTCCGCTTGGCCCGGCACCGATTATCGCAACTTTTTTCCCGTTTGCTTTTTCGGGCTGCAAGTTGGGGCGATCCTTGAAGCGGGCAGCAATAAAACGCTTGATTTCGCGGATGAGCAGCGAGCTGTCGTAGTTAGATCGCGTGCAGTGATACTGACACTGGTGGTCGCAGACCATGCCAAGTACGTTAGGCATCGGGTTATTGCGCATAATGACTTCGTAGGCATTTTTGTAATCGCCCTTTGCCGTGTAATACATGTATGACGGAATATCCTGGCCAGCCGGGCAGGTGTGAATACAAGGAGCGTGTACACAGTCGAAATTTTTGAGCTCACGGTCAGTCTTTACAGATTCGCCAGTTTTGCTGTCTTTGCGGTAGGCCGGGTTAGCGACGACCGCACCGGCATAGCGACGCAGGTTGATGAGAGCAGCCTTCTGGGTTTTTCGGCAGCTGCAACCAGCAAAATTGAGAATAAATTCGTCGATGCTGGCTGCTTTTTCGGCTTTCATAGCTGCACTAAGGTTTTGCAGATACTGCAGTTGGCGGCCATAGCCACCCGGCTTGAGCAGGTCGGAGCAGACTGTAACCGGCTTGATGCCTGCGGCAATTATCTTGGACAGATTGAAACAGTCGGCACCGGCACTGAAGCTGATGTCGAGAATTCCATCAAATTCGTTCTGCAGTTTAACAGCGACGTTTACGCTGATCGGATGCAGTGCACGCCCGCTCATATACATCATCTTCTCGTGCGCCGGAAAAATATTCCTGTGATTGATGGCTTCTAGCGTATTGGTAAGCTTGAGTCCGAATTCTACGCCCTTTTCAGCTGCTGCTGCGCGCATATTTTTGATTATCTGCACGCCGTCGGCGTATTTAAGATCGTGGCCGAAGGCTTCGTCTGGGATCGTAGCTTCAAAGCCGAGGCGGTCATTGAGTATATGGCGCAGTTGTTCAGCCCCGAGCAGGGTTGGGTTCATCTTGATCGTAGTGTGGTAGCCGCGTTCCTTGACCAGATACATGGCTATTTTTTCGATTTCGTCTGGCGGGCAGCCATGCATGGTCGAAAGCGTTATGTTATCTGAAAGCTTCGCACCAATTTCCACTTCGTCGATTTTGGGGTAGTGTTTGCGCACCAATGCGAGCTTTTCTTTGAGAATATCACCGCAATCGTTCATGCGTGCCAGGAAATTCTGAACGTTAGATTTGAGAATGCCCTCAAGGTTGTAGCCAACGCTCATGTTGAAAATGAAGCCGTTGCCGCGCGTGTTTTTCCAGCCGAATTTGTGGCGCAGCAGATGAATCATGATCCAGGCATTGAGGTATTCGTCAAAACTGTCGTCGAGTTTTAGTTCCTGAGACCATTCACAGTTGTAGCCTTCATCGTGAATGTCGATGCATGGCTTGCTGACGTTAAGCTCGTCGAGGGTCTGTACGGTCTTGAGTTCAAGATAGCGCGAACCACAAAGCCAGGCGGCGATAAGGTTCTGAGCCATCTGCGTGTGCGGCCCGGCCGCGACACCAAGCGGTGTTTCGAGAAACTGCCCGAAGCGGGTCAGTGTGAATGGGTCACTGTCGCGCGGGGTAAAGAACAGGTCTTTATGAATTCCGAAAATCTGCTGAGATTCGTCGTATTCTTTGAGTATCCAGGAACAAAGCTGCTCAATAGAGATGCGGCTGAATTCTTTAGACATGGGGAGTCTCCTTTACTGTGTGCAAATATTATATTTTGCAGATTCTAGCACAATCTGCAAAAGCCCTGCAATTATATTGAAAAGACAGAAGAGAGTCAGCTGATCATAGCGTCGAGGGCGAGAATGAGTTCGTTGGTATAGCGCAGCGCCTCATGGCTGTCACCGGGCTGACCGGCGACAATAGCGGCAGAAATATTGCGGTACATCTGACGGTATGCGTTCATGCGGTTGCCGGTAAAACTGCGGCGCAAGCACATCTCATCTTCAAACTTGTAAACAGCACCATTGGTGACACTGACTGTGCGGCTGCCGGCTCGCATTACCACGTGATCCTGTACGCCGACGCGCGGACTGCCGAGATGGGTGAGATGCAGAAACAGGCAGGCTCCATTGGCCAGTTCGACCTGCGCCAGGCTGTCACCGTTGACGGCTTTGCTCGCAGTGAATTTGACCGGCTTTGCGTAATCGTTCATAAACAGAAAATGATCGAGCCAGTGACAGCCATTTGATACCAGGTGGCTGCGTGCAGACGGCCAGTTATACCAGTGGTGCGGCGGCAGTGCCACCTCGTAAACATCACTGGTAATATGAACTGCTTCGCCAGGATTAACTCCGAGATCGTTGCGGGCTTCAGCAAACAGCGGGTTATGACGCATGTGATAACAGCTGAACAGCCTGCCGGGTTGCAGGCTGTCAAGTTTGAGCAGTCTTTCAAGCTGGGCGGGAGTAGTGACCACCGGCTTTTCAACTACTGCGATACTTCCAGATTCTATGGCTCTGGCAGCAATGTCAGCGTGGGTGTGGTGATAGCCTGCGGCAAACACCACGCGACAACCACCCTGGGCCGAAAATTCACTGCTGGTGGTGACTCTGGCCTTGTAGTTGCCAGGATTCCCGATCTGGGTCGGGTCGATCTCGTGAATCTCGCTAATTTGCAGCCGTGCATCAAGATTTGGCATGATCTGGGTTTTGGCATAGTTGCCGAGTCCATAAATGGCGGCGCTAATATTGCCTTTGGCAACCGGCTCAATTCCTTTACTGTTCTCACGAATCTCGCTGCGTGGTGAACAGCGCAGAAGAGACGAACTCAGTTTGAGCTGGCGCCAGAAAACTGTGGCTTTTTCGAGGCAGCTGGCCAGTCTGGTTGTGTCAGGGGCGAATCCTGACTCCTGATGCCAGCCCAGAAGCTCGGGCAATACCAGCTCAGAGTCGGTTCCCGACATTGCATAATGTTGAACACCGTCGATATGAGCGTATTGTAGATAAAGAGTTTCATCAGTCCGGCGGACGAGTTGTGCTGGCAGCACGACTCTCTCGGCAGCTTTCGGGTGCATCGGCGCAATGAAAATCAGATAGTCGCCGGCGTTAAAGCCTTTGCAGTCACGGGATTCAAGCAGACGGCCGATGCCGATTGAGTAGAATTTCTGATTGCGGCCACTTTCGGCGAGGCGAGAGCGGATCTTGAGATAAACCGCGCGCCAGCCAATTTCACGAATGTATTCACCGAGCATGCGCAGACTGAATTTGCGCTCAAAATAAATGCCCTTTGCTTCGGCCAGATTCAGCCAGGCTGCGACTTCTATGCGCAGAGAGCCTGACGCCAGATGATAGTCGAGATACTGGTCGCGCCATTTTCCGCCAGACAGGATATACATTTGTTCAACACCTGCACAATATATTTGCAGGCAATTCTAACCTATCTCGCCTCTTAATTAAAGCCGCCAGTTTTTCACAGAGCAATGGTAAGATTTTTGTCGAAATTGCCGATAATTGGTCATGATTGGGGGTAGCCATGTCAGACAAACTTGCATCGCAGATCGAAAAGATTATCAGGAAAGCGGCCGGAATTGAGCACGGGCCGGTGGTTTTGCACGAGCCGTTTTTTATCGGTAATGAGCGGCAGTATGTTGTCGATTGCATCGATACCAACTGGGTTTCTACGGTTGGAAAGTATGTAAACCTTTTTGAACAGCTGCTCAGTAAAGTTACCGGAGTAAAGCACTGCATTGCCACAATAAATGGAACGGCAGCGCTACATATCTGCATGCTGCTTGCGGGAGTGCAACGCGACGATGAGGTGCTGACTCAGGCTCTGACATTTGTTGCGGCCCCGAACGCCATCTCTTATTGCTGTGCTATTCCGCATTTTGTTGATGTCTCTCCAGTGAGTCTCGGTGTTTGCCCAGATCGGCTGCGAGAATATCTGAAGAAAATCGGTGAAATTCGCGGCAAAGAACTATTTAATCGCCTGACCGGGCGACGCATCAGGGCTTTGCTGGTCATGCATACTTTCGGGCACCCTTCCCATCTCAATGAACTGAAAAAAATCTGCGACGAGTTCAACCTGCTTCTGCTCGAAGACGCGGCAGAAGCTATTGGCTCTGAGTATGAAAAAAAACATGTTGGTCATCATGGCTTGTTGTCGGCGCTTAGTTTTAATGGCAACAAAATACTTACAACCGGCGGTGGCGGCGCTATTTTGACGAATGATGACAATCTGGCAGATGTGGCGCGGCACCTGACTACAACTGGCAAAGTCAGCCATCAATGGGAGTTTTACCACGATTGTGTGGCTTATAACTACCGCATGCCGAATGTTAATGCGGCACTTGGTTGTGCGCAGCTTGAGCAGCTCAGCGAAATCCTTACCAAGAAGCGACTGCTGGCAAGTCGTTATAGCAGTGAATTTTCGCGGGTTGATGAAATCAGTTTCTTTAATGAGATGCCCAAAGTAAAGAGCAATTATTGGCTTAACGCGATTCTGCTTAAAAACGTGTCGCGTGATCGGCGCAACAAACTACTGGATGCTCTCAACAATGATGGTATAATGGTTCGCCCGGTATGGAACCTGTCGAACACGCTGCCAATGTACAAAAACTGCCCATCTGATGATCTGAGTGTTTCACAGAAGATCGAAGGGTCGCTGATCAATATTCCAAGCAGCCCTTCGTTTTAGCAGAAAAATATGTGACTGACTGACGAATTTCGTTCAGAAAACATAACATGAACAAAACCCCGCCGTGATTAAACGGCGGGGTTTTGTTCATAGTTCGGGAAGAGAACTTATTGGGGTATATAAACTCCGAGTAGATTACCCTGCCAGGTGTCGGCGGTTCCGTAATCCATGTTCGGGCCGTCATTTACAAAACGACCTTCACCGGCTTTTATAACTATGTCGCCAGCTGTCGGGTGGGCCGTGCCGGTGCTGCCTGCTGCAACAACGATAACTGCGCCATTGGGTATTCTCGGATCATGTGGGCTGGTAATCGGAGGAGTAAGGGCAGTGTCAATTCTTTTCAGCCCTGCTTCTTCAAGGTTCTTTGCGCTGGCATTGAGATATTCTGCAAAATTTCTGGCTTCACCGCTCTCCATGGCCGGTAGATCTTCCCAATTTGCGAGCTTGCCGTAGCTGGAGCGGGTAAGATATTCCCATACTGCATTAAAACACTGACCATTCGAAGCACCTCGGTTATTAGCGAGCGCGTAGGCAATAACATCATCCATCTGTTTTCGTGCTGCCGCCGAAATTGCTGCTGTTCCTGCAGCGGCGGTCTGGGTCGCTACAGCTGGAGTTACCGCTGTCTGAGTCGCAACCTGCGTAGCCTGGCCGGTCGCGCCTGCTGCGGGGGCAGCTGTAGTCGCGCTGGCTACCTCTTCCTTGTTGGGGTCAATGACTATAACGTTGGCATCAGTAGGCTTATTCACTTCGACAATGGCAGTGTTGGTGGCAATTGCAGCAGTGTTAGTTGCAATTGCAGCTGTGCCGGTGGCTACGGCGTTGTTCGCTGTGGCCTGATCGCCGCCGCCAAAGATGTTTTTAAAGGTGTCAACAACACCTTTTATTGCAGGCATCGCCTGCTGTATCCCCTGTGCAATTTTGCCAATCATATCGACAATCTGGGTTGCATCGCAGCCAGTCATAAAAACCGAGCTTACCAGTAACATTACAAGCGCTAATTTTTTGAGCCCTTTCATAATCAAACCTCTTTTTATTAATGACTTGTTTTTGGTCCTTATCATTCTAACGGATAGCCTGTAACAAAAGTAACAAAAAAGAAATCAAATTCTGGTTTCCGTTATGATCAATTTGTTTATCTCGTTCACATCATAATTTTGTACTGCTAGTTTGCGGCTGATTTCGCCCATCGGCGCGATCATCTGGGGGTTCTCGATGAAGCGCCGCATGGCGGCGGTAAGCGCAGTGACATTGCGCACAGGCACCAGAAATCCGTTTTCGCCTTCCCGCACCGTCTGTCGGCAGCCTGGAGCATCAGAAGTGATTATTGGTCGGCCAGTAGCCATGGCCTCGACTACAGTGCGCGGAATGCCTTCGCGATACGACGGCAATACAAAAACGCCAGCCTGACTCAAAAATGGCCTGACATCGCGCGTGGCACCAAGATACTCAATCACTCCGGCTTCGGTATAGCGCTCGATCGCACTGAGCGGCAAGCCTGAAGGGCTTGGGTCGGCTGGCCCGAGCAGTTGAAACCTTGCCTGTGGGAAAATCTTGCGTAGCCTGGCCGCCGCTTCGATGTACTCCATGATGCCCTTGTCTCTGAGCAATCGCGCAATAAGAATGAATGTTGGTGGCCCTTTTGGCAGTGGCTGCACAGCGAAATGCTGCAGGTCAACCCCTGAGCCGTTCACCAGCACTGTCTGCTGAGGCTCCACAATCTTGAGCGTCACGAATTCGTTGAGATCATCGGTATTCTGAAAGAAAACCCTGCGGTCAAACTTGAGAACTCTGCGATACAGACCTTTGGCAAGCAGCCCGGTTAACTTCTGATGATATGAAACGTTCATGAACGCATAGCCCAGTCCGGTAATCAGCGCGTAGATTTCGCTTATACCAAGATTTCGCGCTGCCATTGTGCCGTATACAATCGGTTTAATCGTATACGCCAGTATTACATCAGGCTTATAGCTTTTAAGCAGCTGCGACAGACACTGATAATAAAGAATGTCATCGAGCGGGTTAAGCCCGCAGCGCGCAACTTCAGCAGTCGCAAAACTGCTGGCAATTGCCCGCACCTCGTCGGCAAACCAGGCATCAGGCGCAATGCAGAATACATCGTGCCCGAGCTGTCGCAGTGTCTGAATCAGACTGCCGCGAAAGTTAATCAGCGAGCGCGATGAGCTTTCAAGAATAGCTATGCGTTTCATCCGCACAATGTAAAACATCACCCGCTTTTGCGCAAGTTTTGTGAACTTAGTCTCGCACTGAGCCGCAAAGACACTAAGGATTTATTGCTTTCTTTGTGGCTCAAGAGGTTTGTGCGAGATCTCTCTTTTTATTCTTCCGAATTGCAGGAGTGAACGAGCATGTATGAAAAGGTTGAAAAAAATAAAAAAAAATTGGGATCTTTTTTGACTGATGATAGTCTATTGAATTGCAAAAGTACAAGACGCCGCGCTCAGGCGTTTCTGTTTATTACAGGAGGTTTAGATGATTGCAGTTGAATCACTGGCCAAGTCATTTGGCAGTATCAGGGCCGTCGACGGTATAAACTTTTCGGTAGATAAAGGCGAAATCCTCGGTTTTCTTGGCCCCAACGGCGCCGGGAAATCAACCACCATGAAGATGATTACCACCTTTTTGCCGCCAACTTCCGGAACCGCACGCATAGCCAATTTCGATATCTGGGAAAATCCTCTCGAAGTGCGTGCCAAAATCGGCTATCTGCCTGAATCTGCCCCGTCATACAGAGATATGAATGTTTATGATTTTCTCATGTTTACCGCTGAAGTGCGCGGCTACGATGGCGAAGAACGTCGCAGCCGGGTCGTGCGCATGCTCGAAACCTGTAACCTCAAAGAGGTCGCCTGGCAGTTGATCGACACTCTGTCGAAAGGCTACCGCCAGCGTGTTGGCTTCGCGCAGGCTCTGTTGCATGATCCCGAATATCTCATTCTCGATGAGCCCACTGACGGCCTCGATCCCAACCAGAAACAGGAAGTGCGCGCACTGATTCGGCGCATGGGCCGCGAAAAATGCATTATCCTCTCTACCCACATCCTCGAAGAGGTCGAAGCCGTTTGCTCGCGCGCTATTATCATAGATAGCGGTCGCATCGTCGCCGATGGAACCCCCGAAGCGCTGCGCAGCCGCTCGGCTCTGCATGGCGCCGTAACTCTTGAGCTGATCGGCGCCAAAGACAGAGACGCGTTCGCTGAACTGCAGAAAATCGAGGGCGTCGAAAAGGTTGTCGAGCTGACTGATGAAGATAAGCCTGGCGCACCGGCAGTCGACAACGACGCAGAAAAGCCTGGCAAAAGCAGTTTGCGCGTTCGCCTGTTTCCCAAAAAGGGCGTGGCTATCGCTCAGGAAACCGCCAGATTCATTCACCAGCGTAATCTGGAAGTCGACGCCTTTACCCTTGAAAAAGGCGATCTAAACGAAGTCTTCTACAATTTGACCAGAGGAGGCCAGGCATGAGAAACCTCAAGGCCGTGCTCAAAAGAGAGCTTAAAGGCTACTTTGAATCACCGGTAGCCTATGTTTTTATAATTATCTTCCTGCTGGCGACTGCCGGCTGCACTTTTTTTCTCTCGCGGTTTTTCGATACCCGCATTGCATCGCTGGACCCGTTTTTTGTCTGGCACCCCTGGCTTTATCTTTTTCTGGTGCCGGCCGTGGGCATGCGCCTGTGGTCTGAAGAACGCAAAAGCGGTACGATCGAACTGCTGTTCACACTGCCGATAACGCTGATCGAGGCTATTGCCGGCAAGTTTCTGGCCGCCTGGGTATTTGTCGGTATCGCGCTTGCACTTACTTTCCCGATGGTGTTCACTGTCGGCTACCTCGGCAGTCCTGACTATGGCATAATTTTCACTTCATACATTGGCTCGTTTCTGCTGGCCGGCGCTTATCTCGCGGTTACCTGCCTTTTTTCAGCAATGAGCAAAAATCAGGTTATCAGTTTCGTGCTCTCGGTCGTCGCCTGCTTTACCATGGTAATGCTCGGTATCGGTGTCTTTACCGACTTTCTAAACAGCTTCCTGCCAGTCTGGATATCAGAAGCAATTTCGGCGTTCAGCTTTTTCACGCATTTCCAGAGCTTTCAACGTGGGCTGCTCGATAGCCGCGCCATTATCTACTTTATTTCGATTATCGGCTTCATGCTCACTGCAAATGCCGTAGTTCTCGAAATGAAGAAAGCCGAGTAGGGAAGGGGGCCGAACCATGACCAGTGATAAAAAAACCAGCACCGCCAGCACCAGCCACAGCGCCGCCAGTCTTTTGGCGTCTTCGCTTGGATCTGTTCTGCTTCTGGCAGTGATTCTAGTCGCAATCAACTATATTTCCGGAATTGCTTTTCTGCGCGCTGACATGACCGCAGAAAAGCTGTTTACGCTGTCAGAAGGCACCCGCTCGATGCTCGGTCGCCTGTCTGATAAAACCCGACTTAAATTCTACTTTTCCAGATCGCTTGCTAACGTGCCGTTTGGTTACAAGCTTTATGGCAAACGTATCGAAGAATTTCTGGGCGAATACGTTGCCAGCAGCCGTGGCATGATCGAACTCGAAGTGCTTGACCCACAGCCAGACAGCGATGTCGAAGAGTGGGCGGTTAAATACGGTCTCGCCCAGGCCGGTTTGCCGACCGGTGAAAAGTTCTACCTCGGTCTCGTCTCTATCGTTGCCGACAAGGAAGAAGTAATTCCCTTCTTTACCGTAGAGCGTGAAGAGTTTCTTGAGTATGATATCACCCGTGCCATTGTTCAGGCTTCCGCCCGTGGCAAGGCTACCGTTGGCGTGCTCAGCCCGTTGCCGGTAATCGGCGCTTCGGCCATGCCTGTACCCGGTATGCAGCAGGGCGAAGACTGGCTGTTTTTGCGCGAATTGCGCAAAAACTTCGATATCCGCAAGATCGAAACCAATGTCACCGAGATTTCAGGTGATGTCTCACTGCTCATGGTGATACACCCGAAGGACCTGCCTGAATCAACGCTTTATGCTATCGACCAGTTTGTGCTCAAAGGCGGTCGTGCCATCGTTATGGTTGACCCGGCCTGCATGGCTGATAATCTGGCAGATCAGAGTAACCCGTTCATGGCAATGATGAACCGCGCTTCTGATTTGCCGAAGCTTCTCAAAAATTGGGGTGTCGAATACAACCGTGGCAAAATCGCGGCCGATATCAATATGGCAACTAGAGTTAACGCTGGTCCGCAGGGTGTGATTGACCACCCACTCTGGCTGAGTATGAGCGGCGATGCGTTTAACCGAGAATCAGCAGTAAGTGCCAAACTCAATAGTATGCTGATGGTTAACGCCGGCGTTTTGAGCAAGGTTTCAGGCAGTGCGAACGAATTTGTTCCTTTGTTGATGACCCGCGAATCAGGCAACCAGGTTGACACACACCAGCTACTGGTACAGCCCGCGGAACTCGTGCGCAGCCTGCCAACCAGCGGCAGTCGCCAGACTCTGGCGGCCCTGGTGCGCGGAACTTTCTCTTCTGCGTTTACCGAGCCACCGACTCAGTCCGCACCCGATGGCGAAAGCGAAGAAGCAAAGAAACAACGCGAAGCCAAAACCGAGCAGCGCCGCAAGAATCATGTTGCTAAAGCCGAAAAACCGGGCTCGGTTATGGTAATCGCTGATGTTGACCTGCTGCAGAACGACTACTGCGTGCGCGCCATCAACTTCTTTGGCAATACTATGCTGCAGCCACTCAACGATAACCTCGCGTTCGTTTCCAACTGCGTCGATCTGCTCGCTGGTTCCGAAGACCTGATCGCTGTGCGCTCGCGCGGCAAATTTACGCGCCCTTTCACCCGCGTCGAAAACATCGAACGTGAAGCTCAGAAACGCTGGCAGGAAGAAGAAAAGACTCTGACTGCAAGGCTGGAAGCGGTTCAGCAGCGCATCAATCAGCTGCAGTCGCAGAAGAAAGACGGCGAACGTCTTATTCTCAGTGCCGCCCAGCGCGAAGAAATTGAGCGTGCCCGCACTGAACAGTCTGAAACCATGCGCCGTCGCCGCGAAATCCGCAAGCTGCTGCGTCAGGATATTGAAAGCCTCGGAGCCTGGGTGACATTTATAAATCTGCTGCTGATGCCACTGATGGTTGCTGCGGCCGGCGTCTATGTCTATATGCGCCAGAACAGCCGGAGGGGAATGCTATGAAAAACTATAAACTTCTGATAATCGCTGCGGTTCTCATTGTAATCGCCATGCTGATAAATCATGATGGCAAACCCGGAACTGCCGGTGATCCGCTCGTCGGCAAAAACCTTCTGACCCCGGCCGAAATTGATCAGGTGCGCGCTTTTACTCTGCTTTCACCCGAAGAAGAAATTAGTGTTGCACAACAAAACGGCAGCTGGCGTGTTACCAGTCGCGGTGGTTTTGCTGCTGCTCGCGACCGCATTGAGGATCTTTTTCAGAAACTTGCCAGCAACAGAATCATGGAAATGGTCAGCGCCAACCCGGCCCGCCACGCAGATCTCGGCGTTGCAAATCTCGCCGAAGGCTCCAGGCCTGGCGAAGATTGTCTGCTTCTGACTCTGCGCGACAAGGCCGGCAAAGAACTAAAAACTTTGCATCTCGGTAAAGGCCGGCCGTCGCGTGGCCCCGATGGCAGCGTCGGCTACGGCGATGCCGGACAGTATCTTAGATTTTCCGGTAACGACAACATCTATCTGGCATCTGAGCGTCTCTGGATCGACAACACCCAACTTCGCTGGCTGAACACCAGTTTGTTGAAGCTTGCTGCCAAAGATATCAGCCGCATTAACAACCGCCCGGTTGTGCCCGAAAACGCCTTTGTTCTGGCGCGAGCCAACGCAACGTCCGCGCTGCAGCTTGCCGGTCTGCCTGAAAAGCAGCAGACAAAGCAGCCTGTTGCCGACGCGGTCGCCGGATTCTTCGCAGATATCAACTGTGATGACATCGTTGCAACAGACGAGCCGCTACAGCACTCAGGCCTGGCCAGTGCTACGCTCATCGAAGTAGAAACCTTCAACGGTTTGACTGTCAGCCTGCGGATCGGCAGCGAACCCACCGATCTCGCTAACGGTGGCAAGGGTTACATCGTCAGTCTCGACGCATCATACACCGGAACCGATCCGGCACTTGCCGCTCTGGCCAGCGAAACCAGCAGTAATGCCGCTAAATTCGTTTACGCTATGCAGGAGGCGAAGATTAAGCCGCTGCTGGTCAAAACCATCGAACTCACCGAGCCCAGACCCGAACCCCCGCCAGTCTCAGTTTCGGCTTCCGATACTGCCACAGTGCCACCTGCCACGCAGCAGGTCGAAGCTACTCATATTCTAATCGCCTGGCAAGGCGCCGATCGTAGCCAAGCCACCCGCAGCAAAGACGAAGCCCGTAAGCTCATCGAAAGTCTGCAGAAAAAAATCAAGGAAGGTGCCGACATTGGCACTCTCGCAGCTGAAAACTCTGACTGCCCGAGCGGCAAATCCGCTCGCGGTTCTCTTGGTAGCTTCGGCCGTGGTGCCATGGCCAAACCCTTCGAAGACGCTGCTTTTGGGCTTAAGGTTGGCGAAGTCTCAGACATCGTCGAAACCGGTTTCGGTTACCACCTCATCCGCCGCGACAAATAGGTCCGAGTCACGTTTATTAACAAGGGAGCGGCAGGTTGCCGCTTCCTTGTTTCCTTGCTGAATCTCCGCCATCCTGCTATGTTTATTCGCAGCAGTGTGCGCTCGTGGGCAAAAAACAGAAATAAACAGATGAACGATTAGATATGGGAGAAAAAGGATGCCGTCATTCAGTCCAAAAGCTGGCCCACTGGCTTATCAGTTCAGCTATGTTCTGCTCAGTCTGCTCGGGCTTGTTTTTGTGGTGCTCGGTTTTTTAGAGGCATCAGACCTGATACGCGGCAAAAAGCATGGTATCGCCATCTTAGACAGCATCTGCTGGACCATGCTCTTTCTGTCGGCTGGCTGCGGTTTTTCTTTTCATGGGCTTTTCAAAGTCGTCAGCATTTCGAAAAACGAAGCAAATAAAAAAAACTTTTTCAATCAGCCATGGTATTTTTCTGGCGATTACAGCGGCTTTACAGCAGTTCAAAACACGTTTCGGCCGACGATTTATGCCTTTCTTACCATTCCGGGTATGCTTGGGCTGACAGGCCTTCTTTGCAGCCAATGGTATTATTCTCCATCTGTAGAATGGGTTGTCAAAATTTTCGCGGTCGTGCTGGTGCTGGCGACAATTGTTGTCACACTGGTCAACAGCATGATGATCTACAACTTTGCAAAGCATGGCGGCATTGAGCTTGAACTGAGTCAGATGCCTCTCGTTCCTGGCAGTAGCTTTGTTGTTGCTGCAAAAGTCTCGCAGGGCTTTTCCCCTGAATACAAGGCTGTCATTGAACTGAAGTGTCATAACACTTATCGCCGGCCATGTACCAAATACGCAACAAATACCGTCAGCGTCGCCAGAGTTGAGCTGCCGTTGGCTTCGGCGGCACGTGTAAATGGCAGATATGATCTGAGAGCGGAAATGAAAATCCCTGATGATGCCTCGCCAGAGGACAGCAGTAATGCTGACAACCAGTATCACTGGGAGTTTTGCTTTAATATCGAGTTTGATTATGATCTGACTGTTGCCGCTCCGATTTACAAAGTCAAAAAGCCCTCAGAGATCAGATTTAACAAACGCCTGCAGAGTTTTCTTACAGCTTCCGGTAGCAAATCCCCGGCCTGACTGCCATGCTCGCCTGAACATCCTTGATTGCGCACATCTTTGTGTTTCTCGCCAGGAATTCTCTTTCTTGCCGAAGCTGCCCGGGCGTGCTATAAAGTTGGATATTAACAACAGGGGAAGCAATATGAGCAAAATAATTCCGGTCATTCTCTCTGGTGGTGCCGGCACCAGGCTCTGGCCGCTGTCGCGTGAGCTTTATCCAAAACAGTTTTTGCCTCTGGCAGGTTCACATACCATGATTCAGGATACTCTGCTGCGACTGAGTGGTCTGACCGATCTTGGTGCCCCGATTATAATCTGCAACGAAGATCATCGTTTTCTGGTAGCTGAGCAGATGCGCCAGATCGACTGTAGGCCACAGGCCATCGTTCTCGAACCGGTTGGTCGCAATACCGCCCCGGCGGTGGCAGTTGCTGCCCTGCACGGCGAAAAAGATGACGAAGTTATGCTGGTTCTGCCAGCCGATCATGTAATCAAGAATCACACGGCTTTTCACGCTGCAGTAAAAAAAGGTCTCAAGGCGGCGCAAGCCGGCAACATGGTTACTTTTGGCATTGTGCCGACTGCCCCCGAAACAGGTTACGGTTACATCAGATCGGCAAAAGCTGGCAAAGCTGACGAAGCCCTGCCGATCGAGGCCTTTGTCGAAAAGCCTGATCTCAAAACTGCCGAAAAGTATCTGCAAGCCGGCAACTACTTCTGGAACAGCGGCATATTCATGTTCAAGCCCTCAGTGCTGCTCACCGAAATAAAAAAACATGCTCCCAAAATCGTGACGGCCTGCCGTAAGGCTCTTGCTAATGGCAGCAGCGATGCTGATTTCCTTAGACTCGACAAGGCTGCTTTTTCAGCGAGCCCGTCAATTTCGATTGACTACGCGATCATGGAAAAAACCAGTTGTGGCGTTATGGTGCCGCTCGCCGCCGGCTGGAACGATGTTGGGTCCTGGGCTGCGCTTGCTGACGTGAATCCTGCTGACGCAGATGGCAACGTAGTTACCGGCGATGTTCTTACCAGTCAGGTCAAGAATTCGTGCATTCTTGCTTCAAGTCGGCTGGTTGCTGCTGTCGGGGTCGAAGACCATATTATTGTTGAGACTGCCGATGCTGTCTTGGTTGCCCACAAGGACCGTGTGCAGGATGTAAAGCATATTGTCGATCAACTGCGTGCTGCTCAAAGAGCCGAAGTGGTCAACCACCGTCGCGTCAATCGCCCCTGGGGTGCCTACGATACCATCGATATCGCGCCACGTTTCCTGGTTAAGCGCATCACGGTTAATCCCGGTGCAGCACTGTCGCTGCAGATGCATTATCACCGCGCTGAACACTGGGTAGTAGTAAGTGGCACAGCTCGCATCACCACCGGTGAAAAGGTGATAATCCTGAGTGAGAACCAGTCTGCTTACATTCCACTCGGGCAGTTACATCGTCTCGAAAATCCCGGCCGCGTTCCGCTCGAACTAATCGAAGTGCAGAGCGGCACTTATCTCGGCGAAGACGACATCGTGCGCTTCGAAGACACCTACGTCCGCGTCTGAACGCGACAAACTGGAGGATACTATGGCCAAGAAAGCATTAATCACCGGAGTTACCGGTCAGGACGGCGCATACCTGGCCGAATTTCTGCTCAAGAAAGGTTACGAAGTGCATGGTATAAAACGCCGCGCTTCGTTGTTCAATACCGCTCGCATCGACCACCTGTATCAGGACCCGCACGTTGACAACCGCCATTTTGTTCTGCATTACGGCGATATGACCGACTCGACTAATCTGATCAGAATCATCCAGCAGGTTCAGCCCGACGAGATCTACAACCTTGCCGCCCAGAGCCATGTTCAGGTTTCATTCGATTCGCCAGAATATACGGCTAACGCTGACGGGCTTGGCACATTGCGCATGCTCGAAGCCATAAGAATTCTTGGCCTCGAAAAGCGTACGAAATTTTATCAGGCCTCGACTTCTGAACTGTATGGACTGGTTCAGGAAACCCCACAAAAAGAAACCACACCATTTTACCCGCGATCACCCTACGCTGTCGCCAAGCTCTATGCTTACTGGATCACCATCAACTATCGTGAGGCATATGGTATCTTTGCCTGCAACGGCATACTTTTTAATCACGAATCACCACAGCGCGGCGAAACATTCGTTACCCGCAAGATTACGCGGGCCATTTCCAGAATCGCGCTGGGCCTTCAGGATTGTCTGCATCTCGGCAACATGAACTCACTGCGTGACTGGGGCCATGCCCGTGATTACGTCGAAATGCAGTGGCTGATGCTGCAGCAGGAAAAGCCTGATGATTACGTAATTGCTACCGGCCGGCAAAAATCAGTGCGTGACTTCGTCAATGCTGCTGCCGAAGAGCTCGGTATCAAGATCGACTGGAAAGGGCAGGGCGTCGATGAAACTGGCATCGTGAGGTCGGTGGAGACAAAGGATACCGATATAAGAGTTAAACCCGGCCAGACAATAGTCAGGGTTGACCCGAGGTATTTCAGGCCAACCGAAGTTGAAACCCTGCTGGGTGACCCGACCAAGGCTTTTAATCAGCTGGGTTGGCGTCCCAAAACCAGCCTTGAAGAACTGGTCGCAGAGATGGTGCGTTCCGACCTCGAAATCGCCAGAAAAGACGAGCTCTGCAGCCAGCATGGCTTCCAAACCTACGTCTACAACGAGTGATTTTAAAGGACTTCTTACCGTTCCAGCTATCAGTGCTACCCTACGTCTATCCGTGCTTCACAGTCGCCAGTATCTGATCCCCTGCTTGACCGCCATCTCCGGCTCAAACATCCCTTAGATATCAATCCACATTTAAACAGCTATTCTGTCAAAAATTGAAGTTGCTTCTGGCATTGGAAAACCGTCTTCTGCAAGGCCTTCCAGGTGAAATTTGATTGCCTCGCGCAGGTGTTTTTTTGCTTCATCAGGAGTTTTTCCTGTTGCTCCACAACCGGGAATATCTGGCGCGTAGGCGGAATAGTTTTTTCCTGCCTTTTCTATCACAATCATATATTCTTGCATAGTTAACTCCCTTTTAATAAGGCCTGTTTTAAAATACTGTTAAGTGTTCCAGGCGCAACATCATCTCCCGGATTTCCAGATATGGTCACTCGGCCAGATTTTATCGGATGTTTAAATTGCCGATGATTGGTGCCTCGCCTGGCAATTATTCTCCAGCCGTCTTTTTCTATTAACTTGATTATTTCACGGACTTTCATCTCATAATGATAGCAAAGACTTGTAAAAATAACCACCTGTCGCAAGCCCAGAAATCTGGGCCTGCTATCAGTGCTACCTACGTCTATCCGAGGGTCACAATCTCCAGTATCTGATCCCCTGTTTGCCCGCCATCTCCGGCTCAAACATCCCCTTGAGATCCATGATCACCCGCCCGCCTCTTTCCTGCGGCGGGCGAGTATTCGCCCACATCCATGTGGGCACACCGGGTCGGCCCCTTTTTGCAGAAAGCAGCCAGCTGATCGAGCGTTCGGTGGCTCTTAGGCTCGCTCCTGGAGCCTTAGAGCCACGGACCCCGCACTGCTCAGCGGGCAGAAGCGCCCGGGTGATCGATACCGAGCTTATGGAAAATAATCGACAGCTCATTCATCAGCGCAATATTGACGTCGCGCTGGGTGTTTTCGATAGCCTTGGCGGCCTCGGCCACCTTGATGGTAGAGGCCCGATGCACCCGTGTTTTATTTCAATATATTTGAGGGAAAGTGCATGCGCAACCGCCAGCCTGTCCAAGATTTGTGCCAATGAGCCAGTCGGTTGCTCTTTCGCGGACTGGTCAATATTCTCGCAGGCACTGTTGATTTAAAAAGATATGGCAGGGTATCATATAGGTGATGTCTTCTATAAGGACAAAAAAAACATGGCAAAGCGCGCAGATTATGATTCTCCATGGAAAGACCTGGTAGAAAAATATTTCCAGCAGTTCATGGAGTTTTTCTTTCCTGAAATAGCGGTCAGTATCGATTGGCAGAAGAAATACGAGTTTCTCGACAAAGAGTTTCAGAAAATCGCTGTTGAAGGAGTTACCGGTCGGCGTTATGCCGACAAGCTTGTCAAAGTCAATGAATTGACTGGTCAGGAAGCCTGGGTGCTGGTTCATCTTGAAATTCAGGGGCAGGAAGACAGCGATCTTGCCAGAAGGATGCTGGTTTACCATTACAGGATTTTTGACCGCTACCAGAAGAAAATTGCCAGTCTGGCATTGCTTGCTGATAAAAACAAAGAATGGCGTCCACAGGAATACTGTCATGAACTATGGGGTTGTGAATTGAATTTTCGGTTTCCGATGGTAAAACTTCTTGATTTTGCCAATAAGGTCGAAGATCTTGAAAACAGCCAGAATCCTTTTGCAATAGCTGCGTTTGCGCATATGAAAACAATGGAAACCATTGGCAACGACGCAAAGCGTCTTGAGTTCAAGACATATGCTGCCCGGGCTTTGTATAAGGCGAAATTTGATCGCCAGACCATCATGGAACTCTTCCGTTTTCTTGACTGGATAATGACCTTGCCGGCCGACTATGAAAACGCTTATACTGAGACCCTGAATGAACTGGAGGAAAACATGCGTTACGTTACTACTTTCGAAAGACGTGGAATTGCCAAAGGCATTGAGAAAGGCATTGAGAAAGGCATTGAGAAAGGCCTGGAAGAAGGCATTGCTTCTCACAAGGCCTCTTTGAATACTATTCTTCAATTGCGTTTTGAGCGAATACCGACCCGAATCAATTCTGCAATTGAGAATATCAACGATCTTGAAGCCCTGAAAAATCTTGTTATCAACGCCGCTGTGGCCGAAAGTATCGAAGTGTTTCAAGATTACCTTGGCTCTGTCGTCGGGCCAGCCAACAAAGTCTCAGAACCCGTCGCCGCTTACGTTCCAACCCGCAAACCCCGCACCAAAAAACGCTCCTGATCCACAAATTCAAACCAGTGGATGGCCGATCCTGCACAATCTGGATGTGTGTCTGCGTAGCGGTTCAACATGTTGAACCCCTGCAGTAAATATGCTGTTCCCGCCCGCCCTGCGTAGCTTCAGCGAAGCAGGGCCTACAATCTCCAGTATCGAATCCCCTGCTTGACCGCCATCTCCGGCTCAAACATCCCCTTGAGATCCATGATCACCGGGTCGGCACCCTTTTTGCAGAAAGCCGCAAGCTGATCAAGTGTAAGTTCTTTGAATTTATCATGCGGAACCGCAAGAATCACCGCATCAACCTTTGGTGCAGCGGCGAGTGACCGCAGCAGCAATCCGGGGACATGACCCGGGAGCATTTCGGGGACATGACCCGGGAGCATTTCGGGGACATGACCCGAATTCGCAGAATTCGGGATCGTGTCCCCGGAATGCGGTTGAGCAGCTAAAATCGCCCCGTATTCATGCACAACTTCTTCAGCATCAGCGTAAGGATCAAAAACGAGGCTCTCGACATCGTATTCAGCCAGTTCGCTGATGATATCAACGACCTTGGTATTTCGAATATCGCCGACATTTTCCTTAAAAGTCAGCCCAAGAATGAGCACCTTCGCGCCCTTGACCGCCTTGCCGACCCTGATCAGCTTTTTCACGGTGTTTTCGGCAACAAACTTGCCCATTCCGTCATTGATCCGGCGCCCCGATAGAATCACTTCGGGGTGATAGCCAAGCTCTTCAGCTTTGTAAGTCAGGTAATAAGGATCTACCCCGATACAATGCCCACCGACCAGCCCGGGAAAGAACTTCAAAAAGTTCCATTTGGTTCCGGCCGCGCGCAGCACTTCGAGCGTATCGATACCGAGCTTATGGAAAATAATTGACAGTTCATTCATCAGCGCAATATTGACGTCGCGCTGGGTATTTTCGATAACCTTGGCGGCCTCGGCCACCTTGATGGTAGAAGCGCGATGCACGCCGGCTTCGAGAATACTGTCATAAACAGAAGCCACAACTTCAAGTGTCTCAGCATCACAACCCGAAACAATCTTGGTTATGGTCTGCAGCCGATGCACCTGGTCGCCGGGGTTAATGCGCTCCGGGCTGTAACCGACCTTGAAGTCCTTCAAATATTCGAACCCCGAATTCTTTTCGAGCAGCGGCACACACTCATCTTCAGTCACGCCCGGGTAAACGGTCGATTCGTAAACAATCACAGAGTTGCGTGGCATATACTTGCCCACAGTCTGAGAACTCATCACCAGCGGCGTCAGATCCGGCCGTTTATTCTGATCAACCGGCGTCGGCACCGCCACCACAATAAACCGGCACTCACCAAGTTTTTCGGGCTCAGTGGTAAATTCAATATTGCAGCCTTTAAGGCCGCCTTCAGGCACTTCACCGGTCGGGTCGATCCCCTGTTTCATCAGCTCGACCTTCGCCTGGTTAACATCAAAGCCAACCACATCATATTTAAGGGAAAAGGCATGCGCGAGCGGCAGACCAACGTAACCGAGGCCGACTACCCCGATCTTTGCTTTGCGGCTTTTAAGTTTATCAAACAGGTGTTTCATTCAGGTTATCCTCCGAACATTTTTTCAACCTGAATCTTACTTTAATCAGTCATTTCAGACAACAATTTTCTGATGGTTGAAATAACATGAGCATAAACCGGCTGTCTGAAGCAATCGAAAAAACTTGCCTGTAGAGCAATCTGGGAATAGAATCGCCGATGAAGTTTTAATTTACAAACACTATCAGGAGATCGCCGATGAAAGTGCCAATGCTTGACCTTAAACCTCAATACGCCCAGATAAAAGAAAAACTTTTACCTGAAATAATGGATACCATAGAAAATCAGGCGTTCATTCTCGGCCCCAAAGTCAGCAGAGTCGAACAGGAACTTGCGGAATACATAGGCGCGAAATTTACAGTCGGCTGCTCATCAGGCACTGACGCTCTGTTGCTGGCTCTCATGGCTCTTGATGTTGGACCCGGTGACGAAGTTATCACTACGCCTTATACTTTTTTTGCTACCGCTGGTTCAATCGCACGCTCAGGTGCCAGAGCAGTTTTTGTTGATATTGAACCTGATACTTATCTGATGCGGGTCGACCAGATTGAGAAGAAAATCAATCTCAAAACCAAAGCTATCATGCCGGTTCACCTGTTTGGCCAGTGTGTCGACATGGATCCGCTTATGGCAATTGCCCGAAAATATAACCTCAAAGTAATCGAAGATTCAGCGCAGGCTATCGGCTCAGGCTACAAAGGCAAAAACTCCGGAAATATCGGTGATATCGGCTGTTTCAGCTTTTTCCCAAGTAAGAACCTTGGTTGTTTTGGCGATGGCGGGCTTGTTTCAGCCAACGACGAAAGCCTCAGCGAAAGACTAAAGGGACTGCGCGTGCATGGTGGGCAGGTTCAGTATCATCATAACGAAGTTGGTCTTAACGCTCGGTTGGATGCGCTGCAGGCCGCGGTAATTTCAGTTAAACTGCCATATCTGAACAGCTGGACCGAGGGTCGCCGCCATAATGCAGCTCTTTACAACGAGCTCTTCAAGAACAACAATAAAGTTACTACTCCGGTTGAGAAAGAAGGCCGGCGCCACATTTACAATCAGTATGTAATAAGAGTCGATAACCGAGATGCTCTCAAAGCTCATTTGACCGAAAAAGAAATCGGTTGTGCCGTTTATTACCCGCTTTCTCTGCACCAGCAGAAATGCTTCGCCAATCTAGGCTATGGCGAAGGTGACTTTCCCGAATCAGAAAAAGCGGCGAAAACTACCCTGGCGCTCCCCGTTTTTCCTGAATTGAGCGAAGAACAGGTCAAATTTGTTGCCAAAACCGTAAACGATTTTACCGCCAAAAGCTGACTTGAATTCAATGTCATTGCGAGGAGGGCGTTAGCCCGACGTGGCGGTATGCCGAAGGCATAAGCCAGCTCTGAGCTAATCTCATGTTTAAAGGGATTGCTTCGGCGTATGCGCCTCGCAATGACGAAGAACTATTCTATATCAATACAAACCTTTGTTGTATTGTGACTCTGGCAAAAATCATTATGAATCTGATTGCGGGCTTCCGGTGTGGGAGCCCCTTTCAGTTTCTGGTGCATGGCATTGATTTCGCTTAACTCAATTGGTTCAACAGTGCGGTAGGCATATAATCTGCCATCGTTGTCGCGAAGGGTCGAAAAAAAATGACGCAATGGCGCGGCAATTTCCTGCTGCAGAAACTCCTGTCCCTGCGGGCAGAGTTTCTGCCCGGGCAAACCTTCCAGCTGCGGTCTGATACTGCAGCTTCTTGGGCAGGCAAGGCAGATGTGACTTTTTACGCTCACTGACAGACTCCATGATCATGATGTAAAGCTGTAGATACCATTTCTTCAGCAGTTGAGCTGACATCGTCAACTATCGGAAATATTCTGGCAGCATTACCGCAGGCATAAAGCCATGGCAGCGAAGAGCGACCATGTTGGTCAAGTTGCAGATGTCCGTTTGTAATTTGCGCGCCGACATTTTTTGCCAGTGAAATTTCCGGCATCAGACCTATTGCCGACAGTACAAAGTCACAGGCGATAAACTCAGTTGTTTTAAAGTCAGGTTCGCAGGCAGAATTGACTCTGGCCAAAGTTACGCCTGTCACTCTATCCTGACCATGAACTTTTATGATTGTTGATTCAGTGTGTAACGGAATTTCAAGATCATAAATACAGGTCTGTATGTTGCGCTTCACTCCGCCCGGTTCAGATCTTATCTCGATTACAGCTGCAACCTGCATTCCTTCAAAGACAAGGCGTCTGGCCATAATCAGCCCGATATCACCGGCGCCGAGAATAACCGCAGTATTGCCAGGTCTGATCGCGTAGCGGTTGATCAGCAGTTGAGCTTCACCGGCACCGAATATCCCGGCGGGGCGGTTCGATGGAACAGACAACGCACTGAATGGAATTTCTCTGCTTCCGGTCGCCAGAACAAGTTTGTCGAATGCGATGCTGAACGATCCATGTTCATTGCAACACTGTATTGTTTTTTCGTGGCTGATTTCTATTACAGTCGTATTCAACAGCATTTCGGTTTTGTTAGTGTCAAGCATGGCAAAAGCCTTTTGTGCGTATTCCGGCCCAGTGAGTTCCTGTTTGAAATAGTTCAGGCCGAAACCGGTATGAATACACTGCAACAGTATACCGCCCGGCCTGGAATCTTTTTCGATAAGCACGCAGGTTGCATTGCTAAAAGTTCTTGCGATCTGGCCTGCTGCCGCGATTCCGGCGGCTCCAGCGCCTATGATGGCGAAGTCATACTTTTTCATTTGAGATCACCCGTAAACATTTGTGACCCCTGATTCTTATGTTTAACGTCACTGGTTGCAAGATTAAGAGTTTTTCTTAAAATGGCGGTCAGGCGTGGTCGACAGAAAGAACCCTGACAGTCGCCCATACCCGCTCTGGTCTGCCAGCGGATCGTTTCGATGTTGTCAGCACCGCGTCGGATAGCTTCGGCAATCTGGCTCATAAATACTTTTTCGCAGCGACAGACCAGTTCTCCGGGATGCTGCTCTGCAACCGCGCCAACTATGCTGATTCTTGTCTCGACAAGACTGTTTTTCGCTGGCAGGTTCAAATATTCTTTGAGCATTTGCTCTGTCTTCATCGCAATAGCAGGTGCTGCGGTTAAGCCGGGCGATTTGACACCATCGATCCTGAGAACTCTCTTCATTGCAAGGTGATCGTCGAACTGGAAACCAGTGCCAACATTAACACGTTCACCGGTAAAGGTTCTGATAATTTCTTTGCGGTCGAGTTGCGGAACAATATCCTGGCAAGCATTCCAGAGACTGCAGAAGCGGTTCCAATTTAACTTTTCATCGGTGAGATCTTTACTGGCAATAGCATCCGGCCCCAGCATAAGGTTGCCATGAATTGTCTGCTGCAGAACTATCCCTTTGGTTGTCTCAGATGGTGGCGTAAAAAAGATTTCTGCCAGCTCTGGTTGTATGTTTCTGGCAAGCATGTAATAAGCACCGCTGACAAGCTTCTGGTATGAGGCTTCCAGAGCAAAGAACCGACTGACTTCGTTACTGCCTGCTCCAGCTGCAATAATCACGTATCTGGAACTTATCAGGCCGGCCGTAGTTGTTAAAACCCATTTCCCTTCAGAATCTTCGGCCTGATTAATCGAGCAATCAGGAAGAAAGGTCAGATCATTGCTTACGGCGTTTTCAAGAATGGCTCGACAGGCGTCATAGGGCAGGATCTGTGCTGAATTTTCAACTACGAGGGCGCCACAGATACTGTCAGCCAGGAAAGGCCAGCGTGCATGGGTTGCTTTCTGGTCGAGCATTTCCGACTGCAGGGTTTGAGCATGAGCTGCGGCCATTTTTTCGAGCAGTTGCCGACTGTTTTTGTTGTGAGCAAGAATCACAGTTGCCTTGTTTTGCAAAGGAAAGTCGAGTCGAGACGACCATTCTCTATACCAGTCGGTGCCGGTCTGACACATGGCGAAAACTTCAGAGTCAGGTTCTTCATGAATGCCTGAATGCAGAATACCAGAATTTGCCCGTGTTGCGCCATTGGCGACATCAGAGCCTTTTTCGATCAGAGCGATTCTTAGGTTGGTTCGGCTGAGCCGCCAGGCAATCGAGCAGCCGACGATACCAGCCCCCACGACTACAACATCATAATCCTTCATGCAATCTAAAATCCATAGCTATCGCTACTTTGCTGTGAAAATCGCGTTTTTCACCTGATACTCTGCGCCACAATCCTTGCATTTATGGTCGCTACATTCTTCGAGCTTTTCACCGGCAATCAGTTTGACACCGCAATGGCACATCCAGCCTTTAATGCGGCCAGGATTGCCTACCACCATGGCAAAGTCAGGAACATCTTTAGTCACAACCGATCCCGCGCCGATAAAGCAGTATCTGCCGAGGGTATTCCCGCAGACGACTGTCGCATTGGCACCGACGGTCGCGCCCTTTTTCAGCAATGTTTTTTTGTATTCATGCTTGCGACTGACGTGACTGCGCGGGTTAACCACGTTGGTAAACACCATTGACGGGCCACAGAAAACATCATCTTCGAGCACGACGCCATCATAGATCGACACGTTATTCTGCACCTTGACGTTGTTACCGATCTTAACTTTAGGCCCAACCACACAATTCTGGCCAAAACTGCAGTCTTTGCCAATTTCAGTGTTCCCGAGAATATGACAGAAATGCCATATTTTGGTGTTTTCGCCGATTTTAACGCCGTCATCGACGTAAGAAGACTCGTGCACAAAGTATTTGTTATCCATTAATGTTTCTCCATCGCTTACAGCGTGATTAAGGTCGGTAAAGCATTTTTCATTTGCAGGAAAAATCAGTTCAAAGCCCATTTTTTGCAAAGGTATTTGTGGATGCCTGGCTAGAAGTTCTTCCAAGCTGATTTTAAAGCGGTTTTTGCGATCAACGACATCGATTAGCCTTTGACAGACATAGAATAGCATTGCCAATCGGCCTTTTTTTGTTTGTTTTACTTCGATCTCGGCAGGTAATCTGGCGCAAATCGAAAAATGCCTGTTCCATATTCTTGCATGGTGGGCACATAGATTCCGAAAAACAGTGAGAGAATGCAGCCATGATTCGAGGTCTTTGGGTGAACAGTTGAATCTTTGAGCTATTATTTTTTTATCCGACCTGTTTTTCAGGCTGGCATAGATCTTTGCAATCTTGCCAAAAGACAATAACTCAATGATCATCCAGGAAGGAGGTAGTTCAGGTGAAGAATACTTTCGGCGATAAGAACCAGCAAAGGTTTCCTGGCTTCTTCTGAATTCTGACCTGCAATCTTCCAACATTTTCTGGTGGTCAAACCTGTCCATGCAAAATAAATCGGACTTCAGAAACCAATGGCTGTCGTTATATTTCAGTGCCAGTTCAGCGCATAATACTGTTTTGACAGCTATTTCTATTTTTTCAAGAAGTGGGAAAAAGAAGCTGCGAAGTTCAGAATCGAATTCACACAGTCTGACTACTTTTTCGAATGTTGTATCAGCTTTGAAAGAATGAGTTCTTTGGCCATGCTCAAAGTGTTCAAAATGTAAGGCGTATCCGCTGAATCGATAGTAATTGAAAAACGCAAGAAATTCTGCTGCGTATTCTGGTTCTGAAACCACCATCCCTCTGCTTTGGAGCAGTTTTACCTGTTCTTGAGGAGTCGTTGGAGGCTTAGTAAAGGTTTGGTTCACAGCGGCATATTCCTAAAAAGAAACGCCCCGCCCTGGTACGCATTTGCCACAAGGCAACTAGGCGCGGCGGGTACTGTTACTAGTAGTATAATCATGTAAACGTAGAATTGCAAGTAGCTAAAAATGCTCATATCTATCTCGCTTGTTCTCTACTCCATTTGATCAGTTCTTTGACGATGTTTTGACCGGCATTGCCTAAGCCATAAAGGTCAGGCCATGGCAGTTTTTGTGGGTCTATCATCAGCATCTGTTCTACTGCTGCGACGATCTTTTCGGGTTCAAGACCGGCAATCATATTCCAGCCGGCTTCCACCAGTTCTACCCATTCTGTCTCAGTGCGCATGGTCACACAGAGAACCTTGTGAAAGAAAGCTTCCTTTTGAACCCCGCCGGAGTCAGTTACTATAAGCCTGGCATGCTTTTCGGCACAGACCATGTCGAGATAGCCTATTGGCTCAATAGCTTTAAATGCAGAGGTAGCCAGCAGCTTGCTCAATTCAGGGTTTGAGCTAATCAGATTTCTGGTACGCGGGTGCATCGGCCAGACAATCGGATAGTGCTTTCTGCTGATCATGTCGAGTGCTGCCATCAGGTTTTTTAGATTTTCAGGGTTGTCGGTGCTTTCAGCCCGATGAATAGTGGCTAGAATGTATTGATGTGGCAGCAGTTTATTCTGCTCAAGCCAGCTGCTATTGGAAAGCTTTGCATAAAAAATAGCAGCGTCGTTCATTACATCTCCGGTATTAACAACTTTCGCCTTGAGGCGTGGGCAGGGTATGCCTTCGCTGGCAAGGTTCTTTACAGCCTCAACTGTTGGGCACAATAACAGGCTTGATACACGGTCGGCGAGAATGCGGTTTATCTCCTCCGGCATGTTATGATTAAACGAGCGTAGCCCGGCTTCTACATGAGCCACAGGTATGTGTAATTTGGCAGCAGCAAGAGCACCGGCTAGAGTTGAGTTGGTATCGCCATATATCAGCACCATATCCGGGTTTTCCAGCATCATGGCTTCTTCAAGCTTTATCAGCATCTGTCCCGTTTGCAGAGCATGGCTGCCAGAGCCCACTGCAAGTTGATAATGGGGGCGCGGTATTTGCATTTCGTCGAAAAAGATATCTGACATGTTCTGATCGTAATGTTGGCCGGTGTGAATGATCTGCTCCTGAATTGGTTCGCAGGCATTCAGGTTGTATTCAGCAATAGTCCGGCTGACAACGGCTGCCTTGATAAACTGTGGCCTGGCGCCAACTATGGTTAAAACTTTCATTTCTTCACCTCGATTGAATTAAGCCTATTTTAGAGGTTTGAAAAAAAATTGCAATTTGTTTTTTACAGGTTTATACTTCAACTCCTAAATGACTTGCACGGAGTAAAATATGATAAAAGTAGGTCTGGTTGGCTGTGGCAGAATCTCTGTCAATCATTTCAAAGCAATAAAAGAACATGGTAACCGCTGCAAACTGGTAGCAGTCTGTGACAGTATAGAAGGACGTGCAAAAAAAGCAGCAGAAGAAAATGGCTGTAACCACTATAAGTCGCTCGATAAAATGCTGAAAGAAGAAGACCTCGACCTGGTCGCGGTCTGTACCCCAAGCGGTCTGCATCCACAACACGGCATGAAGATCGCCAAAGCCGGAGTCCATGTGCTTACCGAAAAACCCATTGGTATAAACATTGCCGATGTTGATAAGCTGATTAAAACCTGTGACGACGAGGATGTAAATCTATTCGTAGTCAAACAGAACCGCCTCAACGCCACAATGCAGGCTCTTAAAAAAGCCATTGAAAAGGGCCGCTTTGGTAAAATTTACATGGTTCAGAGCAATGTATTCTGGCAGCGACCCCAGGAATACTATGACCAGGCCAAATGGCGTGGCACCTGGGAATTCGATGGCGGTGCATTCATGAATCAGGCAAGCCATTACGTAGATATGCTTTACTGGTTGGTTGGCGACATAGATCACGTAATGGCCAGCACAGCAACAATGGCCCGCCATGTTGAAACCGAAGACACGGGCGCGGCCATTATCAAGTTCAGAAACGGCGCAATTGGAACCATGAGTGTAACAATGCTTGCTTACCCAAAGAACTTCGAAGGCTCGATCACTATCCTCGGCGAAAAGGGCACCGTAAGAGTAGGCGGTATCGCGATCAATAAAATCGAAAAATGGGAATTCTCTGACTACGATGACGACGACAAAGCAATTCTTGAAGCTTCATATAATCCACCGAACGTCTATGGTTTCGGCCATTCAGCTTATTACCACAACGTTTTTGATGTATTAGAAGGCAAAGCCGAACCCGATACAGATGGCCGTTCCGGTAGAAAAAGTCTTGAATTGATTCACGCGATATATCTGTCGTCAAAGGACGGAGCTAAGATTTCATTACCATTAAAACTTTAAGCTATAGGGTGGCTAATCAATGAAAGGCATAATTCTTGCCGGTGGTTCAGGTACTAGGCTTTATCCGATTACAATGGTTGTCAGTAAACAGCTTTTGCCTGTTTACGACAAGCCCATGATTTATTACCCGCTTTCAGTGTTGATGCTTGCCGGGCTGCGTGAAATCCTGATAATATCCACCCCAACCGACACTCCTAGATTTAAGGAGCTGTTGGGGGATGGTTCGCAATGGGGTATCAGTCTCAGTTATGCCGTGCAGCCTAACCCAGGCGGTCTTGCGCAGGCATTCATAATCGGCGAGAGTTTTATTGGTTCAGACAGTGTTTGCCTGATTCTTGGCGATAATATTTTTTACGGCCAGGGTTTTTCCCCTGTTTTGAAGAAAGCGGCTGCGACAAACGATGGTGCCGTCATTTTTGGGTACCCGGTAAAAGATCCAGAACGATATGGTGTTGTCGAATTTGACAGCGAAGGCAAGGCCATCAGCCTTGAAGAAAAGCCAAAAAAGGCAAAAAGCAATTG